>JBGSLR010000095.1:0-144162 GCA_041740615.1 Desulfobacterales bacterium
TAAAAGAGACCTGTCGAAAAAAGAAGATCTCATCATTCAATGTGATCGTAGACGCGTTATCCGCCTATTTCAAAGAGCAACAGCCAGATTTGGCATGGATCGGATGAGTTTTACTAGTTCACCCGTCTGAATATGTACAAATTTTCATTTCCTTCCCATCCAGCGGCAAGCAACATTCGCCAGCTACTTGGCGTCGCCTGTACCATTGTGGCACCGCAACTTGACAGCAAATCACGCAATTGAATCCCATCTCCGGCGACATTCCGGCTTGCGATGATCGTTTTACCACCCGTGATAAGAGGAAGATATAGCTCCAAACCGGCGATATCGAATGAGAGTGTCGTAATCGCCAATAAAACATCCTGAGATGAAAAACCCGGTTCATGCTCCATACTTTTCAAGAAGTTTACGAGCGCCCTGTGCGGGATTTGGACTCCTTTGGGTTTTCCGGTCGATCCCGAAGTAAAAATGACATAGGCAAGATGATCGGGAGTCAGCGGTTTTACTTCGGAATTTGCTACCGGTTTTTCCCGGATTTCCCTTGATATCGTTTCCCAATCCCTATCAATACAGACAATCATGGCGGCGTTCTTCGGAATTTCCTTCTTCAATGACTCTTGTGTGAGAAGCACCTGGACGTTCGCACATTCAAGCATATAGGCCAAGCGTTCTTTGGGATATTCGGGATCAAGCGGAACATATGCACCACCAGCTTTAAGAATCGCCAAAAGACCGACCATCATTTCTAAAGAGCGTTCAATGCAAATTCCCACATACACATCCGGTCCGACACCAAACTTTTTCAGATAATTCGCCAGTTGATTCGCATGTTGATCAAGCTCTCTGTAAGTAAGACGATCTTTATAAAATTCCAACGCGATTGCATCCGGAGTCTTCCCAACCTGAGCCTCAAAAAGCTGGTGAAAGCAGACATCATCCGGGATATGGACACGCGTATTATTCCATTCTATGAGTAGCTGTTTTTCCTCGCTTTCCAGCAGCAATGGCAACATCGATAACGCTTTTGCCGGTTCGGCAACCAACCTTTCAATCAATTTCTGGAAATGCCCGACCATTCGCATAACCGTTTCTTGCTGAAACAGTTCCAGACTGTATTCAAATATGCCGTGAAGTTCGTCGTTTTCCTCCCACATATAAAGTGAAAAATCAAATTCCGTAGATCCCCTATCCATAACCGTTGGGAAAAATGTCAGGAGTGCTTTTTCAATAATCGGTATTGGAAAATTCTGGAACGCGAACATCACCTGAAACAATGGGTGGAAATTTAACGAGCGCTCTGGTTGCAATATTTTCACGAGTTGTTCAAATGGTAAATCTTTATGGGCCAGCGCTTCGAAGCTGGCGCTGTGCACTTTTCGGATCATTTCAGTAAAACTGTCTCCATCCGAAAAGACAACCCGTATGGGAAGCATATTCAAAAAAAAACCAATCAGCGTCTCCGTTTCAACCATATCGCGATTGGCATAAGGTGAACCGACGATGATATCTTTCAACCCTGAATACCTCGAAAGAAACGCCATATACGTCGCAAGCATGACAACATATAAAGAAGTACTTTCTTTTTTACTCAGATACCTGAGTTCTTTCGTCAACTTTCGAGACAGAAAGAAAAAATTGGCCATCCCGGTGTATTTGGGTTCTGCCGGACGTGGATAGTCAGCCGGTAATTGCATTACGGGCAATGGACCGGCAAGTTGCTTTTTCCAATACGCCTCCTGTTCTGATAAATCCTTCTGCTCCAGCCATTTTTTCTGCCAAATGGCGTAATCGGAATACTGAACCGGGAGGTCAGGCAATGACGTCGACTTCATGGATTCAAATGCACTATAAAAAATAGCGAGTTCATTCATCCAGACGCCCATGGACCATCCATCGGATATAATATGATGCATGATCAAAACAAAAAAGTGCTCTGCTGCCCCAATATTGAATAAAAAGGCTCTGATCAGCGGCCCCTTCTCCAGGTCGAAAAGAATCGGCGCATTCTTTCGGACCCAAGCTCGCGCTCGTTCTTCGCCATTCCCGCCCCTGCTGTTTTCCGTATCTATTTTTTCAATTGTAATTGTCGTACGATCGGTTACTTCAGCAATCGGTCGACCATCTTCCGTTTTAAAGACGGTTCTGAGAACTTCATGCCGTGCAAGAATCGCATCAAGTGATCTCTGCAGATGACTTTCATTAATGTCCCCGACTATTCGTATGGCCTGAACAATATTGTAGGCAGGACTTAGTGGCTCCAGCTCATTGATGAACCATAGTCGCTGTTGCGAGAGAGAAAGCGGGAAGGCCCCGCTCTGTTGCCGTTTTTCAAAAGGCAACACCCGGCATTCTCCGGATTTGAATTCAGCGCTCTCGATGAATTCGGAAAGCATAGCGATTGTCGGTATCTCAAACACTTTCTGTACGGGAAGCTCATTATGGAATGCGCCTCGAATCCGTGAAATCATTTGCGCTGCAATCAGTGAGTTTCCACCCAGTTCAAAAAAATCGTCATTGATCCCGACCTTTTCAATTCCGAGAACTTCCTGCCAGATTTTCGATAGTTTCTGGTCTGCCTCACGGATAGGCGCAACATACTTGCTCTGAATATCGGGTCGCTCGTGTTTTAGGGAAAATTCCATATTCTGTTCATTGAAAGGGGCATCCATCACATCCCCTTCATTCATCTCAAACTTCGATGTCACAGTTTGCGGTACAACCCAAAATCTTTTGCGCTCAAACGGATAACCAGGCAGCGGGATACGATTTCGAGGATCATCCCGATGGAGTCCGCTCCATTTGATTGAAACCCCTGCAACCCAAAGTTGGCTGACTGTCTTTAATAATAAAGCCTCATCGGAATATTTCTGGTTTGGATGTCGCATGGATTGCAACACGCAGACCTGCCGCCCGTCTTTACCATGCTGGCGGCAGAGGGAACAAAGGGTATTCCCGGGCCCAACTTCTAGAAAAACCGCGTCGGTTTCTTCCAAGAGCGTATCCACACCTTGAGAAAAACGCACGGCGCCGCGCAGATGAGACGACCAATAAGCCGGATCACTTGCCTGTCCATCGGTTATCCAGGTCCCGGTAAAATTGGAAATAAAGGGAATCCGCGGGGAAGTCGGATTCGCCTTTTTGACGATTTCCGTGAAAGGTTTTACAACAGGCTCCATCATATCCGAGTGAAAGGCATGGGAAGTGTGGAGCCGGGTACATTGTATCGCCAATTTTTTTTCGATGATTTTCCGGTGGAGGTCATCAATGGCTTCCGTTGGTCCTGAAACAACACATCGCGATGGGGCGTTGATTACGGCAACGGAAACCCCCTCTTCGAGAAGCGGTTGTATCTCTTTTTCCGAAACGGATACGGCCAGCATGGATCCGGGCGGTTGCTCCTGCATCAAACGCCCCCTGGAAGCCACAAGTTTCAACGCTTCATCCAGTGAAAACACTCCGGATAGACAAGCCGCGACATATTCCCCAATACTGTGCCCGATCATGGATTGCGGCTTAACCCCCCAACTCATCCATAATCGTGCAAACGCATACTCAACCATAAAGAGCGCTGGTTGCGAAACGGCGGTTTGATTCAATTTTTCAGTCGCTTCATCATGACTTCCATCCGGCGGATAGATGATTTCCCTGATATCCAATCCCATATGGGGTCGAAGCATCTTGGCGCAGTAGTCGATATGTCTCTTGAATTCCGGCTCGTAAGCGTAGATTTCCTTCGCCATGTTCACATATTGCGCGCCTTGCCCTGTAAACATGAAAACGACGGGTTTATCCGTTGCATCGCAGGATCCGGCTACGAGGATTCCCGCATCCGCCGTGTCAAGGCATTGTAACGCCTCTATACCGTCACGACATACGATGGATTTTCGGTATTTAAAGGCTCTTCGGCCGACCTGCAGCGTATAGGCTGCATCCGCTATGTTTACATTCGAATCCCCTCTAAGGTGGTCCGCCAATTGCCTCGTAGCGGCAGCAACCGCAGCCTCGGTCTTTGCCGATATCGGGATCAAATAATATGGCCGCAGCAATGTTTTTTTTTCACGGCTCGGGGGCTCTTCAACGATGATATGGGCGTTGGTACCTCCGACACCAAACGAGCTGACACCGACTCGACGAGGAACGTCTCCGACCGAGTTCCAGGTCAATGGGCGGGTATTGATATAAAAAGGACTTTTTTCAAGATTCAATTCCGGATTAGGTTCTATGAAATGAATGGTTGGCGGTATCTGTTTGTATTTTAATGAGAGAGTTGCCTTTATCAACCCTGCGATCCCTGCTGCGATGTCGAGATGACCGATATTGGATTTCACGGATCCAAGGGCGCAGAAGCCCTTTTTATCTGTTTTTCGTCGAAAAGCCTGGGTCAGAGCGGCGACCTCAATGGGATCTCCTAATCTTGTGCCAGTGCCATGCGCCTCGACATAGCCGATGGTAACCGGGTCTATCCCGGCAAAATCATGGGCCATGGATATGACTTCCGACTGTCCCGTAACTCCGGGAGCCGTATAACCGACTTTTATAGAACCGTCATTGTTGACGGCCGCCCCGATGATTACCGCATATATATGATCTCTGTCCGCAAGTGCATCCTCAAGGCGTTTCAACATGACGACTCCGCAACCTTCACCCAACAACGTTCCGGAGGCTTGTTTATCAAAAGGACGGCAAACGCCATCCCGAGAAAAAATTTCGCCTTCATTGTATAGATAGCCTTTCAATCTCGGCGTCTGGGTTGAAACCCCACCGGCAAGGGCCATATCGCATTGATGGGTCTGCAAGCTCTGACAAGCCAGTTGCACCGCGACGAGAGACGTGGAACATGCCGTTTGGATAACAAGGCTCGGTCCTGTAAGCCCAAGCTTGTAGGATGCGCGTGTAGAAAGGAAATCCTTGTCATTTGAGATAAAGGTTTGAAAATTGAGAATCGATTCCATCAATTCAGTACGCGCAAGAATATTTTTTAACAGATAATTGTTCATGCCGCAGCCGGCATACACGCCTATCAAGCCATGATACTGTTCAGAATCATACCCGGCGTCTTCCAAGGCATGCCAGGCGCATTCGAGAAAAATTCGATGTTGTGGGTCAGTATAGGCGGCCTCACGCGGACTATAACCGAAAAAAGAAGCGTCAAACATGTCAATACTGTCCAGTACAGGGCTGCGTTTGACATATTTTGCGTTATCAAGGAGACTTTTGGGGACATCTGAAGCCGCCAACTCTTCGTCTGAAAAATCCGTAACCGATTCCACACCGTTGATCAAATTCTCCCAAAAAACGGTAATATTCCCCGCTCCGGGGAAACGCCCGGACATGCCGATTATCGCGACCTTTCCCGAATACTCGCTTTTACGCTCACAAGAGAGGGAGGAAAACAGGGAGGTTCTAGTTGGGAAAGCGTTGATTTTTTCTTGTGTGTCCAATGCCCCCTTTCTACTATCGATACATCTTGCGATTAAAGCGATCGTTGGGTATTGGAACATATCCACAAGCGATATATCGATGCCGAAAGTCTTTTTCAACTGGATGACAACTCTGGGCATCAGAATGGATCGTCCACCGAGTTCAAAAAAATTATCGTTCACTCCTATCATTTTCAACCCAAGCACATCCTTCCATACGGATGCCACATTCTTTTCTGTGGGGGCTCTGGGTTCTGCAAAGGCAGTGACAAGATCCGGACGGACTTTATCCGCGCTTTTTATTTTTTCACGAAGCGCGATAGCAGATTGCAATTGCGTCGGTTCGGAAAGCTTCTCTGCAATCTCCTGAATCACAGCGGCATTGGATACTTTTGGTGAATACTGACTTCCACCCGACGGGTCGGAATCACCCTCCTCCTGAGGAGATAATCCAATGTCCATGGATAGGGGCATGAATGAAATGGAGGCCGCTTTTATCGCCGGTAGACAGAACTTCAGTCCGGCCTCACTTTTCTGTTCAAAACCATTTCCGACGGATTGCAAAAAATGAAACGCCGGCTGGTTCTTGGCGGTCGGAAAATAAGAAAGTTCGACATTTTTTTTGTTGCGTTTGATGGCTTCCCTTCCAAGGGACGCCATCACCGCGTGCTCAACCCCTCTGCCAAGAACACGGCAACTCAGCAGGAATGTATCCACCTTTATTGCATCCGTTTGGGTTTCAAACAGCACCACTCCCACCAGACCGTAATCACCGAACCGGTCATTCACCTCAACAACGTGACAAGCGTAACGACCGGATTTGATTAAATCGCGAATATCTGCTTCGCTTCGCCTGATGGTTGTAAAATTGAACTGATTGGTTCTCT
This sequence comes from Desulfobacterales bacterium, assembly GCA_041740615.1. Taxonomy (GTDB): domain Bacteria; phylum Desulfobacterota; class Desulfobacteria; order Desulfobacterales; family SURF-7; genus DYJD01. Next base: position 6,308 of record JBGSLR010000095.1, read on the forward strand.
GGGTTAGCTGAGAAACCCTGGGGAGCTGGGACAGCGACATTTCCGAAATAGAAATTTTCAGATCGAGACCCTGAATAAAGTCACCAAATGTCAAAGACTTCCGCAGGAATGCATCTCGTTCTAACGCCTGCTTATAGAGGTGCGTCCGTTTTCTGTCCTCCTCGGTAGTTTTTTGCTGATGATCAAATGCCCAGACATGACGGATGAACCGTGACATGTCTTTCGGTTCTTGTGGGAGTTGCAGGGTTGTGACATCGGGACAGTTTGCCGTGACTTCAGCGCACTCGATAGGACTGTCATCGATAAACAGAAAACTTTCAAGCCCGATATTGATTTCCTCGGCAAGCGATCGGATATTCAACGATTTGGCCAGCCAGTTAATTCGATGGAAGGAGATGTGTTCTCTTTTCAGTATCATATCCGGGTGACGATCAAAGACCTCAAAAACATCACTTTCATTATTTTTACTGCAAAGGCAGATGAGTCGGCCGGCTTCATATTGTGAAACCAACAACTCCTGGAACACCCTGTAAACGGGGTTTATTTTCACCCCTAGAGGCCCATCCTCTCCTACGACTCCTTTCCAAAGAGTTTGATCGCAATCCAGAATAATCGCCTTGATGGGGATGTTGATGAAGGAATATATTTTTCGGGTGATCATGGTGGCCAGGGAGGCGATGAAGGTCTGCGTAAAAGGAATATGTCCGACTTTTTCTCCCATGGGTTCATAATAGTCTTTGACAGGATACGCGTCCCAAAGTTCTTTCGACCCCACGCACACGACCCCGCTTATTTGACGTAGCCGATGAATCAGTTCGGATTCGGTTTCGGCCAGAAATGACCGGATCGCTTCATTGGCTTGAATGTCCGGGGAAGACGGACAAAAGCAGATAACATGGTACGCTTTGGAACGCTCGACGGCAGTCGTAAGCGCTGTAAGAAATTCTTCCCCGCTTTGTTTGATACCATCAATTGTCTTTGCGGGCAGGCATGCCGTGCGGGATGCGTTCTCCCGGTCTTTCAGCCAGTCATCAAAACGAAGCAGAACAACATTTATTCCGTCCGCATTTCTTGAGAACAGACTGGAAGGATCAAGCAGTTGCTGAAAGACTTGATTGTAAGGAGTAAAAAGGATTTCGATCGCAACCCCAAGCTTATCAAACCAAAATTCAAGCGGCGCCTGCAGTGTTTCTGATGTGAATGTAGCGGCAACGGCCACCTTTTTTCTGCTTTCGCGGATTTTTGATGTTGGCTGTTTTCGATATCTATCCTCGCTGATTGGAAAATTGGAAATTCTTTTTTGCGGATCCGCCATGCTATTTTTTAAAAAAATCTGAAAATCAAATGCCATGGCGGCAATGGTTTCTTCCCTGAAAAGGTCCGTGCTATATTTCAGGACACATGCAAATAATTGATCCGTATCGATAATTTCTAATGTCAGATCAAACTGCCCTTCCTGCTGATCGATATAGAACGGCAGAGCTTTTACATCTCCGTAATCCAGCGGAACATCAGGGGAAGCGCCGGCAAAAAAATCAATCGATGGACCGAGCGTCCTCCGATTGAGTATGTTGAACATTACCTGAAAAATGGGAGACCGGCTGATATCTCGATCCGGACCGATATTTTCCACAAGCATCGGGAAAGGGTAATCCTGGTATTCTATCGCTTGAAAAACAATTTTGCGTGTTCTGTTCAGATGTTCCCGAAACGTCAAATCACCTGAGAGATCTCCACGCATGACAATTGGATTGATAAAATTTCCAAAAATATCCTTGTACTCCGGACGAGTGCGACCTGCCGATGGCGTGCCGACCAGAATATCCGACTGGTTGCTGAGGCGCATTAAAAGCATCTGGAAAGCGGCGAGAAAAAAAATATAAGGAGTTACTTTCTCCGCCTTGGTAAAATCGATGACGTTGGCGTAGTCGTCCCGATCAAGTTCAAAGTGATGGGAAGCTCCTTGAAACCGCGGTACTAGTGGACGGTCGAAATCAGTGGGAAGATTTAAATATGGTAGTTTTCCCGCGAGTTTCCCTTTCCAAAAATCATTCAGCGCCTTTCCCACTTGCCCCGTGAGCATATGTGCCTGCTCTTGTATAAAATCCGTATACTGCCAGGCGACCTCGGTCAGTTCGGCAGCAGTGCCGGTGATCTCAGAACGATATAGTATCTTCAGGTCATTCCATAAAATATTAATCGACCATCCGTCACATGCAATGTGATGAACGGTTATCATCAAAATGTGATCTTCATCTGATCTGCGGATGAGATAGAGCCGTAAAATCGGACCATGCTCAAGATCAAACGGTTCCGCGTAATACTGGTGTACTTTATGTTTTATTTCATCTTCAATCCATCCTGATGCATCGACAGGATAAAATCCCGGTTCCAATTCATCGTGAACTGTTTGGCAAAGATCCCCTTCCTCTTTTCCATTTGTTAAACCATAGGTTGTCCTCAGGATTGGATGACGTTTTATCAGCTTTCGTGTCGCTTCGAGCATTGCATCGGCATTGATCGTGGAGACAACCCGACACACCAAGGCGACATTGTAAGCGAAAGATGCAGGCGCCATCCGATATAAAAACCATTGCGACTGCTGATTATATGACAAGGGGAATTGGGAGCTTATTTCACCGGCGGTTTGCGTAAGTTGTCGTATAATTTCATTTTTATGCAATTCGAGCGTGTTTCGCAGATCGGGAGTCAAGGCTCCTTTTGGGGCTCGGAATCTAAGCCGCCCGTCCTCAGCCCAGATCTGAATACCCCTTGTTTTCAATCGCCCCAAAATCTCGACTGGCATCATATCTCACCAATTTCCCACTCAACGACTTCATCTTTTTCAACTTTTTTTGAATCACCGCCATTGGCAAGCGCTTCGGGAGCGTCATCGATATATTGTCCATTTCCCGGTAATACGTTCCCCTGTACTTTGTTCTTTAGCTTCACCCATACTGACTTCGCAACATCGGCAATGCTCTGTCCCTCAAAAAAGTCCATAACCGATATTTGTACATCAAAATCCGTCTCCACATTATTTTTCACTTCTACAGCCATCAACGAATCGAAGCCGAGATTGATGACAGGTTCGTCCTGGTCAACTTGTTTTTTTGTAAGATGCAACAAATTCGCAACTTGATCCCGAAGATAGTCTGATAGTGGGATCAGCTGTTTTTCAGGAGGGACGGAAAACACCTTTTGGATGGCATTAATCCGTTCGGCAGGCCGATCAGAATTCGTAACGGAATCGATCCGTTCTGATGATGCCATGGATGGTGGGAGGCTCGCGGATATAACATCGGACCACTCGTCCGGGCGCCTCCTTGTTTCATTCGTAATACCTTTTTCTCCACCAGCAACAAACAATTGTCGGAATATGGAGTGGTCCTTATTTGCTAATGTTTTATGCCACTGAATCGCCAATTGATCCAATACATTCTTATGTAAATAGCCATCTTTAACTAACTGTGATGGGATACCGATACCCTCTGTCTTCAAGAACATTTGATCGCCCTTTACACCGCTGTGGGCGCAGATAACCTCCATGTCCACATGGGTGAAGCCGGCTTTTTTTAAAATGACCGGCAATTCACGCCCGATCCTCGGATTACCACCTTCCTCAATTCTGGACCTGCAATAAGCATCATAGAATGTATTAAACTCGGGAATTTCCGGGAATGTTTTCAAATGCATCTCAAAATCGTTATCCACGAATACGGCTTTACCGCCTGGTTTTAACACCCTGAGTACCTCTTTCACAGCCCCGACAGGATCAGGTAAATGCTCCAAAACCAGTCGCGTGATCACAAAATCAAAGCGGTTATCGGAGAAACCCAAATCCGTTATGGACTGTTGAAGGACTGCACAGCGTTTCTCTCCGTGGCTATTGAGCCGCTCATTTAGTATTCTCACAAGATACGGATCGATTTCAACAGCAGTTGCACGGCAAGCTGGATACTCCGCCAAAATTTTATAAATAACATGGCCGGGACCGCTTCCACATTCCAGTATCGACATGCCATCCTGCAACCCAAACTGTCGGTAACATCTAATTTCCTTTTCCCAGAAAAGATCCACCTGAGATATCAAACGATTGACTTCACCTTGCAAATTAGAAGAAAACTCTTTTATTTTATATGATCTTTTCTGATTCATCGGATATTTTTCCCAGTTCTTCCTGGTTTGACTTACGGCCAGTCATAAAAGCACTAAAACTTTTTGGGGATTTCAATGCAGCATACGGATCTCAAAATTCAAGAAGCCCCATGCTGCCGAAATTTTATACATCAAAGGTTAGCGAGATGAAGGAGGAGTTGCTCGGCGACCCGCCGGCGTCCAATTTCATTCAGGTGGCCGCCGTCATAGGTGTACTCAGGGATCAGTGAAAAATATCTTCGATCCTTTTCGATGAAGAATTCTCTTCTGCCATCCGGATATGTTGATTCCGCTTTGGCGATATCAAAAATTGGTTCCTTCCCTTGATACGCGGCAATAATCATTTCGTTATATTGGTTCCTCTTGATATTGTGTCGGAAATCAAAAAAATGGTCTTGCTTTCCAAGGAGGTTTTTAATCCATGATTTGATGGATGACTTCTTTTTTTTGAGTAACGGGACAGTACAATGAACGAATATAATCGATGGGTTCTTCGTTTTTAGCAAAGCCATCCTCGTCTTGTAATCTTGGAATAATTTATGGATATCCGTATTTTTATTCACATCGACAAAACAGAACTTAAAAAAGGCCACATCAGCCTTTTTTGCGGGTTCCGTATTCATTTTGCTGATAAAATCGGTTATCTTGCTCTCCGGGTCTTGGTTCTTCCCCACCTGGAAGTGAGCAAAGCACCCATTACCTTTCCCTTTCATTTCGGATAACTCTACGATATTCAAATGGGTATTCGGCAAGCTTTCCATGATCAATTTCATTCCCTCGATTATTTCAAGGCCAACCGATTGATGACCGAAAATAATTTTTTTCTGTGCAAGCGTTTGCCACATCTCATTTGAAACCTGCTTCACGGACATAATATCGCTATTTCCTTCTTCCGCGCCCTTTTGGTTTTCCATTTCCCCTCCGCTGCAGGCGACGACACAAACCCCGATTGCCCATCCAATCAGTATCTTCATTGAAGAGTGAATCAACCGGTGTTTATTGGACGCACAATCATTGCCTCTCTGCCTGTTTGTCGTTGAGTATTCGGTAAGTATCGTCACGATGAAATCCTTTTTTTAAAGACCGACAATGGAATCCGTTTGGGATCGCTCAGAAGTCATTCGCTTCATCGTTGCGCAAGGCGGCCTTATTAGGTCATCACAAGTAATTTCGAGGAGATTGAAATGCTGTTGTTCGGTATCGGTCGCAATACTGCAGATATAATCCGGATGAATATTCAATGCATTGACAAACCAACTTTTCTCATCCAATTCGGCCATGTTGTTGTGCAGAGCGATCTTGCTGAACTCCGACGAGAGACCTCGCCCGTCCGCCTTTAATATGCTCTCATACATTGTCCAATATCGATAGAAAATAGGATATGGGTTTTTCGACCCGCGAATGTGATCCCATTCTTGCCGGCTGAAATACTCCGTAAAATCCTCCATGCTGATTTTATTTACTTTTTCTATATCGATACCGACGCGTCCGACTTTTGTAATGGCACAGACAACGCAACCGCCGGAATGCGATATATTGAAGTCAAATTCATCGTCGATCGAAGGCCGACCATGCTGAGTAACGCTTATTCCCGTCAAACAATCATGATTGTAGTCTAAATTTTCAAGCGCATGACATAATAATATTTTGCCGACCAGACTCGATTGCCGGTCCTGCCATCTCTGATAGCGATTGATTCGCTTCCGGATTTCAAAAGGCAGTTTCATCTGAAATTTTCCCAGAATTTCAGAAGGAATCTGCTCATCAAAATGGGTAAATACTATATCCAACTGTTTTCTTAATGCGAAGAGGTGAGACTATCTTTTTGATGGCTGCCAAAAAATCGCACGTTCACCTTTGCTGTATTTATACCAAGCGATAGCGATTGAGGCATTCACCATAATGAAAAAGTAGGCGATCCTGGCTGTCGAATCAATCCATTCTTTACCCTTATTGCATTTGCGATGCGGATCATTGCCCTCATTCCGAGAGGAGCGTGATAGTTTTCGATGATGAAAGGCAGCCAACGAATAAAATCCGATTTGCATCATCATGATCAAAAAATACAAAATTGAATGACCACTTATAAAAGCGTTTGAAATGAAAACGAAAAATAAAAAAAACGGCACCAGCCATCTGCAAATCTTATGACTGAATAATTGCCAGGAAAACATGCCGTATTTTGTCGGGTTGAGAAGGGACAAATTCTGCATAAGAACGGAGATCCCTCTCAATACCGTTCTGATCTTGCGATCAAATTCTTTTTTTTCATCGGATAGATTCCGATAATATCCGATGCTTTTTGGATCAGATACACCCTTGAGTCCGGCTTTTACAGAATTTAACAACGTATTGAAGTCACTTTGAAGATCCACGGCCCAATTCATACAGACTTCTCGCCTCGCCGCAAAAAATGATCCGCTCAGCCCCACCACTGTGTTCACTTTGGCTTCAAGTTTCCGAAGAAACATCTCATATTTCACATACGCGCCTTCGCCACTGATCTTTCCGTCCGAATCGATGAATCTGTCTTCACTACTTACACACCCAATCAAAGAATTCGAAAAATTTTTTACAATTTGTGCTATCCCGTCAGGTTCCAGATGCGTCGCTACGTCGGAGAATATAATGATATTACCCTGCGATGCCTCGACCGCAAGTTTTTGTGCGTTTTCCTTACCTTTTCTTTCCTGTGCTCTGACAAGTCTAACCCCTTTGTCTCCAAATGCTTTTACAATTGAATCGGTTTTATCGTTCGAACAGTCGGATGCAACGATAATCTCCAATTTCTCTTTTGGATAATCAAGCGCCAGGGTACTTCTTATCTTGTCTTCAATTCGTTTTTCCTCATTATAAGCCGTGATAATAAATGATACGGGCGGTTGATAATCAGTCTCCGCAGACAGGACATGGCCGAGGTTGTCAGACTTCTTAAAAATTGAAATAACGATCAGAGCGAAAGGATATCCCCAGTATGCATAGAAAATCATGAAGGCGGAAAACCAAAAAAGGAATGTCATCGTTTCAAAACCCTACTATTCTCTTTATAATATATTGATTTTTATAATCTCTTCGACTTTCTGATCATACGAGAAACCATTTATAAATGATCAATTTGATGATTTCTACGATCGTTTCCCGTAATACTTGTTTTTCCGCCGAGGCCTGAATAAACATAGATGTGTCCGTATCCGATAAAAAATGTCTGAAGCTGATCATAACGCGCTTTGTATGATATCGTTGGGTTAACAGCAATATTCGCTTATATCTTTGGTGTTTTAGCAATACGGAAATATCCCTTGCTTCTGAAAAGGTACCAAAAAACCTTTTTTTCACATTTACGAATTCAACATTTTCTTCCGGCACCCCGAATTCCTTGAGTTCGGATAAAGCCCACTCATTATTTGTGTAATTCCGCTTAAGCTTTTCACTATATTCCGTAATTCCCGGCGTATTGATGATCCAGATTTTTTTGGTTACGCCGGCCTTGAACAGTTCAGCAACTTTTTCATATTTATACCTCTGACTGGTTTGCCCCCCGCCTAATACATAGATAACGTCAACCGTCTCACCTTGGGATAGAGGTTTTATATTTACGAGTTCATCTAAGATAGCCCGTCTGACGTCATACCGGAATTGTCCGGCATAATCACTGTTTAACCAAGTCGCCCCCAAAAAAGCGACGCAACAGGTAATCAATCCAATCGCAATCGGTCTCTTTTTCGAAAATTGATTCAAAGGTAGCATTGCCGTCATGATTTCCGTAAAATCCCACTATATACCGTTTGCAAAAATGAAAATGACATTTGGCTTCCCAAAGCGTTCAAATCGAATCCCGCGTCAACAGTTCAGCGATCCGCTCCTTATCATGGGCGTTGATATATCCGTGAGTGGGAAGCGTCATTACCTTCCGTGAAAGTTCCTTGGCAATCGGATAATTCCGGCCATTGAAACCGGCCTTCAACTCCTTGACGCCGTCGATGGAATCCGGATATGTGGCCGAGAGACCCAAGCCTTTGACTTCTCCTATGGCGACCAGTCGCTTTGCCGTGAACTCATCGCCGATCATTATGGGGAAACGGATGGGGCCGATTACCGTATCTTCATCAGGAGATCGTTTCAAATCATCAGACTTTTCCAAGCACAACCACAGCCTTGCTTTCAGCGGGCTTGTGGACAATACTTTTCCCCAGTGAGTTGCATTCATCGATCGTATTCGAACCAGCGCCATCAGTTTCTCCTGCCAGCCACGGGAAAGACCGGCCTGAAAAGCGGACATTTTTTTCTTTGGAAACATCGGCTCATATATGGTTTGTCCAAGTTTTAAAAACGGCAGAGATTTCGGCAACCAAAACATCATCGGATGCATAAATACGGTTAATATCATCGCATATAGGAGCAAAATGAATATTTCTGTGCGGCTATATTCAGGCAAGTTATGAAGTAACTTTTCGATCTCATGCGCCAGATTATCGCGATTGGTTAGGATAATTCCACCCTCAACCGTTGAAAACGATTTTCCTCTTCCCAAACTGAAAAAACCAACATCCCCCAACATACCCAGCTTCTTCCCCTCCAGCCTCCCGCCCATTGCCTGGGCAGCGTCCTCAATGATTGTAATGGCCGGATCCGTGACGATTTCCCTTACTTTACGAATGTCGGAAGGGAAACCGAACAGGTGGGTTGGAATGACAGCAAGCATGTTATTAGAAGAAGGCTTCATCTGATGACAGATACCGTTTCTACTTGAAACGGCACAATTGTTGACACCGCCTCCATTGACAATCTTTTCCAATTGGAGAAAATCGAAATCCAGTGTATCGGCCTCTATATCGCACAAGGTTGCCTTCAGACCGGCGTTTTCGATAGCAGAAGGAACCGAATAGCAGGTATAGGCCGGTATCAATACTTCGCTTCTATCCGGATGAATTCTACGTAATGCGCTGAGAATGACCCAGAGCGCAGCTTTACCCGAAGAAACGAGAAAACAATGTCGAGCCCCGAAAAAATCCTTGAGTTCCTGTTGAAACCGAGCGGTTTCATTCTTACCCCGCGTGAGTCCCTTCAACCCATTCAGAATATCACGGATGGCTACCGGAGAAGCCGCCGGGGGAATGGTTCTTCCAATTCTCATGTCACAAACCGATATGTTTCCGAATGACCGGCCCAATGATTCTTGTAATTGGAACGGGGATTTTGCGCCAATATCGAATCGCTCTATCAAACTTTGATTTTTCCGATGAACCTATATCAAAAGGCCGGCCTCGTAATGAAAATAATTGCCAATAAAGCGGTTGAGGCACTGCACCCCATTGCTCCTTAAATTTGTAAGTGCCTTCGTCAGGTGACGATCTGCCGAAATCGAATTGAGCGAATCCGTTTTCACAGGCATACTCCAGCATCGTCCAATAAAGCAGCATGTTGGGGCTCAAATGCTGGTATTGGCGCAACGCCGAGGACCATGGATTTTCCATAACCTGATTGAATCCCATAAAAAGGCTGCCGGCAAGGGCCTGACGACCGTTCCAGATCATCCCAATTCTAGCCTGATCATGGAACCATTTGAATATATTCATCATCAATTTTTTGGAATGAACCGGTGATCCCAGGTCTCGCATATTAACGACAAATACCGTATAGAAATCCTTCAGGAGCTCCGTACCGCCTATCGTCGCAGTCAGCCCTGCCTTCAGGGGCTTCTTGATTTGGCTTCGAAGCTTGGATTTGAAGGATTTCATCAATGCCTCTGATGAGCCCGGCAGATCCAGCACCATGCGGACCTTATGGGTTTTCAGTGCAAAAGGCGTTGACTGTAAGTCCTCTGAGAGTGTCAGTGGACGCAAATGACGGAGTTCCAGCTGGTCTGCCTTGACCCTTCGCGCAATTCGGAGGGCCTCGGATAGTAGTGTTTTTTCGACGTCAGCATCATCCGCCAAAATTCCACTCATATCAAAAAAAGGAACGGATATGATCTTATTGCCAAAGAGTATGCTTTTCAGGTGAATCATCGGCAATACGCCGACCACGGTAGTGGACCGTTCTTGTATGTCATCGGAATTCACGGTTTCCGTATGGGTATTTGAGGTCGACGTTTCCGCTTTTACCGCCATCAGATAAAACGGCTCATGGCCATAAGTGTCCTGAATAATACGGCTCCAGGCAGACAGATGATAAAGCGTGGCCTCCGGATGGGAACGCACATATGTATCCCACGCCGTCATGTCTTTCGATTGCAGAATCTGTATTCGAACAGTCATATTATGAATTATCGCACAAATCTTGGATATATTGCCGGCAAGCAATAAAACGGCAGTGGTTGAAACAACGGATCAAGGATGACAATTTCCCGGATGTTCTTTTCAAATTGATATAGTGTCTGAATTTTAAAAACGCGGAAACGCTTTTCATCCGGGGCTGCTTATGATCAATTTCCCATGGATGCATATAAAACAAATAGGCGTGTTTGTTTTTCAGGATTTGCTTCACTCCCATCCGGAACAACATGTAAGGGATCAGACGAAAATACCCCCCACCACCCCAAGGTAGTTCAAACGGCAGACCTTGTATTTGCAAATTACTGATAGGAAGTTCATAAAAACATTTCGATACGGCGATAGCGATGCCTGTTCGTTTATATCCATCCAAATCAACGGAGCCGTAACGACCATGCATTTCAAAAGAGTTATAACTGGAGTCGTACAGATAGCCGCACTCTTCAACGGCCCTGAGAACAGTATTATTGATCGCGAAGCTCGGCGCACGGAAACCATATATGGGGTTGCCGAGGATATCCTCCAGATACTTTTTACTGTCCGAAAGATCGCTCCGAAGGTCTTGATGATTCAACCCGTTGCTCAATTCGTGATAGTAGCCGTGGGAAGCCACTTCATGACCGCGGTTATGAATCTCTCGGACAAGCCCCGGCAGACGCTCGGCAATCCAACCGAGGATAAAAAACGTCGCTCTGGGAAGGCATTGCGTGTCGAACAAATCAAGCAACTCGTGTGTGGATCGTTCCACACGAAACTCTCTGTTCTCCCAGGATGAGAAAGGGATATATCGCTTGAAGTTTTCGACCTGAAACCAGTCTTCCACGTCGACGGTTAACAGAATTTGTGGTTGCATATGAAGCTCAAAGCTCAAAGGTGAAAGGTGAAAGCCAATGATTATACGCTTTACACGTTTATCTTTCAGCTTTGAGCTATTTCCCCAGCTATTTTTGTAGAATCGCTAAAATCTTTTCCTGATCGATTTTACCATGTGCATTTTTCGGAAGTGATTTTATAATTTGAATTTTCGAGGGCATTTTATATTTTGGCAAACTCCCGGCGCAGGCAACCATAATAAGGTCTTCGTCGGTTTTTTCATCAATCGGTACCGCCAGCGCAACCAGTTTGTTCCCAAGCAAATCGTCCTTCACACCGACTACGATTACTTCAATGACAAAACCGGTTTCCATAATAGCATCTTCAATCTCCTGAGGATTGACCCGATGGCCACCGACTTTCAACAAACGGTCTGTTCTTCCGGTTAAAAAAAAGTATCCATCCTGATCCTGATACCCCAAATCGCCGGTATGGTATCCATTTTCATCTATCACTTTCGCGGTCGATTCCGGATCTCTCCAATATCCCTGCATGATGTTGTCCCCTTTTGCAGCCAGCTCGCCAATATCTCCTATTGCGACTTCCAAACCGTCGCGTCCAATGATTTTCAGTGTCACTCCAGGAATGGCTTTCCCGATGGACCCCATTTTGTTCTCATATTGTTCTGGATCCAAAAATGCAAGTCTAGCGGAGGCTTCGGTCGCGCCATACATCACAAATATGCTGGTGTGGTCCGGCAAGGCTTTTTTCAGTCCTTGTTTGATACCTCGGGACATATGCCCTCCGGCTTGGGTGCAGTATCGCAAGGAGGCAAGTTTACTCTTGCTTGCGGAGAGTGGTGATCGATGCAGAAGATATGCGTAGGTGGAGGGAACACCGGAAAACCCTGTTACGTTTTCGTCAATCATCTGTTGAATGACCGAGGCGGGGAAGGCGAACTTATTATTGATGACGATCTTCCCGCCGACAGCAAAATGAGTGTTCATCAGGGATTTACCCATCACGTAAAAAAATGGCAGAACGATCATCTGGATATCTTTTTCCGTCAATTGCAGATACTCGCAAATAGAATGCGTATTTGCAACAATATTGCCGTGGGACAGCATGACGCCTTTCGGCGTTCCGGTCGAACCGGATGTATAAATAATACTTGCCAGATCCGAGGACTCTACACGGCAGGCTGGATTCAGGGTACAATCGCTGCTGGAAGGTGTGAGGATATCCCGCCAAAATGCAACCGGCAGATCTGATGCAGTCCAATTGAGTTTCGGTTCTACGATCACCAGTTTCTTCAGCTTAAGGGATATCAAGTCGGTGGCGCGAATCAGACGTTCACCCCTTGATGATGCCAAAACGACTACCGGTTCCAATTCCATCAATGAATTCAAAAGCTGCTCCGGCTTCAAATCATAACTAAGGGGTGCAACTGCAAGACCAGCTTTCAACGCCCCATAATAGCCGACTACATAAGCCAAGGAGTTTTCCATGATCATGGCGAGACGCTCGCCTTTAGCGACCCCAATTCCGATCAACCAATGCGCCAACTGATTCGCCGCATCATTGATCATCTTATAGGATGCGCGCATATCCTCATGAACAAGTGCAATGGTATTCGGATAGACGACAGCGCTTTCTTCTATAAAATGATGAACCAGATGATGTTTCTTTTCAATCATTTCCATCCGTGCTGGTTTGTTGCGATAATGAATTGGATCAGTGTTCCGGAACCTTCGCCCATTCCCATCATATCGCTTAAATCCATACCAGATCGCCGTCTAATCATGCCGCTTGTTGGATCTTCTTTTCCAGATAGGCGACAATATTGTTAATGGAATCCAAGTTTTCCGGAATCAGCTCTTCATCGTCAACCTGTATTCCAAATTTTCCTTCTATGAATTCTACCAATTCAAGGACACCGGTTGAGTCAATAATACCTTCTCCGAGGAAAGACGTGTCATCGGATAGGTCGTCGTCTTTACCGAACAGAAAATTTTCAACAACAAATAATCTAATTTTTTCTCTCTGATTGCTCATCTTTCAATTCCTTGATAAATATCACCTCACAGAGGCGTTTTGTTAACCAATGAAACCCATGCATTGACGCGGCCGATTTTGAAAAATACCGACGGCATGAATCGATGGTTAGTTAATCGTTAATTCGGATATCGTATCGATTAATAATGATTGCAAGTGCAAATATCGGGTGGTCGATCTCTTTACGTCGATGTCGTGATAAACACGCTCAATCTGTTCCACTGTCAGCATGAGTGCTTCGGCTGCTGATTCAGCTGGTATGCCATTGTTTTTTGCATACAGACACAAGTCCATCTTGTCATGGGGCAACGAAAAATAAAATTCATCCTGGCTTTGGGACAAGGAATAAGTATCCGTTGTCGGCGGACGGCTCCGAATTTCCTCAGGGATCTCCAGATATGAGGCCAACTGGTAAACCTGGGTCTTATACAAGTGGGCGATAGGCTTTACGTCCGCGGCGCCATCTCCCAGTTTTACAAAAAAACCCTGGTCGTATTCCAATCGATTGGGGGTTCCGGCGACAGCATAGTTGAGCCTGTCCGCATGATAATACTCCAGCATTTTCCGAGTTCGCTGTTTGAAATTGGTTGCTGCAACAACCTCCAGATAGGCATTCAGGGACAACCGTTTTTTGATTTCAGTACCATCCGGTTTCTGCGCCACCACCGAAAAGTGATTGATGGTCCGACTTTCAAGAATATTTGAAATCACTATTTTCGATTTCCAGCCGGCGCCGTATTCCGGTATCACCTTGCGAACAGCATCATCATATCGTTTGTAGAAGCCGACAGCTTGCAATATGTCGGAAATATCCTCGTGAACCGTTGCAATGCTGAATTTGTCGGCTATCAACCCACTGAGATAAAGGGTGTCATTCGCTGAATGGCGTTCCGGCATTTGAATGGCGAAAACCTTATCCGATCCGATCGCTTTCACAGCCAGCGCCGCCGTAACGCTGCTGTCGATCCCCCCGGACAACGCCACGACAAGCCCCCTTCGTTTCAGCTTCTTGGATAATATGTCACGCAATCTCGAACAGATACGCTCGACTTCGCTCTCGGCATCGATTTCCAAAACAGCCATGGATAATTTATTATTGTTCACTGTTTCACCTTTTTTCTACCTCACGAATGATGTCGGTCTTCATTGGGAAACACCTTCACATTTTCGGGCTCCTGGATGGGGAAAGCGGGAAAATTACGGATAAACAAGTGATCCAGCAATTGGGTCGACAAAATCGCTACCAATGCCATATTTTCTCTTTCACTCAGGAGTTGTCCTCTGTTCTGAATGCATTTTGCCGCTATCCGGGCGACTTTACGATGGTCAAAATATCCCTTGCTTTTAATGGCTTCCTCAGATAGCAGCAATGCCACATAGGCGGGTGAAACTTCACCGAAAAAACAGCTGCTGATGGGAGCGCGATAGGGTTTTTTGGGTCTTTGAATCAATTGAGGCGGTAGTAAACCATCCGCGGCTTTTTTTAATATATATTTCTCTTCCAGGCCTCTCATACGATATTTGTGTGGAATGCGGCAGGCGAACTCAATGACCCGGTAGTCGAGAAATGGATAGCGCCCTTCGATGGAATTGGCCATGGACATCCGGTCGCCCTGCGACGACAATAGATAGTTCGACAAAAAAATCTTGTTTTCAATATATTGTGCTCTTGAAAGCGGATGCCAGCGCATAAAATCGGGCGGCAGTCCCGCGGTGAAACGATCGATAAAGGTATTCAAATCGGCCGTAGTTCGGCTCAACTCAGGCGAAAAAAAATTCTTCAACTGAGTCGTATTCTGCCATCGTATCAGATGTGAATAGACCGGTGAAGTAACGGATTCTATGCTTTTTCGGAAAAAACCGAATAAAAATTGTTGCGCTCTTTCATTTTCCTGTAAAAATATATCTGGATACAGTTTTTTTAAGAGCATTGGACGGATCTTGGATTCCGGAGCATGTGACCAGAAGCGGCGGACCTTGTCCTCCTTAAAAATATCATAACCCGCAAAAATTTCATCAGCACCCTCACCGGTAAGCACGACCTTATAATTGCTTTCCCGAACCAGCTTGGAAAGCTTTAATAAAGGTGCCGGTGCCGTCCTCATCATTGGCGTTTCCGTATGCCAAATTACCTGGGGAAATATCTCACCGATGTCCGAATCGCTGCAAATGACTTCTTTGTGGTCTGTTCCGATAGAGGCAACTGCCATTTTTTGGAATTTGCTCTCATCAAAGCGTTTATCTTCGAACCCGACTGAGAAAGTACATATGCGGTTGTTAAAATTCTGTTTAACCAAGGCACTGATATAACTGCTATCAATTCCGCCGCTCAGGTATGCTCCTACGGGCACATCCGCGCGCAATCTGATTTTAGTAGAATCCTTCAGTAGAAAATTCAAATCATCCGACCAATCCTGAATCGTTCTGTTTTCTTCTGCTTCCGCATCCGGATATGACAGTGTCCAGTATCGGTGGGTTTCTATCCCTGATTTGGAAAAGATGGCATAATGCCCCGGTGGAAGTTGTTCGATCCCTTCAAATGAAGTCTTGGTTTCCAGCGGCGCCCAGCAGGTAAAAATATCCGACAGTGTATGCGGGTCAATCTTTCTCGGAATGGTATTGTCTGCAAAAATCGCTTTGATCTCAGATCCAAACACAAGTTGGCCGGGTCGATGACAAAAAAACAACGGCCGGATACCGACTCGGTCCCGCCCCAGTAGAAGCGTTTCTTTTGACTGATCCCACATGGCAAATGCGAACTGCCCATTGAGATCATGAAACATTTCTACTCCTTTTTCTTCATATAAATGGATCAGAACCTCTGTATCCGTTTGTGTATAGAATCGGTGTCCTCTTGAAATAAGTTCAATACGCAATTCCGGATAGTTAAATATCTCGCCGTTAAAAACAATCCATATGGTATTATTCTCATTGTGGATCGGTTGATCTCCCCCCACTAAATCGATAATACTCAACCTAGCGTGGCCAAGACCGACTGGGCCATTTGTATAAACACCCACCGAATCTGGACCCCGATGCCGCATAAGACCGATCATGCGACGCAACAGTCCCAGTTTATCTGCAGGACCGTTAAAATCGATAGTACCAGCAATTCCGCACATTGTTCAGTTCAAAGCGAATTGTTATAGCGAAAAGGGGAAAGATCCGAGATGGAATCGTAACATTCGAAGCGGATGGCCAGCAGCGAAGATATCATAAATTTATGGTACGATGATCGTATCATTGGCCTTAAGTAGCATATTTTGTTCGAGGTCTTTGCCTTTGATAATATTCTTATAATCGATACGGATAATTTTTTCCGCATTTCCATCCTGGCGCAACAGGACAATTTCCGTCTTTGAGGCCCATTCCGTAAACCCGCCGGCCAGAGCAAATGCCTGCAATACTCTAAGCTCCTTAGACAAGTTATATTCCCCCGTTCGTACAACCTCGCCCAAAACATAAATTTTTTGACTCGCGGCATTGCGCATGTTCACGTTGACGACCGGCGCCTCAATATAGGCTTTTAGTTTTTCCTCGATGGTTTTCTTTAATTGCATCGGTGTTCGGCCCAACGCTTGGATGTCATTCAATAGTGGGAATGATATTTTCCCGTCCAACCTGACCGTAATCTCCGGGACTGAGAAATCGGGCTCTTTCCAAGTGGTAATTTCGAGGATATCGCCGCGTCCGATGATATACGATTCTTCCGGAGGGGTTGATTTCATGGTTTCAACCGAATAAACCTGTCCCGTACAAAAAATCACGAGACATACGAGAATAAACACACACCGTGTCCATCGCTTTTCCACTGGGTTCATCATATTTTTCAATCGAATCCTCCTTGTTCTTTGTTGTCGCTATCGGTATTACCACTGACCATCGGCAGAGCTCCGCCTTGTCAATTACAAGACGAAAATCAACTTTATACATTGATATTACTACTTTTTTTTCAATACAGGAAACCGTCGGCGATAGGTTACCGGGCGCCCTTGCCGAAAAGCACGATTTTCACCGTACGCAACACAATCATGAAGTCCATCAAAATGGAAAAATTTTTCGTATAAAATAAATCATAATTCAACTTTTCGATGGCGTCATCAACGGAGGCCCCGTATCCGTAGCTTACCTGGGCCCAGCCGGTGATTCCGGGTTTAACGGTCAGTCGCTCGCCATAATACGGTATAATCTCTTCCAGTTTATTGACAAAGTATTCACGCTCCGGCCGAGGCCCCACAAAAGTCATTTCACCTTTCAAGACGTTCCACAGCTGCGGAATTTCATCAATCCTGGTTTTCCGAAGAAGATGTCCCAACCGGGTCACTCGCGGATCTTGATCCGCGGCCCAGACAGGTCCACTTATTTGTTCGGCGTTTTGAATCATCGATCGAAATTTATGCATCGTGTATTTTTTTCTCTTTTCCCCAACACGTTCCTGAGAAAAAAAAACGGGACCTTTAGAATCGATCTTTATGCAGATCACAACAAGCGCAATCAACGGGGACAAGATAATCAGCAAGACGCACGAGAGTAGAATATCGACAAGCCTTTTGATGATCAATTTTCTGTGGGACTTCTGAAAACCGGACGAAAAAATCAACCATGCCGGGTTAATCAACTCCACCATGATTTTACCGGTAAGCATTTCGTAGAATGAATTGCCCTCGACGATGTTGAAGCCGTCCACCCGGCATCGCAACAATTCCTTGGCGGGAAAGGCACCTCGCCGCTGTTGAATCGCGACGATGATCTTTTTGATCTTCAGCTCTCTGGCCAACGCGCAAAGATCAATCTGATCAATACCGCGCATCATCAATCCCGATTCCCCATTGACGTTGATCCATTCCTCCTGGTTGCTTTTTTCCAAAACCACCATGCCGATGGTATATCCGCAATCCTTTTTATCTTTGATCTCGGATATAATATTGCGCGCAAGGGGACCCGAGCCCAGCAGAATGATTCGTTCGTTAAACATCCCCTTGTTCAACATGGATGTATATCCGAATCTCCAGAGAACCACCAGCAGCAACACAAAACCGGTGCTGACCAAGAAAATGCCATGCCCGATAATGAACACCGGAAAAAGGAAATACACACCGGCCAAAAAAAACGCGGCCACACCGAGAGCCTGGAAAAGACGGATACTCAGCTCCGAATAGGTGTTGGTCACCTGCATATCATATAGGTCATTGTAATAAATGCATATCTGACAAACAAAGGTGATCAAGAAGCTTTTAAAAATAATCCAATCATCTAATAGGAAGGCTTCAGTCCCGAAGAGAAGTAAACAGGCAATGAGGACGGACAAGTAGATTAATAGTCCCTCACCGATGATAAAAATAATATTTCGAATCGGATAATATTGTTTGAACAGCTTCAGCATGGCTCAGCAAATGGAAGTCCGTTTATTTTGTTAAATAATATTTCGAATAATAGTTATATTTCCCATATCCATAATAACTGGATGTCCGCATGTCAAAACGATTTAAAATGACGCCGATGATTTTCTCTTTCCCGATCAATTCAACCAACTCCGCCACTACTTCTCTTTTCGTTGTGCCATAGTTGACCACCAGCAGGATGCCATCCACTTTTCGCGCTATGGCGCTGGATTCCGATGTTAACTGAGGTGGCGCAGTATCCAGAATCACATATCGGTCCGAGTATCTTTCCCGTACTTCAGCGATAAGTTGGGACATCTTCTCAGAGGACAACAGTTCCGCCGGATTCTTCGGGGGTTGACCACCGGGCAAAATCCTCAATTTGCCGATATTGGTTTTTTTTAGAAGCCCCTCCAACGGCGTATCCGATGCAAGAAAGTCACTCAACCCGGGGCCGACTCCCAGACCAAACAGACGGTGAATTGTCGGCAACCGCAAATCACAATCCATCAGCAATACATGCTCATCGATATTCTGAGAAATACTGATCGCCAGGTTGGCCGCCACAAACGATTTTCCTTCTCCGGGGACCGCGCTGGTAACCATAATGACACGCGGTGCGACCCCACTGGCTGGAAAAAGGATGTTCGTTTTGAGCGATTTAAACTGTTCCGCTTCGAACGACTGAGCATCCAGAAATGTAATCAAATTTTCATTCAGGTGTTGATCGGTGACGGAAACAGACGGGTCCGGTGTCTTTTTTTTAATGATTGGCGCCACCCGTTTTCTGGCTTCACTCTTGTCCCCATTTTTAGCGTCATGTTGAACCGGTTTCTGATTCCCATGACTTTTTTCCAAGGCATCAAATATTTTTCCCATATTCTTCGCTCATTCCGATTTGATTTCCTCGCTCCGACACACGATCTCTTTCGGGTTTACCGGATCAACGTCAGAAGCGTTTCAGGCCCTTTTAAGATAATCAATGCAAATGATGTCAGTAGGCCGAATGATATGATAATCGAGCAAACAGTCGCCAGTTGATGCAATCTCTGGAATAGCAGATCATTTTTATGAAAAATTTTCGGAATCGTCGCAATTACCGGAATATCCAAGTATGCTTCGACCTCGTCGGTTCGCCTGAAAGATGTGTTCAAGTATTCAAGTACAAAAATGATACCGGCACCGATTCCCAAACCTGCGGCGATCGTAAACAGAAAAAGCTTTTCCATATTTGGTTCTACTGGCTTTTCCGGTTTTTTGGCCGAATCGATAACGCGAAATCGTTCGCCTTTTTGCTTTTTTTCCATATTTACCGAAATTTCTGCCTCCAGTTTGCGATTCAGAAGAGAGCTGTAGGACTCCTTGATATTCTGGTAATCCCGCTTGAGCGACATCAGTTCCTGTTCCCGCTTCGGCGTGTTCTCGATGCGCAATCTGTATTCCACCCGTTGCGCCACCAAATCAGCTATGTCCCTCTCCAACTCCCCGTTAAGCCTTCTCATATCATCCAGCTGACGCTTATTCGACGGACTCAGTCGGCTCCTGGCCGCGACCTCACTGTCTTTCTCCCCCGAAGCGGCATTGGCTCTCTTTGCCATCTCTGTTTTTTCCAAGTCACCAATCGTTTTCTGCAAACGAACGATATCCGGATGTTTTATTGTATA
The DNA here is from genome assembly GCA_041740615.1 of Desulfobacterales bacterium. Lineage (GTDB taxonomy): Bacteria > Desulfobacterota > Desulfobacteria > Desulfobacterales > SURF-7 > DYJD01. The sequence continues at coordinate 26,651 of JBGSLR010000095.1, forward strand.
TTTGGTTTTTAAATTCGCGAGTCTTTCCTTCAGCTGTTCCAAATTTTCCGTTTGCCCCATACTGGCATTTGGCGCCAAGGCCGTTGCCGTTGGTGCCATCAATTGATTCTCAAAACTGATCAGCCGTTGCTGCTCTTCGCTCAAGCGTTGTTTTCTTTCGATGAGCTGCTCCTCAATCCGATCAAAAATTCTCAGGTTGCTCTCAAGTTGCTCCGGCAGCTCGCCCATATATGTGCGACGGTATTCCTTCATTTTTTCTTCGACTTCTTCAAGTTTCTTGCGCATGGACAAGAGCTCACCCTCTAAAAAATCACTTGTACCAACCGCTTGCTCTTCCCGCACTTTTAGATTCTCATCGATAAAATACGTCGACAAGGTATTGACAACTCGGACTACTTCTTCCGGATTTTCACCTTTGAACGAAATCGAAAAGGAATCCGCCTCACTACCCCTTCCTCGGGATTGGGTGACATCCACTGATATGCGCTTGCGCAGATTTGCGATTTTGTCTTCCAAATACATATTCTGAAATTCTTTCTCAGTGAATAAATTCAATTCATTACTGATTTTTTCAAGATTCGTCCGACTGAGAATTTGCTGAGAAATCGTATTGATCCGGGTGTCGAAATCAAGCGAAACAACGGATTGAACATAATTTTGAGGAACACGCTGGGCTTCTACCAAAATCAAGGTGCTGGCCTCGTATGTCTTTGGTAGAGTGACCGCTAAATAAATACCCGCTATCAGCGCCAGACAGAAAGGAGCAATGATGCACCATCGTCTTCGAAAAACAATTTCAATTAGTTGCGCCGGATTTATCATTCCATTGGGATTATCCATTTGGCAAACCTTATCGTATTTTCATGTGACGCTCTCCCCCTGACGGCTGGGATGCGACCGGAAGAAGTTATGAAACATATTTAAATTAAATAAGATATCAAATAACGTAAATAAAATAAATAATATTTATCACATCTGATCGGTTTGGTATAGAAATGATCAACCAAATCCGAATAGATATACATAATGCGTGCCACATCATCAAACAACCTGATTTCCGATGCAAGTTTTCAATAAATTCTTGTTATTTTAAATTATTAAATAATCATCACGACTTCGAAAACCGTCACCGGAGACGACATGCCATATTGAAATATACAGGTTATTTCATACCGGTCTGAAATTCATTTCATAATCCATAGCGGAAAAAATCAGCCGGGATACAATAGCGAAGTGGCATCAAGATAATACCAGATTTCACAAAACGCACACAAACACAAAAAGGCCGCCAACATAATAATATTTATCGGCCTCATCCTTTCGATGGTGCCGAAGGGGGAGACGGCAACTCTCACTTATATTTGTTTTTATATGAATTTTTATGTACCATTCGATATGAATATCAGAAAATCAGCAGAATGGAAGCAACATTATTTTTCGCCTCCAACCCACATTTCGGTCTCCCTTTCATGGGTATTTATTGTACGGACCAATCAGCTGAATTGCAAAAAGGCCGGCAAGCCATGCAACATACCGCCATATGCGCTATCGCAACTTCCGAAACTTCTTAAAAAGAGTAGGAATCCCGACTCGTTGAAACGCTCCCGAAATATTTCACACCTGTCTTTCCAAAATCAAACAGTTCCCCAAGTTGAATTGCCATAGCTGCAAAACCCCAAAAAAAAGGGTTTGCAAGAACCGAATCCCGCAAACCCTTTATATTCGATGGTGCCGAAGGGGAGACTCGAACTCCCACCGGGAAACCCCGACTAGACCCTGAACCTAGCGCGTCTACCAGTTCCGCCACTTCGGCTTGTTTCGGAAAGCAAAAAACTGTTTGCTTTCAAAATTAAGATCCACTATGTATACTGATTCAATATGCCTGTCAAGCAGATTATCAAGGATTTGTAACTGATCATGAAAATAGTAGAAAACATGGATGAAATCGTCGAAGGGTTCCGGAATGCGGTGGTTACCATCGGTAATTTCGACGGCGTTCACAAAGGGCATCGGGCGCTTCTGGCCGAGGTCAAAAAACAGGCGGCAGCCATATCCGGAACATCCATCGCCGTTACCTTCGAGCCCCATCCGATCCGGGTGCTTCAAAACAGCACCTATCTTCCCCACATCACCTTGTTTGACCAAAAAATGGAACTCCTCTCCCAAACAGGTATCGATGTAACTGTTTGCATACCCTTTACCAAAGCGTTCGCCAACCTGACCGCCAATCAGTTTATCGAAGATATCCTGGTCCATCGAATCGGGATGAAAGCCATCGTTGTGGGCAAAGATTATGCTTTTGGCAAAAACCGCGAAGGAAATATCGATTTCTTAAAAACGAGCGGGAAACGCCTGGGCTTTGAGGTCATTATCAAAGACTGGGAACGATACGGTGGGAACAAAATGGAAAGAATCAGCAGCACCCAAATCCGGGAAACCGTTATGGACGGGGATGTGGAAAAGGCCCGCGACTTGTTAGGACGCTATTATCAAATCCGGGGCAGCGTGGAGACCGGACGCGACCGGGGCGGCAAACTGCTGGGTTTCCCAACCGCCAATATCCGTTTAAATGACGAGCTCTGCCCCAAAAGCGGCGTTTACGCTGTCACCGTAGAGTGCGCAACCGGAATCCACCAAGGAGTTGCCAATATCGGATACAGCCCGACATTTGAAGACCACGTGTTTACCGTCGAAGTCCACATTCTCGATTTTGACCAAAATATTTACAACCAAGAGATTCGCGTCAATTTTATCAAACGACTACGGGATGAAAAAAAATTCTCCGACCTTACGCAGCTATCCGAACAAATCAAAAAGGATATCCTGAAGGCCAGGCAACTGCTGAATGCCGAGGCCAAAATTCAAAATTGAAGCGCCAAGAACCCATATGGTTGACCCGTCAACCGTTAACCGTCAACCATTGACCACATAGTAACCGAATGAATAAAAACATAATTCTATCCCTATTGATCGGTATTTTCATATCCATCATTGCACTGTATTTTGCGTTCCGGAACGTACCGTTCACCGAACTGGTCGATTATATCGGCTCCATCAATTATTTATGGATCGGGCCTTCCGTTCTATTGGTCTTTATCAGTTTCATGGGACGCGCGTTACGTTGGCAGATTATTTTGCAATCTTCCCATCGAATTCGATATTGGAGAGCATTTCATCCCATGATGATCGGGTTCATGCTGAATTGTATATTGCCGGCGCGGATCGGTGAGTTGGCGCGCCCGGCGGTATTGCTGAAAAAAGACCATGTTCCCTACACGACCGGGTTGGCGACGGTCGCGACGGAGCGGGTTTTTGATCTGCTGATTTTAATCATCCTCTTTACCATCGTGTTCCTGCATGTCCGGATTGACCCGAACCTTGAAATCCCGTTCGGTGCTTACAAACTGAACAAGGATACACTGGAGGCTATCGGTAGCGGCATGATCAAACTGTTTTTGATCTTGATCGCAGGCATTTTCATCATCAGCATCGATTCGGCAAAAAAAGGAATCATCCGAATTGTGATGCAATTCCCAACCTTGTTTTTTTTTACCGGTTCACGCATCCCAAAAAGGGTCACCCAATACGTGGCCATTCCCATGGTCCGCATCATCGAAAATATCGCAGCCGGTTTCATTCTGGTAAAAGATGTGAAAAGAATGCTGCTGTGCATCACCCTGTCATCGTTGATCTGGGTGATCAACGCCGCCTCGTATTACCTGATGGCACTGGGATGCCCGGGGCTTGGCCTTTCCGTGCTTGAAATCACGGCGGTCATGCTGATCATCTGCTTTTTCATCGCGCTGCCTTCCGTTCCCGGGTTTTGGGGTTTGTGGGAGGCCGGCGGCGTGTTCGCCCTATCGTTATTTTCCATTCAGCCCAAAGACGCTGCCGGCTTCGCTCTTGCCAGCCATGCCGTTCAAATGTTTCCCGTGATCATTATCGGACTGGTCTCCGCTCTGATTTACGGTTTCAATATCCGGACCGTAAATGTCCAACAAAGCATCTGCCGCGAGATGGAACCATAGATTTTCTGTTGATCTGCATTATTATTTTGATATCAAGAGTATGACACACAATAGAATACAGCAATAAATGAAAGGATAAACGAATGGCTGTACTTGAGATCCTCACCTATCCGGACCCTTTCCTTAAAAAAGAGACCCGACCGGTGATTCACGTTGATGAGGAACTCCAACGCCTCTTCGAGGATATGGCAGATACCATGTATGATGCACCCGGTGTCGGGCTGGCCGCGACCCAGGTCGGCTGTGATAAAAGCGTCATTGTATTTGATCCGACGGCCGATAAAGAGAATCGCCCCTATCAGGTACTGATGAACCCAAAAATCATTGATACCCAGGGCGAGATCCTCTCCGAAAACGAGGGATGCCTGAGTGTACCGGAATTCAGGGCCGATGTGAAGCGGGCTGAAAAGGCGGTGGTGGAAGGCTTGGACAGGGAGGGGAACCCGGTAAGAATCGAGGCGGAAGGTATCCTTGCGATTATTCTGCAGCATGAAATCGATCATCTGAACGGCATCCTGTTCATCGACCGCATCAGTGTGCTCAAAAGAGAAATGTACAAACGCAAAGTCAGAAAGCAATTGAAATATAGTGCCTGATCCCTTCAACATCGTTTTCTTCGGAACACCCCCGTTTGCAGTGCCGGCGCTGGAAGCAATCCATCAAAGCCGTCACCGGGTCCCACTGGTTGTGACACAGCCGGACCGCCCAAAGGGGCGGGGGCGCAAGCTTGTCCCTCCTCCGGTAAGGACTGCCGCCGAATCCTTCGGCTATCGTGTGGTGCAACCCGAATCCATCAAAACGGAATCGTTCGCTGGTCTTGTGGAAGAGCTCAAACCGGATTTCCTCTGTGTCGTAGCCTACGGTCAACTACTACCGAAAGCCCTGTTGAAGATTCCCCGTTTCGGGGCCTTGAATATCCACCCGTCCCTGTTGCCCAAATATCGGGGGCCGGCCCCTATTCAATGGGCCATCATCAACGGAGAAACCGAAACCGGTGTGACCATCATGACCCTTGATACCGGAATGGATTCAGGCGATATTCTCTTGCGCGATAAACAACCGATTCATGAAACCGACACTGCCGCAACCCTGCATGACCGCCTTTCCCAAATCGGCGCAGAGTTGCTGGTCGAAACCATCGACCGATTTTCCGACGGGACGATCCGGCCGATACCCCAAGACCATTCACAAGCGACCCTGGCGCCTCTACTGCAGAAATCGGATGGCATGATCGACTGGCGCTTTCCTGCCAAGCGGATCCATGCCCTTGTTCGCGGAATGGACCCATGGCCGGGTGCCTTCACTTTTTTTCAGGAATCGCGTTTAAAAATTTTTTCCGTTCAACCGGCCGAAATAAGTGAACCGGCGGCACCCGGAACGGTGATCAGGGGCTTCCAGGAAGAACTCCGGGTCGCCACGGGTGAAGGAGCCCTTTCCATCCTCGAAATTCAAGGCGCGAGCGGGAAACGGTTGCCCATCAAACAATTTTTACGGGGTAATCCCCTGCCTCCCGGAACCATCTTTCATATGGTCCAGAAGACCAATGCCTCCAACTAACCGACCAGGGACTTCCGATGCCCGCAACGCGGCCCTGTTGGTCCTGAACATAGTTGAGACATCGCGGTGCACACTCGATCAGGCGATGGAAGAACAGTTCCCCCCCGACCATATGATCTCGAATCGTGAACGTGCACTGGCCATGGCCATTATTTACGGCGTCTTGCGATGGCGCGGCCGACTGGATTGGATTATCACTCATTTTTCCAAGACCCCGCTTGCCAAAATCGATCCGATCATTCTCAATATCATACGCATCGGACTTTTTCAGATCACGCACCTGAGCCGCATTCCGGCATCCGCCGCCGTAAACACATCGGTTGAACTGAGCAAAGCATATGGCCGCCCATTTATTACCCGGTATGTGAATGGCGTCCTGCGCAACGCCGCCAGATCGTTTCAGACGGTCCCTTTTCCTTCCATCGAAGCGAACCCGGTTCAATCTTTGGCCGCGACGCACTCCTTTCCGGAATGGATGCTTACTCGCTGGACCCGGCGATTTGGAATAGCGGAAACCATTCAACTTTGCGACGCCGTCAACACCATTCCACCGATCACGATCCGGGTGAATCCGTTAAAAACATCCCGTGAAACGGTGCAAAATGCCCTTTCTCACCTGGTCGAAAAAATATCCGTGACCCCATACTCACCGGACGGACTCCATATATTGGGTCCGGCAAACACGATTTCCGATTTTCAGGAATTTCGGAATGGGCTCTTCCAAGTCCAGGACGAGGCCGCCCAATTGGTCGCCTACCTCCTATCCCCACAACCCGAAGAAACCGTATTGGACGCCTGCGCCGGATTGGGCGGCAAAACAGCTCATATCGCCCAGATGATGAAAAACAGGGGAAGCCTGACCGCCATGGACCATCGTCCCGCGAAGCTGGATCGACTTTCATCAGAAATGAAACGCATGGGAATCACGATTGTCCATCCGATTGTCCAAGACATTACCCAAGAATTCACCGCGCCGATTTCTCGTCAATATGATCGGGTCCTGCTGGATGCTCCCTGTTCCGGCATAGGCGTTCTGCGCCGCAATCCGGATGGGAAATGGTCCGATATCAAACGGGAACTGGCTCGTTTCCAACAGAATCAACTGGCCCTTATGCAGCGACTGGCAGCCGTCGTCAAGCCGGGCGGGATTTTGGTGTACGCTGTCTGTAGTTTCGAACCGGAAGAAAATGAGAACCTGATCGAAACCTTCCTGAAAGACCATCCCCAATTCTCCGTCGAACGCCCCACGGAATCGTTTCCCGAGAGTGCCGCAACATTGGTGGATCCCAAGGGGTACCTCAAGACCTACCCGCACCGCCATGGAACCGACGGTTTTTTCGGCGCCCGGTTGCATAAAAAAGTGGCGACCTGATTGCAATTCTCTCCAAAATGAAAAAAGAGGATTGACAGCCTCCTTTTTCTCAACTAAACTTTCCCCTTTCTTGACCATGACGGTCAAGAAAGGGTTTCGATTTATGATGCTGATTACACAGAAGACACAATACGCGCCGAGAGATCTGTTTGAGCTGGCCAGTCGAAGGGGTCAGGGGCTCGTCATGATCTCTGAAGTGGAATAAAGTGCGGATGGCAATATTCGATATCTACGAAAAAAAACGACAACTCAGGAACTTCTCGCCACAGACAACCGAGCCGATATCAAAACAGAAAATAATCAGGAACAAAAAGCCGCCAAATGAATAAGGAAGTCAACATGAAGATGGGAAGAGCGCTACGATGGACGGGAATGCTTTGCATTGTCGCCGTATTATCAAACTCTGGCATTCAAGTGTTTGGATCTGAAACGCAGCCTAACGATAATTCCGCACCGGATTATGCAGGTATCATCTCCATCGACGGTATGAAAGCATTCGGCGATTTGGAACGGCCCGCCGTTCTGTTTCAGCACGACCGGCACACGGCCGCTCTTGAAAAACTGGGGAAGGATTGCACCACCTGCCATATTCAAAAAGAAGGCCGACTGCTGCTCCCTTTCAAACGCGTCGAAAATGGCACGCGCAAGGCGGTCATGGATGTGTATCATGAAAACTGCATTGCCTGCCATAAGGAAACAACCGCAAATCGACAGCAATCGGGACCGGTGGAATGCGGCGAGTGCCATATGGAAAATCCGCTCATTCAGCCGGATCAAAAACCCATGGGCATGGACAAGTCACTTCATTTCCGCCACAGCAAAGCGTTGGACAATAAATGTGAAAGCTGTCACCATGAGTATGATGAAACCGCCAAGAAACTGATTTATGTAAAAGAAAAAGAGGGATCCTGCCGTTTCTGCCATAAACGGGTTACCGAGGAAAACAGAATTTCCATGTCCCTCGCCTCCCATAAAGCCTGTATCGATTGCCATCTGAAAACCGCTTCCCGCAAACAGAAAACCGGGCCGTTCAAATGCGCCGGCTGCCATAATGCGGAATCCCAGCGTCTCATCGAAAAAGTATCCCCGGTACCGAGAATGGAGCGCAAGCAGCCGGACGTCGCATTGATCAAATCCGGGAAGGAGCCGCTCGAACATCGCATGGGTTTTGTGCCCTTCGACCATAAGGCCCACGAAAACTATAACGATACCTGCCGCGTATGCCACCATGCCGGTATGCAACCCTGCAACACTTGTCACACCATGAACGGCGCCAAAGAGGGCGCAACGATCCGTCTGGAGCAGGCCATGCATCGGATTGATGCGGATCCGAGTTGTATCGGATGTCATAACAAGCAACAGGAAAACAGAGAGTGCGCTGGTTGTCACAGCGCCATGACCGGTAAAAGCAGCAATGCCGAAGGGACCTGCGCCAAATGCCACGCGGCCATTCCAGCTATCGACGGGCAGTCAATATCCTCACCTGAAGCAGATACAGCGGCGGCAGCAGCGCATCTTGAATCACGAACCTTCATCACCCGGCTGCCGGATGTGAAAGACATCCCGGATAAAGTAACGATTAAAAGACTATCCAATAAATATCAGCCAGTTGAGCTTCCGCACAGGAAAATAGTAACGACGCTGTTTGAAGAAATCAAAGACAACAAACTGGCCGGTTCTTTCCATTCCAGTCAGGAGACGCTCTGCCAGGGATGCCATCACAATAGTCCGGCAACGCTGAATCCGCCCCAATGCGCCAACTGTCATGGGGAGCCGTTCAGCGATCAGAATGTTCTGAAACCGGGCCTTCTGGGCGCATACCACATCCAATGCATGGAATGTCATAAAAAAATGGAAATCAGTAAGCCGGCCAGTTGCACGGACTGCCATAAAGAAAAAGTGACTTCGGCGAAATGAGCTGCGGTGAAATAAAACGGACCCCCTGTCCATTTATGAATAACATAGAGGTAAGATAAATGGCCATATCTAGAAGGAAATTCTTAGGCTGGATGGGTGCAGCCGGCATCGGATCCACAATCGGCAAATCGGCCGATGCCGCCTCCACGGAGCATTTTACCGGTCATCCCGACAGCGTCGGTGTGCTGCACGACATCACCCGCTGCGTCGGATGCCGAAAATGCGAAGCAGCCTGCAACGAGGTCAACAAACTGCCGGCCCCGGAACGTCCCTTTGACGATCTGACGGTATTGGATCAAAAACGTGCCACCACCAACGAATCCTATACGGTAGTGAATCGCTACGACCATGCTTCCAATTCATCAGACGTTCCCTTGTTCCGGAAAATACAGTGCAACCATTGCCTGGAGCCTGCCTGCGCATCCGTCTGCTTTGTCCGCGCGTTTAAGAAAACGGCCAAGGGACCGGTGCTGTACGATGAATCGGTATGTGTCGGTTGCCGGTACTGCATGGTAGCCTGCCCCTTTGAAATTCCGACATACGAGTATAACAACCCGCTGACGCCGCGCGTACTCAAATGCACCATGTGTGCACCACGGTTGGAGCAAGGCCTGCTGCCGGGGTGTGTTGAGGCCTGTCCCAAAGAGGCACTCACGTTCGGCAAGCGCGACGATCTGATCAAAACCGCCCGGGAGCGCATCCGCAAGCAACCGACCCGTTATGTGGACCATATTTACGGCGAAACGGAAATGGGGGGAACCAGTTGGCTCTATCTGGCAGGGGTTCCTTTTAAATTCATCGGCATGCGGGAGGATCTGGGAATCAGGCCCGCTCCGGAACTTACCGCAGGAGCCCTGAGCATTGTACCCATGGTCGTCGGTTTGTGGCCGGTTCTCTTGACCGGTGTATGGGCCATGAGCAAGCGAAAAGAGAAAATCGCGGCGGAAGAGCAATCGGCGGCCGTTTCCGCGGCCCTCGAAGAGGCGGAAGGGAAAGCGAGCGCCAAACTCGCTCAGGCATTGGAAAAGGCGAAGAAAGAAAAAGAAAAAGCGTTGGAACAAGCGGAAAAAGCCAAAGCACAGGCAATTAAGCAAGCGCTTGAAGAAGCGGCCAAACCTCAAACCGAGGAGAAGGAAGACGCCGAGCCTCAGTCGAAAGGTGAGGAGGAGGAGTCCTAATGTCTGGAGAAAACACTGCAGTCAACAAATCGATTTTTACGCCGTTTAATCTGATTACCGGCGTCATCGTGATCATCGGGTTGTTCATCACCGTCATTCGGTTTACCAAGGGGTTGGGAGCGACGACCAATTTGTCGAACCACACACCTTGGGGCATCTGGATCGGTTTCGATCTCCTTGTAGGCGTTGCGCTCGCCGCGGGTGGTTACGTCACATCGGCCGCCGTATATATTTTCGGTATGAAACGATATCATTCCGCCGTCCGACCGGCCGTTCTCACTGGTTTCCTGGGATATCTTTTCGTCGTCATCGCGCTTCACTATGATGTCGGTCGTCCCTGGCGCCTGCCCTATCCTTTCCTCGTGGGTTGGGGAACCACCTCCCTGTTGTTTGAAGTCGGCCTTTGCGTCGCCTTGTATCTCTCCGTTCTTTTTCTGGAATTCACCCCCGCCCCCCTGGAATGGCTGGGATTCAAAAAAACCCGCAACCTGGCCGCCAAACTGACCATGGTCCTGACCATTTTCGGCGTCGTTCTGTCGACCCTGCATCAATCTTCACTGGGAGCCCTTTTCCTGATCGCACCGTCCAAACTCCATCCGCTTTGGTATTCGCCGTATTTGCCGGTCTTTTTCTTTGTTTCAAGCATTATCGCCGGTCTTTCCATGGTGATGTTCGAAGGCGCACTTTCCCACAAAGCGTTCCATCACAAGATGGATGAAACACATCTTTCGGAAAGCGATCCCCTGGTGCTCGGATTTGGGAAAGCGGCGGCTCTCGTCCTTGCCGGATATTTCACCATCAAAATCGTGGGCGTCACCGCGGGCAACCATTGGCACCTGCTGACAACCCCATACGGCTACTGGTTTTTGGTCGAGTTGCTTGGATTTGTCGCCCTGCCTTGTTTCCTGTATGCGATCGGTGTAAGAGAAAAGAATGTCAAGCTGATTCGGTTCACCGCTGGATGGACGGTCGCGGGCATCGTCTTAAACCGGTTAAACGTTTCGGTCATTGCATTCAACTATCATCTGCCGGCCGGTGAACGGTATGTCCCCCATTGGATGGAAATCGGCATTTCGGTTTTTATGGTAACGCTGCTGATTCTCTTTTTCCGTTTTATCGTAACCCGGATGCCGATTCTATACGAACATCCGGATTATAAAGAAACACATTAACCCGGATATGAACACCGGAAAGGACTGACAAATGCATCCAGTCTTTTATACGCTGCATAGTTTTTTGTTGCACACGGAAAGCATCACCTACTTGGTAATGTTGATATCCCTTCTGAGCATCCTCGGCTTCTGGTTTTTCCTGACCGAACGGGACAATGATCAGGAGGAAGAAACCCAACAAAGGCATCAGGGGCATCACTAGTTCCGCCGCCTGTTCGTGTAAGTGTAGGAGAACTTATGTACGAAATCGTCACCGGTCCGCTGGCATGGCTGTCTTTTCTTGTTTTTTTCATCGGAAACGTGGTACGCATCGTCCTTTACATCAAAGGCCTCGACTGGAAACTGGACCGTGTTACGTACACCGTCAATACGGTTTACGGCATCAAAGGCGCCATCCGATCCATTCTTTTCTGGATCGTTCCGTTCGGGACCAGAAGTTGGCGCGTCAAGCCGCTCTTTACCATTCTCGTATTCACGTTTCATATCGGATTGCTGGTTACACCGATTTTTCTCATCGGACATAACCTGCTGCTGCGGGAACGCTGGGGAATCAACTTTTGGATGCTCCCGGAAGGGACGGCCGATATCCTGACGATTACCGTCATCATTGCGGCGGTTTTTTTGGCGTTGCGCCGGATCGCTCTTCCGGAGGTACGGATTTTGACAACGGCCTATGATTACCTGTTGCTGCTGATCGCAATCGCGCCGTTTATCACCGGCTTTATGGCCCACCGACAGGTCGCGGATTACCAGTTCTGGCTGATTCTGCATATCCTCAGCGGTGAAATCTGGTTGATTGCCATTCCGTTCACCAAGCTCTCTCATATCGTCATGTTCTTTTTGTCCCGGGCCCAGATCGGCATGGATTTCGGCATCAAACGGGGTGGAATGAAAGGCAGGGGATTGGCGTGGTAAACTATTGTTGGACCATTACTATTTTCGGGAATCGACATCATGGCTGAAGGAAAACTTTGTAATAGAAAACCGGTAACCACCAAGGAAGAACTCCAGGCGCTCCTGGATGATAAAAACGGCATCCAGTATTATCAGGAATTGTCCCAGCTCGACGTGGATCGCAACGCCCTCTGGAATACCATTCAAAAAACCTGCAAATCCCGACTGCGGACATGGCTTGAAATATGCGCCCGATGCGGTCTTTGCGCCGACAGTTGTTTTTTCTACCTGGCGAACAACAAAGATCCCAAACAAGTCCCCTCGTATAAAATCCAATCGACCCTTGGCGAGATGGTCAGACGGAAGGGCGATGTGGACAATGCATTCATGCAGATGGTGATGGATACGGCTTGGGGGAAATGCACCTGTTGTAACCGTTGCGCCATGTACTGTCCCTTCGGAATCGATATGGGTGTCATGTTCGGATATCTACGGGGCCTTTGTTTTTCTCAGGGATTCGTGCCATGGGAGTTGAAAATCGGTGCCGGTATGCATCGGATTTACAAAGCCCAGATGGATGTGACCTCTGAAGACTGGGTCGATACCTGTGAGTGGATGTGCGAGGAAAACGAAGAGGACTGGCCCGGTCTGGAGATCCCCATCGACAAGCAAAACGCGGATTTCATTTACACGGTGAACGCCCGGGAGCCAAAACATTATCCGGAAGACCTGGCGGAAGCCGCCATTCTCTTTCATATTGCCGGAGAAAACTGGACGGTGCCCAGTGAAGGCTGGGAGGAAACCAGCTTGGCCATGTTCGCCGGTGACTGGGAAGGCTGCCGGCAGCAGGTTATGGCCGTTTACGATGCCATGGAACGCCTGAAACCCAAGCGCATGGTCGTGACCGAATGCGGCCACGCCTACCGCGCTACCGTTCTTGAAGGACCTTACTGGGCAGGATTAAAAAGCGGGAAGACCCCGGTTGAAACATTTCACTACGTCGAGTGGGTGGCAAACGCCCTGCGATCCGGCAAGCTGAAGATCGATCCCGCCAAAAAAATCAAGGAACCGGTGACCTATCAGGATTCCTGTAATTACATTCGAAATGCCGGGTTGAAAGACGCCGGGCGCTATATCATGAGTCAGATTGCAGAAGATTTCAGGGAAATGAGTCCTTGCAAGGAACACAATTTCTGTTGCGGCGGCGGCGGCGGAATGAACGGTCTCGGCCGCTACCGCAAGGAACGGAACATCGGCCTGAAGGTGAAGCGGGATCAGATTCTGGCCACCGGCGCCAAACTCGTGGTTGCTCCTTGCCACAACTGCTGGGACGCCATCCGGGACCTGGAAGAAGTTTATGAAATAGGCATTCGCTGGTCCTTTCTCAAGCCCCTGCTTTTGAAAATGGTCATTGTGCCGGAGCACCTCAAACCAAAGGAAGAAGACGAATAGCACATCCGGTAGAACCATATACCTGTCAAAAGGGGGGGGATAGTCAAACGACTTCCCCCCCTTTTTTTCCCAAAGCGCTTTGCGGCGGCACTACAAAGCCAAGGATGTTCCGTGGGAATTGACCATTGATCTCGATTGACATCCGGACGGAATCTGACTAAGATTCACCTCGCATGGCAACTCCTCCGCTTCGAATATGGATTCCATCATGATCGCAAAAGTTTTCAGAATGGCGGCTTTATTCCTGACCGTTTTTTTTGTTGCCGGAATCAGCGCCTACATAGCGCTGATCGCGATCATCAAAAGCGAAGATACGGTCATCGTTCCGGATCTTACCGGTAAAAGTCTTTTGTATACCCTGGAGCTGCTGACGGAATTGGGACTGAACACCAAAGTGAAAGGTTCGGAGTACAGCGATGCGACCCCGAAACACCATATTCTCTTTCAGGATCCATCACCCGGCAAGGAAATCAAAAAAGGCCGTGATGTCCGGATTACCCTTTCAAAAGGATCGGAATCCGTAAAGATGCCGAACCTGAAGACCCTTTCCAGTCAGCAGGCACATATCATTCTCGAAGAAAACGACCTGGTGGCGGGGACAAATGCATTCGTCTATTCACCGGTTTGGAAAAAAGATCAGGTGATCGCCCATTCACCTGCGGAAGGCAACCGTATTCATCCCGGTGACCAGGTAAACCTCCTGATCAGTCTGGGAGCCCGTCCCCAATTTTATCAAGTACCGGATTTCAGCGACCTCTCTCTCGACGAGGCCATCTTTCGAATCGGGAAAATCGGTCTGCGAATCGGAGAGATACAATTTGTATACGCGGCGGATCAACCATTGAACACCATTGTCTCCCAAGAACCGCGCACCGGGTATCGCATCCAGCAAGGGGCTCCCATGGATCTCACCATCAATCGACAACACGGCTCCGGCCCACAAGAAATTTCAACCTTTATTTCAGGGCCACGCCTCTTTCGATATCGGCTGAAGGAAGGATTCATGAAAAAACGCATCCGCATCCAAGTCAGCTGCTATGGTTTCTCGACGGATTTCCATAACGAACTGATGACACCCGGAACGGAAATATGGTCATTGATACCCCGCCACACCCATGCCACCGTATTTCTATTCAGCAACGAAGAATTGATTAAATCGGAAATTTTTGATGCTTGGTAATAAACATATTTTTTTCAAAAAGGGGGAAAACATGAAATTGATTGCACCATCTATTTTATCAGCCGACTTTACCAAGCTGGGCGATGAAATCAAATCGGTTGAAGATGCGGGTGCGGATTGGATTCATATCGACGTAATGGACGGGCATTTTGTTCCCAACATCACCTACGGCCCAATCATCGTTGAAGCTTGTCGTAAGGCCACGTCTTTGCCGCTGGATGTCCATCTGATGATTGAAAAACCCGACTTGCTGATCAACGACTTTATTTCAGCCGGCGCAGATCTGATTTCCGTCCACGTGGAAGCCTGTACCCATCTGCATCGATCCATTCAAATCATCAAAAAGGCCGGCATTCAGGCCGGTGTAGCATTGAATCCGGCGACACCGCTTGCAACACTGGAATGGATACTGGATCATCTTGACTTTGTGTTGGTCATGAGCGTCAATCCCGGTTTTGGAGGACAGGCGTTCATATCCAGCGCCTTGGAAAAAATTCAGCGGCTTCAAGAAACCATCCGTATAAAAGAACTGAGTACCCTGATTCAGATCGACGGCGGCGTGAACGCGCAAACCATTGAAAAGATCGCCGCTGCCGGGACGGATGTGTTCGTGGCGGGGTCAGCAATTTTTGGAAGCGAAAATTATGATAGAGCCATCCAATTGTTCCGGGAAAAAATAGGCCGCTGAAAAGCCGGCTGTAGCATGAAAGGAGACGAACGCGACATGAAACATTCGGACAGGACCCCTGGTGTTCTGGTTATTCACGGGCCCAATTTGAATATGCTGGGCAAACGGGAGCCGGACATATACGGAACCTCAACGCTTGACGACATCAATGCCGATCTCACCCTGCAAGGAGAAAGGCTTGGTCTGCGGGTGGATACATTCCAGTCGAATCATGAGGGCGCCATTGTGGATACGATCCAGGCAGCGGTGGGTTGTTATCAAGGTGTCGTTATCAACCCCGCGGCCTTCACGCACACGAGTGTCGCGATTCGGGATGCATTACTGCTACTGAAAGTTCCGGTAGTGGAAATTCATCTGAGCAACATTTACAAAAGGGAAACCTTCCGCCACAAATCAATGATTGCGGACATCGCAACCGGCCAAATAACAGGAATGGGAGTTTTCGGTTATACGCTGGCTCTTCAGGCGGTTGCACAACTGGTTATATCCCAAAAAGCATGAAGTCGTTTTTATTGATACTGTTCCAATACCTGGCGCAGAAAAGCCGGTAAACAATCCGGTTTTTGCCTCAGAAACGGCAATGCCTGGGACATCAGGACTTCTTCCGGTGTCAATTTTTCCCATTTCAGGAGACGCTTGTACTCATCGTAGTATAGCATCGGCATATAAACATCCGATTTCCCCTGCATAATGTCGTGACACAACCGGGCCATATATAAAATGGTCACATTGTCGAGTATTTCTTCCGGAATTTTTGACGGTGGTACGAAATCGGGATAAAACAGGTATTCGACCGTTTGACAAACGGCCTCCGGCAAATCCCACTGCTGAAGCAGCAAGGCCCCCAATTGGGTATGATCCATCGCGTCAATAAATATGCCGACCCCGGGATAGTTATTTTTCAGTACCGCCATAATCATTTGTCCGACATTGTGGAGCAAACCGATTGTCGCCAACTGAACCGGAAAACCCTTGCGGGATGAACCGGACAGTGCGAAGGCGATGTGCGATATCGTAACCGCCTGGGCGTGCAGGCGATCGACTTCGGGAGAGTTTGGCATACTGCGATGAATTGCTTCCGCAATAATCGTCCGATACAATGCCTGAAAGCTCATCTGCGAGGCGGCACCGTTTATTTCGGTCACCGGACTTGAAAATGCGAAATAAGGAGAATTGATCTTCTTCAGAACATCGGCCAACAACTGCGGATCCTCCCCCAGCAGTTCATCGACAGCGCCTGGAGAACTCTCCTCATCCGTAATTTTTGTATAAAAAGTACGAACAAACGCCGGCAATCTGGGAATATTATTGACAATCGCCTGTATCATTTCGGACCTTTCCAGATCCGTTCGTTGTCCGGTTCTTGTGGCAAACAGGGCATCGGCCAATCGCGCGTTTCTTGTTTGCAATGCCTTCTTCTGAACTTCAAGCTGACTCAGCTTTAAAGAAGAAAGATTGTTCAGACGTTTGTAAAAATACAGCTGCGTTTGCTTTTCAAGCGAATTGATCGTTTCTCTGTCCAGAGCCATCACGGACGCATGCGTATCCGCGGTAGCTGAATTCGTTCGCTTTGAGCGGGCGAACGCCGTCTCTCCCATCCAGGTACCCGCGCTCAGTTTTATGACTTCCTCCGATCGATCTTCGCCTATCTGCGTAATTTTTATTTTTCCCTCAAGGATCACGTAAACACGTTGATCGATATCCCCTTCCCGATAAAGGGCTTCTCCGGGTTTCATCTTCAGAATATTGGCCATGCTGTAAAGTGCGTTGATCTCTTTCTCGTCGAGACCTCTGAAGATTGACTCGCGCTCCTGCTGCTTTGCTTCCGCGACTTTCGGAGTAGTCCCCTTTTCCACAATCCGTTTGCGGCCATCATCTTTAGCCGGCTTTTTTTTGGGCCAACTGATCGGGCTCATCATCCGTTTTCCTTATTCCGATAGTAAGAAAGATATATATCTCAAGAATTCAACCATTGCAGCACCACCACATCAACATGAAAATCGGTTTCGTCATTCGTATCCCCGAAAAAAGCAAGAAAAACGAAATAGCCGTCACCGCACCGCCACGCTCTTCGATGAGAGCAGAATGTAATCCGAAAGAATATGTCCGCTTTCCGTTAAAATCGGATCAAACGGATCTTCTTTCTCCGGGTCGGGGATTTCCGCTTCATCCTCATCTTTTTCGGCCTCCAATTCTTCCGTGCCCTTCAATAACGGAAGACCCTGAGCTGTTCGACGCATATTCGTCAACTCCAACCGCAAGCGATCGGTTTTTTCACGCTCTGTAACCCGTATTTTTTCCTCCAGCGACAACCGGGTCTGTTTTCTTACTTCTTCCAATCGATCCACGGCCGCCATGAGATAGCCGAATCCGGCATCCTCTTTGATCCGGGCGTCATGAAGTTCATGCAAGCGCCTGATCCGCTCTGACAGATCAGGGAATGGCCGGTAGAGCACCGGAGGAATGGAAGCCCATGGCAATGCTTCGGGCAGCGCGCTCTCACCGATTTTTCTCTGGTCGTACAGTGACGGAAACTCGATATCCGGAATAACGCCTCGATTCTGCGTACTGGCACCGGATATGCGATAAAACATGCCGTGGGTCAATTTCAATTCACCCCGGTTCAGACGCTCCAAGGTTTGCACGGTGCCCTTCCCGAATGTCTGACTGCCAACGACAATTCCGCGGTGATAGTCCTGGATGGCGCCGGCAAAAATTTCGGAAGCGGAAGCGCTGATGCGATTGATGATAACGACTAAAGGGCCGTCGTAAACAATTGCAGGGTCGGGATCATTCAAGGCTCGAATTCTTCCCCGATCATCCCGCACTTGGACAATGGGACCGGATTCAATGAACAAGCCCGTGAGCTGGTTCGCTTCCTGTAGCGCCCCACCGCCATTATCACGCAAGTCGATAATAATCCCGTCAATATTGTCCGCCCGGAACTCTTGGAGAATTTTTCGAACATCTTGTGTCGTACTGCGGAAATCCTTTTTGCCGCTTTGATATGCCTCAAAATCAATATAAAATGTGGGAATATCGATGACGCCGATTCGGTAGGTTGCGCCACCCTTTTCATTCATCGTCAGGATTTTTTTCTTCACGGCCTGATCTTCCAGCTTAACCGTGTTCCGCATAATTTTAACAACTTTTGTTTCATGCTCATCCACCGCATCTACGGGAATAACCTCCAGCCGAACCACGGTCTCTTTCGGTCCGCGAATCAAATCAACGACATCATCCAGACGCCAGCCGATGACATCCGTTATTTCACCGTCAGCACCCTGTCCCACTCCGATAATACGATCCCCCGGTTTGAGCAGGCCGGATTGATCGGCAGGACCTGCGGCGATAAGACGCACTATTTTTACATACTCATCGCTGTTCTGCAGCACGGCGCCGATCCCTTCGAGAGAGAGGCGCATCATGATATTGAAGTTTTCCGTCAGCTGGGGTGAAAAATACTGGGTATGGGGATCGTAACTCTGGGTATATGCATTCATGTACATGCGAAAAACGTCTTCGCTGTTTCTTTTTTTTACCTGTGCCAACTGGTTCTCGTACCGTTTCTTCAGCGTACTGCGTATTTTATCAAGGGGTTTCCCGGCAAGACGCAGATTCAGCACCTCATTTTTCAACCGCTTGCGCCACAAATCGTTCTGCTCTTTTTCGTCGACCGGCCAGGGCGATTTCTCCCTTTCGATTTCAATGCTTTCATCAACGGAAAATTCCATGGAGTCCAAAGCGGTATCAATTTGATGGAGAATGAATTCGAGCCGTTCGATCACGCGATGCTGATAGCGGTTGAAAATGATATAGGCCGGCACCAGATCCCCTTGTTTTAAGGCCTCATCCAATTGCAGCCGGAAAGGCTCGAACATCCTTATATCGTTCGATATAAAATAAAGGTGCATGCCGTCAAGTTCGGTCAGGTATCGATCGAAAACCTTGCTCGCAAGACGTTTGTCGACATCCAAATCCCTGAAATATCCCATTTGAAGGTATTTTACGACTTCGACATTCGTTTTGTAATGTTCTTCCTCAGGAGTTAGGATACCGGAAGAACGTTCGGTAAAAAATGCCACATCCTCCGGGAAAGCCGCCGGTTTTATCGAAGAGCGAGCTTCCGTGCAGGCGACAAACAGGAATGCGCCGGCGGCGGCAATGCCGCATATCAAACCGCAAACCAAAAGTCCGAGGATTACATGCTTTAAGCGTTTCATGCGTCTTTCTCCACTTCCAACATTCAACAGTCGATCCGACTGGTTACAGGTCGGTATTGATGACATAGGCATCCAATTGCTCCGGCAGCACGAACAGTCCGGAAATCACTTTGTTCCGGACGGATATCCCGGCTTCGTGAACGGATTCCGGACGACCGGACACCAATGGATGCCACCATTCCAGATCCTTTTTCTCCATCAAATACCGATATGCGCAAGTAAGGGGCATCCATATAATATTTTCGAGATTATTCGGTGTCAGCAACAGGCATTCCGGTTCGATAATCGATCTTTCGTTATAAGATAAGCATCGACATTCCCATGTGTCCATATGGGGACAGGTAACGCTGGTGTAAGAGACGTCACCGGTATCCGGGTCCTCCAGTTTTTCCAAACAGCATCGGCCGCAACCGTCACACAGGGACTCCCATTCTTCTTGAGACATTTCGGATAATGATTTGGATTTCCAGAAAGGCTTGTTGTCGTTATCGTCCATGGGCTCCCATTCAAATGCCAGGTGTGTTGTCGGATCAAAAAAAGCGGAACATTCCGTTCTGTTTTGAAATGATACCATTTTATCATTATGATGACAATGATGATCGCGCGATGTTTGGGACATTTTACAAAAATATCCACGAAGATCCTGTTGCAATTCGTCAGACAAACTGTTAACTTTTTTTACATTCAGTAACAGCAAATCTGTCGTTCCCGCATGGCTCGCTACCTGACCACACTCGACACGACATCATTATTCCAAATTGAGGGAACAAGGCATGAGGAGGTTTTTACAGCATGGCTGATGAGAAGGTTACCATTGAATCCGTTGCCTATGAGCTCCCTCCCCATCGGGTAACATCCGAATGGATTGAAGATCAGATCAGCAGCCTACTGAACCGTCTGAAAATATCGCCCGGCCAGATACTGGCCTTGACCGGTATTCGTGAAAGGCGTTTTTGGGACCCGGATGTTACACCCAGTCATGCCGCCACCATGGCTGCCCGAAAAGCAATTGAAAAAGCAGGGATTTCACCCCAGGACATCGGCGTCCTGATCAGCACCTCCGTTTGCAAGGATTTTATCGAACCATCGGTGGCGTGTCTGGTGCACGGCAATCTGAAGCTCTCCCCTCACTGCCTGAATTTTGATGTGGGCAATGCATGCCTTGCATTCATCAATGCCATGAATATCATCGGCATGATGATCGAGAAAGGGCAGGTTCAATACGGCCTGATTGTTGATGGAGAAGGATCCCGGGGCGTTGTCGAATCCACCATTCGAATTCTGAACTCCCCGGAGTCAACCATGCAGAGTCTCTCCGATCATTTTGCCACCCTGACCCTCGGTTCGGGAGCCGCTGCCATGGTGTTGTCCCATAAAGAGATATCCAGGACAAATCATGTCATTCACAATTCCGTGAGCTTGGCCGCCACCGAATACTCGCATTTGTGCCGCGGCCAGCGCGATCAGATGATCACCAATGCCCCTGTTCTGTTGGTCAATGGTGTCAAGCTGGCATACGACACCTGGCGGCTCGCAACCGAGAAAATAAAGAACTGGAGCGATCCAACCATCGATCACTACATTCCACACCAGGTCAGCCGGCGAAACATGGAAGCGTTGAACCGTAAGTTGGGTCTTTCGCCTGAAAAACTATTTTTGACATTCCCGTTCCTGGGCAACGTGGGACCGGCGGCGATTCCCATGACACTTGCCATGGCAGAAGAAGAAGGTCGCTTCAAATCCGGCGATCACCTGGCGCTGATGGGCATCGGCAGTGGCTTGAATTGCACGATGATGAGCGTTACATGGTAATGCCACTTCCTCACAGTCACGATAATGCGGTCGATGGTGCGGGAATCGGTTGGATGTGTTGTAAAACGACAGGCCCGTTCAATTGAACTTCCGTTTGCGATAGGGACTGGAAACCGAATTCTTCACATCCGGCTTTGCTTCGCTGCATCTTGTTTCCACTGCATCGTACCCGAGCAACCCGTTTATTGCAAGAATCATATCCTGGTCCACGCACAGTCGGTAGGACTCCGGAAAGGCGACAATCGTTTCCGTTTTTCCGGGAACTTCAAGATGTAGAAAGCAACTGCATTCACCCGGTTTTTTGCAGACAATCTCCTTCAATTGTTTCAGCCTTTCAGCATCCGTCTGGGTCAGGTCGACCCTGACGTGGACACTCTCGGTCCAAATCTCTTCGGCGTCTTCCATACGAACGATCATATTGGTCAGGAGCTTACACCCATTCTCCTCTTGCTGAATCTCCCCCTGAATCAAGACGGGCATGTCTTCCACCAGCAATCCTCCGAAGGCCTCGTATTCTTTTGGGAAAACGACCGCTTCTAAGGCCCCGTTCATGTCTTCCAGGGTGATGAAAGCCATTAAATCCCCTTTTTTCGTTCTCGTTCGTTTTATTCCGCTGATGGTCCCGCCGATTCGAACGACGGACTTGTCGGGGACTTCATTAACGGCGACGGTGTCGGTACTGGCAAATTTTTGTAAAACCG
This sequence comes from Desulfobacterales bacterium, assembly GCA_041740615.1. Lineage (GTDB taxonomy): Bacteria > Desulfobacterota > Desulfobacteria > Desulfobacterales > SURF-7 > DYJD01. The sequence continues at coordinate 48,825 of JBGSLR010000095.1, forward strand.
CATGGAATCGTTCCAACGGATGACCGCTGATATAAAATCCAAGTGCTTCTTTTTCCAGGTTGAGACGTTCCTTTTCGTCCCATTCCTCCACCATTGCCATGGGAGGCTTGTTTAGCGCAACGGAAACGCTTCCGCCCATATCGAACAAACCCATCTGGGGATCCGCTTTCTCTTTCTGCAGGGTCTGTCCGTAATCCAGGGCGTCTTCTAGTGTGGCCGTCATTTGAGCGCGGTTATGTCCGGTAGAGTCAAATGCCCCGCATTTTATCAGACTTTCCATCACGCGTTTGTTTACCTTGCGCAGGTCCACCCGCTCGCAGAAATCGAACAAGTCTTCAAAGGGGCCGCTTTTTCTTTCTTCAATGATCGCATCGATGGCGTTTTCACCGACATTCTTCACCGCAACCAGGCCGAACCGGATTTCATTCCCCATTACCGTAAAGGTCTTGTCGCTGTCATTGATACTCGGGGGGAGCACTTGAATACCGTGGCTGCGGCATTCGGCGATATATTTTACAATGCTCTCCGAAGACTGCATCTCGCTCGTCAGCAGCGCCGCCATGAATTCAACCGGGAAATGTGTCTTGAGATAAGCGGTCTGGTAGGCGATCAGGGCGTACGCGGCGCTGTGGGATTTATTGAATCCATATCCGCCGAATTTTTCCATTAAATCAAATAACTGCGCCGCCTTATCAGACGGCAGGTTCTTACCGACCGCGCCTTTCAGAAACATATCCCGATTCTTGGCCATGGTTTGCGGGTCTTTCTTTCCCATGGCCTTTCGCAAACCATCGGCTTCGGCCATGGAGTAATCAGCCAGCTCACTGGCGATTTTCATCACCTGTTCCTGGTACAGGATCACCCCATACGTTTCCTTGAGAATCGGCTCCAACTCCGGCAGCAGATACACAACCGGTTTGCGGCCGTGCTTGCACTCCACATAATCGTTCACCATACCGCTGTCCAGAGGACCAGGGCGATAAAGGGCCACGAGGGCGGTAACATCCGCGAAGTCTTCCGGCTTCAATCGCATCAGAAGTTCCTTCATCCCGGAACTCTCCAACTGAAAAACGCCGGTCGTATCACCCTTTGACAACAGACGATACGTCGCCTTGTCACCCAAATCCAACTCGGTCAAATCCGGCGGGGCCTTGCCCTGCCCCTTGATGAGGGTCAGGGTATCCTCAATGACGGTCAGATTGCGAAGACCGAGAAAATCGAATTTTACCAATCCGATCTTCTCCACCCGTTTCATATCCAACTGGGTGACGACTTCTCCCTTCTTCCCGCGATACAAGGGCAGATATTCAACCAGCGGTTTATCGCCGATCACGACGCCGGCTGCATGAGTGGACGCATGCCGGGGCAATCCCTCGAGGACCCGACAAATTTGAATCAAGTCGCCGATATCCGGTCGGCTGCGGGCCAGATCCGCCAACTTCGGCTCTTTCTCGAGGGCCTCATCCAAACCGATATTCAAGGTATCCGGCACCATTTTCGCAATGGCGTCCACTTCACTCAAGGGAATGTCCAGAGCACGGCCGACGTCTCGGATGACGGCTCGGGTTTTCAACTTTCCGAAGGTAATGATCTGGGCTACATAATCACCACCGCCGTAGCGTTCCACAACATATTTAAAAACCCTTTCCCGACCGTTGATGCAAAAGTCCACATCGATATCCGGCATACTGATGCGGGCCGGATTCAGAAACCGTTCAAAAATGAGACCATGCTCGATTGGGTCCAGATCGGTAATACCCAGCGAATAGGCCACGATGCTGCCGGCGGCTGATCCCCTTCCCGGACCGACCGGCACTTTGTTCTCTTTTCCGAAGCGAATAAAATCCGCAACAATCAGAAAATAACCCGTAAACCCCATGCGTTTGATCATGGCGACCTCATACTCGAGACGCGCATCATAGGTTTTCAGATCCAGGGACGGATTCTTTTCCTGCAATTTCTTCAATCGGTTGCGGTACCCCCGCCGAACCTCCTGGTCGAACAGTTCATCCGGAGTATGGGCCGGATCGGCGCTGAATCGGGGGAAGTGGTAGGTATCGAAGTCAAATTCAATATGGCAGCGTTCAGCTATTTTTACCGTATTTTCGATGGCTCCGGGAAATTGTCCCAACGTCGCCCGCATTTCCTGGCCGGATTTGAAATACAACTGGTCGGTGCTGAACCGAAACCGGTCTGTTTCATTCACCGTTTTTCCGGTTTGGATGCAGAGGAGCACATCGTGGGCACGCACATCCTCCTTCCGTAAATAATGACAGTCGTTGGTGGCCACCATGGGGATGGAAAACCGGCTGCTGATATCCTGCAATGCCGCATTCACGTGATCCTGGACGGGGATCCCGTTGTATTGCACCTCAAGAAAAAAGTTATCTTCACCGAAAAGGCTTTGATAAAAGCAAGCTGCGGCTTCCGCTTCCGCCGTTTTACCGGCTTTGATCAGTTGCGGTATTTCACCATGAAGACATGCGGAAAGAGCGATCAGCCCTTTGTGGTGTTGTTTCAAAACCGCCTTGTCGATTCGCGGCCGGTAGTAAAAGCCTTCCAGCTGGGCGATGGTCGCCAGCTTGCACAGGTTGTGATATCCTTCCATATTTTCCGCAAGAAGGACGATGTGACTGAGGCCTTTGCTGTCTAAAGTGGTTTTGTCCCCGAGGGTTCGCGGGGCGATGTAACACTCGCATCCCACAATCGGTTTGATGTTGGCTTTCAGCGCTTTTTCGTAGAACTCGACAACGCCGAACATCGTGCCATGATCCGTAATCGCCACGGAAGGCATATTGAATTCGGCGGCCTGCTTGAAAAGAGCGGATAGCCGAATGGCGCCGTCCAACAGGCTGTACTCGGTATGTACATGCAAATGGACGAAGTCGGACTGTTCTGTTCCCATTTGGGTCAGTTACTCCAAGCGATAGTTCGGCGCCTCTTTGGTGATAATGACATCGTGAACGTGACTTTCTCGCAGCCCGGCGGCGCTGATCCTTATAAAACGCGCCTTTTCTCGAAGTTCTTCGATGGTTCGGCTCCCGACATAGCCCATACCGGCTTTCAGACCGCCCACCAACTGGAATAAATTTGAAAGAATCGTACCCCGATAAGGGACTCTGCCGACGATGCCTTCCGGAACCAGCTTGTCATCTTCCTCGTCATCTCCCTGATAATAGCGATCCTTGCTTCCTTTTTTCATGGCTTCCAGCGATCCCATACCGCGATAGACCTTGTAGCTGCGCCCCTGCAGGATGACCGTCTCGCCGGGACTTTCTTCGGTTCCTGCCAAAAGTCCGCCCAACATTACTACATGGGCACCGGCGCCGATGGCCTTGGTGACATCGCCCGAGAATTTAATCCCACCGTCGGCGATCAGCGGAACGCCGGTTTTGTTGGAAATGGAGCGACAATTCATGATGGCGGTTACCTGGGGTACGCCGACACCGGCCACAATGCGCGTCGTGCAGATGGAACCCGGACCGATACCGATTTTGACGGCGTCGACACCCGCATTGATTAGCTCCTCGGCCCCCTTGGCCGTTGCGACATTTCCGGCAATCAGCTCGATCTGACTGAAAGTGCTTTTCAATTTTTTGACCGCTGCGATAACATTTTCCGAATGGCCGTGGGATGTATCGATCAGGATGACATCCGCACCGGTTTTAAGCAGACGTTCCGCCCGTTCTTCCATATCCGGCCCGACACCGACGGCGGCTCCGACGCGTAGCCGTCCCATACGATCTTTGCAGGCTTTGGGATATTTCTTGATCTTTTCAATGTCCTTGATGGTAATCATACCCTTCAATCGGCCATTTCCGTCAATCACCAGCAATTTCTCAATCCGGTGCTGGTGCAGCAATTTTTTGGACTCCTCCAGATCAATGCCTTCCAAAACCGTCACCAGATTTTCTTTGGTCATTACTTCGAAGACTTTTTTTCCAAGGTTGGTTTCAAAACGCAGGTCCCGGTTGGTCACGATCCCGACCAGTTTATCCCCTCTTGTGACCGGAACACCCGATATTCGGTATTGCTGCATCAGTTTCAACACTTCACCAATGGAAACATCCGGGTCGACGGTCACCGGGTCGATAATCATACCGCTTTCCGATTTTTTCACATGATCCACTTCCCGCACCTGGTTTTCAATGCTCATATTCCGGTGGATGAAACCGATCCCCCCGGCCCGAGCCATGCTGATGGATGTCCGCGCCTCAGTCACCGTATCCATAGCCGCGCTGACGATGGGAATATTCAGTGTCAAATTTTTGGTCAGCCGCGTACTGGTATCCACGTCTTTCGGAAGCACATTGGAATAATTCGGCAGCAATAAAACATCATCGAATGAAAAAGCCTCTTCAGGCGGTATCTTTACCATGGGGCCTCCAAAAGAGATCAAGGTTAGGCGACGTATCCTGGTTGAAAGGTCATCCGTCTTTGATAACAGACCGTGACGGCCTGAACAGATGGGATTGTATATTGTACCTGCAATCCGGCAAATTGTTTAATCGAATTGAATATCAAAAGCGCTATCCTTTGGCAATCTTTAATTTGAGTCGTCGTGAACTGAATGGATATCGCATTTCCCCTTGCATTGCGCCGGCCGATATGATTCATGTAACAATTGTTTTTGTATGTTTCGGTACATATCGGAACAGGTTGGATGTTGCCAGTGGGACATACTCCCGGCATACTTATTTTACACAGACAAAAAACCCGAAATAGACAATTGACATGTTAGTAGCCATCAATCCAATCAATCCCCAGGAACGCCTGATTCGACAAGTTGTGGAATGTCTGAAGGACGGCGGCATCATCGCATATCCTACGGATACCTACTACGGAATCGGTTGCGATATCATGAATAAAAAGGCCATTGAAAAGGTATATCAACTGAAACAGCGCGAACAGAATAAACCCTTCAGTTTTATCTGCGCGGATCTGAAAAATATCAGCTACTATGCGAAGGTTTCCAACTATGCATATAAAACCATGAAACGGTTGCTCCCGGGACCCTATACCTTTATTTTGGAAGGCTCACGTCTCGTCCCGAAAATCATGCTGACAAAACGTAAAACAGCCGGTATCCGCGTTCCGGACAATAAAATTTGCCTCGGTTTTGTCGAAAAATTCGGTAACGCCGTCCTATCCACGAGCGCCAGCTTGCCGGACGGATCTATTTTCCATGATCCTTCCCTGATTCACGACCATTTTAAAAGCAGGATTGATCTCGTAATCGACGGTGGCCTGCTTCCCGGACACCCGTCCAGCATCATCAGTCTGCTGAACGATGAGCCGGAAGTAATCCGTTTGGGAGCGGGCGATGTGAGCATGTTTGAATAAACACCACAATTCGTTGAATTCATTGCCCAGGTTCATATCGATATTCGGCCGACAGGGTTGTCTGCAGCGATCGGCCGAGAAGGTTATTCAAGGAGGATCCGATCAGGTACTGTAAAAAAGGCAAGGGCTTTTCCTCCGGATAAACAGACGATATTTTCCCCGTAATGCCCCCCATGCGTCCCGCCCATTCAATCGCATCTTCAAGGTTGCCGGTACGATCGATCAACCCCAGCGATTTGGCTTCTTCCCCGGAAAAGATTCGACCATCCGCCAGTTTTCCCATCTGTAGCGGATCCATTTTCCTTCCAAGCGCTGCATCATGCACGAATTGCCGGTGTATCGTATCCACAAATTTTTGAAGGATTCCTTTTTCGGTCGCCGTCATTTCACGTAGCGGCGACCCCATATCCTTAAACTCACCACTTTTGATGACGACAGGCAGCAGACCGATTTTCTGAAAAATTTCACGGAAGTTCGTATATCCCATGATAACGCCGATGCTGCCGGTTATCGTGCCGGGATTGGCCACGATGCCATCCGCCGCCGAAGCGATATAATATCCGCCCGATGCCGCCACGGATCCCATGGAGGCGATCACTTTTTTTGCTTTGATCGTTTTCCGAACTTCCTGGTAGATTTCCTGGGACGGACCGACGGCTCCTCCCGGCGAATCGATTCTCAGGACAATGGCTTTGATGTGATCATCCTCCCGATATTCCTTGATCTGACGAATCGTATCCTTCGATTCCACGATGACCCCTTTGATTTCGATAATGCCCACTTTTTCGCCGAGAAGCGATGTGGGTCTTTGAATCCAGGTGATCAACATGGTCGTTATAACGATCATACCGGATACAATCGCCGTAAAAACCAGCATAAAAAATAGATAGGGGTGTCTTCTTGAAAACATGGTTGCTACCGTGGCCTCATTTTTTGCGGTATCCCGCCGTTGATATATTCATGAACGCCGGTAAAAAAAAGCGCCAGAACCGGTGGTTTGGTTGGACTGCCCGAAGTGACACCCTATGTCGCTTCGGGACCCAAACGCGGCTGACGCTTTTTTTATTTCCTATAAAATCCGGGCGATCGCTATTCCGCTTTCTCCCGATCCGTTTTCCCGCCGTCGGCGTCATTTGCGCCATTTAGCTTTTCCTGCAGGTTCTCGCGCAGGATTTCACCAAAGGAAGAGGTCGCCGGCTTCATATTGTTGACATACTCTTTCAGCATGGTATCGTCGTCATCCATATCGATGCGTTTGATGGACAATCCGATACGGCGTTCCTCCGTATTCACATTCATGACCTTGGCTGTCAGGGTATCACCCACATTGTATTGTCCCACGGGCGTCTTGATCTTTTCCTTGCTGATTTCGGAAACATGGACGAGGCCTTCGATACCTTCCTCCAGTTCAACAAAAATCCCGAAATCGGTAACATTGGTTACCGTGCCGGAAATCACCTTGCCGACCTCATACCGTTCCCGGACGGTTTTCCATGGATCCTGCTGCAGCTGTTTGACGCCAAGGGAGAAGCGCTCGCTTTCCTTATCAATATCCAGAACAATCGCCTGAACAAGGTCGCCTTTCTTGTATACTTCGGAAGGATGCTTGATCCGCTTGGTCCATGAGATATCCGAGATATGCACCAGGCCGTCGATATCGTCGTCAATACCGATAAAAAGTCCGAAGTCCGTGATGTTCTTTATTTTGCCTTCAATTGTCGTACCAATCGGATATTTTTCGCTGATCACTTCCCATGGATTGGGCACGACCTGCTTCATACCAAGGGATATCCTTCGGCTTTCCGGTTTGAGATCCAACACGACCGCCTCGACAATCTCGCCGGTGGAAACGACTTTGGAGGGATGCCGAACTTTTCGGGTCCAGGACATCTCGGAAACATGGATAAGGCCTTCGACGCCTTCCTCTAGCTCGACAAATGCGCCATAATCGGTAAGGCTGACGACTTTACCGTTCACTTTGGCGCCGACGGCATATTTTTCCGTTGCCACGGTCCAAGGATCGGGCGTCAATTGTTTCATACCGAGGGAAACGCGCTCTTTTTCCAGATCGAATGAAAGGACCTTAACATTGATCTTGTCTCCCACCGTGAACATCTCCGACGGGTGTTTCACACGCCCCCAGGAAATGTCGGTGATATGCAGGAGTCCGTCCACACCGCCCAGGTCCACGAAGATGCCGTATTCGGTGATGTTCTTGACGATACCTTCCAAAACCTGCCCCTCATTGATGGAGGACAGCGTCGCCGATCTTTTGGACTCTCTTTCCTGCTCCAGAATGGCGCGACGGGACAGGACGATGTTGCTACGCTTACGATTATATTTCAATATCTTGAACGTAAATGTCTGACCAACCATTTCGTCCAGATTTCGAATGGGCCGCAGATCGGCCTGGGATCCCGGCAGAAACGCCTGCAGTCCGACATCGACGGAAAATCCGCCTTTTACCCTGCTGGTGATCACGCCTTCAATTGTACCATCCGTATCATACGTTTCCCGAATGGTTTCCCACACCTTCACTTTTTCGGCTTTTTCCTTGGAAAGAACAACGCGCTCTTCCTCTTCGTCCCAGAATTCAACCATGACCTCAACCTCGTCATGGATGTTCGCGTGGACAGTACCGCCTTCATCCTTGAACTCCTGGATTCGGATCTGACCTTCCGATTTATATCCTATATCGACGAGGACATAGTCCTTATCGACCGCGATAATTCTACCGGTTACGACTTCTCCTTCCGCGAATCTCTTGAAACTTTCCTCATAAAGACCCATCAACTCATCCATGCTGCCTTCCCCCTTGCGGGAGCCTTCAGCAAAACCATCCGCAGTTGAATCGTCGGTGTGTTGCGCGCCGGCATGCATGACGGCCGCTTCCAACAGATCGTCTCCAATAACATTCTGACTTACATCGCTTTTAAAAGTGTTTTCCATGAAATGTAATACCCCCTTAACCAATATTTTTATTCCGCACTCGCAAGAGGCGCAATAAGTGACAGCGCTTATATCAGACGCACCTGGAAAAAACAACGATTAATTATATTGAGAATTATAGGTGGTTTGAAAACCTTGTGTGGGCGCGACAGCCGAATTTACAGGAAGGGACTGCGTTTCCTTTCCGTCATTCAGAGCGGAAGTATGAATATGCATCTTTTATCATGTGGTTAGACGCCTCACTTTCTTTGAATTTCCACCAGCATGCGCGCAACGACGTCCTCGATGGAAAGCGAGGTCGAATCGATTCGAACGGCGTCCGGGGCCGGTTTCAGTGGCGCCACGGCGCGCGTACTATCGTTCCGATCTCGCCGACGGATGTCGTCTTCAACTTCCTCCAGCGTTTGATCCGACACGCCGGCCAGCTCTCCGAATCGACGCAATGCGCGTGTACGAACCGATGCCTCCAAAAAAAACTTCACATCGGCTTCTGGAAAAACAACCGTTCCCATATCCCGACCTTCAAAAACGACACCGCCTTCAGCGCCAAGCTTTTTTTGGAGGTCGAAAAGACAATTGCGCACCATCGGTTTGGCGGATATTGCCGACGCCAGCATTGTGATTTCAGGGGTTCGAATCGCGTCGGTGATATCCCTATCACCGGATATCAGCCGCAAACCGTTCTTGTCGGACACCAATCGCAGGTCTACCGATCGGCACAATTTTTCAAGGTCGGCAGGATCATCGGCTTGAATATTCTGCCGTTTTGCCTCCCAGGCAATCCCTCTATACAACGCGCCCGTATCGATATATTTGTATTTCAGACGCTCCGCAAGGATACGGCTGACCGTGGTTTTTCCAGCACCTGCCGGACCGTCGATGGTGATGACAAATCGTCGCATATGCCAAGCTCCGAGTTGGAAGGATGTATTCCAGGGCATGGAACATCGTGTTATAATAAACGTAACGGTTGATGAAGCAGAATCCGTTATCGACAAGCGCGGATTGACATGCTGCATTTGAAAAGCCACGCCGTTCTGTGCGTAACCCTAATTGGCAATCCATGACTTTGTCAACGGTTTTCAAATCTTTTATCTTGCCTCCTCGGTTTTGTTTGGTATGGTCGATTTCGATGAAAAAAACAGATATCCCCCAAACTCTCAATCGCATCGAGGTATGATATGACTGTTGTTCAAACCGGACTTGAAAATTTCATCGCATCCCCGCCTGATTGGATTTCCAACCAACGCATGGGCCTACTATGCAACCCGGCTTCCGTGAATCACAACTTCCGGCATGCCCGTGATTTGATAGCGGAAAGGTTTCCCGGTCAACTGACCGCGCTGTTTTCCCCCCAGCACGGTTTTTTTGCCGAAAAACAGGATAACATGGTGGAATCCGATGATATGACCGATGACTGTTGGCGGATTCCGATTTTCAGTCTCTACGGACAGACCCGCATTCCGACGAAAAAAATGTTCGATGCCATCGATGTATTGATCGTCGATATCCAGGATGTCGGCACCCGGGTCTATACGTTCATCTATACACTCTCGTATTGTCTCGAAGTCGCCGGGGATCTGGGGAAAAAGGTGGTTGTACTGGATCGGCCGAATCCCTTGGGAGGCTTACTGGTGGAAGGGAATTGCCTGAAACCGGACTGCACATCCTTCGTTGGCCGCTACCCGATTCCCATGCGCCATGGACTGACCATTGGTGAGATCGCCCTTCTTTTCAACACGCAATACGGTATCGGTTGCGACCTTTCCGTAATTCCCATGATCGGCTGGAAACGTTCCATGGTATTCGCTGAAACGAATCTCCCGTGGGTCCCGCCGTCGCCCAATCTTCCGACACCCGTATCCGCTGCGGTGTATCCGGGTCAGGTCCTCTGGGAGGGAACCAATGTTTCCGAAGGACGCGGCACCACCCAACCCTTCGAACTTTTCGGTGCGCCTTTCATCCGCAATGAAAAACTGTTGCAGAATTTGGTCGACGAGCCTTTTGACGGTATGATTCTTCGACCGACCGCCTTTGAGCCGACATCCAATAAATGGAGCGGGAAACGCTGTTGGGGATTTCAGATCCACGTTATCGACGCCGCCGCTTATCGACCCTATACAACATCCCTGCGATTGCTGAAGACCGTCATGCACCAGCACGGCGACGCCTTTCGCTGGAAGTCGCCACCCTATGAATATGAGTTCAATCGCTGGCCCATTGATCTACTCATCGGCGACAAGGATGTCCGGCGACGGATCGAACAGGGGGATTCCATTGAGGCACTTAAAAAGGAATGGCAACGGGAAACGGATCGATTTCAAGAAATCAGCAAACGATTTCAGTTATATGGATAACAGGAGGCGTGGAGGCATCCGGCGGACGGTCGACGTTTGATCGATCGAACGTCATGCGGTGTCAAAATGACGCGGAAACAAAAAAGCAGGAACCCCGTTGAAACCGGAACAGGGTTCCCACTGAAACATCATCAGGATTTTTTCTTCATCCCTTCGATTTCTTTTTTCAATTCAGCTATCTGTTTGTCTTTCTCATCCGTAACCGGAGCGATCGGATCAATACCTTCATCTTTTTTCCAGGTGTCTTTCAGTTCGTCGAAACCAAGATACAGGGCCAGACATCCTCCGAGCAGCAACATGGCGGGAACGACTCCGGCCAGCAGCTGCAGGAATGGTTTAAACCATATCGCCATGCCGATAATCCCCAGGACAGCTCCAACCGCGCCACCAATTAATGTTTTCATAAAACCGTCTCCTCCTTTGACTTGTGATAATGATTTATCTAATGTTGTCCTAAATTAACTTGCATAAACGTGTCACCGGTCGGCGTGGCCTGACCTGCCGGCTGCTTCAACCGTGTTTTTAGTTGCTATTTATATTTAGCTATTTCAGATAGATATGCAATATTCTGCCGGTCATTCCAAATTTGCGCAAAAAGTAACATAACCATCCGGCTAACGCAAGACCAAATTTTTTTCAGAAGAAGAATGTGGTATCCATGGACAAACGGTCTTGACAACATGATTGAGGTGACGGCAATGTTGCAACCGAATCGGCTGCCGCATACAATCATATTGCAAAGCAGCAGTCTATTTGTTATTTTTTCTATTTTTGATAAAGACGGCACCATGACAAATCAAGGCCGTCCATCCGGAATACGGTTTTGATCAAAAGCATCGCAACACGTGGAAGAATAACATGACGCATGCGCTGAAAAGGGCTCTCCGCCGATTGAAAGCTCTGTTGGACAATTTGATTTCAAAAGCACTCAACGGCACGCACAATCATTTTACCTGTCACCTACCTCCCGGGGCCGGGGTTCTGACGAAATTTATTCTACATCTCTTCCTGTTCGGAATCGGAATCGACGCTCAGCGGGTTTCAAAATTGAAGGCATTGGAAAAAGAAGGCGTCGTCGTTTATGTGAACAAATATAAAAGTCGGTTTGAATTTCTACTCTATCATACGCGATACCGAGCGCTCGGCCTTCCTTTTCCGCAAATCGGTTTCTATTACAACTTCCTCGTATGGCAGCCCGTGTCACGTCTGTGCAAAGTCCTCCTGTCCTATACGGACTATTTTTTACGCCACTTCCACTCACCGGATCCGTTTACCAGTGGGCACCTCAAAAATGAATTGCTCGACGGCAAGGCCGGTTTTCTATCGCTCATTGATAAAAAAGGGTTCTACAGGCGCTTTATCAAAGCCAAGACCGATCCGATTCAATACCTGATCGAAATACAGCACACCATCGACCGGCCGGTGTTTGTCATTCCCCAATTGATTTTCTACAGCAACCGCCCCATCAAATCGTCTCCGACTCTGATCGATTTCCTGTTCGGCGCGGAAGAATCGCCGGGTAGAATCAGACGCCTGATCACTCTGATTCAGCGTCCGAAAAAAATATTCGTCGAACACTCCGACCCCATCAACCTGAAAGAATTTCTGTCGATTCCCCGGCTCAGGGCCATGAGTATCGAGCAACAAGCCAGAACGCTGAGAGAATACCTATTATCCACGATCGATCGGCACCGACGCAGTATTATCGGCCCGGTGTTGAAATCAAGGGTCGAATTGAAGGAAAGCGTCCTCACCAATCGTCATGTTCAGCAATTCATTCAGCATCATGCAACGGAAGACAACCTTTCCATCCGGCAGGTTCAAAAAAAAGCCAACGATTATATCGAAGAAATCGCCGCCAATTACAGCCAGAACTGGATCAAGGTGTTCGATCTTTCGCTGCGGCTCATTCTGCGGATGCTCTTTGACGGCATGGCGATCGATATGGAAGGGCTTGCCCGTGTTAAAAAACACGCCACCAAAGGACCATTGGTACTGATCCCCTGCCATAAAAGCCATCTCGACTATCTCATCCTCTCCTTTCTTTTCCACCATAACAATATGCCTTGCCCCCACATCGCTGCAGGAAAGAACCTCTCCTTTTGGCCCATGGGGACCATTTTCAGGGGGGGAGGCGCTTTCTTTTTGCGGCGAACGTTCAAAGGCAACCCCCTCTATTCCATGATTTTCTCCCGATACATCCATAAAATTCTACAAGAAGGGTTCAATATCGAATTTTTTATCGAAGGAACCCGGAGCCGCACCGGCAAGCTGCTGATGCCGAAACTCGGACTTCTCTCCATCATCGTGGAATCCTATTTAAAGGGGGCCTGCGACGATATCATCTTCGTGCCGATTTTTATCGGGTACGACCGGGTTATCGAGGAAAAATCCTATCTGCATGAAATGGAGGGCGGCCAGAAGGAACCCGAGAGCCTCAAACAAGTCATCAAAGCACGCAAAACCCTGAAAAAACGCTACGGCAAAGTGTATGTCAACTTCGATGAGCCCATATCCTTGAAGGAGTATATGCACGACCGCGCCTATACCACGCAAGAAATATCACAGGAACAACAAAAAGAGATTTGCCAGGATCTTGGATTTCGCTTTGTCAACGGCATCAATCACGTTTCCGTGGTAACCCCATACGGTGTTGTGGCCGGCGCAGTCCTGAACATTTCCAAAAAACGCGTGCCGTACGAAACAATTGAGGCTCATTTGACCGCATATATGGACTATCTGCTTTCCATCAACGCAAAGCTGACCGACAGCCTCCTTTCCGATGACCATCGGAAGACGTTCAATTCCGTTTTGTCCGTCTTCGTACAGCGTAAATTCATCGAACAAGCCGTCACCAAGGGGGAGGAACAATTACCGAACAATAGACGAATTTATAAAATCAATGAAAGCCGACGACCCGGTCTCGATTATTACAAAAACAACTGTATCATTTTTTTTATTCCGGCAGCGTTTACCGCCATCGCGATTCTTGAAACGGACACGTTCCAATTTTCAGCCTCCGACCTCAACACCACCTATCATTTTCTTCGGGAATTATTCATCAATGAGTTTGCTTTTGATGTGGATAAAACACCGGCCGTATATATCCGAAAGACACTGAAGGCATTTATTGACGGAGGGATGCTCATACCGCACCCGACACTCCCGGACACCTATCGCCTGACATCCGCGGGTCTTCGCAAACTCAAATTTTTCGCGGCTTTTCTGAAAACCTATCTCGAATCATATCTCATTGTTCTTCAGTTTTTCATTCGATATCCGGCCCATACCATTGATGTCAAGGACCGTATAAAAAAAATTCAAACCATCGGCAATCGGATGTTTAACCGCAAGGAGATAGAACATATCGAAGCCCTCTCGAAAATCAGCTATCTAAATGCGGACCGCCATTTCATGGACCTGGGACTTGATAGTGAAAGTGAAAAGGAAAAAGTCGAATTCTTTACGGAAAGAATTCAGCACTATTTGAATCTACTGCCGCACTAAACACGTACAAATTTATCAGGACGCTATGAAGGCATTGATTCTTGCAGCCGGTTATGGAACGCGGCTGCTGCCCTATACAAGCCACACGCCCAAGCCTCTTTTCCCGATCGCCGGGCGGCCGCTGCTCGACCATATCATCCAACAATTACTGGACGCCGGTTGTTGCGGGATCATGATCAACACCCATCATTTACACCAACAAATCGAATCTTTCCTGTCAAAACGAACCTATCGAATACCGGTACTAACCCGTTTCGAACCGGAAATTCTCGGCACCGGCGGGGCCATTAAAAATCTGGCCGATTTCTGGAATAGCGGTCCCTTTATCGTCATCAATGGTGATGTTTACACCGACATCGACTTCCGTGAAATCTATGATTTTCACCAAAGCCATGGACACCCTGCAACGCTTGTGCTTCATGATTATGCGGCCTTCAATCAGGTTATCACGAAAACGGATGGGATGATCATCGCCTTCAATGAAATCCCCATGGAAGCCCCCGGCATTCAATTCTCCAAGCTCGCCTTTACCGGCATCCAAGTGGTCGATCCGGAAATCCTGGAGTACATCCCGGCGAAGACGTTCTACAGCAGTATCGATGCCTACCGGCAGATCATTCAAAACGGTCGCGGCGTCAAAGCCTATGTGGTTACAAATCACAAATGGCATGATATCGGTTCGGTGGAATCCTACCGCCAGATCGCCTACGAAGCCATGGTCCCGGAAGCGTTCACCCATGCGTTCGGTTTTGCGCCGACCTCGTACATCCAATGCTCTCCACTCAAAGGGGATGGTTCCGACAGACGATGGTTCCGCCTTTCGGACGGAATACATTCCCTTGTCATGGTCGATCATGGCATCCGGACGTCCCAGACCGTCTGCGAAGTCGATTCGTTTATCGCCATTGGCCGGCACCTTCATCAAAAGGGGGTTCCGGTCCCCCATTTGTATCTATCGGACTCATTTTCCGGACTGGTTTTCCTGGAAGACCTGGGAGACACCCATCTCCAACAACAGGTCATCCGTGCCGCTCAACCGGAAGAAACGCTTCGGTGCTACCGTCACATCATTGATCTCTTACTCCACATGTCGACTGACGCCGCCGACGGTTTCGATACGACCCAAACTTATCAGACGCCGACCTACAGCCGGGAACTGATTCTCTCACGGGAATGCCGGTATTTTCTGGATGCTTTTGTGCGCGGCTATCTCGGGTTGCCGGTGGCCTTCGAGGCCATCGCAACCGATTGCGAGCGACTGGCGGATGAAACAATGGCAAATGCCATTACCGGTTTCATGCACCGGGATTTTCAATCTCGCAATATCATGCTAAACGATGGGCGTCCTTTTTTCATCGATTTTCAGGGGGGACGACTGGGACCCGTTCAATATGACCTGGCTTCCCTGCTGTTGGATCCCTACGTCGCCCTGCCTTTTTCCATCCAGCGGGAACTGTTCGAATACACCTCCGAAAGGATCGTTGCATTGAAAATGGCAGATGAGACAACGTTTCGAAAAGGCTTTTTTTGCTGTGCCCTGACCCGCAATCTTCAGATACTCGGCGCCTACGGGTATTTAAGCCGGGTCAAGGGGAAGACGGATTTTGAACGCTATATTCCAAGGGCCCTGGAAAGTCTGGATTATTATCTGAACCACCAATCCATTTCGGATTTTCCGGACCTCAAAAAGATGGTAAATCGAAGCAGAAAGGATACGCCATGATGGAACCCATTCACCTGATGATCAACGGTATTCCCGGCAACGTGGCGGTCAACCTCGCCACGCATGCCCTGGCCGATGGACGTTTCCGGGTGATTCCCCACTCGTTGACCGGGCCTGAAATTGAAGCCGACCAGTATCAAATCGCATCTGTCGGTTTCCGCCTGATCAAACCAAAAGACCGGGAGGAGCGGATTGGCGAGATCCGCGAACAATACAAACGCCTCATTTCCATCGATTATACCCATCCCTCGGCGGTCAACGCCAACGCTGCTTTCTACTGCCGCCACAACCTCCCGTTCGTCATGGGAACCACCGGCGGCGACCGACGCCAGCTACTCCAAACTGTCGAGGAATCAACCATTCCGGCCGTGATCGCCCCCAATATGGCCAAACAGATTGTCGGTTTACAGGCCATGATGTCCTACGCCGCCGATACATTTCCCGGTCTTTTCAACGGATATTCACTGGAAATCCGGGAAAGCCATCAGCAGGGGAAAGCCGATACCAGTGGAACGGCCAAAGCCATGGTGGACTATTTCAATAAATTGGGCATCCCCTTCTCCGCCGACGACATTCTCATGGAACGGGATCCCATTCGACAAAGAACCCAGTGGGGAATACCGGAGGCACATCTGGGCGGACACGGATGGCACACCTACACCTTGGTTTCCACCGATAAAACCGCCACTTTCGTGTTCACCCATAACATCAACGGCCGTGACATTTATGTGGAAGGGACGCTGGACGCGGTCCGCTTTCTTCATCAGCGTGTCGAAGCCGGCGCAACCGGAAAGGTCTTCTCAATGATCGACGTCATGCGGAATGCGCAGGTGTGATCCGCTGTCGAAACCGGGTTGAAATATCGGTTCGGTTCTGGTATCTCCACCGTGAAAACAGAGTTCAGATGCTGCGACTTTAGACAGGGAAATATAAATTGAATTTGTTGAATGTTTTAATCCAGACGTTAGGCGGGTTGGGTCTGTTTATTCTCGGAATGCGGATGATGACCGAAGGATTGCAGATGTCGGCCGGTGATCGGATTAAAAAGATCCTCGGCGCGGTCTCTTCCAACCGGGTCCTCGGCCTTTTCACCGGAACGATGGTCACGGCCATCATTCAATCCTCGTCCGCTACGACGGTGATGCTGATCAGCTTCGTAAGCGCCGGTATGATGACGCTTCATCAAGCCGTGGGGGTTATTCTGGGGGCCAATATCGGCACCACCGTAACGGCCCAAATGCTGGCTTTCCAATTGAACCAAATTGCATTGCCGGCCATTGCGGTGGGCGTCGTCATGAAATTCTTTTCAAAAAAACGCCTTCAAAGATATATCGGTGAAATCATTCTCGGATTCGGCTTGCTCTTTTTCGGCATGACGGTCATGAAACAAGGTTTGGATCCCATCAAGGGAAATCCGGAATTCATCGCACTTTTCACGAAATTCAATACCGACACATTCGTCGGATTACTCCTTTGTGTCGCCACAGGTACCATTTTGACATTCATCGTCCAGTCCTCATCCGCAACAATCGGTCTGACGATGACCCTGGCCAGCCAGGGACTTTTGGATTTCCCGGCGGCCCTGGCGCTCGTACTGGGCGAAAATATCGGTACAACCATAACCGCCCAGTTGGCCACCATCGGCGCCAATAACGTCAATGCATCCATAACCGCCAATGCCCACACCCTGTTTAACGTTTTCGGGGTCACGATTATGGTGGTCATTTTCCCCTTTTTCGAAAAAATTGTCGAACACATAACCCTCGGGATGGGAGCCGGCGCGCTTTACGAAGTGGTGGATGGGGTTCGACCCAACATCGGCCGATATATCGCCAACGGTCATTCCTTGTTTAACATCATCAACGCTATCTTTTTTCTCATTTTCCTGAACTTGTTGATCAAAGCGGCCGTCTTTATTTCCCCAAAATCCAAAGCGGAAGACGAAGACGTGCTGCGGATGCCCACTTTCGATGATCGCTTTCTGGACAACACCATTGCCGCTCTGGCACAGGCTCGCAGCGAAGTGATCCGCATGTCCGAAATCGCCCTGACCATGTTGACGAGAACAATGGGCGCTTTCGAAAAGAGAGATCTCAAGGATCTGAACAAATGGCACCGGTATGAAGAGCACCTGGATCTCATGCAGCGGGAGATCACTTCGTATGTAACCAAGGTATACCAAAGCGATGTGAACCCCTCTGAAGCCAAAGAAATTTCGAGCATTATGCGGATGACCAACAACCTGGAAAGAATCGGAGACTCCGTTGAAAATATCGCCAGGATTACCGAGGATTTGATTGAAAAAAAAATTGATCTGTCACCCCTTGCCATTGCCGACATCATGAACATATCGAACCAGGTGGTCGCCTTTCTCAAGCTGGTCCAGAGTGGCATGCATGTCATGCCCTCCAATTTCATGCAGAATTCTCAAATAATAGAAGATAATATTGATTTCATGCGAGAGGAAATGCGGAAGGAGCATATTGAACGACTCGGAAAAGGTCTCTGCGCCAACGAACCCGGCCTGATGTTCAGCGACATGCTTTCCCATTTTGAAAAAATGGGAGACTACTGTTACAACATCGCCCAAGCCGTGGCGGGCATCAAGTAAACAAGGTCAATATGGTTTTTCCGATAACGGCAGGGTAATCAGAAATTCGGTTCCATTCCCCGGAATACTGCTGCATTCAATACAACCGTTCAACTTCTGCGTGACCAGATTGTACACGACATTCATGCCCAGGCCGCTCCCTCCCTGTCCACGCTTGGTAGTGAAGAACGGTTCGAAGATCTTTCCCAGGACTTTTCCATCCATCCCTTTGCCATTGTCTTGATACCGAAAATACAACGAATCCGCATTCCGGGTCACTGTGATCAGGATCGCCCCTTTGATGTCTCCTTCAAAGGCGTGAATCAGTGAATTCATGACCAGGTTGGTGATAATCTGGGAGAAGGCGCCGGGGTGCGTGTTGATTTCAAGATCCTCGGGACAATCGACATGGATCGTATGGCCGCTGCGCTTGTATTTCGGTCGCAGGCTGTTCAGCACTTCGGCCATATAGTCTTTGAAATTGATCATTCGTTTTTCGCCGCCGGATTGATCCACCGCAACCTGTTTGAAACTATTGAGCAACTCGGCAGCCCGCTGCAGATTTGCCAGAATCAGTGTCGATGCCTCCAACGCGATGCGGGCGTACTTTTTCAATTCCGCACCAGCCAGTTCGCCGATTTCCGTCTGCCGTAGATAGGCGTCGGTGGTATCCTTCAAAAAAGAGGCCGACATGACGCCGACCCCAAGAGGCGTGCTGATTTCATGGGCCACGCCCGCCACCAGATCGCCAAGGGCGGCCATTCTTTCCGATCTCAAGAGATGTGCCTCAGCCTGCTTCCGCTCGGTGACATCCCGCATCATACCCCGAAACCCCAATGGGTTGCCGCTGGCATCCTTTATCAAGGTAACGGATGTTTCGATCCAACACATGGCGCCGTCTTTCCGAATGAGGCGCCAGTCAAATGTTTTGGTGGGAATCCCCGTCCGATAGACGGCATTGAACACCGTGAACACTTTTTTTGCATTTTCCGCATCCATGAACCGCCGGTTGTTCATTCCGATCAGTTCCTCTTCCCCATATCCGAGAATTCGACACATGGAGACATTGACAGCCGTCAGATTGCCGGCCAGATCCACCTCAAAATATCCATCCTCGATGTCCGCCAGGATGGCGCGATATTTTTCCTCGCTTTTGCGAAGGGCCGCCTTGGTTTGATGGAGGGATACGATTTTCTTACGATATTGTTCATTGACATCCTGCAGCTTCTTACGGGCAGCAGCCTCTTTCTTTCGCATTTGTTCGGCTTCAAAATACCGCCGATCCGCCAATTCGATCTGTTTTTCGAACAGGGAGCGTCTTTCTCTATCCATAGGACTCAAATCGCGAATCACCATCATCCACCTGGAAGGAAGAGACATCTCCTGCCAGTTCAACCGGATACGGCCATATGGCGCATCAAAAATATCGCCTTTTTTCAATAAGCAGGCGCCATTCTCGATGACATCCTCGGTGATCACCGTAGCATTGAAGGGTGGGTCCGTTGAATAACTCCCGCTGAGCACCGCTTCCTTATGGTCGAGCTGTTCTTGCAGGCGCACCCGTTTTCCGACAACGCGGTCGCGGATATAGATGAGTCCGTCACATTCCTTATACCCCAAGTTGTGTGCGCCATATAATTTTTCGCAGATATTTTTTAGCAAGGCTTGATCATACAGAATGATGGTTCGGGCCGGATTGTGATTGTAAACGGCCGGCAATGCAGACAGGATTCCAGTTGCCCAGCGATTGAAAATACCCATGGATCGGGCCGCTACCGGAGGTTCCAAAGCGACTATGAAATCAGCTGTTTCCCGACCCAACTGCACGGTTTTGATGGATGAGAAATTATTGAAGCGCTGGATGTGTCGATGAGAAAATGCAAAGCTCGTCTTGATTCCAAACAGGGAAACGATGGATCGGAACAGTCCGGATGTCACTCCGGTTCCGATTTGAGCGCCGATTTTTTCCCAGTCGTCCAACGTCAGGGATGGGTAAGCTCGGCTACAGTTATGGATGATTGTTAAAAAATCCTGAAGTGAAATCCAATTATGCGGTTTGCCGATGGCGTCCCTGTCGGCTTGAACACCTTGCAGGAGGTCCTCCTTGTCAACGCCCAGTTTGGAAAAATAATCCAATAACTGGATAGGCGAGATACATCGAACACGATATGAATCAATATCTGCCCAACTCATAGCGCTCCAAATCCATTGGACGTTGACGGGATGGTACGAAAAGAGGGATCTCTGAATTATTTCTGCTGGTAAACTTGTTAACCTATGTTCGGCGAGATTGCAACATCCTTGGTCGCGTGGGTCAATACAAAACGGAAGAATACTCGAAAAAGAAACGGGTGTAAAAGCGATTCAGTATCTGATCCCACCTTTATCGAAAGCCGAATCCCGTTCCCGTTTGTTTTGGAGCCGACAATAGATGCGACGGGGTAGTTTTTCATCAAAAGTGACATGCAGAAAGTCCTTGAAATCGAGAAGTGCGGCAGCCTTCCCTTCCAGATTTCGCCGATGTTGATCGTCCGCTTTTTCCAGAAGGTCCATCACCGCCTTCAGACGGCGATCGATCAGTTGGTAGATGTCCAGGAGATACGTGTGCGCCATTTCATCTGTTTCCGCTTATGGATATGTCTGAGTGGACAAATTAAAATGGTCCGCCAGGTAGTGTTTGATCGCCGATAGCTCCTGAAGTTGCCCATCACAAAAAGTCTCCTGATCGCGGTCTCCTTCTTGAACGGCATTTTCCTGACGGACTCTAATGACCGCCACCTTCTCCGCAATATATCGATGAATCTCGTAAAGATACTGATTTGGCATTCTCATTTTCCATGATGCGTCGAGTGGAAATGACAACCGTCAGGACCCATGAAGCAACCGTTTCCGGATGACGGCTATCTCATTGTCGATATCCTCGATGGATTGTCGCGCCTCACATTCCCGGCATAAATGGCTCGTTCTTTCCGAGCGATTTGTGCCGCAGGCCAGACAAATTCCCTTATCGATACACGCCTGTTCCGCGACGGTCCATGCGCTTGGCGCAAGGGTAGGCGGTTTTTCCCTTTTTCCAGCCATTTGAAACAGTTTTCCGTATTTCATATAATCCTACAATCCGTTATTCCTGTTCGGGCAACCAACAGTTCGGCAAACGATTTCGGGGCAAGCGGATATGAAACGACGAGCCTTTCCCGGGCGATGAGGTGACTTCGATCGTCCCGCCATGCTCCTGTATGATTTTTTTACTCATCAGCAATCCCAATCCGGTTCCGTCAAGACCCTTGGTCGTAAAAAAAGTCGTAAATAGCCGTTCCTGGGTTTCCGCATCCATACCGCAGCCATCGTCCATCACGACATACTGGATGACATCGTTTTCTTCAAAGACGCGCACATTCACCCGCGAACCGGCTCCGAATTCTCCCGGGCGGCAAGCGTCAATGGCATTCCCGACCAGGTTGGTCAGACATTCGTGCATGCCCTCCGCGTCAATTGCGGCCGGTTTCGAAATTTCCAGACGCTCATATTCCAGTCGAATCCCGAGTGTTTCCGCCTTGGCAGCATACATTTCCACGACTTCCGTAGCGATATCCGCCGGATGGTTCAGAGCGGGACGTATTTTGCGTCCCTTTGAAAAACCGAGAAAATCTTTGACAAATGTCGACATGCGTTCAATGTTGCGGTTCAACATTTCCATGCCGTTCTGCAAACGCTCGATATCCGCTTTTCGGACACCGCTGCTCAGCATGTACATACCCCCTTCAAGGGCCGTAATCAGATTTTTTACGCCATGGGCCAGACCGGCGACCGTCTGTCCCACTGCCGCCAGCCGTTCCGCTTCCAGCTTTTCGTTCTGCAGTTTTTTAATCTCACTCAAATCTTGAATGGAAAACGCCATTCCCAGTGATTTATCATCCATCAACAAGTGGTTTCCCACCAGGCGAACTGGCACCGTTTCCCCGGAGAACCGGGTGAGCATCGCCTCCGGTATGGATACGTGCCGACTGCCTTCGGTCACTTGCTGAAAAAATCCATCGGGCAAAAGAGATGCCAGGGATTCACGCGTCAACGGTTGGGATTCCCGGGCACCCAAAATTTTGCGGGCGGCGGGATTGATAATGGTGACTCGCCCGGTTGCATCCACGGCCAAAATTCCATCCAGGGACGTTGCCACGAGCGTTTCCAAAAACGTATGGGCAAAATTCAACCCATCGCGCAGTTGAATCGTCTGGGTGACATCCACGGCCATTTCCATGACCATGTCAAAATCGTCGTCCGTAATGTTAAGCGGCACCGTAATCACGTGTTGATGGACCGTCCGGCCGTCTTTCGTCCGCCATACATGATGACCCGTGTGAAGTTTTCCGTCCGCAAATGTCTGCCGGGCCGTACACTCCGAACAGGTATGGTCAAAACCTTTCAGGCTGCTGAAGCAGTAATTGCCTTCCACGTCACCCAGCATCTGTCTTGTGCGTGCATTGGCCTTGACGATGCGAAAGTCTCTGTCGATTAACAGGATCTGACACGGAACCTGATCGAACAGCAATTGGTATTCCCGCCGGATCTGTTCGATTTCGGTTACATCCATGCACATTTCCACCAGGAAAGGGATATCGCCATCCGTATCGATAATCGGCAGCGTCTGTTTGATGTAACGCGTCAATCGGCCGTTCCTGTTGAAACCGACTTCCTCATTGATGCGCGATCGCCCATCCTGAAACGCCTTTGCCCCTTTGCAATCCAGACAAAGCGTTCCCCTGTTTTTATAGACCGCAAAACATTTTTTTTGTCGCCAGGGTCCGAACATATTCTCAAATGCTTTGTTGGCATGGATCAGATTGAACGCCTGATCGATGACGGCAATGGCCATGGGAACCGCATCAAACAATTGTTCCCGTATCCATGCGGCAATTTGCGGTGGTGGTTGCATCAAAACGGTCGCGCCCCTTCATTAAATTTTTCAATTTTAATTTAGATACTTGCTACATTCTCATCAAGCCGTCCAGCTGTTTTGTCCCACCTTATGGAAAATTTCTCTTTACAAAATTCATTTCAAACTTTATCTATATTATTTTAGTATAGATCTTTTTGATATATATAACGACTATTCCATGATTTTTCAACCCTAAACGAAAAACGGTGACAATGTCTGCCAAAAACAGGCTCATACTTCAACACACAAAAGATTGGAAGAAAGAAGGCAATACCCAAGAGGAGGAATGAATGAAAAAAATTTTAATTTTAGGTTCCGGGGCCGGCGGAACCATGGTTGCCACTAAATTACGAAGGGAGTTGAACCCCCTTGAGTGGCAAATCACCATTATCGACAACGATGAGATGCATCATTACCAACCCGGTTGGCTGTTTATACCCTTCGGGATCTATACCGCCGAGGACTGCATGAAGCCCAAACGGGACTTCATCCCCAAAGGCGTCAATTTCATTTTGGACGAAGTGGTAGCGGTGGATCCGGACGCCCGCAAAGTGGAATGTAAAAATAACAGCTATGATTACGACTGGTTGGTAATTGCCACCGGCTGCCACATCGCCCCCCGGGAAATCGATGGCCTGGATGATTGGAAACCGGATCCAAAACGCAGGGAACATACTTTTTTCACGTTGGAAAGCGCCGTCGCCCTGTATAAAAAGATGAAATATTTCAAATCCGGACGCATGGTCTTCAATATCGCCGAAATGCCCCACAAATGTCCGGTGGTGCCCATGGAGTTCATCTTCATGGCCGATTGGTTCTTCTCTAAAAACGGCGTCCGAAAAGACATTGAAATTGAATTCGTGACCCCCAACACCGGAATTTTCACCAAACCCATCGCCACCAAAGTTCTCAGCGTCGCCGCCCGGGAAAAAGGCATCAAAGTGACCCCCAATTTCGACCTGGCTTCCGTGGACCCGGAAAAAGGCATTTTACAATCCGCCAAAGGGGAAACCGTTCCATATGATCTCCTTGTTTCCACCATGCCCAATCTGGGAGCCGAATTCGTTGATGATTCCGGTCTTGGAGACGGCATGGGGTACGTCATGACCAACCATCACACCCTCAAAGCCGAAAAATACGACAACATCTATGTTGTTGGTGACGCAACCAATGTCCCCACATCCAAAGCCGGATCCGTCGCCCATTATGAAGCCGAAATCGTGGTGGACAACATGATCCTGGAAATCGACGGGCAGGAACCGAAACCGGCTTTTGACGGCCATTCCACCTGCTTTATCGTGTCCGGGTACGACAAGGCGTATCTATTCGATTTCAACTACAAGACCGAACCGCTACCCGGAAAATTTCCCTTTCCGGGCCTTGGGCCGTTCGATTTGGTGGGAGAAAGCTATATCAACTATTGGGGCAAAATGATGTTTAAATGGGTTTACTGGAATTTACTGCTGACGGGACAGGATCTGCCTTTGGAGCCTCAAATGAATATGGCCGGCAAGAATTGGCCGAGAATGGATATAGAATAGGAGGCCCGCATGACCAATGAAGAACTGATCCTCCAGAAACTGGAATACATCGAGTCGCACATCACACCGGTCGTCAAGTTCGGACAGAGTATCCGGGAATTGAAGGACGACATGATCCCTTTGGGAAATACCGCCGTGCAACTGGTGATCAACGAATTAAAGGAGGTCGAAGCGGGTTTTGAGCTGGATGACGTTCTCCTTTTGATCAAGCAATCCATGCGCAGCACCCGGGATCTCATTTTCGCCCTGCGCCAGATGGCCAGCGTTATTGAATTCGTCAGAGATCTGGAGCCGCTGCTGAAATCCGCGGTACCCCAGATCATCGAGCACCTGGATGAACTGGAACGACGTGGTGTGTTTAGAATCGTCCGTTCCATGTTGGATGTGCGCGCCAAAATGGCGACCGCCTACAACTCGGATGATATCGACCAAATCGGAGACGTACTGGTATCTCTTCTGGGTCTGGTAAAAAAATTATCCGACCCCAAAGCAATGGCGTTTCTGGAAAAGGCGTCGGCGTTGCCGGCGAACATCGATCTCTCCAACAGCAAAAAAATCGGCTTGTTCGGTATGGTATCGGCCGGATTCAACAACGACGTCAAGGAAGGACTCGGCGTCCTGTTGGAGCTGACCAAGGCCTTGAGCAGCCTCAAGGGAAACCCTTCGGATGACGCCACAGCAGGCAAGTAAAACCGGCAAAACCGGCAAAGGAGTTGACGAATGGCATACGCTTCTGAAAAAAAAATACTGGTAGTGGATGATGAACCGGATGTCCGTAATTTTTTGGTGACCTGCATCGAAGACGCCGGCTTTCGCGTGGAGACGGCCGCGAACGGAGATGAGGCCCTGCAAAAAATCGAAGCGGAACCGCCGGATTTGATGACCCTTGACATGGTAATGCCGAGGAAGTCAGGAATTCAGGTGATGCGGACGCTTCGTGAAAATCCGAAATTCAAGAATCTGCCGGTTATCGTGATCACGGCCCACGCCCATGATGAATTCGGCAGTGAAGATCTGAAAAGTTTCAATGCGTTCGTCTCTGGACATCGTCCCCGATACACAATGGAGAAACCGGTTTCTCCGCACAAGCTGGTAAAGGCGATTTGCGAAATTCTATCCGTAAATGCGGCCAAAGATACAGATAAATCCAGCTCCGACCAGGACACGATCCTCCGCCTGGTACAAAACAGCGATCAGGAGACGCTGCAAAAAATAAAAACCATGCTGTCAAACCGATCGGTCTGAGAAAGGTCGCAGCGGCATTTTTCAGGAAGCATGTGTCCCCCCCAGAATCGATATGGCCCCTCTCCATGTGCGCCATATCGATTCTATCACTACGGTTACGGGTTGCCCTCCATCCATTGCCAATCCTGAAAAAACAGGTATGGGAAAAGCCACAATTGACGTAGGTCAAGGATTTAGTTGCCAAGAAGGACTATGATGGTACAATATCAATGGAACGCCGACTGGAGTTCCAGAAAGACCTTGACCATTTGAGTAAAACCGATGAAACCACAATCTGTTTCCGAGAAAACATATGAGTCTGCGATTAAAAGGATTCGCCGGCAGCGGCACATTTCCACGGGGGGTTCATCCACCGGAACGGAAGCATTTCTCAAACGATGCGCCCATCGAACCCCTCCCGATACCGGAAAAGGTGCTGCTTCCGCTGCAGCAACACATCGGCGCTCCCTGTAAACCGCTGGTCGAACCGAAACAACTCGTATCCTACGGAGAACTGGTCGGTAAAAGCGAAAAACTGATCTCCGCAACCCTGCACGCACCGGTCGCCGGCAGGATTCAAAAAATGGCCGTGACGACGCTGCCGAACGGCCGGCATATGCAGGCCATCAGCATCAAGGTCGAGGGTGATCAACTGGAAGGGGACGCGCTCATGGAAGATATCTTTGGGGGTGACTGGCCCACGGATATCGCCGACCGATACGATCCTCTCGACATTACCGGGGCCATCGCCGAGGCCGGAATTGTCGGACTGGGAGGCGCCGCCTTCCCGACCCATGTCAAAATCGTTCCCAATACCATGAAACCGGTGGATACCCTGCTGGTAAACGGATGCGAATGCGAGCCATATTTAACGGCGGATGATCGTTTGATGCGGGAAGCCCCCCGTCCCATCGTTTCCGGCGCACTTCTGGCCGCCCGATCCATCAACGCGAAAACGATCATCATCAGTGTTGAGTCCAACAAGGCGGAAGCCATCGAGGCGATTCGTCGCGCTGCAGCCGGTACCGGGATAAAAATTGCGGTCCTTACGACAAAGTATCCCCAAGGGAGCGAACGCCATCTGATCAAAGCGGTATTGAACCGCATCATGCCACTCGGCGGCTTGCCCGCCGATGTGGGGGTGGTCGTGAACAATACCGCCACCATGGCCGCCGTTGCCCGCGCGGTTATAAAAGGGAAGCCGATGACCCATCGGGTTGTCTGTGTTACAGGCGCCGGGATCGCTCATCCCAAAAATCTCCTCGTCCCCATCGGAGCCAGTTATCGCCATCTCATCGATCATTGCGGGGGATTGACCTCGGATATCGCCCGAATCATTTCCGGCGGGCCCATGATGGGATTTGCCTTTACCGACCTTTCCATGCCGATCACCAAGGGGACGGGCGGTGTTACCCTCCTCACCCACGAGGACGTCAAACACAGTAATGAAACAACCTGTATTCGCTGCGGACGCTGCGTTGATGTTTGTCCGATGCACCTCGTTCCGGCAAAGCTCGCCCAAGCGGCAAAGTTCCGTAATATCGCCCTGGCTGAAAAATACAATATCGCAGGTTGCATGGAATCCGGATGCTGCGCATACATATGCCCGGCCAATATCCCGCTGGTGCAGCTTATTCGTATGGGCAAGGCTATGGTGGCGGCCGACAAGAAGAACACCTGACGCAACGAAACGAGGCAAACGGAATGACGACCACGGAACGAAAAGAACATCATGGGGGTCCTGTAACGGAAGACCTTGTCATCGTCGGCCACTCGCCCCATATTTCCAGCAACATTCTGACAACCCGTCGCATGATGCTCGATGTCATGATTTCACTGCTTCCGGTAATCGCAATGGCGCTATATGCGTTCCGTTGGCATGCGGCCAAACAGATGCTGATTTGTGTTGTCGTCTGTCTATCGGCGGAAGCCCTTTTTGTCCGACTTCGGAATAAACCGTTTTCACTGTCGGACGGCTCGGCGGCCATCACCGGCTTCATCTTGGGCCTTTCGCTGCCGGCGACCGCTCCCGCTTTTGTCGGTGTAATCGCATCCCTGGTCGCCATCGGTATCGGGAAAATCATTTTCGGCGGACTGGGAATGAACATTTTCAATCCCGCCATGGTCGGCAGGGCGTTTGTCATGATCGCTTTTGCCGGATTCATGGCCGCTTCCGGGTATGAAGACGCCGGCCTCATGGTCGACGCGATCTCCAAAGCAACTCCCTTGAATGCCTTTAAACAAATGGGGGTCGTGACTCCTATCCCGGACCTCTTCTGGGGATTGACCAACGGTTGTCCCGGCGAAATCAGCGCACTGGCCTGTTGGGCGGGAGGAATCTACCTTTGCCTGCGCAGAACCGCCTCCTGGGAGATTCCCGCCGGCATGATATTCACCGCCGGATTATTGGGCGGGCTCACCGACCTGATATCGCCCTCACCCGTGGGCTGGACCGTCATCCACCATCTGTTGAGCGGCGCCATGCTGTTCGGCGCTTTTTTCATCGCCACCGACCCGGTGACCAGCCCCCTGTCTCCCATCGGCAAATTCATTTTCGGCGCCGGCGTCGGGGCCTTCACCATGCTGCTGCGGTTTTTCAGTGGCTATCCGGAGGGTGTCATGTTTGCCGTCCTGCTGATGAATGCCGTCACGCCGCTGATCAACTCCTGGACAATTCCCAAAACCATGGGGGAGACATGACCGCTGGAGAAAAACGAAAAACCTTCCTGCAAGAAAGCTATCTGATTCAGGCCTGGCTTGTTCTGCTGCTCGCTTCCACCTTCGGCGGGACACTGGCCGCCGTTCAACTGAAACTGGGACCGCTTGTGGCCGAGAACAAAACCCGGGAAACAGTTGCCCAAATACCGGAATTGATATGGGGCGCAACGTCCCCGGATAAACCGGCCGCACAAAAGGGCGAGATCAGCATTCAAAATCGGCTGATCAAAGCCGGACAAGGATTTTATTTGGTTTACGAGGCCCTGGAGAACGGGAAATGCGCCGGCTGGGTGGTGAAATCAACCGGTCAGGGGTATGCCGATAGAATTGAACTGCTGATCGGCCTGGATGGGAAATGCGAAAAGATAACCGGTCTGTTCATTCTGGATCAGAAAGAAACCCCCGGATTGGGCAATAAAATCATCGGCGCACCCTGGCGTAGTCAATTTATCGGCAAGGATACGCGGATTCCGCTTACTGCAGTGAGGAAAGGGACCATGGCCCCGGATCAGATCGACGCCATCACCGGGGCGACCATTTCCTCCGGAAGCGTCTGCCGGATCATCAATCGGACATTGCAGGATCTGCAAAAAACGCTGTCGGAAACCGCGAATGCCGAGGAGCAGAAAAAATGACCAACGAAGTGACGGCCCTCAAACGATTCACCCAAGGGATTCTGCCGGAGAATCCGGTCTATCGTCAACTGCTGGGATTGTGTCCGACCCTGGCGGTAACCAACAGTCTGAAAGGGGCCGTTACCATGGCCGGCGCGGTGCTTTTCGTCTTGTTCTGCGCCAATGTCATTACAAGTCTGATACGAAATCTGCTCAAACCCCATCTCCGGATTATCGTCTTTACACTCACCATCGCCACTTTCGTAACCCTGGTGGATCGTTTTCTGGCGGCTTATATGTACGAAATGAGCAAACAGCTCGGCCCTTACATCCCGCTGATCATCGTCAATTGTATTATCATTTGCCGTTGCGAGGTCTGCGCTTCCAAACAATCGGTGATCCCGGCCGCCTGCGACGCGGTCGGGCAGTCCATCGGCTTCGGGCTCGCACTCACCAGTATCGCCGCTGTCAGGGAAATCCTGGGAACGGGTATGCTTTTCGGCATTCGCATCCTGCCATCCGTCTGGCCGGATTGGGTTATCATGGTGCTCCCGCCGGGAGCCTTTTTCACCCTCGGGTTACTGCTGGGGATCGTCAACTGGATCAATGCCGGTCGACAACAAACACAAGGGAAGCAGTAGGAGAACCGCATGCAGTACATTACCGATATCGCCCTGATTGCCGTCGGCGCCGTACTGATCAACAATTTCGTCTTATATTATTTCGTCGGCATCTGCTCCTTCATCGGTGTTTCGCGCAAAATCGAAACGGCGCTCGGAATGGGGCTTGCGGTGACGTTTGTGAGCACCATCGCCGCTTTTTTGAGCTGGGTCATCACCTTCTTCATCCTTGCACCCGGCGCGCCCCTTACCCGATGGATCGCCGGCTTTTTCATCCCGGAAGCGGAAGCGGCACGGATCGATCTGACGATTTTATGTTACATCGTCTACATTTTCGCCATTGCTTCATCGGTCCAGTTCGTTGAAATGTATGTGCGCAAATTTTTTCCGAGCCTGTATAAATCCTTTGGCGTTTTTTTGCCTCTGATCGCTACCAATTGCGCCATTCTTTTCGCCTGTCTCACGATCATGAATCACATGATCGGCGTGGACAATCCCGGAGAAATCTGGGATCTTGGAAAGGCATTGGCCCTCGCCTTTTTCGGCGGTATCGGCTTCACCGTCGCGATCGTGATCATGGCCGGCATTCGAAGTGAACTCGAATTTTGTGATATACCCAAAGCGCTTCAGGGGGCGTCCATCACCCTGATCGTAGCAGGAATTTTGGCCATGGCGTTCATGGGTTTCACCGGTGTGGACGCCGGACTTCGAGCGGCGTTGAAAAAGAAGCCCCCTCCTCCTTTGGGCATCCTGGAAAAAGCTGGCGATTCGAAAAGACTGGCGCAAGAAAGCACAACGAACGAAACGATCAGGAATCCAAACCCGGATAAGGAGCCCCCATGACCATGCTGCCAATCATTTTATCCGCCGGCGCCTTGTTGGCATTGGCTATGATTCTTTCCTACATCCTGGGTTGGGCCAATACTGTTTTTCATGTCGTGGTCGATCCGCGCATCGAATCGGTATTGACTACCCTGCCCGGCGTCAACTGCGGCGGGTGCGGCTATATCGGATGCGGTGAATATGCCGAGGCGGTCGTCGCGGGTGAGTCGGTGAATAAATGCACGGTCGGAGGGTCCGGCTGCGCGGAGGCGCTTGCAGATATCATGGGCGTTACGACAACCGTGTCTTTTCCCTTGCGTCCGATCGTTCATTGCGGCGCTCATCTTTCGGACCGTCTCGGAAGAAATCCCTACAAGGGGGAACGGTGCTGCGCAGCTGCCAATCTCGTAGCCGACGTTCAGGGATGCACATACGGATGTCTCGGAATCGGTGATTGCGCGCAGGCTTGTGATTACGACGCAATCCATGTAATCGACGGACTGGCGACCGTCACCTACGAAAACTGTGTCGGATGCGGTGCCTGCGCACGGGTATGTCCCAGGAATATCATCACCGTTACCCCTTTCAAGGCGGACCGAATGCTTGCCGTAACGTGTTCCAACAAAGATGCCGGCAAGGACGTCACCCGGGTTTGCCGGGTGGGATGTATCGGATGTGGGGCCTGCGCCCGTATCTCCAGTCTTTTCACCATTGAAAATCAGCTCTCGACAATCAATTATGATGAATATACGCCGGAGTGCAGTCTTGAAGTCATGGAGGCCTGTGAAAAGTGTCCCCGGAAACGCCTGGTGTTCGTGGGAAAGCATCCCACGGCAGATTCACCGTCACCCTCCTCCATGGAACAAATGGATATTGTGGAACCCGATTTCAGGACGACGGTTGACGATACCGAATGGCGCGGCTGATGGCTACGCCCGCTCATCATGCTTTTTTCGAATCGTTTTGCAATCATCACCGACCAAATCCAAAACGGTAATGGCATCCAGTTTTTCATAGAGGGCGTCGGTGGCTTCTTTCCAGGCGATGCGCGCCTTACAGGAACCCGCCATATCGCATTTTTCGGGCAAACTGATGCATTCCACGAGATCCGTCTGCCCTTCAAACAGTCGAACAATATCGCCCAAGGTGATCTGCGCCGGGTTTTTGGCAATGATATGTCCGCCTTTGGGGCCTCTGACGCTTTTAATGAACCCGGCCATTTTTAAAGACCGGATAAGCTGCTCCATATATTTGACGGGGATGTCCTGTTGCTTTGAAATCGCGCTGACCTGAACCGGCCTGCCGTCCAGGTTCCGCGCCAATTCCAGCAGGATTCGAGTGCCATAACGGCTTCTAGTGGATAGTTTCATTGTTTATTCACGGCGTTTTCCGATGTTCCATTTCTTTTTCCGGTTATGGCTGGCTGGTAACCCTGGAATCGATTTTCCGATTGGAAACAATATATTCCCCGATTTTCTCCGCCGATAACCCGAACAGATCATGTGTGGGAATCGTTTCCAGATAATCGTCCAGCCAGGCGACGCTGTTTTCCTGAACAATATTCTTGATATGCTCGAATTTACCACCAAGCGCCTTGATTTTCGCCGGCAGCGGGATCCGCTCCTTGAAACCGATGTTGAGGAGCAAGAGGAATTCAATCAGGTTGGGACTGGAGCTGGATGCGGAAATAACCGGAATCACGATGATGCTGCGGTCATCCTTCCTACCTTTCCCGATGTAGACATTCCCCTGGCGAACAATGATCCGCTTGGTGCCTTTGAGAAGCGTGTCTTTTTCAACCCGTGACGGCAAGACGGCCAGAACGCCCTCCTTTTTCAACATGTGGATGCGGGTTTCGTCCGTCAGTTCGCCAAGCATATCCAGACCGTCTATGCGGTACAAAATACTCCCTTTAATTTGGTCGACTACGCCTTGGAGATTTTTCAAAACCAGTACGTTTTTATTGGTCAGCTGATCGGTCTTGAAACCGAAACCGTTCAGTGTATCAAAGAGGATCCCTTCCACTTTTTCGCTGATTCTGCTGGTTCCCACCGTTACGGTTTTGGCCTGATGTTTGATGGCGTCAATGGGGCGCGCCATGGCGTTGATGGCCTCATTCAGACAAGCAAAAAGGGTGTTCAGCATATTGAGCGCGGTGCCTTTGATATTGAAATCGATCTCGAAATCGGATACGGGCAACCGGCCGGCAAGGTATTTCAACAGCAAGGTCAGATCCGACGCTTTGTTGATGTCCATGGCGCTGGACAATCGATTTTCCTGCTTTTTCTGTCGGAAAGCCCTGTAGAATTCGGCAATTTTTTCCCGGAAGGTTTTCTCCAGAACCGCCTCAAAGACATCCAGCCCTTTTGAAGCGAAATGCTCGATCGTCTGTTTGAGATCTTCTCTGGCGTCATGCAGGAAGCGCGATCCATCATGAATCGAAAGCGCCGCGTAGTATCCCCACAGGTGCCCCACCAGGGTGTTGACGATCGGTGCAAGATGCTCACCGACGATGGGGACATGGAACACATCGGCGGCATAGGGCGCGAAGCGATCCTCTCCCTCATCGGCGATCACTACGGGCAATGCCTTGTGGGCTTGAAAGATAGCGGTGTCCTTGATGATGTCACCGATTACGGCGCCGCGTGTTCCCGCGGCGCAGACGATGATCAGGGGTTCCGATGACAGATCGATATGTTTCTTGTCTTCCACATAATCCGTGGAAATGGTTTTATAGCAGAGTTCGCTGAGTTTGATGCGAATCTCATCCGCCGAAGCCTTATTGGGACCACTACCGACCGCCGCCCAATAGGTCTTGGTAACCGCCAGGCGCGCGGCGGATGCTTCAATTTCTTCTTTCATGGAAAGAATTTTTCGCATTTGGGCCGGCAGGGCCAGCAACTGATTGATCTCCGAGGTGATAAAATCCGCCCCGCGCCTTTTCTTGAGTTCGGCCAGAGACAAACCCAACACGGCACCGGCGACGATCTGAGAGTAAAAGGCTTTGGTCGAGGCCACGGACATTTCGATATCGCGACCGCTGCTGGTGTAGATAACGCCATCGACCTTGAATGTGATATCCGAATCGCGCCGGTTTACGATGGCCAAGGTATGCCCGCCGCGCTCCCGCACCATATCCACCGTTCGATTTGTATCCGTCGTGGTCCCGGATTGTGTGATGGCCACCACCAGCGTATCACACATCTCGTCCTGGCTCTTTCCCTTCCCCAGTTTGAACCCACTCATTTCGGAAGATTTCACGGCATCGATCTGGAGTGCCGGATCGTCCATATAATAACTGAAGATATCGGCGCAGGCCCTGGCCGCTACGCCTGCCGTTCCTTGGCCGACAAAAAAGATGCGCCGGATACGATCTTCCAGCAGCGCTTGCCTGATTTTCTCGGGCACGGCGGCTTCATCCAATGCGATGGTAAGTTGATCTCCATGATTGCGCCTCATTTTCCATCGATTCTGGAGAGTCCGTTCAACCGAAGTCGGCGACTCTGAAATTTCCTTCAGGAAATAATGAGGATAATCCTGACGATCAATATCCCGCGAGGTGATCTCCGTATGCTTGATATCCCGGTCGCTCAGTTCGATGGGACTCCCATCGTAATAGATACCCGTGATGCCGCCGATCTTTCCGCCGGAAGACTGATCCAGAATGAAAATTTGTCCCTGGGTTTTGCCGTTCTTCCCATCGATGATTTTTTCTCCATCCAGTTTCAAATAGTTGGATGTTTCTTCCACGAAACCATACACCTCGGAAGTCGGCATGTAATGATCTTCGGAAAGCCCCACAAATACCGCCTGGCCGCTGCCTTTCTGGGCCAGAAACAATTTGCCGGGAAGCAAATCGGTGTGCATGGAGATGGCGTGGGACCCTTCGAAATCATTCACCGCCATCCGAAACGCCTCCGGAACGGGATAGCCGTCGCGGATGTATGTTTCGATCTGGAGCGGAATGATTTTCGTATCCGTGGTGACTTCTTCCTGCAGGGGGCCTTCCTTTTGTTCAAAAGCCGCCTTCAGTTCCAGGTAATTGTCAATATCACCGTTCAAACAGACATGAATTGTCCCGCTATTGGATCGTGGTGGCGCTGCCGTTCGATTATCCACGGGGTGACAATTGGGTTCCGTTATGGCGCCGATGGAGGCCCAGCGTGTATGGGCGGTGACGGTATGGTGGTTAATCGGCAGACTGGCCAGAATGGAAAGGATCCGGTCTTCTCGGATCTGTCTCCGCAGAAAGCGGATGTTATCTCCCAGATGACCGATCTCGGCCGCTATTTTATAAACCAGCGTCAATGTGACCAGTGAATCGCCCGCCTCCGTTACGGATTCACGAACGCTGACGCTACGGTTCAGCAAAACCGCCTGTAACACTCTGGATTCGAAATTCTTGCCACCGGAGGCAAGATCCTTGACGCGCTGTTGAAATACCGCGTATGCCGTACGATCCACCACAAACATCATTGATATTCCGGCGGAATCCCGCCCGCGTACTTCCAATCGGTCGATACTGTTCA
Source organism: Desulfobacterales bacterium (assembly GCA_041740615.1). GTDB lineage: Bacteria > Desulfobacterota > Desulfobacteria > Desulfobacterales > SURF-7 > DYJD01. Next base: position 84,295 of record JBGSLR010000095.1, read on the forward strand.
AGACCGCATTCAAATCCCTATATATTTCTATTGCTTGAGGAGAGCTGTTTTCCCCGGAGTCCTCCATCAGATGGGCAACCCGTGCGACGTTTCCATGCACTTCCGATCGCAGGCACCAAGCGACATCCTTCAGATCTTCTATCCGGAGTAAAATCACTTCCACATCCAAGGTGCCCAGGTCGCCCATACGATTTGCGAGGAGCGCCGTTTCCGTCTGGATGATTTTTTCAATGCGCTCGGCAAGCAACAACAGGTTTTTCTGAAGCCCCTCGTCCTGAAACAGTCTGATAAAAGCCCGTCCCCGTTTCAGAAAACGCGTTTTTTCGAGTAATTCCTTTGTCCGGTTTCCACCACCCAAATATTTTTCCGTGAAGCAATCCTGTTCCTGACAATCGGAAAATCCCGATTTTTCCATTTCCGCCGTCATGTCGAACAGTTTTGAAATATAACTGTCTTCGAGACTCTCGGTTTTCCGCTTGAAAGAAATGATCCCCGCCAGACCGCAGCACAGTGTCGCCGGTCGAAGCGGGAAAACAATCAACGCACTTCCACGCGACCCTTTGGGGGCGGTGCATACATGAATCTCCGCCGATAGCACCTCCCGCAGACGGCGCCCGAGCGAATGAATCAAATGGTCGAACTTGGAAAGGATAAATGAAATCATCGTCGCGCTCACATCCTCCGATATAGTTCCCGAATCCGTTCACGGGTCATGATTTCGCGCCAGTTTTTTCCCAAGGCATTTTCCCAGATCGGGGCCAATCCCAGCGACACATCGATCATTTTCTCCAGTCCGGCCTCGTCCAGACCTCCGACGATGTTTCTGGGCAACACGATTCCCTGTTTTTCCGCCATCTGACGAAATTCGACCACTCCTTGGGGATAAAAGTCTTCCAGGTAATCAAAAACAATGGAATTGCCGATTCCGTGGTGCACTCCCAGTACAAACGACAGCCCATAGGAAAGTGCGTGCGCGACGCCTACCTGAGAATAGGCGATGCTCATACCGCCGAAATAGGAAGCCATCATCAGCTTGTCATCGCTATCGGAGCCGCCTTCCAGAAATACTTCCAGGCAAAGGTCATTGGCTTTTTCTCCATAAGCCTTACTGAAGGAGTTGAGAAATGTTCCCGTCAAGGATTCCACGCAATGGATGTAGCAGTCCATGCCGGTGTAAAACCGTTGTTCCAAAGGAGCGCCGGCAATCAACTCCGGATCGAGAACCACTTGATCATAAACCGTGTAATCCGAGTTCAATCCCAGTTTTTTTTCCGGTCCGGTCAAAACGGCCGTACGGGAGACCTCGGCCCCCGTGCCGGAAAGCGTCGGAATGCCTACATGGTAAACCGCCGGATGGCGAATCAAATCCCATCCCTGATAATCGGCCGAGGAACCCGGATTGGTCAGCATCAATGAGATCGCTTTGGCGAGGTCCAAAGTGCTGCCGCCGCCGATCCCGATGACACCGTCCGGTAAACGTTTTGAAAATTCCGTAACGCTCTTCGTCAGTTGATCCACGTATTTGGTTTTGGGCTCGTCATCGACATTGACCCAGAGCAATAAGTCCTGCGCCAGCAAGGGGACGCGGGAGCGCAGCTCCTTGTCCTTGAAATAATCATCCACGACAAACACCATGAAAGAATCTTTCCCAGCTCTTTTCATCGCCAAAATATCAGCAAGCTGTCCGAAACATCCTCTGCCGAAAACCATATTGGTAACTTGTTTGAAATTCCGATACATATGAATATTTTTCCTTTGCTTTTCTGAGTAGGTCCACCGATCCGGACCATCCCGTCGATCCGGATCGGTATTATCATGATCACGATCAAATGACCGGACGCCGATCGTCGTTATTTCTTCAGGACGGAAATCATCGAATCGATTCTTCGTTGCACATCCGCCTCGGTCCAGGAGAGCTTGATCTGCATGCAGATTGTCCGACCCATAATTCCGTCGGAGCGGGGTAATGTCATGCGGCCGTAATCCGGACGATTTTCAACCAGATCGATGGGCAATCTGGCCGCGACGGACATCTTTTTCAAATGTTCCCACTGATGGATATAATGCCAGTTATTATCGTACCAGTAAAAACAACCATCCACCCCGGCTTTGCCGAGATCGGCGGCTGCCTGTCGGGCCCGATTTTCATCCAGCAGGAGAAAAGCCAGGAACGTCCCGGAGTCGCCTTCGGGATCCGGCAGACGCCTGAATTCAACGCCGCCGATCTTTGCCAATTGATCTTTGATGGCCTGCTTATGGGAGCGCTGGGCGGCGATGATCTGATCGAGTTTTCGCAATTGGGCGACCCCTACGGCGGCATTCAGTTCGCTGATACGATAATTGAGACCCAGAATGGCATGGCCCTCTTTGCCCCGATCGTTTCCCTGGTGATCGTGGCCGTGATCTGCGTAGGCATCTGCTTTCCTGTACAAATCCCCGTCATCCGTCACCACCGCACCGCCCTCGCCGCAGGTAATGGTTTTAACGTAGTCGAACGAAAAACACCCCATATGACCGAACGTTCCCAAAGCCTTACCATGGAAAGCGGCACCAAGGGATTGACAGGTGTCTTCGATCAGGACAAATCCTTTCCGTTCACAAAAAGCCTTGATTTCATCAATCCTCGCCATGGCGCCGCACATATGAACCGGCAAAACCGCTTTGGTGCGCGAGGTGATGACTTGTTCCAGCGCCTCCGGGTCAAGACACAAGGTTTCGTCGATCTCAGTGAATACCGGTATCGCTCCGGCCAAAAGAACCGCTTCAATTGTTGCGATGAAGGTAAAAGGAGGGACGATCACTTCATCACCGGCCCCGACACCGCAGGAAGCCAGCGCAATGGAAAGAGCAGCCGTTCCGCTGGCGCAGAGATGACTGTGGGCGACCTTCAACCGGGTACACAGTTCCTTCTCAAAGGTCAGTGATTTATAATGCCCTTTTCGTGCTTGATCGAAACCGTATCGAAAAAGGACTCCGGTATTCAATACATCCTGGACTTCTTTTCGCTCTTCTTCTCCAAATATTTCAAACCCCGGCATATGGCTTTCTCCTTATTTGTCTCGGCTCAGACCGTATTTTTATTTTTTTGTTTTTCACCCCGCTTGTTATCCGGCGTCTTGGCCGCCTCCATCTGCTCAAAAAGCCTTCCGAAGTATTGTTGCATGGCCAGACGTGCATAGTAGGCAGCGCGGGTACCGATGAATTTTTCATGGGCCACCATGACCGCAAGCGCGATTTTCCGATCCCCATTTTTCTCCGTGGCAAATCCCACAAACCAGTCATAACGCAAATTCGCCACTTCTCTGCTGCCCATGGAACCGGTTTTACCTCCGATTTTCAAGCGCGACAGCACCCGGTCCTTCCGGGCGTCTCGGAAGGCGCCTCTGCTGGTGCCCTTGAGAACCGTTGCGAGCATCATGGTATTGATCGATGCCGCTGCGTCGGGAGTGATCACATGACGAACCGCATGAAGACGACCGCGGTACCGAACATCACCCTGATCATCCGTAATGCTATCCACGATGGTCGGCTCGACAAAATCCCCCTTGTTCAGAATGGTGGCGCTCATCAAGGCGGCGTGAAGCGGCGATAGGGTTGTATCGCGATTATACCCGCTTGCGATTTCAGCCAATTGATAGGTGTCTTCGGACAGGGTCATAATCCGGCTTTGGGAAAGGGGTAGTTCAAAATTAATATCCCGATTGAAACCAAATGCTTCCGCATATTGCTCCAAAAATGCTCGCCCTAGATGGTTGGCGCCGATTTTTCCGAAAATCGGGTTCACGGATTGTGCAAACGAATCCTTCAGGCTCATCCAAATGGTGTATTTGTTCACCCGATCCTTGAGCTGCGACCTGTAAAGGGTATATTTCCCTCCATTCAATGCGAATTTGGAAGATGGCTGGAAGCCGCATTTTTCAATACCGGCCGCGGCTGTAACAATCTTGAAAACACTGGCCGCCGGGAAGGCTGCCTCGGTACAAGGGTTGCCTTCCTTATTGGTTCGATCAAATCCGGCCATGGCGAGCACTCTGCCGGTGGAAGGTTCAACCGCTACGATGCCGATATAACGCGCATGATTCCGGTTCATTCTATCCAGCAAAAATGTTTGCAACGATAGATCAAGACTCGTATCCACACGATAGTGCCGGCCATCCATCTGGACATCGAGGGATTCATTCTTCAAATTGCAGAAATCCTCCTGATCCAGAATGGAGCGGACCTCATCTTTTCCCATGAGCACCGGTTGACTGTTTTCCGGCACTGCGGCGACCGCTTTCTCTTCATTCTGGGATACTAGCTGCCGGAAGGCCGTCCGGCTCAGACCGACCGGAATACTGTAACCGACCAGCAACACGATGACGATAATCGTGGAAAAGGTCAGAAGCCTTTTTTTGAGTCGACCACAGACAGCCTTCCGCTTCAATTGGGACTGGTATTTCTGCCAACTGGATGGGTCACCGTTTGATTTGTAAAAAGAGTTCAACATGAGCTGCTTCTCGGGTTTTTCCGTGTCATTGATTGATGTTCGGCTGTTGTATTTTGCCCATACGACGTTTTTTTCGAATGATTCGCCATCGGATCACGAGAGAGGCGTACCAGCGACGACATTTCCATCGACAATCACTACTTTGGGGCCGCTGCCATCGTTGGCCGCCAACAGCATCCCCATTGACAATACGCCCATCAGTTTTACCGGTTTTAAATTGGCCACTACAATGACCTGCTTGCCGACGATCTCATCCGGTTGATACATTTCGGCTATCCCCGCCACAACCGTGCGGGTTTCGCCGATGTCGATTTCGAGCTTCAAAAGTTTTTTGGCCTTGGGAATGGCTTCCGCCGATCGCACCGTGCCTACCCGCAGATCGATCTGCGCCAGTGCATCGATGGTTATTTCCGGCTTGAATATCGGTGTGGCATTCTCGGTGTCCGCCTCTCGCTCTTCCGGTGTCTCGATGGTCTTCAGATCGATTCTGGGAAACAACATAATCCCTTTCGGTAATGTAATCCCGGATGGCAGCAGCCGCCATTGCCGCAACTTATCCAGAATGTAAAAAGGAGCTTCGGGGTCCTGCCCCAGATGAATTTGCATGGTTTTCGCCGTATCCGGCATAATCGGATAAATCAGACCGGATACGACCCGAAGTCCTTCCAGTAAATTATAAATGACGGTCTGGAGCTGTTTTCGACTGACCTTTTTCTTTGCCAACTCCCAAGGTGCGGTCACATCGATATATTTGTTCATCTGACTGATTAGATCCCAAACAGCGATCAACCCCTTGTGAAAGGTAAACGTTTCCATGGCAGACTCGAAATCGTCCACGGCTTTCCGCGCATCCGCGTCCAAACCAAAATGGAAAGCCGTCTCGGTTTCTTCATCAACCTCCGGGATTTGACCGTCGAAATATTTGTGTGACATGGCAATCACCCGGGAAAAGAGATTCCCCAAATCATTGGCCAGATCGGAATTGATCCGTTGAACCAAAGCGGATTCCGAAAATCCGGAGTCCAGTCCGAATACCATATCCCGCATCAGAAAATAACGGAATGCGTCCAGTCCGTATATTTCCTTCAGGTTCAGGGGATCAACGACGTTCCCGATGCTTTTGGACATCTTGCTGTCATCCACGTTCCAGTAGCCATGGACATTGAGATGCTCATACATCTTGATGCCGGCTGCTTTCAGGATGATCGGCCAATAAATTCCGTGGGGTTTCAGAATATCCTTGGCTACGATATGCTGCGCCACGGGCCAGTATTTACGAAACGACTCTCCATCCGGGTACCCAAGGGCGGAAATGTAATTTACCAACGCGTCAAACCACACGTACGTGACATAGTTATCATCGAAGGGAAGGGTTATACCCCATTTCAGACGCGATTTGGGCCTTGAAATACAAAGATCTTCAAGGGGGTCCCGTAAAAATGCCAGTACTTCATTTCGATAGCGCTCCGGCCGAATAAAGTCCGGGTGGGTTTGAATATGCTGGATCAACCAATCCTGATACTTGCTCATTCGGAAAAAATAATTGGACTCTTTGATCAGCTGGGGTTCTTTCTCATGGTCCGGGCATTTCCCATCCACCAGCTCCCGTTCCAGATAAAACCGCTCGCAACCGAAGCAATACAGGCCCTCATATTCACTGAAATAAATGTCACCGCTCTCATAAATGCGCTGCAAAATCGCTTTGACGACGGCGATGTGTTCCTTGTCCGTCGTGCGGATGAAATGGTCGTACCGAATATTCAACTCGGGCCACAGATCCTTGAAAAGTCCGCTGATTTTATCCACATAAACGCGCGGACTGAGATTCTCTTTTTCTGCGGCCGCAACGATTTTATCACCATGCTCATCCGTTCCGGTGAGAAAAAAGCGGTCCGCCTGGCGCATACCATAAAATCGGTTGATCACGTCCGCTGCGATCGTCGTATACGCGTGACCCAAATGCGGTCGTGCATTCACATAGTATATCGGTGTCGTTATATAAAAAGAAGCTGTCATACGATCTCCTGCTCACTCGCATTCTTGATTTCATCGATACCGACTTCCGCTTCGACGCCATCTTCATATTGAACGACAACACGGTTACAGATGACGTTCTGACGGACGACTTTGCCTATTCGGCTGTTCACCGTCACCGGCTTGCCGACTTTCGGTGCTTTTTGGCGGAGATTGATATAGGTGTCGTTTTCAAATGTCAGACAACACATCAGCCGCCCGCATTGACCGGATATTTTGGTTGGATTCAATGACAGGCCTTGTTCCTTTGCCATGCGGATGGAAACCGGCTCAAATTTGGATAAAAAGGTTGCACAGCAAAGTTGTCTCCCGCATCGACCGATCCCACCACACATCTTGGCCTGGTTGCGAATACCGACCTGACGCATCTCAATACGGGTTCGAAATTGCTTCACCAATATTTTTACCAATTGACGGAAGTCGACCCTTCCCTCGGCCGTGAAAAAAAACGTTAATTTATTGGCGTCGAAAGTACTCTCTACGGAAAACAAATTCATGTCCAGGTGTAAAAGCCTGATCTGCTCCTGACAGAAATCATTTGCCTGTCTTTCCAAGGCAAGGTTGCTTTCCTGCTGTTTAAAATCATTCTCCGTTGCGATCCGGAAAACCTTTTTCAATGGATTGGCGATGGCTTCTTCTTCCATCTGGACCGGTGCAGCCGCGACCGTACCAAACCCAAGTCCATGCTCCGTTTCCACGATCACGGTATCACCGATATTCAATACGAACGCGCCGCCTTCAAAATCATAAATTTTCCCGGCCGCCTTGAATCTCACACCAACTACTTTTTTCATATATTACACGCCCGCCATTTGTAACATCAGCGTATCCATCACCAAACGCACATTGGCATTGGCCTGGATCCTTCTTTGCGCCGACCCGACCGCCTTAATGATCGTATGGAGAGAGGCCGGAGACCATTTGGGGCTGATAACCGTCATCAGATTTGTCATGTCTTTGTTGATGACCATATCCGGTGCCTCGGGAAAAACGATCAAATCCCGAAACCAAGTTTGGCAAATTTCCAAAACATCCGTCAGCATTTCCTTGGTGCCGCATATTCTTTCCGCGAATGCAAGGCGTTGACTGATCGATCGATCCGAAAGAGCGGATATTTCCTGCAGCAACCGTCTCCGGAAAGAGAGCCATTCCGTTTCACACATCTTGCGGGCCTTTGACAGACTGCCGCCTGCCATCTGCGCCACGATACGGGCGTCATCCTTATCCAAACCGAAGGTTTCCACCAACATCGGCAGCAGACTGCTTACCGAAATCGGATGGAATCTGATTTGTTGGCACCTTGAGACAATGGTTGAAAGAAGATCGGACGCCTGCAAAGCCGTCAGAATTAAAATTGTTTGCGCAGGGGGTTCTTCCAATAGTTTCAATAAGGCGTTTCCCGCCTCCGCATTCAATCTGTCGGCATCGGATACAATCACCGTACGAACTCTGGCCTCATATGGTTTCACGGCCAAACAACGGCAAAGTTCACGAATCTGAGCAATTTTAATAACGCGTGCGGATGGTTTTACATATATGATATCAGGATGTTGACCTGACAAAATTTTACGACATGGTTTGCATGCGCCACAGGGAATGACTGCCGATTCATAACCGCCCTCCCCATGGGAAGGCACGGCCGCCTGCAAGACCGCCGTCGGCTCTGCGCTCCCGAGGCAGTTACAAGCCATGGCGTATGCCATCGCCGCATTCCCCTTGCCCACTCCTTCCATACCGGTAAACAGAAGTGCGTGGGGTACCGTTCCCTTTTGCAAGGTGGCGGATAAGAACCGTATGATCTTGTCTTGATCGATCAGCATGTTGGCTGACGGCAGCTGGCGAAAGTCAAACAACGTATCGGAACCGCCGGCGCGTCTAGTAGTCAACCCGCTCTTTTAATTCTTTGCCGCATTTAAAAAAAGGCAACTTTTTCGGCCTGATCGTCACTTTTTCCCCAGTTTTCGGGTTTCTGCCCGTATAGCTTTTGTAATTCTTGACAAAAAAGCTGCAAAGCCCACGAATCTCAACCCGTTCCCCCTTGGCCATTGCATCGGCCATGGAATCGAAAAAGATCTGAATAACCTTGGCGGCATCGGATTTGGAAATATTGGCTTCATTTTTCAGTGCGGAAATCAACTCCAATTTATTCATACGTCCTCCTTGAATTATAGGAACAATCGAAATCAGCGGTTATACTTGCCTTACAGGAACGGCATATTGCACGTTAATCCGCACAATAAAACATAAGTCAGTAAAAAGTCAAGCAGTTATGAAAATATTTCCGGGAGATGCTCCACATCCTCCTCGCTCACGTTCACGGCAGCGAATTGGCCGAGCGCTTCAATATTCACAATGACCCGGCCTTGGCCCCGGTATTGGATAAAATAACCGATAACACCTGCAAAAGGGCCCGCGATGACCATGATTCGATCCCCTTTTTTAAATCGGCTTCCGGTGATAATCTGATCATCCCCGTTGACCATGATTTTCAAGGAACCGACGGTTTCCTCGGCAATCGATAGAGGGCCGCTGCGGCTGCCCACCAAACGAACGACTCCGGCGGTTTTGACGATTTCCAGATATTCATGGGGATGCAAATCGGATTTCACGAAAACATAGCCTGGAAAAAGCGGAACATGGATCATCTGTTTTCGATCCCGACGTTTGCTCCTTATCTTGATTTTCGGGAGAAAAACCTCCAGTGATTTCTTTTGCAAGCCGTCACTGACGACATTCTCAAAGCGACTTCTGGTATGCAGCACATACCAATGCCTTGTCAGTTGTTCGTCGAACATCTTTTCCACGGCTCCATGCATGGCAAACTGGGCTCTTTTTCGCTTAGGGAGCGGCGATTGATGTGCCGGCCTGTCCCAACCCATAAAGATGGATCATGAACCGGTATATCGAGTCGTCTTCTCTTTGCATACCGGAAACGTCCACCCCCCAGCATTGGGTCGTATAGCGCAAACCGACGCCGGTTTCAATATTCTTGCCGTCTTTCAAATTGCGTTCATATTTCCCGTAAGTGGAAAATCGATCGGTCAGGATGACATTCGCCGTCATCACGATCGATTCCGATATTTCCGCTGCATGACGGAACTCCGCGTACAAAGCGTCTCCACGATCATTTGCGAACATGACCGTCTCACTATGCGAAATGAAACGACTCGTGTACGGATCCCACCCGATATCCGCCCGCAATCCGACCGCAGGCGCGGGGTTCAGCTCCAGCGATCCGACTACGGCTGAAAAAGGCCGGGGGTCGTCGGAATCACGGGCCTCGTTGATATCATAGGATTGAGATAATTTAAAGTAGCAAAACTGTGAATACGTAAAATTCGGTCGCTTGCCGACATCTTCGGCATCTTTGGTATTCGGTTCCAACGCAACCGGTTTTCGGGCCGTCAACGTATTATTGAGGGAATAGGTCACCAGATTCTGTTTCTCGATCCGATCAAAGGCGTCAAATCGAGGAAAACGACTTTGGTCTTGTTCCGGGATAAAATCGTATACGATTTGCGGCCGGATGGAATGCTTCAGGCGATCGACGCCCAACCGGTTCATGGAAAAAATACGATAGATCTCCGTGGACAGATCCAGTTTGACATCGTAAAGCTGTCGATTAAAGGAGGCGGGGGATTTTCCGGAAGGATCTTCCCAGTCATCCACCTGCCAGATTGTTTCCCGTAATCCAACGGAAGGTTCAAACGTGAAATAATTCCGGTATGCCAGGGGCGCGTAAACACGCGGATACAATTCACCTCGTTGGCCGCGATTGCCGTCATTGCTATAAAAGTATACATACTCGGAAGCAAGATCCCAGTATAATGGATTTGCGCCGACAACACGATGCTTCAAACCGGAAAATCGAAGGTGAGGGAGTTGCTGTATGGTGTTGTCGGTATTTTCCCACCGCCTTTTCAGCACATCGTCATTCCAGAGCAAATCCGCATCGAAACTGTAAAGCGTCCAAGTCTTGTTAAGGTTGAGTTGATTTTTTCGGGTTGTCTGGTTGTAATCATCCAACCCCCTGCCGTAGGTCCCTAAAAAGTAATCGTTCACCTCCCGGAACCCATTGTAACCATCCTCGAATTCGAGCAAATAATCCTGATCACTGACCACATCCAGGTCAAGTTTGGCCTTCACGCCATAGCCGAATTGCTGATCATGCTTCATGCGAAACCAATATCGATCCATATTCGTTCTTGTGTACGCGTCTCCCTTATAACCCCAGCGTTCGCTCGCTTCAGCGGAACCGTCATCAATCTTTCTGTCCCGCAAGAAATCCAACATCAGCGCGCCCTGTGTTTCTTCACTGAAAAGATATCGATATTCGCTCCCGATCCGGGTTCCCCTCTGGGACATCATGTTGGCATACAGCGTGGCATCCGTGTTCTCATTGATCGCCCAGAAAAACGGCTGGTTGACATCAAACCCTTTTCGGTCCGAGAATTGGATTTCCGGAATGAGAAAACCGGTCTGCCGTTTTGTTTTGGCAGGGAACATCATCACCGGCGAATACAACAGCGGCACATTTTTACCCCAAAACGCCGTATCCCGGGCCACGCCATAACCGTCAACGGTCACCTCCATGTCCGAGCAGGTCATTTTCCAGTCCGGGTTGTCGCCATCACACGTTGTGATGCTTGCATTTCTAGCCACATATGTTGCCGCACCGGTTTTTTCAATTGCATCGGCTTTGATGTGAAAATTCGTTACCGTTGTCGTGATGCTGCCCCCATAGAGTGTCCCGGTCTCCTTTTCCAGATCGATTTCAGCGCTTTCAGCCGTCAGTGTATCCCCGTCGGTTTTCAGGATCACATGACCGCTGGCAAATACCCGCCGCGAAGACCGGTCATAGCGCACATAATCCGCCGTCAATCTCTGCCTGGGGCGTTCGATACTCACCCCTCCGCTGGCGATATATAAATCTTTTTCTTGATCAAATGTCATTTCATCCGCCAAGATTCGCCAGGTATCGGGCGCCGGCTCATCGCAGAAGCCCGCCCCTGCCGCCATGGTCGTCATCAGAACGGCCGTAAAAAGAATAGAGCGGAAAAAGGCTTCCGACACCAATCGTCTGCATCGCTCCGCCGCTCGTTTCACAACGAAGCCCCACGATCCGATTTCAGCAGAACACTTTTCGGTGGCAAGCGCAGGCATGACCCCCTATATTCAACCCATTGATACGGCAAATCTTTCGATCGTCCGGGAAATGGACGGACCGGCACTTGGCCGCTATTTGCCGGTTACCCCTTGAACCCTTTAAAATTTTTCAGTATAAAACGGACCTGATGAGAAAAGTCAATACGTAGTTGGCGATTGGTTCGCAACCGCTTCCCATAGCCGACCAATCCGCAACCGCGCACGAAAAAACAAATTGAATATGGATAATGTGTAATCAAATGAGCATTCTCGTTACAAATGATGATGGTATATTCGCAAAGGGCCTTTGGGCGTTACAAGAAGCCCTGGCGAACATCTGTCATGTTACGGTGATTGCGCCGGACAGGGAACGCAGCGCCGTGGGCCACGGCATCACCCTTCATGAGCCCATCCGCGCCGACAGGATCCGTGTGAATGACGCCCATTGGGGGTATGCGGTCAGCGGTACACCGGCGGACTGCATCAAACTGGGACTTCTGGAATTGTTGCCGGAAAAACCGGCCCTGGTTGTATCGGGCATCAACCCCGGCGCCAATATCGGTGTCAATGTCAACTATTCGGGAACCGTCGCCGCCGCGAAGGAAGCCGCCTTATACGGCATCCCGGCCCTTGCCGTATCCATTTCCAATGCCCGGCCGAGCTATTATGAAGACGTTGCCGGGTTTACAAGACGTTTGGCTGAAAAGGTCATGCAAAACGGACTGCCCTTTGGAACCTTTCTGAACGTCAATTTCCCGGACATGCCCATCGCCGACACCAGCGGTGTTCGTGTGAGCCGCCAGGGAATCCGCTTTTTCCAGGAACACATCGAAAAGAAACTGGACCCCCGCAACCGTCCCTATTACTGGCAGGGATGTGACAGCCAGCTGCGTTTCTCGGATCCGGATATCGATAGCGATGCGCTATGCGGCAATTATATTTCCATCACGCCGATCAAATGCGACATGACCGATTATGAGATGCTCGAAAACCTGAAGGAATGGGGAATTGATTAGGATGTTTATCACGCTTGAAGGCATCGAGGGTTCCGGAAAGACTACACAGGTAAGACACCTGGTTGATTTTATGCAGAAGATGGGCTATGAGTGTCTGGTTACTAGAGAGCCCGGCGGTACCAAGGTCGGACAAAAAATCCGCACGATTTTGTTGGATCCGGAGAATACCGATATCGATCCCCTGACGGAACTGTTGCTGTATGCCGCCGACCGAGCCCAGCATATCCGGCAGATCATCGCTCCGGCTTTGTCCCAAGGGAAAACGGTCATATGCGACCGTTTCTGGGATGCCACCACCGTATATCAAGGCTATGCACGAGGCCTGAAACTCAAGACCATCCATCGTCTGCATCGGATTGTGCTGGATGATCTCATGCCGGACTTGACGCTGCTGTTTGATCTTCCGGTTTCGACCGGTCTGTCGAGAGCCCTTCGTGCTGTTGACTGCGGTGACCGCGACGGTTCGGAAACCCGGTTTGAACGGGAAGCACTCGTTTTTCATGAACGTGTACGCAACGGATACCTGACCCTCGCCCAAATGGCACCGGACCGGTTCCGGATTATAGATGCCGCCATGAATGAAACCGAAGTGCGGGCGCAAATGTTCCATGCGGTCAATCAGCACATCAGCCGCGGATCTATCTGACACAATGGACAATGATATAGCAGTCAGGAAACAATGATGAGTTTTTCGATTCTGGACATGATCGGCCGGACACCGTTGATCACGATCAACCGCTTAAATCCCAACCCAAAGGTTCGCATTCTCGCCAAACTGGAATATGTCAATCCGGGCGGATCAATCAAGGATCGCGCCGCTCTCTATATGATCAACGACGGAGAAGCCTCCGGAGAGCTCACCCGTGATAAAACGGTACTCGAAGCCACCAGCGGCAATACCGGAATTGGCCTTGCGCTGGTCTGCTCGGTAAAGGGCTACCGACTGCTGCTGGCCATGTCCGAGGCCGTCAGCCAGGAACGGCAGAAAATATTGAAAGCGCGGGGAGCGGATATTCTACTGACGCCGGGCCACCTCGGCACCGATGGCGCCATCGAGGAAGTGTATCGACTGGCGAGGGAAAACCCCAAAGCCTATTTCATGACCGACCAGTTCAACAATCCGGCCAACTGGAAAGCACATTACGAAGGTACGGGAAAGGAAATCTGGGAACAAACCAATGGAGAAATTACAACCCTGGTCGCCACTATGGGCACCACCGGAACTCTCATGGGCCTTTCCCGTCGTCTGAAGGAGTATAACCCGAATATCACCATTGTCGGCGTGGAACCGTATTTGGGACATAAAATCCAGGGCCTCAAAAATATGAAAGAAGCCTACCAGCCGGGAATTTTCGAAAAAAAACGACTTGATAAGAATCCTCACATCGACGACGAGGAAGCCTTCGAAATGACCCGAAGACTTGCCCGGGAGGAAGGTCTTTTCGTCGGGATGAGCAGCGGCGCCGCCATGGTATTGGCGGCGAAAGAAGCCGAGGCCATGACCGGAGGGACCATTGTCGTCATTTTCCCGGACAGCGGCGAGCGCTATTTAAGCACATCCCTTTTTACCGTGCGGGAAAAAGTGGAATTGACCTTGTTCAACACCATGACACGCACCAAGGAAACGTTTATACCGGCCATCCCGGGGAAAGTCACCATGTATACTTGTGGACCAACGGCTCACGCACCGATTCATATCGGCGAATGCCGTCGGTTCGTTTTTTCCGACCTTCTTTCCCGTTACCTGACGTTTCGAGGGTATGAGGTTCGGCATGTCATGAATATCACCGACCTGGATGATAAAACCATCCACGGGTCGGAAAAAGCCGGCGAAAAACTATCCGACTTTACGGAAAAAAACATCCGACAGTTTAAAGCGGATCTGACGACGCTGAACATCAAACCGGCCGACGAATACCCCAGGACCAGCCACCATCTGGATGATATGGTCGCCCTGGCCGGCAGGCTTGTTGAAAAAGGGTATGCCTATGAAAAACTGCGCTCGCTCTATTTTAACATTTCCCGCTTCTCGGGCTACGGTCGCCTGTCGCATATTGATATTAATAAGGTAAAACTGGGCGCCACGGTCGATCTGGATGAATATGAAAAAGACAACCCCAGGGACTTCACCCTCTTCAAGCGCTCGAAGCTTTCGGAACTGAAGCGCGGTATTTATGTCAAATCGACCTGGGGGAATGTCAGACCGTCCTGGCATATTCAATGCGCGGCCATGTCCATGAAATATCTTGGGGAAAGCTTCGATATCCACACCAGCGCCCAGGAATTGATTTTCCCCCACCATGAAAATGTTCTGACCACGGCACAGGCCGTCACCGGGAAAGCCCTGGCCCGCTATTGGATTCACAGCGAAAGAATTCTGGTGGATGGAAAAAAAGTGGATGAAAAAGGAACTCGCCCGACACTGATCAACATCAATGAGATGGGATATTCCGGCAGAGAAATCCGGTATTGGCTGCTTTCCAGCCACTATCGCAAACCCCTCATATTTTCGCTCGATCGCCTGGACGGCGCCCGACAGGCCCTGAAACGAATCGACACCTGCATGTTCCGACTGTTTGCGGTTCAATCCGGCGAGTCCGTGCCCGACCTGGATCAACTGCTTTACGATATCAAACAGGGGTTTGTCGGCGCCATGGATGATGATTTGAACACATCGGCGGCATTGGCGACTCTTTTTAATAAAATACGCAAAATCAATTCATTACTTCAAAACAACCAAATCGACGCTCATGACGCCGGCAGAATCATCGACGCATTTCGATCCATCGACGAGGTGTTGAAAATATTCGATTTCAGCAACATGTATGCAAATTCCGAAATTCAGCGCATGCTGCAGGCAAGGGAAAAGGCCCGCAAAGAAAAGAACTGGGAACTTGCCGACAAGATCCGCAAGTCTTTGAATGACCAGGGGATCATTGTCCACGACCCCAAAAGCTGATAAGGATGACATGATACCTGTATTTTTCCCCTTTACGAGCATTTCGAAAAACGATCGCGCGTCGCTTTCCCTGTGGTTTCATCGGATCGCCATTTACCGGCCCGCAACTCCGAAGGCCGGAGAGACAGACCTTGCCGGAATCGAAATCCGCGTTCCGCTTCATCAGGATGAGAACCGCCTGGAGGCCATGTGCAAATCTTTCCGGGAATGGGGCCTCCTGCACCGCCCGGAAGATCTCGCCTTGTTGAAGATCACGCAACAGGAAGAGAGCCGGTTGGTCGGTGAAAAAACCGCTTCACAAATCCGGAATGCACTGCGGCGCTGTCAGGAACCTGAAACGGATTCACAGGTGGATGTGCAAATGCAGGCACGTATTTTTCTCCAACTCGCCCAGGAATTCGACCAGCAACAAGCGGAAATCGGTCGGGGAATTCGATCGGCGGAAGTCATGGAACGAGAGATGGTTCGCAATCTCATGGGGACTGCGGTTCCCGTCGCAAGCGCTCAACCTTCCATCGTCCCTCAGTCACCCTCCTTCGCCCATGATCCGGGTGCGTATATGACGGTTCAACGACTGGCGGCTTGGACCTGCCTGCTGAATCAGGATACCCATGACAATGTTCTGTTCATTACCCAAAGCCGGGCCGTCCTGGAATCCCTCCTGGAATCGGCCCCGGAAATGAACCGAATCGCGACCTTTGCTCAACGTCCGGTCCATGCGGAGGATATCCGTGCGGCAACCAATCCATTCCAGGTCATGGAAGAAGCCCTGGTGCGGTTGTTGCGTGCGCCGGTCGACGCCCCCTTGGAGCAAATATCCGTGCCGTTTCCGGAACCGAATCCGGAGCAACGGGTCGGGATGGATCTTTTCCGGGTTGCCGGTCTATCCCCCCAACGCTTTTTTTCACGCTTCGCCGCCCCTGATGTTGAAAAACCGGAGCCCCGAGAACCGTCTTCCTCCTTTTCCGACACCCTGATCGGAATTATTACAACACCATGTATGGATGAATGAATATGTTGAATCCGCCCTTGCACGATCCGGTTCGCCACCCGTCGTGTTGTAAAATTCAGGCAAATACACCAAAAACAAAAGAAGGAGCTTGACTCCCTCTCACAATTATAATAAGCAAATTTTTCCGACTGTTTTCACACATGGGTGGTATTACCATATTTACACAATTGAATTCATTTAAAGGAGGCGTATCAATGGCTTTTAATCCGATCGTTGACGCAGACAAATGTCAAGGTTGCGAAGAATGTGTCGATGTTTGTCCTGTGGAAGTATTCGAAATGCAGGACGGGAAATCAGTACCTGTGAATGCAGATGAATGCCTTGGCTGCGAAAGCTGCGTGGAAGTCTGTGAAGAAGACGCGATAATAGTGGAGGAATCATAATCGCTTCACTTTGATGACTGGTTCTGTGAATGATTCAAACGACGTCGTAACGGGTCGTCATGGATCACTCCCGCCCCAAAGACCAGTTGGCGGATTTCAGAAGCCCCCGGCGTTTCTTTGGAAACAACCGGGGGCTTCTATATTTTTTCCGGCTTCGGATTCAATAACCGCCCCTCTTTCACCAGGCAGGTGATACACATATGAACTCATCCGAACGTTCCCCTGTTCATATCTATCCACCGTTCGCCATGATTCGACAACGACTTTATACCGGGGCCGTTGGCGATATTGCGGAAACCGTTCAGTGTGCCATAACCGGTCTTCCGGAAACGAACCGGATCGTACCCGGAGAATCCGTTGCGATCGCCATCGGCAGCAGGGGGATCGATCGCATCGATCAGGTTGCCCACCATTGTATCCGTGCCTTGATCCGGCGTGGACTCAATCCCTATATCGTCCCGGCCATGGGAAGCCATGGCGGTGCGACCCCGCAAGGTCAAACGGAAATTCTGGCGAAATACGGCATTACGGAATCCGCCATGGGTGTTCCGATCCGCCCGGATATGGAAACCATCGCCATCGAAGATCTGGACGGCCTGCCGCTTCATTTTGCCGCAACCGCCTTGCAGGCGGACCATCTGGTGCTGATAAACCGAATCAAGCCGCATACCAAATTCACTGCGCCCATTGAAAGCGGACTTTGCAAGATGTTGACCATCGGTCTCGGCAAAGCGGAAGGTGCAGCGGCATTTCATCGGCATGCCGTGAAAAACGGCTTCCGCATCATCGAGGCGGCAACCGAAAAGCTGCTGCCGAAATCAAAATTACTGTTCGGACTGGCTCTGCTGGAAGACGGCCACGGACATCTGGCCCATGTGGAAGCCCTGCCCCCTTCCCGCTTGCTGGATCGAGAAAAGGCGCTCCTCCGACAGGCCTATTCCTGGATGGCTCGGATCCCCTTCGATCCCATCGATATCCTGATCATCGATTATATCGGCAAAGACATCAGTGGCATCGGCATGGACTCCAACATCACCGGAAGGCATCGGGACATCACCGGCGATTTTCTCAACGCTCCGCACCCCGGGCGGATATTCGTCCGGGACCTGTCTCCGCTGTCGGACGGAAACGGAAACGGCATCGGTCTGGCGGACATTACCACCACGCGGTTGGTCAGATCACTGGACATGGTGAAAACCGCCACCAACGCCATTGCCGCCATTTCTCCGGAAAAGGCCGCCATACCGATTCATTTCGACACCGACCGGGAAGCTGTGAACGTCTGTCTGCAGACCATCGGTCAGCCACCTCCCGACAGCGTCCGGATCGTCCGGATCAACCATACCGCCAGCCTGCATCTGATGCAGGTTTCCAAATCCCTCGAACCGCTCATCGACGCCGACCCGAATCTGGAAAGAATTACCGCCTGGGAGCCGTTGCGGTTCGACGCCGACGGAAATCTGCCGCCGTTTCCCCGATGATCGTCGCCGGCATGCCGAATCCGATAAGGTCTTTACAATCAATAGAATACATACTATACTGGCATCCATTGAGTCAAAAGGCCTTGCTGCGGCCGTATTTCCTTCTTCTTTTCTCCTGACTCATGACCCAGTCCCGGACGACATCATCAAAGACTGACACAAAAAGAGCGAAATATGATTTTCACCGAATTTCAACTCCAGCGACAAACCAGTAAAGGAGTCATCGACCCGGCGGCAATTCAGCTCGGCCAACGGGCCGACATCATCACCCAGAACAATGAAATGCACGCCATTTTTGAATATCTGTGCTCCATATGCCAGTCGACCCAGCCGGTTCTCATCACCGGAGAAACCGGAGTCGGCAAGGAACTGATCGCCAAGGCCATCCACATTTCCAGCGGTGCAAGGGGACGTATGGTAACCGTCAACGCGGCCGGATTGGACGACAATGTTTTTTCCGATACGCTTTTCGGTCATGTCAGAGGCGCTTTCACAGGGGCGGATCGGGATCGCCAGGGATTGATCGAAAAAGCAAAATTCGGAACGCTCTTCCTGGATGAAATCGGAGATCTGACTGCCGCATCGCAGGTCAAGCTTTTGCGATTGATCCAGGAAAACGAGTACCTCCCCCTTGGACAGGATGAGCCCAAGCATTCCAATTCCCGAATCGTCACGGCAACGAATATGGACCTGTGGGTACAGCAACGCTCCGGGCTATTTCGCAAGGACTTGAATTTCAGACTGCGCACCCACCATATGAACATTCCGCCACTGCGGAATCGCCTGGAAGATTTACCGCTTCTGGTGGATCATTTTATGAAAAAAGCATCTGCGGCGTTGCGGAAAAAAACCCCCACCGCTCCCCGGGAGTTGATCCCGCTATTGTCCACTTATTCTTTTCCCGGCAATATCCGGGAACTGGAAGCCATGATTTTCGATGCCGTCAGCCGACACCGGGATCGAATTCTGACGTTGGAAACATTCAAAGCCCATATCGAAAAGGAGCGCAACGCCAAATTCGACAACCGCGCCCATGATACGGACAACGACAATCAAGTACTTTTTTCCGGCGACCTGCCGACCATCAAACAAGCCACGGAACTTCTTGTGGAGGAAGCGATGAAGCGCGCAAAAGGCAACCAAAGCATTGCCGCCAGGATGCTTGGCATTTCAAGACAGGCGTTGGGGAAACGACTGAAAAACAAATCGGATGAAGACGAGTGACCGGAATCCATTCCGTTGATAACTTCGCCGAAGTTATCTTTTTGACGCTTCCGACCAAACAACACACAGCTCCCGATGAGCCCCCTTCCTCCGACGATACGTCCATAGTATAATAATCACAAACCATTAAATGATCCTGCGAAGGTTTTCTGTCCTTTATAGCAGGACTGACGTCCTGATGGGCAGGACGCATTCTTACGATCCGTCCCATTTGGTGTACCGGGAAAAATCCAACTCAAACGCATAACTATCAGATATATTATCTTTTAGGCTCTTTTTAACCGGTGTCAAATGTTTGGCATGGAAGTTGATACGTAAGTTGCCAACTCTTCGGATGATGCGCCAAGCCATCGGCACATCGCCCATCACTTCAATCGGAGGAAGTCACTGCCGGCGGCAAGCGGATCGTGCTCCTTCCGATACATGACCGATACGGAAACGAGGTCGATATGACGATGAACCAAAACGAAATCCAGCATGGCAAAATTGATTTTGCGCCTGCAGGCTGTATTCTGCCACCCCATTCCGCTTCAACGGAAAAGCAGGCTGTCCAAGACGCCCCGAAGCATCAGCCGATTCAATTTCAATCCTTTGTGGGGGAAAGTCAGGAAATTCAGCGGGTATTCGAAATTATCCAAAAAGTGGCGCCTTCGGACAGCACCGTCCTCATTACCGGTGACAGTGGAACCGGAAAGGAACTGGCGGCAAGAGCGCTTCACGCAACGAGCAAGCGACGCAATAACCCGCTCATCATTTTGAACTGCGGCGCCATCCCGGGGGAGTTGCTGGAAAGCGAGTTGTTCGGCCATGAAAAAGGAGCTTTCACCGGCGCCCATCAAACCAGAATCGGACGATTTGAACGGGCGGACGGAGGAACCATCTTTCTGGATGAAATCGGCGATATGTCGCCCAACCTCCAGGTGAAATTGTTGCGGGTCATTCAAGAACAGCAATTCGAAAGAGTCGGCGGCACAAAAACCATCCAGGTAAACATCCGTATCATTTCAGCGACCAATAGCGATTTGAAAAAAGCCATGCAGGAAGGGAAATTTCGTGAAGATCTTTTTTACCGTCTGAATGTCATTCCGATTCATATGCCCCCTTTGTGTGAACGAAGATCCGACATTCCCCTGTTGATCGAGCATTTTCTGCATAAAATCGGCAACCACGAAGCCGCCAAAAGATTTTCGAGCGAAGCACTTGCCGCCATGCAGCGGTATGACTGGCCGGGTAATATCCGTGAATTGGAAAACCTGGTGGAACGACTTTCCGTACTGGTTGAGAACCCTGTCATTCAAAAAAGTGACTTGCCGGAAAAAATTCGTGCCTACCAACCGGCAGCGGCGCAAGATACGATTGCGTCCTTTCCGAACGGCGTCAGCTTCAACCATGCCGTCAATCACTTCCAGAAGCAATTGATCCTGCACGCCCTCAACCAGACGAACTGGGTAAAGGCAAAAGCCGCGGCAATGCTCAAAATCAATCGGACGACCCTGGTGGAAAAAATCAAAAAGATGGACCTGGAAACCGAACAGCAGACTTTTTATCGGGAGAACAATGCACAGGTAGGGTTATTGGGGGCCCACTACAAACACTTTCACGAGGTCGAACAGATCATTGACTTTGAACGGTTTGGCCAGAAATGCGTTGGCGCCTAGTTTTCTGGCCTCCTTTTCATATTCGGCGTTCCCCGACATGATGATGCAGACTTTATCCGGATATTTTTGTTTGAATTTCGTCAGTAACGTAAGACCGTCCATCTGCGGCATTTCGACATCACTCAAAATGATGTCGATGTTGTTTTGTTCTTCCAGATGAGCCCACATGGCGTCCCCGTTCTCGAACGCCAGGACTGCCCGATTGACGCAATACATGAGAACGTTGGCGACAAACTCCCGGGTCGGTTTATCATCATCGACAACGGCGATTTTTACATTCGGTATGATAATTCACCTCTCATCCCCCGAATCGTGTCGGGAACGCCCAAGCACCCTGCGCGTTCCCATCGGAACAGTGACCACTTGCAATTCATCCCCTTGGGCGGCATGCAGCACTTTCCGAGAAAATGAACGCCGACATGTTCCTGGATTTCCCGGTCAGCTATATCGCAACATTGGAGTATGGTCAAGCCAAGAAATTGATTTTTTTTAATAACCGTTTCAGACCTGATACAAATGGCGGCCGGCCGGGTAACTGCCCAGGATTCTCAAACTGTGACAATTTTCCGCCAATTCGCGCTTCAATTCCCCGTATTCATCACTTGACAGATCACATTCCACATCCGCGAAAAAAACATATTGCCATTTCCCGGCCCGCAACGGCCGCGATTCCAATTTTTTCATATTGATGTTTCGACGCGCCAGAAGCGTCAATACCTGAACGAGCGCACCCGATTTGTCGGGCAAGGTGAACAGCAGCGAGGTCTTGTCCTGACTCCCCCCCTCCGGCGCCGCCGCCCCGATAATCATAAAGCGCGTCCAGTTGTCGGGCAAATCCTCAATCTGCCGGGAAAGCATATTCAGGCCGAGCATTTCGGCAAGTTTTGCATGTCCGATGGCACCGCAGCCGTCCGCATCGATCACCTTCCGAGCGGCTGCGGCGGTGCTTTCCGTGGGAACGATACGTGCTTCCGGCAAATGAATCCGCAGCCAATTGGCGCATTGTTCCAGCGCTTGGGGATGGGAGTAAACCAACCGAATGGATGCCAGCGACTTTTCAGGGCTCAACAGGGCATGACTGATCTTGCAGAAAACTTCCGCCTGGATGAAGACATCATGTTCCAGGAACAGGTCCAGACATTGTCCCACGGTCCCCTGCAGGGAATTTTCAAACGGTATAATGCCCAGTTGGGCTTCCCGGGTGTTGACCGACCGAAAGACTTCCCGCAGCGTCATGCAGGGTCTGAATTCGGCGCTTCGCCCCAGATATTCGACACCGGCGAAATAGGAAAAGGTGCCTTCCGGTCCCAGATACACTATGGTCTGGGGCTGCTGCAAACGCCGGGATGAAGACAGGATCTCCCGATAGATGGCCAGCAGATGGTCGTCCGGAAGTTCACCGCTATTTCTGCGAATCAGTTCCCGCAGCACTTCCTTTTCTCGGAAGGGTTTAAAAACACTCTCTTTGGATTCGGATTTTATCCGTCCCACTTCCCGGCAAAACGCGGCTCGTTGATTGAGCAGTTCGAGAATTTGTTGATCCAGTTTATCGAGTTCCCTGCGGATCTCCATCAGTCGTTCAAGATTCAGCTCATTTTCCGGGGGGCGGACTTCCCCATCCATGAATTCGACGCTCATGACTTTTTCCTTTTTCGGCATACAACATTCCATCAGACCTTCTCTTCCAAACCGGCCATGGCTTCTTCCACATTCCAACCCTCATGGATAACGCCGTGCAAGGCCCGGACAAGCTTGCTCGGATTTTCCGCCTGGAAAATATTCCTGCCCACGGACAATCCGGCCCCGCCGGCCTGGATGGAATCATACGCCATTTGAACGATGTCCCGCTGATTGTCCATTTTCGGTCCACCGGCAATCACAACCGGTATCTCGCAACCTTCCACGACTCTGCTGAACGTCTCGCTGTCTCCGGTGAACGGAACCTTGACCACATCCGCTCCCAGTTCTTCTCCCAGACGGGCACAGTGTTTGACCACCTCCATATCGAAGCCGTTCTTGATTTTTGGGCCGCGTGCATACACCATGGCCAATACGGGCATTCCCCAATTGTTGGCGCGGGAAGTAATCGCGCCGAGTTCCCCCAGCATGTTGCGTTCGGTTTCATCCCCCAGATTCACATGCACGGAAACTGCATCGGCGCCGAGCCGGATGGCGTCCTCCACTTCCCCCACCAGGGTTTTGGCATTGGGAAACGGGGACAGGTCGGTGCTGGCGGAAAGATGAATGATCAACCCGACATCGCGGCCGTGTCCTCTATGGGTACGCCGCGGCAATCCCTTATGCATCAGTACGGCATTGGCGCCGCCCTCGGCAACCTTGTCCACGGTATCCCGCAAGTCCACGACACCGAAAATCGGTCCGACGCTCACACCATGATCCAACGGCACGATGATGGTCCTTTTGGTGTTGCGATTGAAAATTCTTTCCAGCCTGACTGATTTTCCGAGATGCATACTTCCTCCTTGGATTCGTTTCTTGACAAAAAAAGGGCCGCTGGTTATCTCACCCGCGGCCCTTTTACTTGGTTGGTTGACTGCTACTTACACACCGCCGTCCACAGGGCCAAGGCTTTTGCTGAAAAAGCCGAAATATCGAAAATAGGTTGCCCGGAACGGTTTATGGCGGCGCTTCATCATGCCGTTCCAGTTAACAGATGTTCGGAGCATTGTCAAGATAACCGCTTTCATCAGGGACGCACAGCCCGGACGGTACCGCATTTGTCCATTTCGATTTCCTCCCGCAGCCAATTGTTCTTTTTCGCCTGGCGGACAATTTTGACAACTGTATGATATCCCTTCCAGTATGAATCCGAAGTCCAATACCATTCGACGCCGCTGTCCGGGAAATAAGGTTGGTTGTTTAAAATAACCAGGAGATCATTGCTGTTCGGAAGACGCCAGTCCTGAAACCCTCCGGTATCCAGGCTTTTCACGTAGGCCTTGGCTTCTTCATAATCCAGACATTCCCGCAGCTCCGCATTGGAATCCAGAATATGCCACATCAATCCGGTTTTTGTATCCGTAACAGTACCGTCTCCGTTAACGGTATAGCGTCCTCCGGATTTATTTAGTTCAGCGCTGATCCGGTCTTTTTCTTTCTGGATTCTGGCGCTTTCTTTCTTCAGGGAGGCCTGCCGACTTTCCTCTTTTCTTTTTTCTTCGGCCTTCAGCTTTCGCCGCCGAATTTCCTCCTGCTTCTCCTTTTCCAGAACCTTCAGAATTTTGGTCGCTTCTTTTCGATGCCGGATCGAAGTTTTATCACCCATATATACCCCGAACCGGGCCATTCGCTCGAAAATGTCGATTTTTCGATTTTGGGCGTAACGTTGCATCTCTTCCCAGATCTTTTCTTCCTTGATTTTCTTGTCGAGGTTGTCGATCTCGGACTGAATGCGAACGGTTAGGGGGGAGTTCGGATTCGCTTCCAAATAATCCAGGTATATGGCACGCGCTCCTGGATAATCCATGTCTGCTTTTTCAGCCTTGGATTTCAACGCGAACATGACTTGGTCGCTGCGCAATTCCGTTTGGAGCCCGATGATATCTTTCATGCGGTCATGATGCGGGAAAGTCGATAGAAAGGAATCGATCTTTTGGAGGCACTTTTCCCATTCTCTTTTCTGTTGGCATTCGGACGCCTGTTTTTTTAACAATTCGTAAGAATGTTGTCCGGCCGCCTTCATTAGGCGTGAGACTTCTTCTCGATGCTTGCCCTCCGGATACTCCTTCAGATACGCCTGATATGCCGACACTCTTTTCTCCAGACGATCGGCGGGTATTCCCTGGAGAACCTCGAATTCATGGTCATCCAGCGTAGCGTTCAACGCGTCCATGCGATGGCTGATTTCAGTTGCATGGGCGCCTTTCGGATATTTGTCGAGATAACTCCTATAGGCCGCGGAAGCCGTTGCTTTGTAGTCCTGATTCATGGGGATTTTTTCCACCTTGGCGATGGCCTCCTCGAAATCCCGTTCCTGAAACAAATTTCGAATCTCGGCAATTTTGGTTCGGATCTCCGGAGCGTATGGGCTTTGCGGGTTCGCATCCACATAGGCCTGCAGAATCAGTTCTTTTTCTTCCAGGGTCGCCTGGTTGCCGACTTCCGTCAACAATGTCTTATAGTCTTGAGCCATCATTCGCGGCTGAACAAGCTTTTTCCAGGTCAAGGCAGTCGCGACCAGGATAAGCGCGGTCACCAGAAGGGCGATCATAGCGACACGGAACCGTCTCCGTTTCCGTTTCCGGCCGGCGTCGACGACGACTGTTCCGCTTTCTTCCGGCTGGATTTCCGTCGCGGGAGGAAGTGCGGCTCTTTCTCCGGCAACCGGCGCTTGCCTTTCCGGCGATGGCGCTTTGGCCGGTTCATCCGGCGTCTCCAGTTCCAATTCCAGTTCGTCGCCCTTTTTCTTGGCGGCCACCGCTGATTTGGGAGTGTCCTTTTCCGATTTCTTTTTCAGGGCCTCCCGTTCATCCTTGATGCGAAGCCCTTCCATCAGAATGTTCATGAGCGGCATGGTGATGGATTTTTTTCGTTTTTCCCCTGATTTTTCAATTTCGATAACCGTGTTTTCCCAGCTGATGATCTCCATGGCGGCGGCCATCCCCTCCCTGGCGCCAAGCTGGGCGTCTACCAGCTGTCCTTTGTGCAGGTATAGAAAGCCGGTCTCACCTTCATACCGAATCTTCAGCTTACAGGTCGTTTTTTCCATTTCCGACATTTGCAGAAACGAAGAAAGACCAATGCCGTGAATCTGTCCGCCGACGGCAGTATCCAGTTCTTCGAGGATTTTTTCCATCAGTTGATCGATGTCCACCGGTTTTTCGTAGTATCGGCAGGTACCGAAAGACCTGATTTTTTCCTCGATGTCCGGCGCGCCGAACGCGGTCATGACAATCATCGGAATTTTCGGATAGTTTTTGCTCATATATCCCAAAAATTCCAGATCATCGATATCCGGCATTTTTAGATCGATCAGGATCATGCTGATTTTCATCCCACTGACGACATTGGGAACCTCCCTGGCATTGCCCACCGTCAGAATTTCAAATTTATCGGGATGCGCTTTCAGCAATTCGGAAAAGGCATTCAGCGTGGCCGTATCCATATCGACGAACAGAATCTTATGCATCATGCTACCGGAACCCTCACCATATGTCTGGATGGCTTCGCCGCGCCACCTCGGAATTATCGGAACGAACAATCCCCTTTCCACATCTCGTTTCGAACATCGTCGAAGAAAAGGGTATGATACTGGAAAACCCTCTGGAATCAATAATACATATCTCAAATGGATTCAATCTTTCAATACGCAAAAAAACAAATACCGTCAATTCCTCAATGTTGCATCCGGAATCCATATGAAATCCATGTGACTTGCGAAGAACCCCCGCCTGGGGTAAAGGGAAATGATCCATGGCTCGACGACCAACCCTCATAAGGAACCGATCGTGAAAATTATATTGGCCAGTCATCTGCGCCTGACCGACATCTCACTGGAAATAAAACAGACCCTGATGGAATCCCTCAGCTTCCCAAACCCAAAATGGCTTGAAAACACGCGGATGGGGAGATGGAACAAGGGCGTTCCCAAACACCTTCATTATTATTCGAAAACCCGCGACGGAGGTCTGCTGGTGCCGCGGGGATATATCCGCCATTTGATCCGGCTTTGCCAACAACACGATATCCCCTATGAGCTCATGGACAAAAGAAGGGAAATGCCGGCCATCCAACTGCATTTTTTAGGAGCGCTGCACCCGTTTCAACAAACCGCCGCCGACGCAATGTTGTCAAAAGAATTCGGCGTATTGTGTGCTCCAACCGGCTCCGGAAAAACGATCATCACCCTGTTTATGATCGCCCATCGGAAACAACCGGCCTTGATCGTGGTGCATACCAAGGAGCTTGCCGCTCAATGGACGGCCCGCATTCGTTCTTTTCTCGGAATTGCGGAAGAGGAAATCGGCATGATCGGTAACGGACGCAGACAGCCGGGAAAGGAGATCACCGTCGCCCTGGTGCAATCTCTGTATAAATACGCCGAGGAAATTTCATCACGGACCGGTTTTTTGGTCGTGGATGAAAGCCACCGCTGCCCGAGCCGCACTTTCACGGAGGCCGTCAGTGCATTTGATTCGCGCTATATGTTGGGACTGAGCGCCACCCCGTGGCGAAGAGACAATCTATCCAAACTGATTTTCTGGCATCTCGGGGATCTTCATTATACGGTGGATCAAAGCGGTCTGGTACATGACGGCCAAATCATGCAGGCCGATATCGTCTATCGTGACACCGATTTCAAGTCCCATTTCGATCCGGTCGCCGAATACAGTAAAATGCTGTCGGAATTGACCGTCGACGCCCAGCGCAATTTGCTCATTGCCGGTGATATCGCGCAGGAATCCAAAAAGAACCCCGGTGTCTGCCTGGTGCTGTCCGACCGCAGAGCCCATTGCGAGAATCTGAAAGCCATCCTGAAATACCGGTTCAAGATCGATGCGGAACTCCTCACCGGTGCGGTTCCCCCGGATGCGCGCAAACAGGTTGTGGAGCGCCTGAACCGCGGGGAAACGGATATACTGATCGCCACGGGCCAACTCATCGGCGAGGGTTTCGACTGTCCGAATCTGTCCACCCTGTTCCTGACGACCCCCATCAAATTCAGCGGCCGGGTGATCCAGTACATGGGGCGGGTTCTGCGACCGGCTCCCGGTAAACAAAAGGCGCGGATTTACGACTATGTCGATGGAAATGTCGATGTGCTCGCCGCTTCGGCCGCTGCCCGGAAGAGAGTCTATGAGGGACAATCATCCGGACTTTGACAAAAGCACCCCCCTGGGGTATATGGTTTTTTCGGATCAAACCGTCATCGCCGCCGGTGGGGCTGTTTATTATTCAACATATGATTTCGGATAGGAATTCGGTCACATGAACATTCATCGGATCACTGCCAGAGATTTGCCGGATTTATGGTTTCAAGCCGTGCATGATATCCTCGACAATGGACGGCGGTTCACTATCGATCGCGGATCGTATGCCGGACAGACGCGCCTGGAATATGACTATTTCACCGGACATGTGGGATTTCCGGGCACCAAACCGCTGATTCCGGATATCCCGATAGCCTGCGGCATTCCCAATCCGGTCGATGAAGCCTATCTATACGGTGGGGCCGGCTATGATCGATCGTATATCGAATATCTCATGACGGGCCATAAGGAACCGGGAGAATCCTACACCTACGGCGAACGCCTGACCCGCACCCCGATTACGGGAGATAAACTGGCTTGGTGGCGGGCCGACCAGCAGGAAATCATCGACAAACGAGACCTCGACGGAAAAGTCCTGTTCGAGGAGAAAGGCAAACTCTATCTGAACCAGATCGAATGGGTCATCGACACCTACAAAAAATTCGGTTTTCGGAACAATCAAATGGTCCTGCAGATCGCCCATCCCTCGGATCTCACCCTGGTCGACCCCCCTTGCCTGCGCTCCATCGATACCCGGATACAGGACGGCAAGCTGATTTTTTTCGTATATTTCCGTTCCTGGGATCTCTGGAGTGGATTGCCGGCCAATCTGGCCGGCATCCAAAACCTCAAAGAGTACATGGCCGCCGAAATCGGCGTGGAAGACGGGGAGATGATCGTGGAAAGCAAGGGGCTCCATCTATACGGCTATGCGGAGGATCTTGCCAAACTGCGATGCCTCAAAATCTGATCATCAGTAATGCGCATCCGCATATTCCAGCCAACCGCCGGCCCGGATCAGCGCGCGATCGTATTCTCCCAGGGTGAACGGTAAATCCATGGACTTATCTCCTGCGTTCAGGGAGATCGTATTGTTCACCAGATCGATGCGGACGGCGGTTTTTCGGCTCCCGAACTCCTGGAAAATCCGGTCGATGGTTTCCCGGGGCAACGCCACCGCCATCATACCGCAATTGAACATATTCTGACGAAAAATACGGGCAAAACTTTCCGCGATGATCAGGTTGATGCCGTTGACTTCAAAAGCCCAGGGCGCGTGTTCCCGGGAGGAACCGCAACCGAAATTGGCCCGCGTGATCACCACCTGCCTGTCGGCGATATCGGTTTCGGGATCAAAGCCCGTGAGCTTCAAATCTTCCAACAGATAAGGCTTCAGCGCCTCCTTGGAAATTTCGGTCAGGTATTTGGCCGGAATGATCTCATCCGTATTGATATCGGCCCTGTCCAGAAAAAGGACGTTCCCGTCAAATTGTTTCATGCCTGTTCCTCCTTCCGGTCATAAATATTCGAGTTGGTGATATGACCCGCCAGGGCGCTGGCCGCCGCAGTGGCCGGACTCATCAGATGCACCATGCCGCCTTTCCCCATCCTGCCGTTGAAATTCCGGTTGGTGGTGGACGCGCACACCTCTCCCTGGGCGAGCACGCCGTTGCTCATCCCCAAACAGGCGCCGCAGGTGGGATTGGTGACACAAAAGCCAGCGTCCATAAATACTTGAATAATCCCCTCTTCCAGGGCTTGCCGGAAAATATCCGGCGTGGCCGGGGAAACGATCCCGCGTACCGAATCCTTTATCTTGTTGCCCTTCAGAATGCGCGCTGCCACCCGCAGGTCTTCGATCCGTCCGTTGGTGCAGGAGCCGATATACACCTGATCGATGTGGGCGCCTTCCAATTCGGATACGGGTTTGACCTGGTCGGGCTTGTACCCGAAGGTCAGCTGGGGAACGAGCCCGGCGACATCCATCTGCAGGCGCTCCTCGTATACGGCGTCGGCGTCCGAATTCCACGCCTGGAATGCGTTCAGGGCCGCATCCCGGGAAGGGAAGTCGTCTTGAATGAACGGCCACAGATAGTCGACAGTGGTCCGATCCGGGAGGCAGATCCCGCAGGTAGCGCCGGCTTCCACCGCCATGTTGCAGAGGGTCATGCGGGCCTCCATGCTCATGGCAGTAACGACAGGTCCGGTAAATTCAACCACCCGGTCGGTGGCGCCGTTCACGCCGAGCCGCCCGATGAGGGCCAGAATGACATCCTTGGCAAAAACACCTTCCGGCAGGCTGCCGGTGATCTCGATTTTCATGCTGCGGGGGTACTGGAATGCGCAAACGCCTTTCAGGATCCCCACTTCCAGATCCGTGGTGCCGACACCGGCGGCAAAGGCGCCGAAGGCCCCGTGGGTACATGTATGGGAATCCCCCATGATGATCGTATACCCCGGTCTGACGAATCCTTTTTCCGGAAAGATGGCATGGCAAACCCCATTGCGACCGATATCGAAAAAATCCCGGATCTGATGGCGCACGGCCCAATCCCGCAAAATCTTTCCCTGCTCGGCGGTTTTGGAATCCTTGGCCGGGGTGACGTGGTCGATGACGGCCTTGATCCGTTGCGCATCGAACACCCGGTCTTTTCCCCGCCGCACCAGATCGTTGATGGCCACCGGTGTGGTGATTTCGTGACAGAACACCGCATCCAGCCGGATCACATGGATATCCCCGGCCGGATTATCCATGTGATGAGCGTCAAAAATTTTTTCCGCGATTGTTTTTCCCATAATGTCTCCTGCAATTCCCTTTTTACCGTGAAACGGTATATTGATAATGCCCAATTCCCTTCTCGCCCGAGAAGGTTCAGCGCCCGGCGAACAGCCTCCGCGGCGGCGTGACGATCCAGATCGCCTTCAGGGTCGCCCGGCCGGTATTGCGCAGGATATGCGGGATATCGGACGGAAACGAAACACTGTCGCCGCTGTCCAACGCAAACGTCCGGGTTCCATAGCTGAGTTCCCCATTGCCCTCCAGGAGGATGCCCCATTCCTTGCCCATATGCCCGAATTCACTGTCCCCTTTTTCTCCCCCCGGCGGAATTTCCAGCAAAAATGCCTCGATGCTGAATTTTTCAGACGGCTCGGGCGTCAGGGACAACTGATGGTAGGTTATCTCCGACTGGACAATACTGTGCCGCTCCGCCTTGCGCAGGATTTCCACCCGCTTGTCCTTCTTGAAGTCCCGGAACAGGTATTCCGGATCGAGATCCAGCGCATCGGCCAGGGCCATCAGGGTATCGATGGAAGGCGACACCTTGTTGCACTCGATCTGGGAAACCAGGCTCTCGCTCACCTGCGCCGCCTGCGCCACCGATTTCAGGGTGATCCCCTTGCGCTCCCGAACCCGCCGCAGCTTGTCGCCGAATTTATGTCGCAACGCCTTCTTCAACTATACTTAATCTCCTTAAGTATAGATAAAGTAGTTTCATCCGACTGTCAAGGGTTTTTTCAACCCGAAAAGTCATGGCGGTAATGTCGAGGAAACCCAACGAAGGAATCGAAGAAACGCACAGCGATGGACCAACGGCAAACCCACACCCGGGCGATCTACCCCTCCACCCGTTCCTCCGGCCAGACCCCGGGAATGACGGCCTGGCAGAACTTGCATTGATTTCCCGTCAGATGGTACTCGGGTATGAAATAGCCCTCCCGCCGGATGATCATTTTCCCGCATGCATGACAATAAGTGTGAATGCCTTCGTGGCCGGGCACATTCCCGACATAGACATAGCGGATACCCGCCTGCATGGCCAGTTCACGGAAATGGGCCAGGGTGGAAACCGGTGTGGGGGGCAGGCGGTCCAGTTTGTACTTGGGGAAAAACCGGATAAAATGCAGGGGATGATCCGGACCGAGGTTCTCCAGAATCCAGGCGCACATGCGTTTCACCATTTCCGGATCATCCACGTAACCGGGGACCACCAGATTGGTCATTTCGAAGTGGACCTTTTGAGCATGCAAGGTTTTGAAGGTGTTCAGGACCGGGGCGAGCCTGCCGCCGTTGAGCTTGCGGTAGATGTCGTCGCTGAAGGATTTGAGATTGATATTGGCGCCGCTGATGAACGGGCACAGATTCAGCAGGGGTTCCTCGTTGATATAGCCGGCGGAAATCAGAATATTGTGGATTCCGCCCGCTTTGGCCAGTCTGGCGGTGGCGAGCATGTATTCATAAAAGGTGATGGGTTCCGAATAGGTGTAGGCAATCGATTCAGCGCCGGCGCTTCGGGCCGCCGCGACAACTTCTTCGGGAAAAAGCTCCGAATGTCGGACCTCGTGGGGTTTCACCTGAGAGATTTCCCAGTTCTGACAATTGAGGCATCTGAAATTGCATCCGGCGGCGGCAATGGAAAAGGCCTTCGTCCGCGGCAGAAAATGAAACAGGGGCTTTTTCTCCACCGGATCGACATTCACGGCGCAGGGGTTTCCATAGGACAGGCTGTACAGGACACCGCCGATATTGACCCGCGACCGGCACACGCTCCGGTCGCCGGGGGAAAGCACGCATTTATGGGGGCAGATCCCGCAGACTACTTTGTCGTCAAACATCTTGGTGTAAAAAGCGCCTTCATGGGACCACTTCCAGACGCTTTCCGGCGCATCACCCTTGAACACCCGGCCCGTAGCATCCTCCCCCCCGGCCGGGCCCTTCCCTTTTTTGGCAAAAGGCCAGAAGGCCCGGGCCGGAAGCGCCGGGCAGCAGATCAAGGCGGCTGCACACCCGGATAAAAACCTTCTTCTTGTTACGTCGGTCATAAGCCCCTCCCATGAATCCGCACGACCAGCGCCAGACTGACGCATTTGAGGACGATCAAACCGGCGGCGGCCGGTACGACCCCGGCATATGGAATCAGGACCACGCTGGTCAACAGGGCGCCGCAGGCCGCGCCCGTAAGATCGGCGGAAAAGGACCTGGCGGCGACCGGATTGCCATCGCCGCGGAGATGGATGACGGCCGGAAACTGACAACCGCATGCCAGGGATACCACGAACCCCATCACTAGAAAAAGCGCTTCGGGCACACTGTCCCAGCCGCTCTTGATCACGATGATGTACAGGACTGACAGCAGAATAAGCATGATATCGGTGAAGACAAGGATCCATTTCGATTGCTGCCGAAAACGGGCGCCCATCCATGCGCCGGGAAGCAATCCGGCCAGGAAGACCGTCACGATCAAACCGATCTGATGATAAATATAGCCGAAATACATTTGAAACGCGAAGATCACCAGGATTTCGAACCCCATGCCCATGCAGCCGCTGGTGAACAGGACAACTTCTTCGGAATGCAGCCGACTCAGATAGACCAGCGACAAAAGGGCGAATATCACAAAAAACGCCAGCGGCGAGGTGGCGTATTGGTCAAACCATTGGGAAAACATGAGGCGCAGCATGATGGGAGCTGTATCCTGATTTTTCGGAGCGGCCGGATCCATCAATTGGTTGAGCGCTTCGATCCGCGGTGGGGTCAGGTTGCCGCTGAAATAACGACTGATGTATTCGGTTTGAATCGACTTTTGCGCCAGCAGCGCCGGTATGTCGGTCCGAATCGTCCGGTCGCTGCAAAGAAAAAAAATCCGTTGTCCGGGCAGCATCAATACATGGGCGAAACGACTTTTGACGCTTTGGTACAGGGATGACAGCTGCCGGCGTTGGGGTTCGGACACATAATTGTCATACCCATCCATGGTGAAACTGAAAATCCCACCCGGGACAAGCCGTTGCTTGACCAGACCGAAAAATTCTTCCGTATAAAACCGATTGAGTTGAAAGGTTTCCGGCTCGGGCAGGTTGACCATAACGGCGTCATACCGTTTCCGTGTTTCCCGCAGATAGGAGCGTCCGTCCTGATGAATCAACTTCAAACCGGGTATGGAGTCCATGAGATGGAAGCGAAAGAGTACCTTGGAGATTTCCGGATCCAGCTCGACCAGATCGACGGTTCGGGGATGATATTTGGCGATTTCCGGCATCATGCCGCCTATGGAAGAAATCACCAGGAGATGGCGGACATGTTCGACTTGGGAAAGGGGGTAGTGGACGGCCTCCTCCGCCGATACCAGATTCTGGCTGCTGAACAGGGGCATGCCGTCGGAAAAAATTGTGACCAGTTCCTGTTCCTGATGAACTTCAATTCGTCCGTAGCGGGATTCTTGATAATGGATCAGCTCGCCTTCGGGCGGCGCCAGGGTCTCCCTTTCGTGAAAAACCCCGAAAGCGAGGACCAGCATCGCCAAGAGGCCGCCAAGATACCCGCAACCGGTTTTCCAGCCGGAATCCTTGAACAACGGCAAAGCAAAAAGGATCAGACAACTCCCCGAAAGCCCAACGGCTTTCAGGGGGGAAAGCAGATACACCAAACAAAACGAAAACAAGGCGCCGCCGGCCACATCGCCCAGATTATCGGCAATGTATATATTCGAGGCCGCGTAATCCGGTCGATGGGAGCGCAACACGAAAAGGCTATAGGGCAATACGAAACCGACCAGCAGACCATAGGGAGCCAAAAGACCGAATATGAAAAAAAAAGTGGGATAAAAACCGACGGAGCTGCCGTGAATAAACACCAAGTCTCGCGCACCGCGGATCAGGATGATCTGGACGGCGCCCATGGCGGCCATCCAAACGGACAGCCCCCCCAGGCGAGCGGATGTGGCCCGAAAGCCGAACCGCGCAAGTCCATTGGCCATCATCGTTCCCAGACCACCCAATATCAGCCAGCTGAACAGAATAAGGGCAATGACGAATTCATTGCCCTTGAATTGCACCAGAAACTCTCGAATGGTCAAGAGCTGGGTCACCACGGAAGCGATTCCGGTGACGATGACAACCCGGATTACGGCATTCTCATTTCTTCTCTTCAAAGTATTGAACCTGGTAAGTCAAGACTTCCAGTTTCGTATTCTGCCATGCATCTCCTGAAAGTCCGGCCTTCATACAAAGATGCGCCAGGAAATCTTCCGGTTGCGGCAACTGTTCCCAGACCTGGGGCAGGAAAGTGGCTCTTGCCGCCCCTTTTCGGATGATCACGCCGTCCACGTTGGGACGCAGTTTGGCCATCAGGTCTTCCCCGTTCTGATATTCCAGGGGCTTTGCTTCGGTCAAAATGCTCACTTCGATCTCCACCGCTTCCAATTCGTCTTCGATCAGGGGCGGAAAACGATGATCGTTAAAAGCGGCATTCAGGGTATTACGCCGCAAGCCTTCCAATAAGGGTTCCGACCCGACCAGGCTGCCGATGCACCCGCGTAATTGCCCCTCCTTGTTGAGGGTTACAAAATTGGCAAGGTTCTCTGAAAATTTTCGATCCGCCAGTTGCTTTTCCATTTCCGCAGCCGCCGTCTCATCCATTTTTCGACCGAACCGCTCGAGCAATGTTTTGCGAGCGAGCGCTACCAGTGCCTGACCTTGTTTCTGATTGAACTTCTGGGCCGAACTTCCAGTCTTTTTTTTCATAAATGCCTCTCCATAAAAAGCAATGGCTGTGTAACCGACCACCCGCGATCGGTCACCCGCAGTATCTCCGCTGTTGCAATAGTGAAGGAGCACCGGCCGCCAGTCATGCTGTCGCGCCATATCGAGCAACAGGGCGATCGGTAAAACTCCGCAAGCTGCGTTCTCACATTTCAGCAGCTCTTCCGCCTTCAGATCCAGGATCAACCCGATGGTTTCCGCATCCTTTTTGCGAGCCGCATCATACGGCAGAAAATGGGACAAATCCGAACTTGCGACCAGTAATGTATTCCCATCCACAATCGTTTCAATCACTTTCCCGATTTCCTTCCGGTCACGGGAACTGCTGATGACGATGGGTACAAGCTGGAACGTTTTCAGATAAAACTGCAAAAACGGCAGGATAACCTCAAGGGAGTGTTCCTGCCCGTCGGATTCCGGAACCGCCCGGAAAAGGTCGCTCTGTTGCCGCAACCGGGCCGCATCGGGATGCAGGGGAATCCTTCCCAGGGGAGTTTCGTAGGCATCCACCGCACTGACGGCGCAACCGGGAAATCCCACCCGGTGATCCGGCCCCATCAGGATCACTTTCTCGAAGGATTGTCCCCGGAGCACCAGCGAGGCATGCGCGGCCGTCAAACCGGAATAGACGTACCCGGCATGGGGGAGGATCAGCGCTTTCAGCACGCTCCCACTGGGTATCTGCACTTTGGTTTTACCGGCCTGGTTTGTAGCCTCGGTGATCCCCTGGCGCAGCCCGTCCGCCGAAGCAGAATAAAAACGCCCGGCCCACACCGGCTTGCGGACATTGTCCGCCGCGACCGAACCGAGCGGCAAACAAAGTCCCAGCAGCAACGCGGTATACAGTAAACGACCCGACAATTTCATGGGATCCAACTCCGCCGATCGGCGTATGCGTTAACGATCTGGATGTGCTTTGAAACCGTTCATTGGATACAATGAGGCCGCTTGTCTGTCAAGGCCAAACGCCGATCTCGACCACGGCCGGCCGACCGTAGAATCGAACCGGGGGAGCGGACGGACAAGGAAGGCCGCTCAATCTTCGGTTTTCAGTACGGATAAAAAGGCGGATTGAGGGATCATGACCTGCCCGACCATTTTCATTCGTTTCTTTCCTTTTTTCTGTTTTTCCAGAAGTTTGCGCTTCCTGGAAATGTCACCCCCATAGCATTTGGCCGTGACGTCCTTGCGGAAAGGCGAAATGGTTTCCCGGGAAATAATCTTGGCGCCGATGGCCCCCTGAATGGCGATCTTGAACATCTGACGCGGAATCTCCTCCTTCAGACGCTCACACGCTGTCCGCGCCCGATCCGTGGCCCGATCCCGATGGATCAGTTGCGACAGGGCGTCCACTTTTTCACCGTTGATCAGAATATCGACCTTGACCAGATCCGTCTCGCGATATTCCAGAATTTCATAGTCAAAGGAACCATACCCTTGGGTAATGGACTTGAGCTTATCATAAAAATCGTACACTATTTCCGCCAGGGGCAACTCGAACTTCATCTCCAACCGGTTGTTGGTCAAATACTGGTAACTGGAATTGACGCCGCGACGGTCCATACAGAGCTTCATGATCGCACCCATGTACCGGTCCGGGGTAATGATGGCAGCCCGGATGAACGGTTCCTTGGCGGCCTTGATCACCGTCGGGTCGGGATACAGCGCCGGATTGTCGATCATAAGGGTTTCACCGTCCATCATGAGCAGTTCATACCGAACCGATGGGGCCGTTATAATGAGGGAAAGGTCATATTCCCGCTCCAACCGCTCCTGAACCACTTCCAAATGCAGCAGTCCCAGAAATCCGCAGCGAAACCCGAATCCCAGGGCGGCGGAACTGTCCTTTTCATAGATCAGCGCCGCGTCATTCAATTTCAGCTTCTCGATGGCTTCGGTCAACTCCACGTAATCATCCGCCGCTACCGGATAGATGGAGGAGAACACCACCGGTTTGGCCTCCTTGAAACCCGGCAGGGGCGCGTCGCAGGGATTGTTCTTCAGCGTGATGGTATCGCCGCAACGGGTATCGCTGACGGTCTTGATCCCGGCGATGATGTAGCCGACTTCGCCGGCGGCCAATTCCGTCTGGGGCACCCGTTTGATTTGGAAAATGCCCACCTCTTCGACCTTATGGACAGCCTTGTTGTACATGAAAAGGATCGTATCCCCCGCACGGATTTTCCCTTGAAAAACACGGATATGGACAACGGTTCCGCGATAGGGGTCATAATGGGAATCAAATATGAGCGCCCGCAAGGAAGCCTCCGGGTCGCCCTTGGGCGCCGGTAGAAGATGGACCGCGCTTTCCAGCACCTCCGTAATACCGATGCCTTCTTTGGCCGACGTGCAGATGGCGGTCTTCGGATCCAACCCCAGGTCTTCCTCCAGTTGATTTTTCACCCATTCCACATCGGCGGAGGGCAGATCGATCTTGTTGATAACAGGAATGATTTCCAGATTGTGTTCCATGGCCAAATATAAATTCGCCAGGGTCTGGGCCTCGACCCCCTGGCTGGCGTCGATCAATAAAAAAGCGCCCTCGCAGGACGCCAGCGCCCGGGACACCTCGTAGGTAAAATCCACATGCCCCGGGGTGTCGATCAGATTCAACATGTATGTTTTTCCGTCCTGGGCCTTGTACGGCAGACAGATGGTGTTGCTCTTGATGGTGATCCCCCGCTCCCGTTCAATATCCATGGAATCGAGGATCTGGTCCATGAACTCGCGATCCGGAACGATCCCCGTGGCTTGAATCAATCTGTCGGAAAGGGTGGATTTGCCATGATCAATATGGGCGATGATACTGAAATTACGAATTTGTTTCACTTTTCCCCCTGTGCGCATACCCTTGCAAGGTTTATGCCCGGCAAAAGGAAGTTGACACTCGGCTATCAACACATTATTATACCAATACTTTTAAAAATGAAAGCGCTTACTTATCAAATTACAGGAACGCATGTCAAGCAAACACCCAAACGATCGGTTGGATATACAATTCCTTGTTCGAGCGGAAAATAACACGGACGCAGATTCCATGAAACCAATTATCCTTATCGTCGATGATGACGCTGCCATCAGAGAATCCATGAAAGAATTCCTCGAAATGGAAGACTTTCAGGCCGATGCCGTTTCCAGCGCCGAGGAAGCTATTGAATATTTGAAGAACAATCAGACGGATATCGTCGTCACCGATATCATGATGTTGGGCATGGACGGACTGGAACTGACCAACATCATTAAAAAGGATTACGACGCCGACGTCATCGTGATGACCGGGTACAGCGGTGATCATTCCTATGAAGAAGCCATCAGCAAGGGCGCCAGTGATTTTGTCTTCAAACCGGTCCGCTTCGAAGAATTGTTGCTCCGGTTGAAACGCGTCATCAAGGAACGCAAGCTGGCCGAAGAGCGGGATCAGATGCTGGAGAAACTGAAAAAGCTGGCCATTACCGATGGTCTGACCAAGCTCTATAATTCACGGTATTTCTACAAACAACTCGATTTGGAGGTCGATCGTCTCAAACGCTATAACCACTCTCTCTCCCTGCTGCTGATCGACATCGACCATTTCAAACGCTATAACGACTCCTATGGACATATAGAAGGCGACAAGGTTCTGGTTCGCTTCGGGCAGATCATCAAGGCCTGCCTGCGGCGGATGGATACGGCCCACCGATACGGCGGAGAGGAATTCACCGTCATTCTGCCGGAAACCGGTTGTGAGGAGGCGGTGGTGGTGGCCGATCGTATTCGAACGGCGATTGAATCCGAGGTCTTTTCCCCGCTTCCCGGAACGGACTTGAAGATCACCGTCAGCATCGGCGTCACCGAATATCTCACCGATGAACGCATCTCGGCCTTTGTCCAACGCGCCGACAAGGCCATGTATCTTTCCAAGGATCAGGGGCGCAATCGCTCTTCCTACATCCCTGCCGCGACCATCGAGAAGTCAAAAACAAAATGATACGCTACACGTTTTTGTCCCGTCCCGGCGGTGCGCACATTCCCGGGCTGTTGTCCCTCTATCGTCAGGAAGGCTGGTGGTCGAACGATCAGGATGATCCGGCCTTGCTGGAAAAAATCGTCCTCGGCAGCCACTGCTTCCTGGTTGCGGAAACAAACGAAACCATCATCGGCATGGGAAGAGCCATCAGCGACCGGGCGAGCGATGCCTACATTCAGGATGTCACTGTCCACAAAGAGCACCGCGGCCGTGGAATCGGAACGGAAATCATCCGGCAGCTGGTCGCACGCCTGGAACAGGACGGCCTGAAATGGATCGGCCTGATCGCTGAAAAAAACGCGCACCCTTTTTATGAACCCCTCGGGTTCAAGATTATGCCCGACGCCGCCCCCATGCTGAATATGAGACCATGAATTTAGAACCGCTGCTCCCCAAACAATACAACACGCTGAAGGCCTTCTTCGCCCATCAGCGATACCGGCTCAGCATTTATTCGCTCTCTTCCCTCCTTGTCTGGCGCAACGAGAAGTTTCAGCCCTACGCGGGCATTCATAACGGCGCCCTGGTGATCGGTTTTGAATTCATGGACGTCCGGGAAAACCGCCATCTGATCCTCCCCATCTCGCCCGATGGGGAGTTCCCGCCCACGTTGCTGCATGAAATCGCCCGCGACTTCGGTTTCAACGCATATCGGTTCGTCCCGGAAGACTATCTTGCCCAATATCCCATGGCAGACATCAAGGCCCATTTCCACATCACGGAAGAGGCGGATTTTGAAGATTACATTTATGCCACGGAAGATATGGCGACCCTTTCGGGCAACCGCTATTCCAAAAAGAGAAACCTCATCAAGCAGTTCGAACGACGCTATTTGGATGAAGACCGGGTGCGGATCGAAACCATCGGCCCGAAAAACGAGAACGAATGCATGGATTTCATTGAGGCCTGGTGCGTTGAACGGGATTGCGGCCATGAGCCCACCAGCGAACTGGCCTGTGAAAAAATTGCGGCCATCAACGCCCTGGAAAACCTCCAACTGGTGGAAATGAACGGCATCCTGATGCGGGTAGACGGTGTGGTCAGCGCCCTGGGCATCTCCTCCCGTCTCACCCAAGAGATCGGCGTACTCCATTTCGAAAAGGCCTTTACCGCCATCAAAGGCCTGTACCAGTTCCTGGACCGGGAATGCGCCCGCCGCCTCTTCCAGGGATACCCCCTGATCAACAAGGAAAGCGACATGGGTCTTCCCGGCCTGGCCAAGGCCAAGCAGTCTTATTTCCCGTCCCTGCGGGTGAAGTCCTACCATTTCAAACTGATCGAGGAATAACCCTATCCACGAGCAACCGCATGCTTTCCGATCAGCCATAAAATTTTAACGCCCGCGCCGATAACCCCCCGCAGGGTTCCCGAGACTTTGGATGCTCCAATCCGTTTCCGATACCCCACCGGGATCTCCAGGGATCTCAAGCCCGCGACGGCGGCTTTGATCTGCATTTCAACGGTCCATCCATAATTGGGATCGACCATGGCCAGCGCCGTCAGGGACGAATGACGGATGGCCCGGAATGGCCCCAGGTCCGTAAACGTCACCCCCCAAAACAGGAATAACAGCCGGCAGGACAACCAGTTGCCGAACAGCGCCTGGGGCGTGAGCGCACCTGGCTGCCGAGGCCCCGATACCCGCGAACCGATCACCATGTCCGCCCGATCCGCCAGGATCGGATCCACCAGGCGGTCCATTTCTTCGGGAAAATCGCTGTAATCCCCATCCAGAAAAACAACGACGTCCGGCGATTGAACCACGGAAAGCCCCCGCAGGCAGGCCGAGCCATAGCCGCGCCGGGGTTCGAACACCACCCGTGCGCCGGCCAGGTGGGCGATCTCCGGCGTCCGGTCCCGGGAGCCGTTGTCCGCGACGATGATCTCATCCACCCAGGCCGGAATTTCGGAAATGACCTTCGCGATGGCGTCTTCTTCATCGATTGCCGGAATGATAACGGAAATTTTTTTACCGTCCCGCATGGATCCTACCCTTTCCTTTCAGGCCCGGCGCCAGCAGCAGCCACACCGGAATGAATTCCAACGCAATCACCAGCGGCAGCAAATCCAGAAGCCCCCGGGGCTCCAGGTAATACCGCAGATAATACAGCGGCAGCAAAAGCGTGGGGATGGTCAGGGCAACCTGCGGGCGGATCGCCAGGAACGGCAGGAGCCAGGTATAATACCAGGGAAATTGTGTCGGACTCACCAAAAACAGCGCGGCCACCAGGATCAAGGCCTTTCCGTAAAGCCCATCCGGGGACTCTTTTTTGGTGAACAGGACGATTCCGGTAACCAACAGCAACATTCCCCCCACCAGCATTCGCGACAACCATTGGGCATGGCCGGGATGGATTTCCATCAACGGCAGCAACCATTGCAGAAAACCCTCTACCAGACGGAAAAAACTCGAATTGTTTTCCCAGGAGCGGCTGTAGGCCAACAACCCCGAAGACGCATCCAAGGGGCCTGGAAATCCGGTAACAACGGCCATCACCAACAGAATCCCCCCGAAAACCGAAACGACCCGTATGAGCTTCCGAACGTCTGGAAAAACAGCGCCCAGCAGCAGCGGCAGCAGCAATACAGGCCAGATTTTAACACCCGTCGCCATCGCCAGGAACACCGCGGCCGGGCCGGGCCGTTTTTTTTCCATACAAATCAGTGCCGACAACAAAAAAGGAAACAGGAGCACATCCATATGACCCGAATTATAGATTTCCTTGACCAACAACGGATTGCACCAATAGAGGTAACTCCAATGGGACGGTTTTCCCAGTTGCCCCAGGATGATCCACAACAACGCCAGGGTCGAAAGATCGGCGCCGAGCAGCAGCAGGCGCCAGGCTGTCAGACTGAAGGGCCGGAAACCATAGGCCAGGAAAAAGAAGGCCTCCAACACCGGCGGATAGATGGTGCGGAGTTCCGGGTGATTGATGCGGCCGACGACAGCTCCCGCCTCCCGGGCCATCTTCCCCAGCTCCTTTGGAATGCGTTCGCCGGCGGCGGCCGCCTCCTTGGGTGAAAAGCGGTAGGGGCTGCAGCCGGCGGCGATTTGGGCGCCGTCCCAGAGGTAGCGGTAAAAATCGTTTTCCAGAATCGGCGTCGAGAAGAGCATGAACAACCGCATGAGGAAACCGGTGACCACTATCAGGAGCAGCACCGGCTGCTTCCGAAGGTTCTTTAGGCCCACAGGCGATCCGTCCAGAGCCGGATTTTCCGGTTTCCCAATTGTTTTCTTCAGAATCGGCAGAAAGTATGAGATTCCGCAACCGACATAGACGGCCACCATCCACAACACCGGCTGTTCGATGAGCGCGCGATCCTCGCCGAACCGTTTGGAAAGCAGGGACAGCCCCAGAGAACCGGACAGCAGTCCCAGTGCGGTGAAGATCCACACCCCATTGACCCGGGGACGGTTTATTAATGTCGAAGCATTTCCCATGGGCTTCTGATGGCCATTCCTATTTCCGTTGTCGGTTGCGAAAAAAAATTACGCCACCACAGAGAACACAGAGGACACAGAGAAAAAAAACATCGACGGGATATCTCTGTGCTCTCTGTGGACTCTGTGGTGAAAAAGCATGCGTCATTCGCATGCGAATACCTGTAATAATCGCCATTGCATTTCAGGTTTTCAGGCCCTGATAAAACGACTGAATCGCCGTATACAAAAATCCGGTCTGGAACAACAACAGAAACGGCAGGCTCCACCAAAAACCGTTGCACAGAAACAGGACGATCCCCCAGGAGAAGTAAACGCCGAGAAACAATTCAACGATGAACAGCAACCGCCGGTCCGCTTTGTATCGCTTTCCCTTCCAGGTCTGATGATGTTGTTCGATCCGGAATTTCGGCGTGCGGATAAAGGGGGAATCCATCCCGAAAAGAGCCTCCAGCGCTGCAAGGCCGTTGTTCACCGTCAGCCCGATGCCCAGCGCCATCATGGCGGGCAGCAGCAGGATGTGCGGCCAGATCCCGCCGTATACGATCCGGATCGCTTGTCCGTAGTACAGGCACACGGAAAGAGTGGCGGAGAAAAACACGAACAGATAGACGAACAAGGGCCGGCCGACCGCCAGATCCACCTGCAGCAGCAGCATCGGAATCACGAACAGGGAGGGAATGGCCATGAGCAGGTAGGCCAGGTTGTTGGTCAGGTGAATGGCGGCCTCCAGCTTGACAAGCAAGGGCAATTCACTCCGGAAGATGCGCGGCAGCAATTTTCGTCCGGTCTGAATCGATCCCTTGGCCCAGCGGTGCTGCTGATTTTTAAAGGCGTTGATTTCCGCGGGCAGTTCCGCGGGCGTGACCACCTCCGGAAGATAGACGAACCGCCAGCCTGCCAGTTGGGCCCGGTAACTCAAGTCCAGATCCTCCGTCAGGGTATCGTGCCGCCAGCCCCCGGCCTCCTCGATGGCGGCGCGCCGCCAGATCCCGGCCGTGCCGTTGAAATTGAAAAATCTGCCGGATCGGTTGCGCGCAAAATGCTCGATGACGAAATGGCCGTCCAATAAAAGGGCCTGAAGCCGGGTCAACAGGGAATATTCCCGA
This sequence comes from Desulfobacterales bacterium, assembly GCA_041740615.1. Taxonomy (GTDB): domain Bacteria; phylum Desulfobacterota; class Desulfobacteria; order Desulfobacterales; family SURF-7; genus DYJD01. The sequence continues at coordinate 128,565 of JBGSLR010000095.1, forward strand.
TTGATATGCCCCCAGCGCGTTTGCACCATGCCGACGCCGTCCTGAAGGAGATAGGGAACCGTCCGCTTCAAAAAATCCGGAGGGGGCGCGAAATCCGCATCGAAAATGGCGATAACGCCAGCGCTGGAAGATGTGAGACCGTTCTGCAACGCCCCGGCCTTGAACCCGATCCGCCGGGACCGCCGGATATGATCGATCCGAAAGCCCTGTTTTCGAAAAAGCGTTACCAGGCCGGCGGCCATGGAAGCAGTGGCGTCATCGGAATCATCCAGCACCTGAATATGAAGCCGTTGCCGGGGATAATTCAGCCGCGTCACGGATCGCAGCAGCCGCTCGATTACATAGCGTTCATTGTAAATCGGCAACTGCACCACCACTTCCGGCCAGACTGCCGGGTCCGGCGGCCTCTCCACCGGGTCCTGCCGGTGTTTGCGGAACAGATACAGGAGGTACAGTTTATGAAGGCCGAACAATGCCAGAAAAAAGAGGGCCAACAGATACACAGCGGTGATGAAGATTGCAGCCACGGTTACGACCTGTCCGGATGGGTGATGGGGATATCTCGTTATTTGTTATAAAAATTGAACCTATATAGAAGCGGTGGGGGGATGTCAACCTTGGGATAGGCAACAGGTGGGCAGGTTTGTCGGTTATTCCCTATTAGCGATCCCCTCAAAAATCCCACGGCTTGAACCCCTCCCGATCATACTCCGATGGATTCCCGGCGATCTCGTGGAACCATACCGGCAGTTGATATTCCCAGCCCTCGTGTTTGGCGATCTCCTTCTCCAGTCGGATGGTCTTCTTTTCGATGGCCTCCAGCCAGGTCGGGGACGGCTTCGTCACCAGATCGAATTTCCGGATATCCGTTACGGGAATCATCCGCGGTTCAATGGTCTTCCACTGGAGCGATTCGGACAGGGAATCGCGGGTCTCCCGGTCCAAATAGACGGGGTCGGGAATTTCCGTGTAGACCGGAATGGCTTCCTGCAGGCGATAGACAAACGCATGGGTGATGGTCCGGGAAAGAATGATGGCGGGAGAGCCCTGCTCCTTCCCGGTGCTTTCGTCGATGCGTTTTTCGATCCGGGGTTGGGACCGGCCGGTGATATCTTCCAGATAGTAGACTTTGGGGTGACTGCCGGCGATATTGGGTGTGGAAACGTTGCCGTCCGCGTTTGTTTTCCGCCCCAGCCATGGTTCCAGGGTGCGGAAGTCCAGATCGAAGAGTTCGGGCCGCTTGAAATTATTGTCCGCCGTGATGTAGAACCCGTTGACCTCCCAGTGCTGCCGATAACCGCCCCGGGCCGCCAGCACCGCTCCCTCGACGACCGTATTGTCTTTCAGCTCGATCCGGCAAAGGGCCTGTAGATCCGGTCTGCCGAGATCGGCCGTCGCCTCGGTGCGGGCGATCAGGAGGAACAACAGGATGAGCACGCCGGCAATCCCCATGGGACGGCGTGGGAACTGAAACCGGATCATAGCTGGTGTATTTGTGATCATGGCGCCACCCAATGATTATAGCTTGGTCCGGCTTATTGCCGGCTGTCGAGTTTCATCGCCGCGATCAGGAAAGCCTGGTTCCGGTTTTCCAGGTGCAGGGCCTGATCCAGGGAAGGCAGGGCGAGATTCTGGTTGATGGCCTCCTTGGTCATGCGCAATCCCATGGGGTTTTTGGAAACCATCCGCGCAGCCATGGACCCGGCCTCCTCCAGCAGCGCTTCCGGGACGACCATGCGGCTGGCGAATCCCAGCGACATGGCGGTTGCCGCATCCATGAAGTCGCCGGTCAGCAGGTATTCGTTGGCCCGGCCCGCACCGATGAGTCGCGGCAGGAAATAACTGCTCAGGAGATCCGCGCCGCCCAGGCCGATATTGATATAGGCTGCGCTGAAGCGCGTGTTCGGCGTGATGATGCGGACATCGGAGGCCATGGCGAAACTGAAGCCGCCACCTGTGGCGGCCCCGTGGACCGCGGCGATAATCGGCTGCGGGATCTGGCGCATCCGGGATATCACCTGGGAAAGCCGGTACTGCATCTGGTAGATCTCGGCAGGAGAGGCGGCGAGCATTTCGGTCATGGCCTCTTTCATGTCCAGGCCCGAACAGAATCCCTTTTCGCCGGCGCCCGTAAATATCAGGACGGTGCAGGACGTGATCTTTTCGATTTCGTGGAAAAAATCCTCCAACTCATCGATCATGATGCGGTTGATGGCGTTGATCGCCGTGGGCCGGTTCAAGGTCAGCCGGCCGATATGGTCCGATTCCTCATATAGAATGGTCTGGTACTCCATCAGCAACTCCTTTATCGTAACGGGTATTGGCGGTCCAGAAAGGATTCCAGCCGGGATAGGCCTTCCCTGAAGTTTTTTCGGCCGAAGCCGATCCGGAAATGACGGGATGTCTCCTCATACACACTTCCCGGCAGCAGCAACACGCCTTCCGCGGTTCTCAACTCCTCGCAAAAACGGTCCGGGTCGGCCTCCAGTTTGAGATACGGGAAGGCGATGGGGCCGGCTTTGGGCGGGGTCCACCCCATGAAATCCCGGCGGCGGTCCATCAGGGCCGACAGCTTCACCCGGTTCTCCCGGATGACGGCCAGATTGGTATCCACCAGCGACGCGGCATGACGCAACGCCACCGTTGCCAAAAACTCACTCGGCCCGCTGCTGCAAATGCTTGTATAGTCCTTGAACGCCTGCATGCGCGCCAACAGGTCCCGGTTGCGGGTGGCCGCCCAACCGATCCGGAGCCCGGCGAGCCCGAAACTCTTGGACATCACGCCCAGGGACACGCCCCCCTCGTCCAGATCGCAGGCGGCCGGCAGACGGTCTTTCACATCGTATTCCAGCAGCCGGTAAACCTCGTCGGAAAAGATCAGAAACCCGTGCCGCCGGGACAATGCGACCAGCTCCCGCTGCTTTTCGGAGGACATAAGATACCCGGTGGGATTGTGGGGCAGGTTGACGATGACGGCCTTGGTGTTGCCGCGGATATGGCGTTTCAGGAAGTCCATATCCAGCTCCCAGCGGTCGGCTTCCCGGGTATGCCAGAACGTAACCTCGCAGCCGATGGACGTTGCGATCTCACACAGGGACTGATAACAGGGATAATGAACGATCACATGATCTCCCGGCGCCAAGAGGACGTTCATGAAAATGAAAATCGCTTCTTCGGCGCCGGCATGCACCAGTACGTCCTCGGGACGAATATGGTCATACAGTCCGGCGATCGCGGCCCGCAACTCCGGGCTCCCCGGAGACTCCGTGTACCCCAGCCTCATGTTCAGGAAGCGCTCCCGGGCTCCCGGTTCCAGGTCCAGAATGTCGTGGATCGCCAGGGTTTCACAATCGGAACCGCACAGCAGGTGCGGCGCCGTGAACTCATGCTGCGCCAGATAACGCTCCAGTCGAAACGGTTCCAGTTTCATTCAAGTCGTCCTTACTGCAGGGCGGCGATAAAAGCCCGCATGAAAGCCGGCAGGTCTTCGGGATGCCGGCTGGTGATGAGGTTGCCGTCGACAACGACCTCCTGATCCACCCATTCCGCCCCGGCATGGATCAGATCATCCTTGATGGCGAAAAAGGAGGTGACTTTCCGTCCGTTGAGTATCTTCGCGGACGCCAGCATCCAGCCCGCATGGCAGATTGCCGCCACCGGTTTTCCGGCGTCATGCAGGTCCTTGACCAGCGCCACCATGGCCGGATACCGTCGCATATGATCCGGGGCGTAACCGCCGGGAATGACGATGCCGTCAAAGGCCATGGCCGCCACCTGATCCGCGGCCGCGTCGGCCTTGGCCTGGGTACCGGATTTTCCGGTGTAGGATTGCGCGGCCCCGCCGACGACGATGACCTCGGCCCCGGCTTCCTTCAGGCGGAAATACGGATACCAGAATTCCAGGTCGTTGAACATCTGTTCGATCAGCAGGATGATCTTTTTACCGGACAATTCCATGGCGTTCCTCCTCTGGATGGATGAGACGGGTTTGTATCGGGCGTCTGTTCGTTTCCGCGGCATGCCGACGATATGCATCTGCACGATTGTCTTTTATCATAATGGACGGAATCGTAAACAAGAAAATCCCGCCTTTTCATAACGGCAGCCCTTTGTGATAGCACCGCACCGGCATCCCGTTGAACATGGCGGCGAAACATTTATTACAGGAAACGCAGGCGGCCGATGTGGTTTTGCCTTCCTGGAAATGTTTTACCAGCAGCGGCTCTCGAATAAACGGCCGGGACATTGCCAGCAGGTCCGCATGACCTTGGGCAAGGACTTCCTCCATATGGGCCAGGCGGCGCATGCCGCCCACCAGAATCAGGGGCATACCGTCGATGGCCGGCTTGACGACTTTGGCGGCTTCCAGGTTGTACGCTTCCCGGAAGCGGTTGGCGGGCGCCTGGATTTTCATCTTGATCCTGGCCACCGGCCGCATCCACATGGGCAACGCCGCCGCCAGTTCGGCAACCGGCACCTCCCCCCGGATGGTCTGGAATCCGTAATACGTGCCGCAGCTCACTTCGACGGCCCCGACGCCCAGTTCCGCCAGCCAACGGGCATACACCGCCGCCAGTTCGGGCGTGACACCTTTTCGGGGCGTAAAGTCATTGGTATTCAGCTTCACCAGCATCGGCTTGTCTTTGGGCAGAACTTTCTGAACAGCCTCCACGATATCCCCCAAAAACCGGAACCGGTTTTCATCGGAACCGCCATAGGCATCCTTCCGGCGATTGAAAAAAGGCGAAAGAAATTCATTGATCAGGTATCCATGGGCGCAATGGATCTGAACGGCGTCGGCCCCGGCTTCCATGGCCCGCTCCGCGGAACGGACAAAGGCCTGAACCGTCTCCCGGATCATGTCTTCGCTCATGGATGTCGGCCGGTTCAGGGACACCGGATCCATGCCGTGCCCGGAAGGCGCCAGGGGCCGGATTTGGGTCAGTGATTTGGGGGACTGCCGGCCGCCATGGGCCAACTGGAACGCCACCTTGCCGCCATGATCATGGACGGCCGCGGCCAGTTGTTTCAGTCCCGGAATCATGTCGTCTTGATGGATGCCGCACTGCCCGTGATGGGCCCGGCCATGGGCATGCACAAAGAGATGCCCCGGAATGATCAGACCGATCCGCCCCTTGGCCAGGGTGGCATATCTTCTTATGATGTCGTCTGTCATGCGACCGTCCGGATCGGCCATGGCTTCATGGGTGGCGGAATGGACGAACCGGTTTTTCACTTCCATGGCGCCGATGTGGATCGGCTGAAATGCAAGACTCATGATCTCCCTCCCCGACGGTTGTTACACCTGTTTTTCATCCTTTCAGTTATCCGCATAAGACAAGGAACCCAAACCGGCGGCTGCGAGTTGCGCATTGTTTTCCGGCACTTCCCACCACCTGGATATCAAGGTTTCCCCGGCGGGCGCAACCATTTTCCCCGGTCTGGGCAACAGCAGATGGACACCGTTTTCGGTTGCGGCCTGGATCACCTCTTCGGCCGGCGCGGTCCACCCGTGCAGCGCCAGTTTGAACGTGCCCCAATGGATGGGCATCAGGACCCTTCCGTTCAGCTCCCCATGGGCTTTGACGGCGTTCCGCGGCCCCATATGGATCTGCCCCCAGTTGGGGTGATAGGCGCCGACTTCCAGCAAGGTCAGATCAAACGGCCCGTAGAGCCCGCCGATGGTCGCAAAGCCCGGGAAAAAGCCGCTGTCGCCGCCGAAAAACACCCGGTGGGTTTTCCCCTGAATCACCCAGGAGGCCCATAGGGTATTGTTGCGATCGAAAAGGCCCCGTCCGGAAAAATGCCGGGCCGGTGTGGCGACCAACCGGTGATGAATGCCGATGCGGATCTCTTCCCACCAGTTGCGTTCGCGGATCTTTTTTTCCGGAATCCCCCACCCGCGCAGATGCTTCCCCACACCCACGGGTACGTAAAAAACAAGATCCCTTTCCCCCAATTGCCGGATGGTGGCTTCGTCGAGGTGGTCGTAGTGATCGTGGGAAATGATCACCCCGTCCACATGTGTCACCTGGTCCAGGGGAACCGGTGGATCAAAAAAACGTCGCGGTCCGATCATGGAAACCGGGGAGCATCTTCGACTCCAGATGGGGTCGGTGAGAAACCGCAGGCCGTCGATGTCGACGATGACCGTCGAATGGCCGATCCAGCATACCCGCAGACCATCGGTCGGGGGCGGCTCCGACACCCGGGAATCGGCCTGGAAAGGCCCCGGTGGATCGGCCGGTTCCCGGACCTCGTCTCCGGCAATGAAATCCCATACCGTGCCCATCAACGATCCGGGCTCGCTGATGGTCGTGGCCACCGGATTGTCAAAGGAAATACCATCCGCCGCCGGTTCTTGGCTTGTCGTCATGCGGTTCCCCTTCATTTTTTCCTTACTCCCATTGCGACATCCCGTCGACACGGCGACGGCGATGATCGTAACGCATACGATCCCGAACAATAATCGTATCCCCATTCCAGCCACCTGTTTTCACCTGAATTCGTTTTTACGTTGCCCTGCTTGGGCTTTCGATTTCTTCCGGTTCTTTCACGGCCAGTCCGTGTTGACGTAAAAAATCATGATATCCTACCAGTGGTTTTCCCCAATACACCATGCGCACGGCCTGGGTCGGGCAGTTGTTGATACACCCCATGCAATCCACACAAATGTCTTTGTTGACCGTTCCGCTGTCCGGATCGATGGCGCCGGTGGGGCAGACATCCGCACAGGTACCGCAGTGCCGACAGCGTTCCAGATCGATGGTATGCTCGTCGGTGATCATCTTGCTGAACCAGATGGGCGCCAGGTTCTTTTTGACATCTCCGAAGCTCAGCTCCCGACTGAATTCAAACCCGTCGCCCCTGTTCACCCGTTCCAACAGGTCCACGGCGTATCGACGCGCCTGATCATAGGTGGTCTCATTGGGAAAATCAGCGGTTTCCAGGACTTTTTCCGGAAAAAACGCCCAAGCCGGCGGATAGGTTCCAAAATTACCGAAGGTGGCCAACCCCATGGGCAATCCGCCTCGCTGCGCCAAGATCTCCAGAACCGCACACCCGGTATTGTGTTGATTGCTGGGAGGAAGTCCATGGGTCACGAACGCCGCCACCGGTGTTCCCGGAAGCGGGGGCAGGTTTGTAAGCCAGCTTTTGACAAATCCGGGAGCATCATAGTGATTCACCGGACAACCCATGACGATCAAGTCATAATCCGCGGCATGTTGCGGGTTGAATCGACGGATTTCGACGGCTGTGACCGAAACCCCTTGTTTTTGCAGGACCGCCGCCAGCAGGCGGCCGATCCGTTGGGTATTGCCGGTCTGACTGAACCAGAGAACCAGGGCCTGTTTCATGGGCCGAGGCTGCCGCGCGTCAACGCGGTGGGAAGGATGCCAAAGGCAACCCAGCGGCAGGCCGGCGCAAGCGGCGCTGGCCAAACCGAGTTTCAAAAAATGTCTTCGGGTCTTCATGGAGCCCCCTTTTTTTCGGTTCGGAATGAACATTCATTCCGTTTCATGGGATAAAAAATCGCTTTCCTATCGCCGAATGGCATGCCAACAGGCCTCTTCCGCCTGATCGATGATTTCCGGCGTGAGTTTCAGATGCCCGGCCCAGTATTCCCGCATCATTTCCGAAAAAATACCGGTCACGATGGCCATGATCAATTCCGGATTGATGTCTTTAATGATCTGTTCCTGTCGCCCGATTTCAAAAAAAAACCGATATTCTTCGTGAATCTTCTCGCTGATGGCCACACTGGCTTGATCCAGATAGGGGCCATGGTGATGGACGATGAGAAACGTATAGGCTTCCCGGTGTTGCATGGCAAACGCCACCCACCGTGTCCAGGTTTCATGAAACAGGGTGCGCAGGGGCAGGTTTTCCGGCAGGCCTTCTTTAACGGCCTTCATCACTTCCGTCTTCCAGTACCGGTAGAGTTCATTGACCAGTTGCTCCTTATCCTGGAAATACCGGTAAATGGTCCCGCTCCCCACCTTGGCTTTCTCGGCGATCAGGGACACGGCCGTGCCGTGATAGCCCCGTTCCGCAAACAATTCCAAAGCAGCCTGCAAAATGTCTTCGCGCTTGTCCAAAACGTCCGAATCCTCATCAATGATAGAATGGCCATTCCGAATGGATTCCCCTCTCATGCGGAATGAACGTTCAGTCCGGATAGTACGGAATCCAATAATTCTTGTCAAGGACAATTTGTCAATTGAATTTACAATTTGCACGATCCCGGCAAAGAAACCGTTATGGTGCACCCGACGACCGGATTATTGGCGGCGGAAACGCTGCCGCCCATGGCAGCGGCGAATTTTTTGACCAGGGCCAGGCCGATTCCGGTACCCTGGGTGTTGCGCACCTGCTCGCTGTCCACCCGGTAAAAATCATCGAATATTTTTTTGAGGGCCGCTTGGGGGATGCCCGGTCCGGTATCCCCCAAGCGAATTCGCACCCATTCGCCCTGGGGATGAACCGAAAGCGTTATTTGTCGCTCAAGGGCATTCTTTGAAAATTTGAGACTGTTTTCCATGAGATTGATCAGGATTTGGACCATCATTTCCCGGTCGTAGGGAAACGGCGGTATTTCCTCTTTTTCCACCAGGAGGACAAATCCTTCCTGGCGAAGCTTCTCCTGCATGACTTCCCGGACTTCGGTGATGACGTCGTCCAGGGTTCCTTTTTGCAGGTCGGCCTTTCGATGTTTTTTTTCCAGCTTGGAAAATTCCAACACATTGTTGATCAGGCGGGCCAGACGCCCGCTTTCGGACAGCAGCACCCGGAAATATTCCCGTTCGCGTTCCGGGTTTTGGGCGATCCCCTGTTCCAGCATTTCAATATACATCCGGATATTGGTGAGGGGGGTCTTGAGCTCATGGGTGACGGAAGACACAAAGAGCGCCCGTCTTTCGGCCAGTTCGCTCACCGCTCCGGCGCTGCGATAGATGGCGAACAGACCCGGAAAAAAGATCAGGGCCGTCACACCCACCATGATATTCAAGGTTCGGCGGCCGGTGGACGGCGGAATCCGGTCGCAAGCCAGGGTGGCCTGCACAAAGGAAAAAGGCCGTGGAAAGGTTCGGTGGATCAAAAAACGGGGTCCATCGGCAACGGCGCCTGCCTGCACAACCGGTTTTGCCATGTCCATGCCTTCCACCGCCAATTGCAGCTTGGTAAAACGGGCCATGGGTTGCCCCTCGAAATGAGTCTTTAAAAGATGCTGCAGGAACGGTCGGACCAGAAGGACAAATCCCTGGCGGTAGATCTGACCGTGAATCACAATGCGACGGAAAATCAGGATGTGTTCCCCATCGATCCGTACCGATTGCATGGGATCCACTTCCACCTGAAATGTTTTTTTGTCGATCAGCTGGCCGTTGCTCAGGTCGCCCTCCGCCTGCCGCTGTTCATCCAACGCAGAAGATTGCGATAGATCCTTTTTGGCGCGCCCGTACCCCACCATGGCGTCCGTCTCCCCTTCCACGGAGGTGGACGGTGCAGGCGCGGACATCCTTTCCAGTTGCTCCCGGGGAGCCACATTGAGCGCCTGGGCAACCGGGATTTGCTCCAGGCGTTTCTCTTTGCTTCCCAAAGAGGATTTCTGTGAGCGCCGTTCGTTGAAGGCGAAATATTTGTCGGCGATTTCGACGGTCTCTTCTTTCACGGCGGTTGTCTTCATAGTCGCGGGTCGAAATACTTCCCCTTCTTTCTCATCGGTGCGACGGCGATTGAAAACGCGGTTCACTTCTTCCAGTTCCCGGATCACGGCCGCCTGTTGCGGGGGAATTTGCGCCATATTCGAAACCAGCGGCGACTGAAATCCGCCGTCCGGGTTGTTCTGAAAATACCCCAGGATAAAAGGCGACGACGGTGCCTGGGAAAGTTGCCGCGACGGCGGATTCCATTTCCCGTCAGCGCCTTTGTCCATGGGTTTATACGTATAATCGTCCACCGCCCGTGCTTCTTCCTGCTGGATCATCAGGGACAACTCCGCTTCCATCCGGTCGAACAGTGAGTTGGCGAAATAGCGCAATTCGGATCTCTCCTCCTGGTCCAGGCTTCGATAGGTATGGAACAGCAGGTAGGTAGCAGGAATGGACAACACCATGCAGAACAGCAGGATGAATCCTTTCAGACGTCTCATACCATTGGCTCCAGGCGATAGCCTTCCCCGCGGATGGTTTGGATAAATTCGCATTCCGGGTTGAGATCGGTGATTTTTTTGCGCAGTTTCAGAATATGAATATCCACCGTGCGGGTTTCGATGTCGGTATTGGTATAGCGCCAGACTTCCCCCAGCAATTCTTTTTTGGATATAATGCGATCCTGGTGACGATGCAGGTAAACGATGATGTCCATCTCACGGCGGGTCAATTCGATGGTCTGTTCCCCATACCCCACGGTAAGGGTTTTGCCGTCAAACCGCATACCGGCATAATCGATCCGGTCATCTCCCAGGTTTTTCCCCGCCCGCCGTAGGACGGCTTCGATGCGCACCATCAGTTCCCGCAGGGAAAACGGTTTGCTGATATAGTCATCCGCTCCGGCCTGAAATCCGGTGACGATATCGTCTTCCGCCCCTCTGGCCGTCAGCATGACCATGGCCTGGGCCGGCTTCTTGCTGCGAATCCGTTTGCAGATGTCAAACCCGTTCAAGGTCGGCAGCATGACATCCAGAATGATCAAGTCGTAGGCTCCGGAAAGACCGGCATCGGCTCCTTCAGCGCCGTCGGCGAAGCCGTCGGCCGCATAGCCGTTGAATACCAGGACATCCAACAGACCTCTCAAAATGGCGGGATCATCTTCCACCACCAGAATTTTCGCTTTGGGCCGGTTCATGGCTGCATCTCCCCATTGGCGCACCGAAAAACCACGGTCTGCTTCTCGGTATCCATGACATACGAATGTACCATCACGAACGGAATATCGGCAAATGGATCGGCCCTTCCAACGGACCTCACCAGGTCGGATCTTATCGTAACCCCACCCGCTTGCAAAGCAAAACTTATGTAAAAAAACAGCGCCCGGATTTTGCATTTCTTTGAATTGTATTTTTATTCCAGAAGGTTATGATACAGATCAAACAACGGAATAACCCACAGCATAAGGAGCAGACACCATGAAAAACAAAAAGTACAAAACCTTTCTGATGATTTTCGGGATGATCGCCGCCACTTGCCTGGCCATGACCTATTCCAACCGGCAGTCCCCCGCGGCAGCTTCCGCCGGGAACACCCAGATGACCAACGGGGAAATCGTCAGCCTTTCGGCCAAGCTGACCCAGGATAAAATCCAACAGGGAAGCGACGGCACCGTGTCCATGTCCCTTACCCTCGCCGCGGAATCCCTTCCGGAAATCGACTCCGGCGACACCCGCCATGTGGACATGGTCGTTGTGTTGGATCGAAGCGGCTCCATGCAGGGTCAAAAGTTGACGGACGCCTGTCGGGCGGTGAACCATCTGATTTCCTGTCTGGGCCCCAATGACCGGATAGCCCTGATCAGCTACGACGATGGGGTGACGGTCAACAGCGGACTGGTTCAGGTCAACGAGAGCGAGCGGGAACGGCTGGTTTCCCTTGTAAACGGAATCTCCCCCGGCGGCGGCACCAATCTGGGATCCGGTCTGCAAACCGGGATCCGGATTCTCCGAAACAGCCGGAACATCGGCAACACCGGCAAGATTCTATTGATATCGGACGGACTTGCCAACCAGGGGATCACAGACGCCGCTGCCTTGGGCAACATGGCCTCCATTGCGCCGGAACACGCATTTTCCATCAGCACGGTGGGAGTGGGCAGCGATTTCAATGAACGGCTGATGACCGCCCTGGCGGACCGCGGCCGGGGTGCCTACCATTATCTGGAAAACCCCGAGACCTTTGCATCGGTATTTGAAAAAGAATTCCACGCCGCCCGCGCCATTACCGCAGCAGCCCTCACGGTTGAATTACCGCTTCCGACCGGTGTTTCCCTAGTGCATGCAGGGGGCTATCCCATAGAAGTGAAAAACGGTCGGGCCATTTTCCATCCCGCCGACCTGGTTTCCGGACAATCGCGCAATCTGTTCCTGCAATTCAACGTACCGGCCGGAGAACTGAAAACCTACGAAATCGGACGTATCCGCCTGCTGTATCGGCATGGCGATCGACAATATGAAACCACCATCGACCAGCCGTTTACGGTTTCGTGTATTGCGGATCCGAAAGCGGCGCTGGCCTCCATCGATAAACAGGAATGGAGCCGCAAGGTCCTGCAGGAAGACTACAATCGCTTGAAGGATGAGGTCTCCCTGGATATCAAAAACGGTAACGAGAACGAGGCCATGGGGAAAATCGATACCTATTATCAGGCCCAGCGTTCCATCAACGACACGGTCGGCTCCCTGGAGGTGACCCGGAATCTGGAAAAAGATCTTTCCCAATTACGGGAAACCGTAAAGGAAACCTTCGCCGGCGCACCGGCGGCGGTGGAACGGAAGCAGAAAATGAACGCCAAGGCCCTTCAGTTTGAAGGCTACAAAGGCCGCAGGGCCATCCAATAAGGAGGGGGGAATCATGACGATACTGAACCGTTTCATCAAGCTGTGCAAGGCCGATATTCACGGAGTGATGGATGAAATCGAAGACCGGGGGCTGCTGCTGAAGCAGTGCCTTCGGGATATGGAAACATCCTTGACCGACAAGAAAGCCCGTCTGGATCAACTGACGGCCTCACGCGCCCAGGCCGAAAAAGAATTCGAAATACGGCAGGGCGAATTGGAAAAGCTGGAGGCGGATGTCACCGCGGCCATTGGGAAAGAGCGGGATGACATTGCCCGTCTGCTGATCAAAAAGGTCAATCGGTTGCGCCGGCATCAATTGGCCATGCAGCGACACCTGACCGCCGTGGCAGAGGATATCAGCCGACTGCAGGATACCATCGACAGCCAACAGCAGGAACTGGCGACCATCAAACTTCAGGCCGCCACGTTCTTTCATTGCCGGGAAATGGAGCCCGGCATCAACAGCGCTGCTGTCGGTTGGTTGTCGGATACAGCCCCGGACCCTTCCGAGGAAGAGATCGAGCTGGAACTGCTCCGTCGCAAGGACGCTCTGAGAGGAGGTGACCTATGAACAACATCCAACGGCCGGTCCGATCGACGATTCTGTTCGGATTGTTCTGCAGTATTGGATTCTTGCCGGCCATGGCGGCGCTTCCCCTTTGGATCCCCCGACAGCTGGCGTTCCTGGTTCTCGGCTGGTGCTGCCTTGGGATTTACAGCCTGATGCTGTGCCGTTGGGGAGGAAAGTCCGTCAATGTCATCTTGTTCCCCCTGCTGATGACGGCCGCCGTCATCTTTCTCGGCAACTGGATAACCGCCTACCCCATCCTGTTGGCGACTTTCTGCTGGATCCGAAGCGGCATCTGCATGCAGCAGACACCGTTCAAAGGGTTTATCAAGGAGCTTTCCATCGGATTCGGCGGTGGGTTGTTGTTGTACCATCTCGATCCCCATTCCCTGTTCGGCCGGTCGCTTTCCATATGGCTCTTCTTCCTGTTGCAGTCACTCTATTTCCTGTTCCCGATCGGTGCAAGGTCGCTGGAGAAGCCGGCGCCGCAGCCGGATCCCTTTGAGCAATCCCGGCAACAAGCGGAGCAGATTTTGGGAGGATGAAGCATCCGTATTCTCCCGGTTCGCCGGAAAACGGCAGCCTCTCGCGAAGACGAGAAGAACGCCAAGAAAGGACAAAGATCCGTCTTGGCGTTCTTTCGTTTTCCCGCCCCATTGCCCGCCATCTATTCCACCGCCTTCCTCATGCTGCGTATGGGCAGCATCCCGGCGGTATTTTTTCCGTCTGCCGCATACGCCAAAGAGGCAATTCCGTCCGATTCGCCGTTTCAAAATCATGCAGGATATCGGTCAGCATCACCGTGGATCCGGCGGTGAGCTTGACGCATCCCATGGGATCATTCTCGTCGCCGAATCGTCTGATCAGATCGGGGCAGTTGATGGAGCCGAATTTTTCCAGAAAAGCGTCTTGATACTGCCGGATCAGGACACCCAACTCTTTCAGGGAATCCCCCGGTTCCGCTCTTCCAGTCAAGCTTCCCAAAACAATAATGCCGCCGGTAAAGGCGCCGCAAAGCCCTCCCTGGGTGCCGGCTATACCACCGTTGAAACCGGAGGCGGCTCGAATCACTTCCGGACGCGGCGAATCAGAGAAAAGATCCAGAATGGTTTTTGAAACAACTTCCGCGCACGCAAAGCCGGACTGGAAATGACGATAGGTCTGTTTTTTGATTTCTTTTTTGTCCATGGTTGATTTCTCCTTTTCTATATTTCGATAACTATCGAAATATATGGTCAAAAAAAATTCCGCTGTTGATTTACACCAATTTACTCACACGTGAAAAATGCCTGGATGGCCGATAAAATTTCCGGATCCACCCAACATTCGATCTTCTGTCCCTGGCGCTGGGTTCGAATCAGACCGGCATGCCGCAATTCCTTGATGTGGTGCGAAACCGTTGAGGGAACAATCGCCAACGCCTGACCCAGTTCCCCCACATAGGCGCTGCCGCCGGACTCCACAACGCCTCGTGTTCCCGGCTTACAGCAGGTCATCAGCTGTTTCAGGATTTTCAGCCGGTTGGCATTGGAGAGCGCCTTGAAAATTTCAGCCATTTTCTCAAGATTTATTTGCTCATGATTCGACATATATCGAATTATAGAATCGGCGCACCTGATTGTCAAGTTTTTTTATCTATTTTTTATGTTTGATTGGGGTGTTGGATCATCGGCGTTATAAGGAATGCGCGCAATCGACCATGATTCCTTTGACCTTTTCACGGACGGACTGGATCGTTGCGGATTCCATTTTGAGGCGCTTGGCGGCGTCCAATTCCCCCAGATCGACATCCGTCTTACGGGTTCCGTAGCCGATCATGTGTGCGATCTGGTTGGCCAGATGGACGACCAGTGTCGATCTACCGGTTGTTTCGAAAAATTGAGGCCCTTCATGGGAGGTGGCAACTTCGAAGAATTCCTTTGGAAATTTCCAGTGCCGCAACACCACACCGCCCAAACTGTTATGGGCGATCCGCATGATGTGGTCCACCTGGGATCGATCCAATTGTTTTTCCCATGTGGGATCATCACTGATGACTTTAAGAATCAATGTCTTGCCGATATCATGCACCAAGCCCATCAGAAAATATTTTTCCGGATCCGAGAGCTTCAACTCTTCGGCCAAAACCCTTGCTCCATAGGCACATGCCAGGGAATGGAACCAGAGATCCTCCATCAAGGTGATATATTCCTGGCTTTTGGATTGAAACAGATTCTTGCTGACGATCATCGAAACCACGTTCCGGGTTTCCTTGAATCCGATGCGGGGAATAGCGTCACGGATGGTGCGCACCTTCTGCTGCCCGGCATAATAGGGAGAATTGGCGGTTGCGACCAGGCGGATCGATATGATGGCGTCTTTCTCGATGATTCTGGCCAGATCGTCGGCAGTGGTATCCGGATTGTCCACAGCGCTTTGGATTTCCTGAATGATATTGGGCAAAACCGGCAATTCGATTTTGCCCAGTTTGAACCGCT
>JBGSLR010000096.1:0-144928 GCA_041740615.1 Desulfobacterales bacterium
CTCGCATGTCGTACCATTGTTTTGCCTCCTTGTTTTGGGCTAACGGTTTCTTTTCGCGATTAAACCATGCCTTACAAGGAGGCTTTTTTTCAAGCCCAATAAACTATTTTATTTCAAAACCGTTTTTGGACAAGAGTGTCCGCCATTATAATGTAAATCATTTTTTCTACGTAGAAATTAACTTGCTTCTGAAAACCAATTTCTGACAGCAGAAACTAGTTTTTTAAAAGATGGGTCAACACAGTCTTTGTAGCTAGCTTGCTGCGCCAATCCAGAATATAAAGCAGCTGAAAACGGTATTTTCTGAAATCGAAGTGCAGACTCAAAGGCCTCCTTTGGTCTTTCTGGTTTTCGAATAGTCGGTAATGAGTTGAATCCATTCATTTCAAGCCAACTGTAAATATCTTGCTCATTTCTCCATTCCATAACACGGTGAAGATGTGTTTTATTGACCCACAACCAGGATTCCAGTTCCGGTTCAAGAAGAATACAGGCATTTCTATCTTGCCATCCATTTTGATTAAGTTCGCTTTCTATATGTGATTCCAGATCTATTCTTGGATAATTCTCCATGCCGCTTCCCTCATGATCAAAAATTACCAATAAAAATCTATAATCACCGATATAAGGACGGACATATTCCACGGCCTGATTTGCAATCCCTGGGTCGCGCTTGGGATGAGTAATTACATCAAAACAAAACTCAGCAATATTTTCCGACTTCGGCATTCTGTTCATTAGCGCCTTCATCGTCAATTCGGCGCATTTATCTGCGGTCAGAATTAAAATATCCTTCATCCGAGGATCCCCCCCGCAAATAAATCACTCAAATTTATACTACCCCTCCAGTTCTTTAGTTTGGGGTGCTCAGCGCCATTTACAATATCCGTTATCCCTTCTTCTGTTTTTGCAAAGCATAAAACATCACTCGGTTGAACCATGCTTAAAATAATGGGCGAATGGGAAGCCAGGAGTATCTGCGAGTCGTATACAGATGAAAGCGATTGATAGACTGTTTCAATCGCCTTCGGGTGTATTCCATTTTCAGGTTCTTCAATCAGGAAAACACTCCTGAGGTCAGGAAGATATGCCGTTATTGTTAAAGCAAAAAGCCGGAGGGTTCCATCAGAAACAAGCCAACTCGGGATTCTTCCCTCATTTGAATAGTGAACTCGAATGTACTTATGCTTATCCTCTTGTCTTTCAATAATCTCAATATCCCGAATATCAGGGAGAGCTGTCTTTACATGTTCCAGCCACATGTCAAACCTTTTCGGCTCTTTCTTTAGATCATCAATAACCCAAGGCAAATTGGAACCGTCAGGTTTAAAACGCCGGATTTGACCAGGCGGACTCGGCATCCGGATATTTAGACTGTCAAGAATAAAGAGCTGAATTCCTTCTATTAAAAATTCTTTCAGCCAGCTTGAAGCGGGGAATTTAGTTGCATCAGCCGGAAGATTTCCAAGAGCCGTTTTTTTAATGCCGAACTTAAAGGAAGGCATCCATCCTTTTCCCGCCCTCTCTTGGGTTTCATCATAAAAATTGTCGTTACCGCCCGGTTTTTTTCTGAATATTCTGCGCGAATGTCTGTCTTTGTATTTTTTATTCAATATTGTATCTGGCTCGTCCCGAAGAATTGGGAATAAAACCATTTGGGCGGGTTCCATTTTTTCTCTAGTCGCGTTCTCCTTAAGTAAAATGCCTGATTCCTCAATAATAGAATGTTCTCCAGTCTGCTCCGTCAAACCAATTTCCATTTCATAGCGAATGTAACGATATTCCTTATCGGATAATTTTGCTCTGATATCATCGGGCAGATTAATTTCAACAGCAAACTGGATCGTCCCCCCCTTACCAAGGCAGGTTAACTCTTGGAAACTGGAGGTTCTTTTTGAAATGGCTTCGTCTATGCCGAAACGAACAATATCGGCTAAAAAACTAATAACATCTAAAAAAGTTGTTTTACCACTGGCATTCGCACCGACCAACACTTGAAAATTATTGATTGTCTGGCGAATATATTTCAAACTGCGATAGTTTTTAACTTCAATGCAATATATCATTCAAACGCCTCTGTTTTTCTCAGCTTTTGAGATGAATAAAAAACCGGAATACTTTTTTATTGCTGGCCAAACGATAAGCTGTTCTTTGCCTTGTATGCGAAGCCTTTACAATATCAGATATATATCGGTTGAGAACTGTTCTTGCAAGTTTTATATAAATCCGCAAAAAAACGTCATGATCGTTTCCGGGGCGTCCTGCGCCTTCCCAAGTAAACCACATGCCGGGGGCCGCCGCGTCCTTCCCGGGTTGCGGCCACCGTAAAGCCGGCCGCCCGCAAGCGTTTTTCGAATCCGGCGTCATAGTCTTCACCCCAGACGGCGAAAACACCGCCGGACTTCAGCGCGGCCTTGGCATTCTCGATGGCGGCGCACCCATAGAGGGGATCCTCCTGGCTGCCTGCCTGGGAGTAAGGTCCGTTATACAGATCCAGCACAATGGCGTCGTATTTCAATGCGATGCCGTCCCGCGCGGCCTTGCGAATCAGCAGGGCCACATCGTCGATTTCCACGGTAACCCGTGAATCCGCAACGGCTGCACCCGTCAGGTCCGCCAGAGGACCACGGCACCAACGCAGCACCACCGGATTCAGCTCCGCCACCACTACCTGAGCGGAAACCGGCAGACAGTCCAGAACCGCCCGAAGGGTGAAACCCATGCCCAGACCGCCCACAAGGACCCGAGGACCGGTTTGGTTTCGGAGATGCCCGCAGGCCAGACGACCCAAGGCCAATTCGGAGCGATGAGCCCGACTGTTCATGAGCACGCGGCCGGCCACGGTAATGAGAAAATCCGCTTCCCCGCGTTGGCGCAGTTCCAGCAACCCCTCCTGGGTGACAACACTGTCGATGATCTGAAACGGTTTGGGCAATGTCCGGTCTCCTCCCTGAAAAGGGTTGCGTATCTTTCTGCCATAAATTCCGAATTAGTCAAGCCGAATCCGGATCGAATACTTCTTTTTCCGGTCCATGAGTTGTGGTAGAAACAAAATGCATTTCCCGCCGCGATCTAGGCGGACAAGGCCGATTGGATGGAAATGAACACACGAACCGACTGTCAGGGGTCGTTCCAACTGGGTATGGACGATAAAAACGAATACGATGTCATCATCATCGGCGCCGGCGCCGCCGGCTTGTTCGCCGCCGGCATATGCGGCGGAGCCTCCCTTTCGATTCTGCTGTTGGAGGGCAAGGAAAAACCCGGCAGGAAGCTTCTCATCACCGGTGGCGGCAGGTGCAATATCAGCCATGTCCATGTCGATTACCAGGACTTTAACAGCCGTCATCCGAGAACCGTTAAAAACATTCTCTCCGCTTTTTCCGCTCCGAAAACAGCGGAATTCTTCAGACACCTGGGGGTGATCACCCAGGCGGATCCGGACGGCAATTTGTTTCCCATCACCCAATCCGCCGCCACCGTCCTGGAGGCCCTTGTCCGACGTCTGCCGGCGAACGTCAACCTGCAAACCGCCCGCAAGGTCAATGATATTCGACCGGAAAAGGGCTTGCTCCGCGTTGTCTGCGGACGCAACCGGTACTGTTCCAGAACGATTCTGTTATGCCCGGGCGGCAGCTCCTATCCGCTGACCGGAAGCGATGGCTCCGGTTTTACACTGGCCAAAACGCTGGGACATACCATCATTCCCCCCGGCCCGGCGCTGACACCTTTGCTCACGAAGGATCCGGACTGGAAACAGTTATCCGGCATCTCCCTTCCCTGCAGCCTGCGGATCAAAAACGATTCCGGTCGGGACGTGGCCTTCGAAGGCCCGCTGCTGTTCACCCACAAGGGCTTCAGCGGGCCGTGCGTCCTGAACATCAGCCGGCATTGGATTCAAAGCCGGAACAAAACACTTTGGGTCAATTTCCTACCCCGGGAAAATGAATCCTCCCTGAGGGAAAAAATGCTTCAGGCAGCCAAAACGAATCCGAAGAAAACCGTGAAAACCTGGCTATCCGATCAATTGCCCGCCCGCCTGGTGGAAGTCATTCTTCAAAAAGCGGGCATGGATCACCATCCGGTCCTGGGTCAGATTCCCAAAAACCAACGCGAAACCATCATCCGGCAGATAAGCGGCGCTCCGTTGCCGGTCAGCTCCGCCATGGGGTATCGGAAAGCGGAAGTCACCGCCGGCGGGGTGGATCTTTCCGAGGTGAACGCCAAGACCCTGGAATCCAACATCATCCCTGGTCTTTTTTTTGCCGGCGAAGTCCTGGACGTGGACGGCCCCATCGGCGGCTACAATCTGCAATGGGCCTGGTCCAGCGCGTTTGTTGCGGGTCAAAGCATCACCAAACGCCTGAAACGGGAGTGAGTTTCTTTTCCGATCATTGTAAAGAAAAGCGATTCGAGACCGGAGCGAAGTTGATTTCCCCATCGATGGCTTGACGCAACCCATTGACGCCGGCCCTACCACTCGGCTCTTGGGAGTTGTTTCCAGGGATATGGGTCTTTTGCCACCAACTCCCAGAAGAGATTCCCCGAATTGCGCCAGGGATCGAGAATCATACCCTGGACGAAATTCGCACCCCGGGCGGTAACGACGACGGAATTATGTTCGAATAGATCACTGCCCCGATGGGCGACGCCCCAGTGAAGCTCCAGGGTCTTGAGATGCAGGGCGGCCAGCGGTTTCATCAAGTCTTCGGTCCAGTGGTAACAAAGTCCGCGATCTCTCAGTCCCACTTGAACCAACAGATTGTGCAACCTTGCCGGACGAATCAATCGATATCTTTCGGCCAGCATCGCGGATTCCCGAATGGCCGTTTCCGCCAATAGATCGGCTTCGGCATCATTCACATCGTTTTTCAGGGACAACAGCTGCTGTTTGAGACGGCCGATATTCTCCCGGTAGATTCTTTCCTGCGGGGAGTTTTCCGCTTTTCCGGAACGCCGGATCTCCGCGGCCGGATAATATATCCCGGTAGCGCTGCAGCCCGAAATCCATAACAGACCCACTGAAATCCAGAACACCCTCTTGAAACGCATGCTGTTTTCAACCGGCTTTTTGGAGTAACCTCTTCATTCGGCGACGGTGACAACTGTTTGTAACGGGTAACGTTCCATTGGCGCCTCATGAACGCATCGGCTCTTTGTTCCCCACCACCGGGGAAAATGAAATCCGAGCGTATCGTTTGAGCCCCCTTCTACCCGAAACGGTGAAAGCCTGTCAATCACGTTTTGCGTTACGTTCCTTATACGTCATCACCGTATTCTTTGAGGATTTTCTCCGTTTTGACGGTACTGATCCGATTGATGATCTTTTTGGCCTCATGCTCATCCCGAAGGGTTTTTGACATGGTGATGGAAGCCCCGACAGTAAACAGAGTGCCCATGGCCATATAGCCCTTGACCCAGAGGTCGCAGGGTGAGAAAAAAATACCGAGCCCCATGGCCGTCAGGGAAATAGCGAAGGTAATTTTCACAAAAAACAGCCAAGCGGCTGAGTCTCTTTGAATACCATATTCGTCCATCATTCTCTCCTTATGGTTAGTCGGTGCCTGAATGCCCCCTATTTACCGAACAGCGACAAAATGGAAAAAAGCAGCTTGCACATCAATACCCCGGTCCGGTTCATGACGACCCGGCCGATTCTTCGGCCGCTATTTTCTCCTTCATGGCGGCCAGCTCCCGATCCACCTCCCCCTCGGTCCCCATGACTTCAAACTGATGCTCCAACCGGGTGTTCTCTTCGTCCATTTCGGCCATGGCCTCGGCCTGCGCCTCGATTTCCGTCACCCTGGCTTCCATGCGGGCAAATCGGCATTCCGCGGCATAGGGACGTCGAATTTTTTCATAGGAAAATGCTATCTTGGACTGTGCTTCGGCGTTTCTCTGACGGAATTTCAACGCCATGGCTTTGCACCGGACCGTATCGAGCTTCCGAACGATTTCATGGAGGCGGACTTTCAGTCTTTCGCTGTTCCGGTTTGCCGATGCCAGATTGTCGGCAAGCCCCATGGCGATATGTTCATGGGCCTTCTTTTGAATCAGCGCGGCCCGCGCCAGTTCTTCCCGCCCGGATTTGACGCCGGCCTCGGCGCGTCCGTGCCAGGTTTCGACGGCTTTTTGCTGATTCCTCAATTCCTTTTCAAGGCATTTTTCGGCTGCGATAGCTTCCACAACGGATCTTCGCGCCTGAAGGACGTTTTCCTCCATCTCGCGGAGAATCTGCCGGATCATGATTTCCGGGTCTTCGGCCTGGTCGATCAATGCGTTCAGATTGGCGGAAAGGATATCGGATATGCGGTGGAAAATCTTTTTCATGCTGCCTCCCTGTGATAAATGGTCAACGTTTCCGGTTCCACACAGAGAAGAGCAACGGCCATGCCACCCATCTTGAATAATGGATAACATCCTTATTATGTATATTTTTATGTTATCTGGAGTAAGAAATACAAAAATGGAATGAAAGGGGAATTAACATTGGAAGTATACATGAAATACATACAATGCGACATATGCGCCGTATCCATCACCATCGCATTGGGGGAAAGGGCTTATTAATGAATGAATGTTTTCGGCGTCTGGTTTACCCGGCCCACAGTCATTGATACTTACTGATCAGGCCGTTTATCCGCGACAAATATTGCTGTCGATACACCAATCCCTTCTGGTTGTTGATCTCGAACAGCAGGTACTCCAGATGAGGCCGGATATCGATGCCGAAAGAGTTGCGCTTGGCATCATTGGCCATGTCGAGCGTCAGCAGGGCATAGTAATTCAGCAGCGTCCGGATTCTTCCGTCCCGCCGCAACATGTAACTGCGTCCCCCCAGGGTGTTGAGTAAAAAACAGGCGTATGGATACAACGCCTCCAGATTGGATTGATTCAACCCATTACTACAGATCGTCTGCCAGGCGAACAATACTGCCATGGCTGGTTCCACGACGGCCGATTCCTCCTTCAGGATTTTCTTGATCAGGAGGATCCGATCCCGCCCCAGAACACGGTAAAAATGAGTGACATTGCCGATCAGTCGGAAGGTGCTGTCCATCTCCCCGACATTGATGGGCGGCTTGGCATTCAGGTCCTTTGAAATATCCTCGAAAAACACTTCGGAGTTTTTACCGGCTCCCGGCCCGAAAAGTTCGGTTTTTCTGTCCAGATAATTAAAAAACGCGACGACTTGGGAATTGATTTGCTTGCAATCCATCGCATTCATGGCCATGGCCGCAAGAGGCTCTTCCGCACCAAAGGCATTGGTCAACTCGGACTTGTCCGGCTGCGGATCCTGTTCCTGTTTTGCGGATAATTCGGATTTCAGCCGATCCACCTCGGCTTTCAGGCGGACAATTTCCGGAAGGTATTTTGCCTGTTCCGTCAGAAGGGATTGGTCCACTACTCTGTTATGCCATCGGTCGAATTCTTTGTATCCAAACCAGCCGATACATACCAAGACAAACAATACAACCAGCGCTTTTGAGGTTCTATTCGTCATTTTCGATCCTTGCCGGCAAAGGGTTTCCGGTCCAAAGCGAGTGGCGACTACGCCTGCACCATATGCCAGAACAGTCAAGATTGCAAGGGGAAGATCATCTCTATTTCTATGGATCGAGGTGGCCGGAGAGCAGTGTGTTTTCCTACCGAATCCCCAAGCGATCGATCAGTCCCAGACTGAGTTCCGGAACGTAGGTGATGATCATCAGGCCGATGAAAAGGATGATCAGAAACGGGATGGTTGATCGGTAAAGGGTGACGACGGAACGGTTGAATCGGAAGGATCCGATGAAAAGATTCATGCCCACCGGCGGTGTGGAGTAGCCGATCTCCAGATTGGTCAGGAAAATGATGCCCAAATGGACGGGATCGATCCCGTAGCTTTCGGAAATGGGCAGAATCAGAGGCACCACTACCAGAATGGCGGAATAGATGTCCAGAATACAGCCGACGATCAACAGGAAAATGTTGAGAATCATTAGAAAGACGAACTTGGATGAAATATAGTCCTGCATGACGTCGAGGATTTTCATGGGAACTTCGGCGTCGATCATGTAGTTGGTCAGTCCGTAGGCCGATCCCAGGATGATGAGGATCCCCCCCACCAAAACCATGCTCTTGACCATGACTTTCGGGACCTGGGAAAGAGGCAAATCACGGTATATCACGACTTCGATAAACAATGCATAGGCAATGGTGATGGATGCGATTTCTCCCAGGGTGACGAATCCACCGTAAATTCCAACTCCGATCAGAACGGGGATGAACAACTCCCATTTGGCGTCATTGGTTGCGCGGATCAAATCTCCCCAAGTGAACTCGCTTTTGGCGGATTTGGACCTCTGGGCCGTAAATATGCTGTATATGGACAGCAGCATAATCAACAGAATTCCCGGCACCATTCCGGCGGCGAACACCTTGTTGATGCTCGATTCTGAGACGACTCCGTACAGGATAATCGGCAGACTGGGTGGGAAAAGCAGTCCCAGACTACCGGACGATGTCAACAGGCCCAGGGAAAATCGTTCGGGATATTTTTCCTTGATCAAGGCGGGAAAGAGCAGCCCCCCCAGGGCGATGATGGTGACGCCCGAAGCGCCGGTAAAGGCCGTGAAAAACGCACAGGCGGCAAGGGAGACGATGGCCAACCCGCCCGGCAGCCATCCCAGGATGGCCTTGGAAAAATTGACGACGCGGACGGAGGTCTTGCTTTCAGCCAGAATATAACCCGCGAAAGTGAACAACGGAATGGTGTAGAGCAGGGGCGTATTGGAAAATTTATTGTATATGTCTACGATAATGGCCGCGATGGGGATGTCCGCCACCACGAAGCCAAGAATGGCGAAGGAGGAAATGACGATAAATACCGGCGCTCCGAGAAAGGCCATGAGGGTAATGAAAATGATGATGATTGCGGTCAAGGAGTCCTACCTTTTCATGATCTTTTTCAGATTGACTACCGCTTGAAAGGCGAACCGCAGGGTGATCACGACAAAACCGATGGGGATGATGACCTGCATGATCCACACAGGAATATCCATAAAGGGCAGCGTCGACCGTCCCTGATGTTCCACGGCGACGAAATCATAGGCAGCATACACCAGCATGGCGGAGATGATGATGGAAAAAACATCCACCAGAACCTGGACATACGGTTTGATCTCCTTCGGCAACACTTTGGACGCCACGTCGATGCGGATATGACTCCGTTCGCGGGTAGCAAGTCCGGCGCCTATAAAACCCACCCACAACACCATATGCTTGACCATGGAATCACCACCAGCGACCCCGCTGTCGTAGAAATTCCGCATGCCGATCTGGACCAGCACCAGGACGACCATAAATCCCAGGCACAACACCAAAAGACCCTTTTCGAGTCCGGATATCAAGTCGAGGATTGCTTCGATCGTTCCTTTATTGCCGGGAAGTTCCTGTCCCGATGTTTGCAAACCGTTTTCGGCCTGACGATTCCCCATCCCATCCACCTATGCTGTCATAACTATAAACAAGCACTCCGCAGTTTGTCGGCAATTTCCATAAGACGCATTAAAAAAAGTCATCGGTCTGGGCAATCAGTTTTCTGGCTTTGTCACGGGCGATCTCGTTGACGAGATTTTTTTCCGGCATCAGATTTTCAGGTGCATGGATGATCTGTTGCAAGGTCTTTGTAAAAAGTTCCTGATTCTGAATCTGAACGGCATAGAACCGCGCATACAGCAGACGGAAAATCAGGTATTTGTTCTGGGAAATTTCAAAGGCCTTGTCAAAATGGGCTTTGGCGATTTCGGGCTGCCCGCCCAGGGTAATGGAACGGGCCGCAAAATAGGAGCCCAGCATGGCGTGGATACTGCCGTACATGAACTGATCATCCAATTCTTCGATACGGAACATCATGGCTTCCACTTTAGGAAGATCCATCAGACATTCGGGGTTGTCCAAATTGAAGGAGATATATTTCAACCAGGAATTGGTGGCAAAGAACAGGGCTGGAACATCCTCTTTGTCAAATTTGGCCAGGGTCGGCGTGAACTCTTCCACGGGTTTATCCAGCGCCTGGATAAACTCCTCATTATCCGCAAGGGCGCGCAAGGCATACCCCCGGGCCTTGAGATTCAATTTTGCGGCTCGCTTTCGATCGGTTTCCTCGACAAATGCAAATGCATACCCGCTGTAGGATTCGGCTGCGGCAATCAGCAGCTCCTTGTTGTCCGGCGCCATTTCAATGAAGCCGTCCATCTGGAGCAGGCTGGCCGGCATCCCGTCACGCACCAGATTGATGTCCGTGCTTTTGTTGACCGCCGCTTTGACATTCTCCCGCAGGGGTTTGATATTGGCCAGCATCATTTTCGTTTTCAGGGATGCGCAACTGCATAATAGAAAAAGCGGGAGGATCACGAGAAGTTGCAGATTCCTAAAGCTTCGCATTGCATGCATTCACTTTCTCCTTAAATTTCTAATCGTTTTCGGCCATCCGCAGAACCGGCCCAAAGACATCCGTTGCTGGTACGAAACGTTCGTCACACCCACGAAACCATGTTAAATAACGGCTGTTGCGTAACATGCGTTACTATTCAAGTCAAGATGATTTTGTTGGGGGAGGATCGGAGTTGGAACACTGCCCATTACCTGGCGGGGCGGCGCCTGCGGTGCGGGCCGCACGCACGCTTTCGATCATGCCGAGGATACTGTCCCGGAATTCCGTATATTGTGCTTCGGGAAAATCTCCGGTCAGGATCCATTCCAGAGCGTAGTTCACGCCCAGATAATCGTAGACATACAACCCATAAGTATCTCTCAGGAAATCGATGAATTCCGGACAAACAAAGGCGAGACAGACCGGACTTTTATGTGTTGCAAGCAGGCAGCCCTCATCGGGATTGTGATACTCACAGACCGACACCGGATTTTTCCGGGAAACGTCCTCCGGTTTTCCGTACCGTTTTTCCCGCTCCTCCCTTAGGCGTTCAAAAGCCGGATGCGATAGATCGTACAGAGAATAATTTTTTCTCCGGCAACATCCGGCGGCCGGCCTGTTCCCGTTTTTTTCTTTCTCGACGGGGATGCATGTTGAAATGCAGTAATCCAGAGATGAAAAAAAGACATTGAGCAGACGTTCCATCTCCAGATAGCGTGTCAGGTTTTGTTCAATGTCGTGCATGACCCCTTTCTCCTCCGATAGGTTTCCGGGGTCATCCGGTACCAGCGTCTGAAGGCCCGGTGAAAGCTGCCGGTATTGGAATATCCCAACTTTCCGGCGACGACGTTCAGGGATTCATCGGATTGGGAAAGCAGGTGGTGCGCCTTTTCCATCCGCACCTCTTCGATCACGCTTTTGAACGTGACCCCTTCCGCCTGTAAAAAACGTTGCAGAGATCGCTGACTCATACGAAAGTAGGCAGCCGCCGCCGAAAGGGAAATCGGATTTCGTTCAACTTGCCGAAGGAGAAAATCCTTCAGGCGTAACGCGATTTTCTGGTTTGCGTCCAAATCCGACAACAGCGTTTCGGCGATCTGCCGGTGATATTCTCTCAGCATCGGATCCGCCTGGGGTATGCGGCGGCGCAATTGTTCCGCGACGAACGTCAGCACGTTTTTCCCTTTTCCGAAATGAACGGGACATCTGAATATGCGCCGATATTCCCCCTCGTCATGGCCGATTGTATGGCTGAACCACACGGATTCAGGTGCCATCCGTTCGTCATCCAGCAGCCAGCGGGAGAAATTCACAAGGGCCGAAAAAATGCCTTCGACCTGATAGCGGGTCATTGGAATCGAAAGGGCATTGGGACGATACACAATGGAGACCTTCCGTCGCGAGTCTCCTTCACAAGTGAAAACCCCTCCCTGACTCACCAGGCTGTGATATCGCAACAGGTCCTCGATCACCTCCCGCATCGAAGCGCAATGCATGACAAGCGGCGCCACGGCATGCAACGATCCGGCCCGAATCTCCTCCCCCACATGCAGCCCCAGATCCGGGTCTCCCGACAGCCTCACGGCCCGCTGCCAGAGTCGGGTCATCAGCTCCATATCGAGCCGCTTACCCGGCTGTTCCAGAAAAATAGCCTGCGACGAGAACGGTTCCAACAACTCCTTTCGATCCACACCACGAGCGCACGTCGCTTCGATCAGGGTTTGCACATAACTATTGATGACCGTATGCAACCGCTCTCTCCTTACTTAATGCCGTCACAATAAGATTCCCGACGGGCATTATACACAAAAATGGCAACCGGGTACATCCACATCTCCGATTCCCGAAATCCCGGTCACCCGAATTTCGATATTGGCGCGAAAAGCGAATGAATCGGCGTACCCGGTGATTGCACCGGGCCCATCACCCTGATATGAAGGAGTTATGGCATGAGGCTTACAAAGCACCGATCTTTTCACCGGGAAAAGGAGAAAACCATGAACAAGATCAAACAAGTTGAAATGTATCATGTCCGTATTCCACTGGACACCCCATTTTACCCGAGTTGGATTCCGGGATACCCGCAAAGGGAAAACCGTTTCGATCTCATCCGGATCATCACCGAAGACGGAATCGAAGGTTTTTCAGCCGGTCCCGCCATCGCACGGGAACGCAAGGGGCTTGGAGAACTCATCGCACCCTATCTGATCGACCATGACGCCACAGACATCGCGCTGATGCAGCAGCGCCTCAGAGAGGTTTCCTACCTCGGATTACGCTGTCACTGGATCGAACCGGCCTTCTGGGACATCGCGGGGAAAATGGCGAACAAACCGGTGTATGAATTGCTCGGCGGGACGAATCGATCGGTGGATTTATACGCTTCCACCGGCGAGATCAAATCCCCCGGCGCACGCATCGAAGAAGTACGGCAACGATATGAAGAAGGTTTCAGAACCGTCAAATTACGGATCCATGATTTCGATGTAAAAAAGGACATCCAGCAGGTAGAGGCCGTGGCCAAGGCCATGGGAGATAAAATGAAAATCGGCGTCGATGTCAACCAGGCCTGGCGGGTGACTATCGTGAACGATGCCCCCCTATGGGATCTGGATCGAGCTAAATATTTCGCAGACGCCTGCGCGGACCTGGGTATCGCCTGGATCGAAGAACCGCTCCCCATGGACGACTACGAATCCCAGGCGGCGCTGACGGCGTACAGCAAGGTCCCCATCAGCGGAGGGGAAATCCATTCGTCGGGTCTGCCGGAACTCAAGATGATGATCGAACGCCGCTGCTATCATATCTTTCAGCCGGATGCCATCATGTCCGGGGGCATCGGCCAATCCATGGAAGTCGCCGGTCTTTGCCGGAAACATGGATTGATTTATACACCCCATACCTGGACAAACGGCATCGGATTCGGTGTCAACCTGCAGTTGATGGTCGCCAGCGGTTTTGCCGATGCCAAACCCCTGGAGTATCCGATCAATCCGCCGTCCTGGACCGTTGAAAAGAGAGACGGCGTCCTGGTGGAACCCTATCGTCATACGAATGGGACCCTGATGCCGCCGCATCGTCCCGGGCTTGGTTTTGAAATCGATTTCAAGTCCTTACGGAAATACGGCAACCGCTTTTTCAAGATGGGTCGTTTGGGACTCAAGTGGTTCGCCGTTCGGGACAAAGGGCTGAAAACCGCTCTGGAGATCGACCGCAACCGAAAACGGTTCGGAGTGAATGCGAAAAAGAAATAAGAGAGCCGGGCTATAAATTATCCAGCGTTTCTTTGATTTGACGATCGCTGAGATCCTGTTTCATCGGCCTGTGGGAGGTCATGGGTTGGGCCAGATGTTTCAATTCGCGGCTCCGGTAGTTGATCTCGCACGTGACCTTGAAATCGGCGCCTGTCAAAACAAGATCGATCTCCGTCTTCTCGGTCATCCATACAGCGCGACAAGTCAGTTTTCCGGTGCTGACCGCAGCACCCCATTGACTGGGATCGTTTTGGAAATAGTCCCCGCCCTTCCAGATTTTTCGATCTTCCTGGGGCTGGCCGTATTTTTGAATCAGAATGGTCTTGAAGTCTTCAAAATCCCGCATATACTTGTTTTCGATCAAATGCGGCGACGCCAGTTCGTATTTTGCGCCGACCAGACGATCGGAAGCAAACAAATAATGAACAACCATTTCCTTGTCCAACAGCCGGGCTTCAAATGTCAGATATTCGCTTCCCCTGGATAGCGGTTCTTGTCCTTCGGCGTCGATTATTGCCTTTTGCGACTGCCCCCAGGTGCTTTTCCGAAAATCATGCGGACTCTCCTTGCAGAAGACGGGAGCCCCCCAGGGTAACAATGAATATCATGGCAATCCAACATGTTCTCATCGATCCATCCTCCGACCATCGTCCTTCCTTCATCCGCATCGCGTGGGATTGTACTCGATATCGGCCGGACTGCCCACCCTTTTTTCATTCATTTTTTCATTTTTTCCCTTTGGATGGGATTCGACAACCCTGTCGCCGAAAAAGGCATTGCCTCCTCAATGGGTCATATCCCGGACGGAAGGCGCTTTCCAATTTCCGGAACAATGCTTAACTAATTGTATTATTTAAATTCTTGACATCATCCTATTTCCCGCCTATACTGATGCCAATTCAAAAAACGGTTTCCGGTCCTTAGTTCAATACCCCATCTGATATCGACAGCAACGATCGCGCAGAACTCTTTTCAATATCGTGCTGATTGCCGACACATCATCCGAACCAGGGGGAAGAATCGTTTTCCCGTTCATTTGCCGGGCCAATCTTGTCGCTTTCTTTTACCGTCGGGAGGAATAAAACAGAATATGAAACACTCGGTTTTGGTATGGTTCGCTTTTCTGCTTTTTTCATCCACCAGCGCCGCCCAGATGATCGACGACCTGTACCTGATGAGCGAAGAGTTTCCCCCCTATAATTTCAGGGAAAACGGTAACGTCAAAGGAACCTCCATCGACTTGATGGCCCTGATCCTGCAAAAACTGAATTCAAAACAAGACAGGAACGACATTCATATTCTGCCTTGGGCAAAAGCATTCCAGTATCTGCTGGAACGGGAAAATACGGTTTTATTCGTCATGACCAGAACCCAGGATCGGGAAAACCTCTTCAAATGGGTCGGTCCGATATCGACCGCTCGAAATGTTCTGATCGCTCGAAAAGCAAGACACATCAAAATCGACTCTCTCAAGGATATCAGACACGTTACCCTGGGGGCGGTTCGCAATGACGCCGGCGCCCAGCTGGTTGCCGAAAAAGCCGGCGTACAGATTCGATCCATGAAAATCGCGCCGGATGCCATACAATGCATCCGGATGCTGAATCATGGTGAAATCGACCTGTTCGCCTACGACGAAAATGTCATGACCTGGTTGATCCAAAAGAACGGTTTGAACCCGGAAGACTACGAAACCGTTTTCGTGCTGGAGGAAGGATTCCATTACTTTGCTTTTCATCATGGGACTTCCAACCAGCTGATCGAACAAATTCAAAAGGCCCTCGACGAAATCAAACTCCAGGGGGATTACGACGCAATTTTAGAGAGATACCGAAAATAAAAAACGAGCATCCCCGTAAGGGATTGCCGGTTTTTTAAGAGGGATGCCCTGGTTTGCAGTGCCATGATGAGGCGATTGTTGTTTTTTTTCGCACGGGAGACACCCTGGCCGGCGCACTACAAACCGTCATTCCCAGAGACAAACCACGCTCTTCCATCATTCACCATTCACGATTCACCCGCCTGCACTTTTTTCAGCTTTTCCCAAAGTTCCGCAACCTGCTCCCTGGTTTTTTCCAGACTGTCGCCGTTGTCGATGACATAGTCCGCATAGCCGACTTTTTCATCGATGGGGATTTGGCTGGCGATGATCCGCAAGGCTTCTTCCCGGTCGATGCCGTCTCTTTCCATCAGTCGATAGGCCAGTTTTTCCTGGGGGATGGACACCACCAGAAGCTTGTGAAACAGGTGCTGAAGATTCTGCTCGATCATCAGAGGAACCACTACCTGAACAATGGCATTGGGATCTTTGGAGCAGATTTGCTCCAACTGTATGATAAATTCCATGGCGATCTGCGGGTGGGTAAATCCTTCCAGTTTTTTCCGCTTTTCCAGATCTCGAAAGACGATATGGGAAAGTCGCTGACGATCCAATGTGTCATCGTCCTGCAGAATCTGCTTCCCGAAATACGCCACAATCTGTTTGTAGGCCGGCTGTCCCGGCTCCACCACCTTGCGCGCCAGCAAGTCGAAATCAATCAAATACGCCCCCAACGCCTTCAGCATGTCGGCAACCGTCGTTTTTCCGCTGGCGATGGTTCCGGTCACACCCAACAGCAACCGATTGTCATTTCCGCGCACGGCGCGAAGCTGTTCAATCCCACCGTACGTCCCCGGAAAACCTGCGGATAGATCCATTTCGGCTCCGGCATAACTGATCGGATAGCGAATCCCGCGTCGATACAACGTTTCCAGACCCCGCAGGGCTTTTTGCATTTGTCCCGCAGGCAGGGCCATAACCATATCCTCGTCCCGGGCGTGACCGTAGCGGCGTTCTCCGTAGCAGGGAATACTCAAAGCCGGCTTACCGGAAAGATAACAACGGGCGATGGCGTCGGAACAGGAGGACTCCCCTACACAGAAAAACTGCATGGCCTCGTACTCCTCGAACTGCAACGCGTTGATCAGGAGCATCATCTGAGCCGGGTTACCGTAAATCAGGACGATGTCCGGATCGAAGGGATTGTAGGCCAGGGGCGCAAGCGCCACGGCTTCGTATTGATTCAGGGGCAATCGGGGTATGGATTCCTCAAATTTTCGACCGTCTGCTTTTGTGCGGACCCAGACGATGCTGCGAAAGGTTCCGTCCGTAAATTCCTTGGGAATGTCGCATAACCCGATAATGGAAGGACACACCGGTCCTAAAAAATCATCTGCATCGGCGCCCACCGTCCAATCCGAATTTCGCACCAGGGTAATCAACTGGCATAATGTCTGTTTTCGATCCGGCCGGCGAAGATAGGGGATTGTTTCCAATTCCTCCTTTTTCGCCAGCATCTTGAAGGCCACCGGAAAAGAAGTCAGACGCATCAGCTGTTCAATGCGGCGAACGGTCGGTTCCCAGTTTGTCTTTTGTTGCATTTTCTTCACCCATCTTCCCTTCTACGATTCGATCAATGCTCATGTATTTTTATTTTTGCGGAAACGAACTGCTCGGAACCCCCCGGAATGCAGCGCCGCCACCAGATCCGACTCATTCCGGATCGTTGCGGAAAACTCGGTCGCGTAGGTTCCAACCGTTGAGGACTCGTGGGTATCGCTGCCGGCGATTCCAGGCAAGCCGATCCGGGCGGCCACCTGAAGCGAAAATTCATTTTCCTGCTCCGTTACCTTGCCGTTCAAGACCTCGACCGCATCCACCCATTGAAACATACTTCTTTCCGCCGCTTTATCCACCGTCATTCCCAATTGCCGGCCGCTGAAAATCAGAAAACCCCGAAACGGATGGGCCATGGCCATGTATCCACCGGCGGCCTGCACCTCGGCCCGCAAATCCGGCAAGCGAATGACACCGCTGATATTGTGATGCAGGCCGAATGTCAACACGTCCCCTTGATCGGTAATGATCTCATTGCCTCCCAACACCAGAAATCCGAATTTCTGCCGCAGATCCTCCAGATCGTTTTTTTCCCAGAAAAAATTGTGGTCCGTCAAGACAATACCGTCCAATCCGATCGTTTTTGCTTCGGCGATGATGTCTTCCACCGGGATGGAGCTGCATGGCGATGCCGGAGAGGTATGGACGTGCAGGTCGATCACCATCCGGTTTGGCTGGGACCGGCTTTGTTCCGGTATGTATTCAGACGTCCAACGATCCGGTTCCGTAACGACCATCCGTGTCGAGGCCGGTTGGTTTTCCGAAAGCGCACCGGCCGTTTTTTCCCGCGGCGGTTCGATGGTTTCTGCTTGACGGGGTTCCTGCGGAACCTGGGTCTGTCCGGCCTGCTCTGCCAGGTTCGGGCATCCGATTACGAGCGCGGCGCTTTTGGCGGCATGCCCCATTTCCAGCAACAAATTCGCGAAATGACGGCAGGCCCCCCGGCCGATTACCTTCTGGACGCATGCGCGAAAACCGGGCACAACCTTGAAGCCGACGGCATCCTGCAGTCGATCGATGGCCCGTGGGCATTCCGGTGTCGTCCAACGATTCCATTTCCCGCTGATGGATCGTATGTCCAGTTCTTCCAATCCGAAAACAACCTCCATTTCCAGGCCATACAGATCATCATCCAGGATTCCGCGCACCTTGAGTTCCCGGTGACCGCTTTTGTCCACACTGACCAGCTTATTTCTCTGATATTTCAGCATTTTTTCACTTCCTGAATTGTTACGGGGTGATGCCTTCCACCAGGGAAGACCCCGGGGCAAACGCGGCGCAACGGTTATAGAGCCGGATATTGGCTCTGACCATTCCCTGGTACACTTCGGCGGTCAGTTCCTGATCTTCGGGCACCTGCACCGCCACTTCCTTGGTCAATGACAGGATGACCGCATTGCAGGCTTCTTCCAACAGGAACAACAATTGGCTTTGGGCCGTTGCTTGACTGACGATTCCGGTAAAGATCTTGGCCATTCCCGGCCCGATTCGGACGCCGGCGAGCTTGGGCAGATCAACGAGGGCCGCTTGTTCGTTTGTGTCAAAGGACCGGTCGATGGAGGCCCGGACCGTGACGATCTCCATATCCGGTATCGTTACCAGGATCTCTACGGTCATATCGTTCAGCGTATCCACCAGGCGGCAGACACTCTTCAACCGATTCTCTTCCAACTTCTCAACACTGGTGACCCGGCTGCGGGAAAACGCAAACAGATTCGGATTCGGCATGATGAATGGTCTCCTAAATTGAAATTTTGTTTCTTATATTTATATTTTTTAAAACATTGTTTTATTTTAATGTCAACCGTTACTTTTCTCCGATGAATACGATGCAACGGTTACGAAGCGATCAGGGGTCAACAAACCGGAACGGACACGGTCTTCCAGAACAACGGGAAAAAAAGATCGATGGCATCGGTGAGTTTCCATTCCATTTTTCGGTAATACCAGATCGTCACTTCCCGGAAACAATGCATGAAAAACAACCCGGTGATCTGGGCATCATCGAGTTTGGGGTCGATTTCCTTCCGCTGTCTCCCCACCGCCGCGATGGCGGTTACCATTTCGTGGATGTCATACCGGGCGTAGGACTCCCGCTGCATCCAGGTGCGGGTGGGAACCGTAATGAAAAAGGTGATGGCCAATCCCGGATTTCGATCATAGTAATCCATCACGACCCAGAAGGCTTTCCGGAATTTTTCGCGTGTGCTTTCCAATCCTTGCAGGTGAAGGGTGGTCAGCTTTTTGAGCTCTTCAATTTTTTCTTCCAGGATATCCAGGATCAGTTCTTCCTTGGATCGAAAGTATTTATAGATGGTTCCGGTGCTGACACCGGAGGCCTGACTGATATTCCGGAGATTCACCTGATGAAAGTCGTTGCGTGCGAATTGATCCAGTACAACCGGATAGAGACGCTGCTTGATTTTTTCAGGAACACGGTCGCCGATTGGTTTACGCGGTGTTTTTTCCATTTTTACGATCATTTCAATTACAGGCTTCGATTTACAACAATGTTTCAATATTCTATTGGAAACATCCGTGTCCGTCAAGATTTTTGCCGGCTGATTTTTGCCGGCTGCATGCAAGACAATCGTATCTTTTTTCCAGGATGGAATTTTCTGCAGAACACGATGTTGGTGCGGGCTGAAAGATTGGTAACAATCCAGGCTTGCAACCGCGACAGTCAACAAAATGGATTGAATTTTTTTCAAAAGACGTTATGATAGGAAGATCGATTATTCACATGTGCTTTGCATCGCCATCCTCGGCAAATCCGGCTCAGCTCGCTCTTGCTGTCGGTATTGTTTCTCGTTTGAAATGAATATCTCTGCGGATTCTTCCATGGTGCCCCTTGCTTTCGTTCCATAGCGACCACCGCCCTGTTGAGCATGATGAGGCCGATGATGGAGCAGCCAATACCATAAGGATACATTTTCCATGCAATCCCTCTCTTTCTTTACGGATCTGTTCACCTTACGCCAAAACGCCTGGGAATATATGGAAGACGCTGTTCAGCGCTCCATACTCTTCTGGGATATCATGCGACAGCGCGGCAACCTCTATTTTGATCATCTGGTGAAAGGTCAACCGCCGGTTCTGGTGTTCCAATACAAGATCATACAGGACGGCAGAGAATTTCAACGGCCGGTGAACTACGCCCTGGCGCAGATCAACGATCGCCGGAAAACCGACACCGAAAAACGCATGGAGGCGGCGGAGCGCCGGCTGCATCCCCAAGCGCGCGAGAAAAAAGCCGAATCGCATCCCAAACGACCCATCGTCATCATCGATCCCCGGGCAGGTCACGGCCCCGGCATCGGCGGATCCAAAAGAGACTCGGAAATCGGCATGGCCCTGGATGCCGGGCATCCGGTCTATTTCATTCTCTTCCACACCCATCCCGAACCGGGCCAGACCTTGTCCGATGTGGTCGACGCCGAAATCGCCTTTCTGGAAGAAATCGGTCGTCGTCATCCCGGTGCGGAAAAACCGGCCATCATCGGTAATTGCCAGGGGGGCTGGGCCGCCGCCCTGGTAGGCGCCTCCCGACCGGATGTCACAGGCCCGCTGGTTTTTAACGGATCGCCCCTTTCGTATTGGGCCGGAGTGGAAGGGAAAAATCCCATGCGCTATCGCGGCGGACTGACCGGCGGAACCTGGATGGCCAGCCTCTGGAGCGATCTGGGCAAGGGGATTTTCGACGGTGCCAATCTTGTGGCCGGATTTGAAGACCTGAACCCGGCCAATACGCTCTGGAACAAACCGTATCATCTTTATGCAAACATCGACACGGAAGAAAAACGCTTTTTGCGTTTTGAAAAATGGTGGGGCGGCTTCTTTTATATGACCGCCGAGGAAATCCATTTCATCGTGGAAAGCCTGTTTGTGGGCAACCGCCTGGAGCAAGGCATACTGGAGCTGGGCAAACACCGCAACATCAATTTAAAAAACATCCATGATCCCGTTCTGGTGTTCGCCTCTTCCGGCGATAATATCACCCCGCCCCAACAGGCCCTCAACTGGATCGTCAAAACATGGGAATCGGTGGATGAAATCAAACGCCACCAACAGGTGATCGTCTATCTGGTGCACGAAACCATCGGTCACCTGGGCATTTTTGTTTCCGGCCAGGTTTCCAAGAAGGAACACAAGGAAATCATCGGCAGCATCGATCTGATCGAATATCTTTCGCCGGGGCTGTATGAAATGGTCATCCGGGAAGGGAAGGAAACGGGCGAATATCATGTTTCCTTCGAAGCCCGCAATTTCAAGGACATTCTGAATCTGGACGATCGTTCCGACGATGAGGATTTCCGCGTGGTCTCCGCTGTATCCGAACGCCTGGACACCTGCTACGGCTGCCTGATCCGCCCCTGGCTGAAACCCATGATCACCGATGCATCGGCGGAATTCATCCGCCAGCTCCATCCATTGCGCACCTCCCGCTATTTGTTTTCGGACTTGAATCCGCTGCTTCTGTTCCTCGGCTTCTGGACACCGATTATCAGGGAACACCGCAAACCGGCCGCACCCGAAAACCCGTTTGTGAAACTGCAGCAGCTTTTCGCCGACATGATGAACATCGGGTTGAACTTGTATCGGGATCAGCGGGATCAGTGCCAGGAATCTCTTTTTTACGCCATCTATCGAAATCCATGGCTGGAAGCCTTTTTTTCAAAGGAAGTGGCCGCAAAAGCTCAGGAGGACGAGGAACGCCTGCAGCCGCAAACGGATTCCTTCTGGCTGCGGGAAATGGAGAAGGGCGGATTTCTCGAGGGCGTCTTGCGCATCATGATGGCCATGGCCGATGCCGACCATGTGTACGAAAAAGAAGAACTGGATACCATTCGCAACATCATCATCGGTCACAACATCCTTACCAAAACCAGCGAGGCCGACCTGAAACGGAAAATCCGTCTACAGATGCGTCTGCTCCAAATCGATCGGGATCGAGCCATCAACACCCTCCCCCACCTGATCCGCTCTCCGGAAAATCGTCTGACCGCCCTCGCGGTGGCCAATGCCGTGGTGGGGGAAACGGGGAAACGAGGACGAAAGGAAAAAAGCCTCCTGAACCGGATCACCGCCTTGCTGGAAGACCGGAAAACCCTGTATTGAGAAAAATCGATCGGCGATCGTTTTTTCTTGCCTGACAACTCCCCGAAGGAGGTGTCCGTTATGGTCAAACAAGTGATGAGGATAACGGGTATCGGGTTTTCTCTGCTCGTGATTTCCTCCGTGACGCAGGCAATACAACCAGAGAAGATGTCGGATCCGGCGGGTAAGGTTGTATATGTCAATTCCTATCATACCGGTTATGACTGGAGCGATGGAATCGCCGCAAGCATCCGCAAGACCTTTGAGAAAACCGGTGTTGAATTGATCGTTTTCGAAATGGATACAAAGCGACATCAAGATGAAGCATTCATTCGGCATGCGGCCTTGAATGCAAAGGCGCTCATCGAAAAACACCAGCCGGATGTCGTGATCGCCAGCGACGACAATGCTTCGAAATATCTGATTGCACCGTATTTTAAAAACGTAGATTTGCCCGTTGTTTTTTGCGGGGTCAACTGGGATGCGTCCGAATACGGATTTCCCTGCCGGAATGTCACGGGAATGATCGAGGTCCAGATGATCGATCAGATTCTCGACACCTTGAGAGGCTACGCCAACGGCAACCGGATCGGAT
Organism: Desulfobacterales bacterium; assembly: GCA_041740615.1. Taxonomy (GTDB): domain Bacteria; phylum Desulfobacterota; class Desulfobacteria; order Desulfobacterales; family SURF-7; genus DYJD01. Next base: position 22,800 of record JBGSLR010000096.1, read on the forward strand.
TCATCAAAGGCGAAGACCAATCGGCAAGGAAGGAAGCCTATTTTTACGAAGCGCGTTTCCATATTCGGCTGGACAAGCGGTTTGTTCGAAATTTTACCGAGTGGAAAGCGGCATATGCAGCACTTCAAAAGGATACGGATATGATTCTTGTAGGAAATGCGGCAGCGATTCCCGATTGGGACCCGGCGGCCGCCATCGTCTTTGTGGAAACGACAACCGAAGTTCCTACCGGCAATTGGGATGAATGGATGAAGGCATTCACCCTCGTGACCTATGCCACCATACCATCCGAACAAGGCCGATGGGCTGCGCAGACGGCGCTGGACATTCTTTCCGGGAAATCACCTGCCGACATTCCGGTCGTTACCAACAAGAAAGCCAAGATATTTCGCAACATGCGATTGGCAAAGAAACTGAATATCATCTTCCCCATGTCCTTTATCCGCCGTTCACAATCCGTGACGATGCCTGTAAGACCATGATACGATATTCCATTTACACAAAGCTGTTAGTGATCGTGACCGTGGCCTTCTTGGCTGCGTCAGCGAGTGTCATGCTCCTGGCGACCCATTATTTTAAAAACATCATCGATGCCTCCCAGGCCGAGATCTATTCCAAAAATCTGGACAACCTCCTGGTGCAGCTGGACAGACAGAACAAAGAATTACAGGATACCTTATTGGTCGAAGCGTATGAAGATCAGTTCCAGGAAACCGTATTGAGCATTCTACGCGAAAATCATTACACGAAACAAAATCTCGCGATTTATCCCTTCATCGTCGACAATCAAGGGGTTGTGGTTCTTCATCCGACTTTGCAGCGCGGCGATACCTCACTTGAAGCGTTTGAATATATTCAAACAATCGTCCATCGAAAACAGGGTCACTTTGACGCCGTGGTCGACGGCGAAGCAGTTTGGATCACCTTCACCTCATTTCCGGCGTGGCATTGGAAAATCGCTTATCTACTCCCGCTGCAAATCAAATATGCCGCTTCCAGAGAATTCCGTTTTATTCTTGGGGCCATTCTCGTGGTGATCACCATGTTGGCTCTCGCAGGACTCTCCATCTTTATCAGGCGCTTTGTCCGGCCGATCACGACACTTACGGCCGCAACCACCCAAATGGCCGCCGGCAACCTGGACCAGTCGGTATCCATTGGTGGAACCGATGAAATCGGTACATTGGCGCGAAGTTTTTTGCGGATGCGGGACGCCATCCGCGAGCAAATGTCCGATTTAGCCCACAAGAATGAAGAATTGCGATTGGAGATCGTCGAGCGGGAAAAGGCGGAAGCGTTGCTGGATCGTTTCTTTGCGCTTTCCATCGACATGCTGTGCGTTGCCAACCTCGAGGGCACATTTCGGCACATCAATCCGGCTTTCGAGAAAACCCTGGGCTATACGGAAGCGGAACTCCTCGAAAAGCCCTACATTGAATTTGTCCATCCGGACGACCGGGAAGCCACCTGTCAGGCGATTGAAAACCTGAAAGAAGGACGGCCGGTAATCCATTTTGAAAATCGCTACCGCTGTAAAGATGAACACTATCGATGGCTGGAATGGACTTCCATGCCGGATCCGTCTGCCGGCGTGACCTATGCGGTGGCGCGGGATATTACCAATGAAAAAGCCGCGCTGACAGAATATAAACGACTCCAGGAACAACTCCAGCAATCGCAGAAAATGGAGGCGATCGGAGCCTTGGCAGGCGGCATCGCCCATGACTTCAACAACCTTTTAATGGGGGTACTCGGAAACGTTTCCCTGATTCTCTCTGAAACGGATGCAACCGATCCCCTGTACGAGCGGTTGCGCCATATTGAAACCTACGTCAATCAGGCGGCCGATCTGACCAAGCAGATCTTGGGATTCGCCCGTGGGGGAAAATATGCGCCGGAGACCATCAACCTGAACGATCTGATTGGAAGCAGCGCCAAGATGTTCGGCAGAACCAAAAAGGAAGTTTCCCTTTATCCCAAATTCAAGGAAGACCTATGGACCGTGAAAGTCGACAAGGCCCAGATGAATCAGGTATTGTTGAATCTGTATGTCAACGCCTGGCAGGCTATGCCCGACGGCGGCCAGCTTTATATTCAGACGGATAACATCGTCCTGGACGAGAAGACGGTTCGGCCTTACAACCTCAAACCGGGCAACTATGTTGAAATCGTTCTGACGGATACCGGCATCGGTATGGACAACGCCACCCGACAACGCATCTTCGAACCGTTTTTCACCACGAAAAAAATGGGCCGGGGAACCGGTTTGGGGTTGGCCTCTGTTTACGGGATTGTCTGCAATCACGGCGGTATCATTGAAGTGGACAGTGAATTGGGCAAAGGCGCTACATTCCGGATCTATTTGCCGGCGGCTGCTGAAACGGTCGTGCGGGAACGCGAGACAACACAAGATATCAGGAAAGGTATGGAAACGATTCTGCTGGTGGATGATGAAAGCATGATTATCGATGTGGCGCAGGGCATGCTCCACAAATTGGGCTATCGAACCTTCGTCGCTCGAAGCGGCCTTGAGGCCGTCTCGCTTTTCAAGGAAAAGCAGGCGGAGATCGATCTGGTGCTTCTGGATTTGATCATGCCGGAAATGGGGGGCGGAGAAGTGTTCACCGCCGTCAAAGAAATCCGAAAGGATATCAAGGTAATTCTCTCGAGCGGGTATAGTCTGGATGGAAAAGCCGGCGAAATCATGGCGCGCGGATGCAATGGCTTTATCCAAAAGCCGTTCAATATGAGTCAGATATCTACGTTAATTCGGGAAGTAATGGATCGAACGGGAAGCACCTGAACCAGGAAGAACGGTGATTCCATCGTTCTGAAATCAACCATCGCATCCTGCCCGATCGCTGCTGTCCAGGACCCTCCTTTTTCATCAATGCACAATCATGCCCGCCGACCATTTGATTTGCGCGGAATTTTCTTGACAATATAATAACACTGTTAATATAACACTGTCATCTTTAAATACCGCCGTCGGATGCGGCGGCTTATTTTGACGATACGGAGAAACCGATTCATGCCGCGTCTACCGCGTTCCCAACAGGAGGTCGCCTCCTTCAAGCAGGAAATCCTGGATACCGCACTGGAAATGATCATCAAGGATGGATTTCACAATCTCAGCATGCGCAAACTCGCTTCCCGTCTTGGGATGACCGCCACGACCATCTACAACTACTTTTCCAACAAGGATGAAATCAATCTCATGATCCGGATGCACGGTTTCGAGATGATGTATGGACAGCTCGAAAAAAGCTTCTCCGAGCATGCAGACCCACTGCTGCGTCTCCAAGGCATGATCCGCGCTTATTTCCAGTTCGGGATTCACTACCCGAACTACTACGATATCATGTTCAACATGCACACCCCCAAGTATCTGGACTATGTGGGTACGGCGCTGGAGCCCGTCGCAAACACGGAAAAGGAAGCGTCCCTGCGAAATTACGCCATCACCGAAAAAGCCATCGCCGCGTTGTTTGAAGGTCATGGTGAAGTGCATGCCGAACGGATCATGCTGAAAACCATCCAGCTCTGGAGTGACGCCCATGGGGTTATCAGCCTGTATAACAGCCAGTTGTTCCGGGAAATCAGCGACCATCCTGCGGGTTTGCTGGAGCATCTGATAGACGAAGTCGTTGCGCGAATCACAACATTCCGGGAGGACATCGGGGGGACGTAGACGAGTCGAAAAATCCTGCCGGTTCTGCCGATACGCACGTAGCCAAAAGGAGGGGGCGCCATGTTATCCTGCTTCACTGCCGGTTCCAAACAGAAGAAAAGTCCGGCCAGCTTCGGTGTCTACGCGTTGCTGAAACTGCTGGCCGTCAGTTTCACCTATCGCAAGGGACTTCGACAATACCTGAAAAGCGACCAGGGCTGGATGAATTTTTCCGTGGGCATCCGAACGGAAACCGGAACAGTTGAAAACGCCATCGAGTTCCGGGACGGTCGCGCAACCGTATTTCGTCGCATTCCCCCTGCGGTCGATGTGGTGATGGTGTTCGCTTCGGACGCCGCCCTGCGGAAACTATTGACCGCGCCCACCACCGAGCAGGTCTATATGCTGCTGAAAAGCGAACTACGCACCCAGGGAAAACAGACATACCTGCTGCTGTTTCTTTTTCTGGTATCCGTACTGCTCCACCGCCAACAAATCCGAAGTCTCGAAAAGGAACACCGCTACAGCCGAAAATCAGCCCGGGATGCTTGCCCAAACCCGCGTATCGAATTGAGCACCGCTCTCCTGGCGCGCCGATCCAACCGTCTCAAGGCCGCCGCCGTCGATGCCGGCGTCAAATACCTGACCGATCCCTATCTGTCCCATTACCGGTTGGAGGATTTTCCGCGCCTGCAGAAATTCCTGGATGCGCATCTGGCAACCAAGGCCCAGGTCTGTATCGAGATGGCGGATTTGATGACCCGGTGGCACAAACAAAACGGATTCGACGCCAAACCCGACGGCACGCCATGGGTTCCGGAACTCAGACGGGCGGAAGCCTTTCGCTATATCATGGAAAACCGGCGGCCGATCATCCGCACCGGGGATCTCATTGCGGGCACCACCACCTCCAAACCGGTGGGGGCCCTTCCCTATGTGGACGCCGCCGGAACCTATCTGTGGCCGGAGCTCTTTACGGTTCCCCATCGAATGCTATTTCCCTACGATATCACCCCGGAAGAGATCTGGAAACTGCATCACGAAATCTTTCCCTACTGGGCGGATAAAAATTTTCGGGAACGGGTGCGCCTGAAACACGACGATCCCCTGGCTCAACAGATAGACGAGCGCTTCGCCATTTATTTCAGTTTCAAATCCTCGGCCTTTTCCCATATCATTCCGGACTTCCCGCGCATTCTGCGCCTGGGCGCATCGGGCATCATCAAGGAGATCCGAAGCGCCATGGAAACAGACCCCGGCCGACATGCGCGCAATGACACCCGGGAAGCCATGATCCTTTCCCTCGAAGGCCTTTCGGCCTATTCCCGCCATCTGGCCGAACAGGCCGCCGCCGATGCGGAAGCCGCCGCCGATCCGCAACAAAAGGCGGAACTGGAGCGATTGGCGCAAATCTGCAGCCGGGTGATCGAACACCCGGCCCGCACCCTTGACGAAGCCGTCAACGCCGTCTGGATCACCCTGGTAGGTGCCCACATGGAAAACACCAATGCCGGCCTTTCTCTGGGGAGACTGGACCAATGGCTGCAACCCTATTTCGAGGCGGACCTGGCCAGGATAACAACGCTCCAGGAACGCGAGGAATACATCCGACGCGCGATCGAACTGGTGGGCTGCTTTTTCTTCCGCTGCACGGACCATCTGCCGTGCATGCCGTATATCGCCACCATCTACTTCGGCGGCAGTTCTTCGGACCAGGCCATCACCATAGGCGGCGTCACTCCGGAAGGCAAGGACGCGGTCAACGACATGACCTACATCTTTTTGAAGGTCACCGAGATGCTGTCCATTCGCGACCCGAACATGAACGCCCGCTACCATCCCGAGATCAACAGCGACACCTACCTCAGGCGTCTCTGCGAGGTGAATCTGATTACGGCTGCCACACCGTCCCTGCACAACGATGCCGCCATCATGAAAGCCCTCAGCCAGTTCGAATACGAAGAACGGGATCTGCGAGACTGGGCTGCGGTTGGATGCGTGGAGCCAACCATCGCCGGCCGGCACGCCGGCCATACCAATTTCCAGCTGATCAACATGGTGGCGGCCCTGGAAATGGCCCTCAACAACGGCACCCATCCCCTGATGCGCTGGAAACTCGGTCCGGAAACCGGCCGGGTGGAAAACGGCGATTTCCGATCCTTCGAGGATTTTTACCAGGCCTTTACCACCCAGTTCACTTTTCTCATCGATCAGTCCATTCAGTTGAACAACTGGTACGCGGAAGAACATCAATATGTGCGTCCCACCCCTTTTCTTTCGGCTCTCACCGGGGGTTGCATGGAAAAGGGCCTGGACGTCACCAAAGGCGGGGCCCGGTACAACAGTTCCGGAACGGCGATCATCGGCCTGGCGGATGTGACCGATTCCCTCCTGGTAATCAAAAAATTGGTATTCGACGAACAGAAGGTATCGTTTGCGGAACTGAAACAGGCGGTGGACGCCGATTTCCGTTTCCACGCCGCCCTCCATACCCTGGTCACCCGGAAAGTCCCTTTTTTCGGTTCCGGCAGCGACGAAGCCGTGGCCATGGCCAATCGGATCACCGGATTCGCCCACGATTATTACACCGCCATTCCCCACTACCGCGGCGGCAAGTATACGGTGGGCTTCTGGACCATGTCCCAGCATGTGGCCTTCGGCACCCTCACGGGGGCGCTGCCTTCCGGGAGACTCGCCGGCAAACCGTTTACACCGGGACTGACGCCGGAGCCCAATGCCTCCAAAAACCTGTTGGACAATATGCGGGACGTGGCCCGTCTGGATCCCCATCACCTGACCAACAATATCGCCTTCAACGTCAAGGTCGTCCCGTCCCCCAAGGATACCCAGGAACAGGCGGTCCAACACATGTTCTCCTACGCCAAAACCTATTTTACCATGGGCGGAATGCAGATTCAGATGAACGTGGTAAATTCCGACACTCTCCGGGACGCCATGGCCCACCCGGAACATTATCGCAACCTGATCGTCCGCATATCCGGCTACAATGCCTACTTCGTTACCCTGCACCGGGAACTCCAGCTCGAGGTCATCGAACGGGCCGAATACGGTATTGACCGGTGATGGCGGAGGAGGCGCGACAATGAAGGCGGTCATGTTCACCTACAGTCTCCCCCGGATTGCATTGAAAAAAATCGGTCTGGGCGGCGATTTCTTTCTGACCCGGTATCGGGACGACTGGCCGGAGCCGTGCATCCATCATCCGAACCAGGTAAAAGTAGAAACCCGCCTGGGCGGTATCTGCGCCTCGGACCTCCATCAGATGTCCGTTTCAGTATCCTTGTATGCCAGCATCATGGCATCGCCGGTCAATCCGATCCCCATGGGACATGAAATCGTCGGCACGGTTGTGGAGACGGCCGCCGAGGTTGAATCCCTCCGCCCGGGAGACCGGGTAGTATTCAACCCCATACCCCGCTGCTCTTTTTATGGCTTCCACCCTTGCCCCAGCTGCCGCAACGGCAACTACCAACACTGTTTCTGTCTGCTGGGGGTCGGAGACGACACGGACATGGAGAACAGATACGGCGGTCGCGGTCGCTTCGGCGGATTTTGCGGCGGCGGATTCGGCGAATTCGTGGTGGGGTTCGAAGGCCAGTTCCACAAGGTTCCGGATCACGTGCCGGATGAAACCGCCGTTCTGACGGAACCGTATACCATCGCCCTGCATGCCGTGACGCGCCATATGCCCCGGGACGACGAAACGGTCATGGTGGTCGGGGCCGGGATCATCGGATTATTGACCATCAAGGCCCTGCGGGATCTGGGATCGGGCTGCCGCATCATCTCCCTTGCCCGTTACCCCATGCAGGCGGAGATGGCCGCGCGGCTTGGAGCCGATGAGGTGCTGAGCGAGCGCAATCCGGAAACGCTGTATCAACAGGTGGCTCATTTGACCGGCGGGGTGCTGTTCAAGCCGATTCTCAGCCGGCCCGTACTATACGGGAACCAGGGACCGGATCTCATCTTTGACTGCATTGCATCGGAATCCTCGGCGGAAGATGATCTGCGACTGGTCAGGAGCAACGGGAAGATCGTATTCTTGGGACTGGGTTTCACCGTAACCCGAAAAGTGGATTGGTCCCTGGCCATCTGGAAGGAAATCACCATCAGCGGCACCATTTTCTCCGGCAGGGAGTCCCACATGTCACGGGAGATCGAGGCCTTTGACCTGGCTCTCACAAAATTGGCTGAACATCCGGAATCGTTCGCAGGCCTGGTTTCCCATGCGTTTCCGGTGGAACGATTCCGGGAAGCAGTCCACTGTGTTCGATCCAAAAGCAATCACCGCGCCCTGAAAGTAGTACTGGATTTCAGGGGTGCGCCGCATCATGAATTGTGTAATACAGCAACAAGGAGGTCGAATGGGTAGTCCCTATTTCATGAAAACCATCATCAACAAAACATTTTCCCAACGGTTCTTCTGGGCAAGGATGTCCCGCTATCCGGTCATCGGCCGCCTGATCGAATACCTGTTGTTTGAAAACGACGAGATCATATACCTGCCACGGGACCAATCCATTCCGGTCAATGCGTCCCTCGCACCCAGGGAAGATCTCGTACTGCCGTCGCAAATTCTGGAGCATTTTATCCGTCAGGCTAGCTACCACTGGATCATGGACTTTTGTATCTGCCGGGATTCGACCCACTGCAAAGACTACCCAATCGATCTCGGCTGCATATTTTTAGGTGAGGCCGCCATGGGAATCAATCCGAAATTCGGCCACAAAGCGACTGCCCGGGAGACACTCGAACATGCCGCCCGCTGCCGCGAAGCCGGACTGGTGCATCTCATCGGTCGTAACAAACTCGATACGGTGTGGCTGAATGTGGGGCCGGGGAACAAGCTATTGACCGTATGTAACTGCTGCCCCTGCTGCTGTCTATGGAAAATACTGCCCCAGATCAATCCGACAATCAGCGCGAAAGTCAACCGGATGCCGGGTGTCCATGTGGCCGTGACCGATCGCTGCGTGGGATGCGGCACCTGCACCCGGGATGTCTGCTTTGTGGATGCCATTCACATAGACGGAGAGCGGGCGGTGATCAGCGATCGATGCCGCGGGTGCGGTCGCTGTGTGACGATTTGCCCCAAAAACGCCATCGAAATGACCGTGGACGGCAGTGACCACTACACCGCCGCCATCAACAGAATCGGGGGGTTGGTGGATATCTCCTGAGTATCTGCGATATTCCCAACGGATACTATTTGCGGGCAACTGCTTCAGGATGGGGGGGACGATACGGTGGACGAATCAAAAATCAGTTTGGGGATCACGGGGTCATTCGGCTATATCGGCAAACGTCTGATCGCCCGGTTGGCCAAGTCGGATGCCTTTGCGCGCGTCATCTGCACGGATATTCTGCTGCCACCGGGTATTCTGCCGGAACCGTTCGAATATCACCCGTGCGACATACGCGACCGGAAAAAATTAACCGACATTTTTCAACGCACCGGTGTGGACACATTGATCCATCTGGCGTTTATCGCCCAACCGACGCGCAACCCGGATTTCGAATACGATGTCGATGTAAACGGCACTTCCAATGTCCTGCATGTCTGTGAACACTTGGGCGTCAAAAAGCTGATTGTGGCCAGTTCCGACTGCGCCTACGGCTTTTTCGATGGCACCCAGGATTTTCTGCCGGAAACGGCGCCGATCCGGGCGACACCCGGGTTTCCCTACTCGGAAAACAAGGCGGAAGTCGAAACACGGTTGTCGGTTTTCGCGAAAAACCATCCCGACATTTCAGTAGTAATTCTGAGGCCCTGCATGGTGATGGGCCCCACCACCGACAACACCACCAGCCGTTCCATGCAACAACCGGTCATCATTGGGGTGCGCGGGTCCGATCCCATCATGCAGTTCATACATGAAGACGATGCCGCGGAGGCGTTCTACCTGGCCGCTGTTCGACCGGTGGCAGGCGCCTTCAACCTCGCCGCTGATGAGGGCATGCGGTATTCCGAACTGGCCCGATTGCTCGGCAAGCCCATGCTGTTTCTCCCGGTGTGGTTGATATACCCGCTGGTGGAGAGCCTGTATCGGCTGAAACTACTTCCGTTCGGAAAAGCGCAGTTGGACTATATCCGCTATCCCCTGTCCATGGACATTCGGAAAATTCAGGCGGAATTCGGATTCAGGCCGCGCTATACTTCCAAGGAGACGGTGCGGTCGTTTATCAACAAACGGAATGGATAGCAGCGCTTCGTCCCTTGCGCTCAACTCGACAGGAGCATCACCATGTGGAACTTGTTACGCTACGGCCCGCCCAAAAAGATCGTCAAGGTTATGATGGCCCTATCCTGGCCCATCATGACGACGGCCAAAAAGTGGAGTTCCCTGCCGGTCCTGAAATGGATCATCAATCCCTTTTTCGCCGCACCCCACAACGAACTCACTTCCATTCCGATCAATGTCGCGGTCGCGCCGCCGGAAACCAATCCTATCCCCCGTCGCATCCTGGAGCGATTCGTTTCCCGGGTCGATGATATCTTTCTGCTGGATGAATGCTTTTGCCAATACAGAACCCACATGAAAAAGCGAGGTCCGAACCTCGACCGCGCCTTTCAAAAACTGCCGGGAATCCAGATCCGCGTGAACCAGGAACAATGCAGCGGATGCGGTGTTTGCACGGAGCGCTACTTCGTCAACGCCATCAAATTCCATGAACGAGTCGCCGTCATCACCCAAAGCTGCAAAGGATGCGGACAATGTGTCGAATATTGCCCGGAACAGGCTGTCGTGTTGAGCGTCACCCATGAGGAGGCGCTGTATGACCAGTTGAAATCGCGTTTATATCAGCAGTCCGACACTCGTTTTTCGGAAGATCGACAATGACATCGTCTTACAATGTGCGGTTTCAGCCGCAATGGAAAGGAAAACAATTGCTACCAAGACCTCATCGAAAAGAACGATACACGGTTTTTCCGGTCAAGGCCAACCTGACCACAGTTCTGTTGCTGGCGGTTGTGTTCGGGGTGGGTTTGCATCTCAGCCTGCACTTTCGGTTTTGCGGCGCAGCGGCTTATCTGGCGTTGTGGGCCTTGTCCTATCCCCTGATTTACGCAGGCGCCTGCCGCTATTGCGCCTATTACGGCAACCGTTGTCCGATCCCCCTGGAGGGGAGCTGTGTGCCGTGGTTCATGGCTCCGAAAGCAGGGGGATTCGGGTATATGGCCCTGTTCTGGGCCACCGTCGCCTATGGCCTGCGGGTCGCGGTCCCTGCTGCGGCTATCGTTATGGGGAATCAATGGCGGGAAGGCATTCTGTTCGCTTCCGTACTATCCCTATTTTGGATTGTGCATCTGCGCTTCAGCGGTTGCCCCAATTGCATCAACACGGATTGCCCCCTGAATCCGGATTACAACACCTGCAAGAACGCAAGATAAAGGAGCCGATGTCATGCCATTCGAAACGATCCGAAATTTTCTAGCTGCCGAAGAACGGGAAGCCCTCTGGTTTCATCTGCTGTTTTGCGTGTTATGCGCGGCGGTCCTGATTGCGCCCGTCAATCTGAAACCCGGCCCCCGCCTGCTGTTGCTGGTCATCCTGTACAATGCCGGGCTGCCCCTGTTCGCCGTCCTGCGCCGTCATGCGGAATGGATTCCCATCTGGCTTTTTGCCGCCGTGTTGAGTGTCTTTCAGGTAGCGCCGGACTGGTTTCTCTCCGCCCAGCTGAACGTCCTGGTCTTTCCTGAAGATGGTCTTTTTAAAATCGGCACGGTTTCCGGCTACATGGCCGGTTTGTGGACCATTCCCCTCTTTCTCATCCTGTACACGGGCCTCCGCATGGAGAACCGCTATTCGGTCAAGGCAGCCTACCCGGCAGTGGCCCTGGTATCCTTGCTGATTTTCGGCGGCTCCGAGCAGACCCTCTGGATCCTCTCCTCCTGGTACGCCATCAACGTCTATATGGTCGGTCACGTGGCGGTCTATATCCTTCTGCCGGAAATTCTGCTGGGCATCGCGGCCTACTATTGCTTCCGCGCCATCCAGAACAGGCCCCACTGGGTCAAGGTCCCCGCCGCGTTCGTCGTGATGCAGCTCTATCTCGGCAGCGCCGCCCTTTTTTATTTTTTCATTGAAAAGGTGCTTCGCTCCGCAGGGGGCTGAATTTTATCTCGCATCAACAGAGACCATTTCGTTCCTACTATAGGGATCACCATTTTTCCAAATTAAAAATGGTGATCGCCGGATCGTTTTTCTGGAAACGACAATCAATGGATTTGGAATCGGATTTTCGGCGATTCAATTTAAAAACGACTGGATGGAAGGATAATGGAGTGCATGGACACCACTGGCAAGACCGGTCGGTTATTCGTTGCCGTTCACTTTTTCTTTCAAAATCCCGGAGCTTTTGAAGGTTACCACGCGCCGGGCGTCCAGTATCATATCTTCGCCAGTCGCGGGGTTTCGTCCTTTGCGCTTCTTTTTCTCATGCACGCAAAATTTGCCGAACCCTGAAATCATGACATCGTTCCCGGATGCCAAATCCCGCTTGATGATTTCCAAAAAGGATTCAACCAGTTCAACGCATTGGTTCCGTTGCAGGCCGAGCTGGGACTGTAATTCGTCAACGATTTGTGATTTTGTCAGCGCCATAATTTTAACCATTCAATTTATTTGGATTAATATTGATAGTTGCGAGTACTTGGATATAGCGAAAAAAGTGTTGTGTCAAGTAATTTAGCACGTTGTGCCCATGTCATTTCCAAAACGAAATGAATGCATCAATCGTGCACCGCACGAGGTTTTCTATTTGCATTCTGCCGTTTGGGCTTTCCTTCGATTCTTTCGATTGGATCGTTTACATACACTTTTCCAAGTCCGATCGGCGAGGTCAGAATCCCACCTCGTTTGTCTTCGCTGATCCCATCTGAATAGCCGAGATCTACCGGAGTTTTACCTCTTCCACCTTGCGCATCCACCACATATAACGGACGAAGAAAACCGGTAGTGGTTCCGCATAGATCTCTGCAAATTTCTTTTCCTCTGTATATTTCCGTTCGAAAATGACCCGTTCCCTCAACCAGATCGGCGTAATAGAGATAATAGGGTCTTACGCCGATTCTGCCAAGGCTGTGTACCAGGTCTTTCATGACATCCTTATCGTCGTTAACGCCCTTGAGCAAAACAGATTGATTGGCTATGGGGATCCCTATTTCCCGTAAAATTTGTATTGCCTGATAACTTTTTTCCGTTATTTCATTGGGGTGATTGAAGTGCGTATTGATGTAGAGCTGCCGGTCTTTCAGCGATCGGGGCATATGTTTTCTCAGCACTTCAACGAATTCTTTATCTTCAATAATCTTTTGGGGCCAGACGCATGGGACTCTTGTACCGATTCGTATTAAATCAAGATGGTCAATTTCTCTCAGTTTTCCCAGGATTCCGTCAAGTCGTTTATTCGCAAGCAGTAGTGGATCCCCGCCGGAAATCAATACATCTCTGATATCTTCGTGTTCCGCGATGTATTCAATCCCCTTATGGATATCTTCGATGGATGGATTCTTGCGTTCGTCACCCACTCTTCGTTTTCTGGTGCAGAATCTGCAATACATTGCACACTCGTTGGATACAAACAACAAGACCCTGTCAGGATACCGATGAATGATCGTCCTCGGCCCCCCGAGTGGAATATCGCCTTCCTCATCCAGCGGATCTTCCGTAAGATCCATGTAATGCTCCAGTTCCTGGACATCCGGAATCGCTTGCTTCCAGATACCGTCATTCATTTTTTCAATGAGGCCGAGGTAATATGTATTGACCCGCATCGGATATCTGGCAATGACTTCCCTGAGTCTGGAATCGACTCTTGCTTTTTGCCCGGTGAGCCATTTCTCCAAATCTTCGAATGTCCGTATCGCGTTTTTGAGAATATCTTTATACGCCATTGATCATTCTCCTTCTATGGCTTTCGGCTGTTTCCTTCTCTTGTTCGTCAATTCTTCTCGGGCAGCTCCACCCGCAACGGGATGGGAAGCCGACTTGTGATGATCCATTATTTCAATTTGACCGGCATCCATGACCAAATCGTTTTGCATGTCCCTAAAACTCCAGAAGCGGCAAGGCGCTGGGTTTCTTATCCTTTTCAATGGGCAGCAACCGCACCTTGCCCCGTATCTCTTGTTTCTTCTCATTTATCGTATCCGCCAAGGGAGTATAGTAAAAGCCGATTTTCATGTCGCCTGTCTGCTCGTTCATTTTCAATTTGATCTTCACCGGGCCATGCTTCCAGTTGTAAATTTTTTGATGCGTCCCGATCGTTACGCGCGGCGTACCGTAGCGCTTCTCCAATTCTTGCCGGAGTCCGCTGAATGCGTCCAAGGACTGGATATTCACATATGCGCCAAAAAACCGGCTGTTATAAAAACCATAGATGACATGCCCCACATCCACATTGTTGATGGTTCGGGTCTCATTGGGTCGGATGCCGAAAAAGATATCCGCTTTTTTGTAAATGATGGAAAACCCGTCCAAATCCGAAAAAGACGCGCTCCACGGAACCCCCAGAAAATCTTTCTCCAGATCGCCGGCCACTGCCGGTGAACACCAAAGTGTTACCAAAACGACCATCAGTAGACTTCTCCTCAATCGCCCCCATTGCATAGCGTATCTCCTTCCAAATAGTATCTCGCAAACGGCTTCTTTGGGCTTTCTGTTGATCGAAACATTTCAACATCGGTGAAACCCCCGGGCCGATTTTAGCGATTCGGAGTGATGGAATCGATCAACGCGGTCACCGAATTTCGAAACTCGGCGCACAGTGAAGCGGAGTCTCCAACAAATTCGCGGTGGTTATAAGCTTTTATAAAAAAATCCTGCTATTCGGTCAAGGTATTATATTCGGGCACACAGGCATCCGCAACAGACGGAGATGGTTCTCTGCCAGATATCCGAATCATCATATGTTTTTACCGACCGACTCGTTTCTTCGCCTGTCGCATGATTTCCCGTGACTCCTCGCACCGGAGTAAATATGCGATAGCAAAAAACACGGCTGCGCTGACACCGATGGTCGAGAAAAGAGCAAGGGCCTTGAGCGATTTATGACCCTCCATGGACCAATCGATAAGACCGTTTCCCCAGTATGCGACAATACCCATCGGAATGGAGGCCGCCATGGTTTTTATAGCGGTAATGACGACCGACCTGCCTCCGAAAGGTCCAATCTTTCGACGCAGGTAAAAAAACAGCATCGCCATGTTGCAGAGAGCAGAAAGACTGGACGCCAGGGCTATTCCCGAATGTTTCAGCGGCACCATTAGAATAAGACTGAACAAGGCATTGAGCAGAAACGCGACGAACGCGATGCCCACCGGCGTCTTGGTATCCTTTAGGGAATAAAAGGTCGGAACAAGAATGCGGACCATCGCCACCAGAGAAAGTCCCCCTGCATAAGCGATAAGAGCCTGCGCCGAATTGACCGCTTTGCCGTAGTCAAACGCTCCGCCCATGAACAGTAGGCTGAATATGGGGGTCGCACAAACCATGAGCCCGACCGTCGCTGGGATGGTGATAAAAAGGATCAGTTTGAGACCGAATACCAGTGAATCCTTCAGTTGATCCATATCTCCGGAGATTGCCTGCCGGCTCATGGAAGGAAGAACCGCCTGCGCTACAGAGACCGTAAAGATTCCCTGGGGGAACTCGAAAAGACGCTGGGCGTAATAGATATAGGAAACACTTCCTTGGGGAAGAAGTGACGCCAGAATATTTCCAACCGTAATATTCAGATAGTACACACCAACTCCGAAAACGGATGGCCCCATGAGCAGTGCGATCCGCCGAACAGCCGGATGCTTTGGATCAAACCGGAATCGGATGGGAAATCCTTTTTGATAAAGCGTCGGCAGTTGCAGCAAAAGCTGAATCGTTCCACCGACAAGAACGCCCACGGCCAAGGCTACGATGGGCACTGAAAAATGACTGTGAAGAAAAACAGCGCCTCCGATCATCGACAGGTTAAGGAAAACGGTGGAAATGGCTGGAGTGAAAAAATGACGGACGGTGTTTAGAATCCCCATACTCAAGGCAACCAAGCTGATAAAAAAGATATAGGGAAACATCAACCGATTCAAATATACGGTCAGTTCATATTTGGCTGGTTCGGTCCGGAACCCGGGAAACATAATGGTGATGATCAGTGGCGAAAAGACAATCCCGGCAATGGTGATCCCGGCCATAACCATGGTCAGCAACGTAAAACAGGTATTGGCGAGATCGCGGGCTTTTTTTTCGCTTTTCTGCGTGTACCACTCCGCAAAAATCGGCACAAAAGCCGACGTCAGAGCCCCTTCCGCGAAAAAACGACGAAGCATATTGGGAATCTGAAAAGCAGCGAAAAACGCGTCTGTGGCAAAGCCGGCGCCGAATAGGCGGGAGACGACCATATCCCTGACCATGCCCATGATCCGCGACAGAATCGTAGCAAAACCCAGCACGCCAGCAGCACGGACAATATTTTTCTTTTCCGACATCAAGTTCCCTGCTTGTTATTACCCATGACACCATGGGGTAAAAACATCTGAAATACCATTCGCATAATCGCATTAAGGCAAGCAGTTATATTGTATCAATCCTCGGTCCGACATATTTATTGAAAATCCATCGTTAATAGCGATATATCATTTACGTTATCTGCGGTCTTCTGTTTCTGGCGGTAAGCGCTCCGGCGGCCGACACGGGAGAGACCATCTTCAAATCCCAAGGATGCACGTCCTGCCATCATCTGACATCGACTTCCAAAGTGAACCCTTCCTTAACCGATATCGCGGCTGCCTCCAGTTGATCCCCGGATCACTGCGCAGACGCATGATGCGCAGGATTCTGGGGACAGCCGTTTCCTGAGATGTAAGCGGCATCAATACTCGCCACGGGCTACAAACGCACCCTTCCAATTGAGTTTAGGAAGGCCATTCGTCCGTTGTTGTGTCATGCTGCCGGCGCGGCTGGGGATGCATTCATGGCCGCTTCGACGCCTTTGCTGAAATCAGTGGGCACCGTGGTCATGCGGGCGGATAGCTCCCGATCCAGCATCAACAAACCGCGGGGATCGTCATTGACCAGTTTGAGTTGAAGCAGTATATCGTTGTCGTTTTCTTCCTCTTCCACCTGTTCGTTCACATACCACTGTAAAAAGACTTGTGAGGCATGATCTTTCTGCGTTATGGCCAGATCCATCAAATCGTTGATGGATTTGGTGATGAACCGCTCGTGGGCCAGGGTTTGTGTGAACATATCCGTGGGGGATTTGAATTCCGCCGGTGGTTCCTGAATCGCCTTCAAACGAATTGGAGCGCCCTGGCGCGACAGGTACTCATATAATTTCATGGCATGTAACATTTCCTCGTGATACTGGACCATGAACCAGTTGGCGAACCCTTTCAAACCGATGGAATTGCTGTAAGCCGACATGGACATATACAGATAGGCGGAGTACATCTCACGATTGATCTGCTCATTGATTGACGTAATAATTTCATTTTTCAGCATAATCACCTCCGAATTTCTATCCCGTTAAAAGGTTTATTCAGTCGTGCGCATCGGGTCTATATCTTGAATGCAGGCGGAACCGCCAAAACAGGCACAGGCGCATGGCGAATCGTCGATTCGGTTATTTTCCCAACGACATATTCCCCGTTCGGCTCCTAAAAAGCAATCTTTTTCAATCCCCGCGGATGCAAACAATTCCCAGGTACTCGGTTCCACCGGCAAACCGACCTACTCGAGGCGCCCATGCGAGGCTACTGCGCGGGACATGATACACCTCGGGGATATCAGCAGTTATTCCGGGACATGCGTTCGAAGGGATCCTGCCGGTAGTATTCCTTTAAAATACGATATAGATCCGGAGCTTGCTCCATCATTGACCAGGGCTGATCGAAGAATTGCTCCGTGGCGACGGCGAAAAATTCCGCTTCGTTGGTGGCACCGTAGGCATTGAGGAAAGACGTCCTGCCCCTTTCGGTGTCGTGTTTGAGACGCAGGTATTCACGCGAACATGTCTGAACCCAGTCACGGTATTCATTCCTGTCTCGCAGCGGCGGGGTACCGTCGGCGGCGCCGTCGAGCATGTCCAGTTTGTGTGCGAATTCGTGGTAAACAACGTTGTGACCGGACTCGGGATGACGTCCACCGTGCAGAGCTGCATCCCAGATAATGATTACCGGCCCCTGCTGAAACGCCTGCCCGATAATGGGAGCCTCCAGCGCAACCGGTGCAGATGCGGTTTCAAAGAAGCCGAGCTTCCGTTGAGGCGGCACAACCGTTGAAGGGTAAACGATGATGGACTTGACATTTTGGTAGAAGTTGTGGGGCAGGCCCAGAAGAAGCAGGCAAGCCTGAGCTGAGATCGTGACGCGGATCTCGTCGGTCATTTCCAGTCCACCGGCGCCTTCCCAATTTTTTTCGCTGATAAACACCTGGATCAGGGTCCGCAGATGAGCACGCTGGGCATCTTCCAACATACAATAGTGGGCGGCGTTACGGCGGATGATTTCCTCCCATACGGAAGGGAAAGGCATCCGGGAGAGCTTCTTTCGCCGACGATTGATAAACCAATGAAACATCTGCTTGGATGTGCTACTTCGTTTGATGTTGTTGCCTGCGAAGCATTGCCGTCTGGAACAGAATCCCGGCGACAATCAAAGCGGCATATAGAACCATCTCGGCTTGCGGATTCCAGTTCAGCGCCTGAACGATCAGAGTGGCGCCGGCCACCGAAGACAGGCCGATGAGCGCCCAGTCGAATACGGTGTACAGCAGAATTGCGCCTATTATGCCCCCGAAAAGAAGGAGCACAGGTGCGGTTGGAATGCCCATCAGAGTCAAGAGGTAGGCGGTGATGGTGCATCCGGCGGCAAATCCGCCCAAACCAATGGCAATGGTCTGAAAAAATACGGCCAGCAACGCACCAATGACCCCGAACCCCAATGCGACTGCCCAAGCCACCCAAGCAGGCTCCAACCCGAAATACAGCTGCGCCATCAGCAACCCCACCGCAAATCCCGCACACCCGACAAACAACCAGAACAGCCGGCGGCCAAACGCCAAGATCAGGATTCCCATCATACCATTTAAGGTGTCAATCATATGAACCTATTCATCAATCGAGTTCGAGACAGGAATTCGTTCGATGACGACAATGGAGCAAAGAGGCCTGACCACTTTTTCCATCAATGGTCGAAAGGGTCGCGACTTGATAGTTGATTTTGATAGATTACGCAATATCTTCAAGGAATTCGGATCAAAAACCCGAGGATTCGTAAACGTGCAGCGGATTATCCGTTGAGGAAGAGCCGGGCCGATGATGGTGAGTGGACCGAGCCGCAACCGATCGTTTATTCGTTGCCGTTCACCTTTTCTTTCAAGATCCCGGAGCTTTTGAAGGTTACCACACGCCTGGCGTCCAGCATCATATCTTCGCCGGTCGCGGGATTTCGTCCTTTACGCTTTTTTTTCTCATGCACGCAAAATTTGCCGAACCCTGAAATCATGACATTGTTCCCGGATGCCAAATCCCGCTTAATGATTTCCAAAAAAGTTTCAAGCAATTCAATACATTGGTTTCTTTGCAGCCCGAGTTGGGCCTGTAATTCTTCGACGATTTGTGATTTTGTCAGCGCCATAATTTTAACCGTCCAATTTATTTGGATTAATATTGATATCTGCGATATACCTGGATATAGCGAAAAAAGTATTGTGTCAAGTAATTTAGTAGGTTGTGCGCATTGAATACACGTCATCCAAAAAGGGTCCCCCTGTTTATTTATTTCTCCCTCCCTGTTGACACCCCTCTTTTCGTACGGATACTTACCGTATTGTCAGTTGAGGATTGCTCCATATCCTCTGAGAATTTCGATGAGACGAAGCGTCTCTTACAATCTCATTTCGCCTCTCCTCTTTCTCGACGTAGACAATGATACGATCCAAGAAAGGGTAATTAACTGAGATGGGAGGTAATCTTCATGGAAATCATAACGCGAAACTACGCTTTTATCACCGTCATATCGATCATGATGTTCGTTCTTTTTGCATTTCACTCAGCCTTTGCTGAAAAATCGCTCCCGACGAATGAGCCGGGAAACGCTTATGTGGAATTGCTCGATCAAGATCCGACACTGTCAACGGAGGAAAACCGGATCGAGGAGAAAGAGACAATCGATGTGAAAGGTGCGAAAAATATATGCGAAAACCGGGATAACAACACGCTGACCGGAAAAATCGTTCAGATGTTGCCATATGAAATCGTAACCGGTGACTATTTTGGCATGTTTGCGAAGTATTTCGGGTACGTGGCTTGTTGATAAGCAGCCGGACCCGGTCTTGTTGCTGTGCTTTTCGCTTTTCCAAATCAACCATGGGTGTCAATTTCATGTTGACACCCATTTTTATTTGGGGGAATAGCGGCTTCTAAAAAAGGCGCTCGGAATGGATCCGGCAACCCGGAGCCTTGTCCAATCTGTATGTCACATCCAATACCGGCCAGCTCGTGCCCATGAACGCCCTGGCCGACATCCGCATGGATCTGGGGCCCCTTTCCGTGAACCATACCGGACAGAACATATCGGTAACCCTGTCGTTCAACCTGCAAAACGACTATCCGTTGGGCAAGGCATTGGATGATCTCGACGCCCTTTCCAAGAAGGTGTTGCCGGCCCGGGTCACCACCAGCTTTCAGGGTACGGCCCAAGCCTTTGAATCTTCCCTGAAAGGTCTGGGCCTGCTTCTGATCATGGCCCTTTTGGTCATTTATATCGTCCTGGGGATCCTGTACGAAAGCTTCATCCATCCCATCACCATTCTGTCCGCCCTGCCCTTTGCCGGGTTCGGCGCCCTAGTGACTTTGATGGTTTTCCGGGTGGAGCTGAGCATCTATGCCTTCGTCGGCATCATCATGCTCATCGGGCTGGTCAAGAAAAACGGCATCATGATGATCGACTTCGCCATCGAGGCCCAGCGGAAGCACAAATTGAACGCGGAACAAGCCATCATCGAAGCCTGTCTGGTTCGTTTCCGGCCCATCATGATGACCACCATGGCCGCCCTCATGGGTACCATTCCCATCGCCCTCGGCCTGGGGGCCGGCGCTGAATCCAGACAGCCGTTAGGACTCGCCGTGGTCGGCGGGCTTTTGTTTTCGCAGTTCCTGACCCTGTTTGTGACACCCGTGTTTTATCTGTACATGGAACGGGCACGTCTCCGTCTGGGAAAACGCTTCGCGCGCCAAGCAGCCTTGCACGACCCGGGACGGGAGGAATTCGGCGCATAGGTGAAAACGCCTCACATGCAGCACCGCCATGAAAACCGAACCACCATCGCTGATCAAACCGCACTTGCAAAACATTTCGAACCGCGGTGATTGCTTCCCGGGGCTGATCATCAAGTGGAAGGTCGCGGCACTATCCCAGAATGGCTTTCAGATCTTCATCGGGTGATTTGATCGGTCTGATATCAAAATGTTTCACCAGTGTACCCAATACATTGGGGGTAAGGAACGCCGGCAAAGAAGGCCCGAGGCGGATTCCCTTGAGGCCGAGATGAAGCAGGGCCAGCAGCACGCAAACCGCCTTCTGTTCATACCAGGATAGGATCAGCGATAACGGCAGCTCATTAACGCTCTTGTTAAAGGCCTTGGCAAGGGCCATGGCGATTTGAACCGCCGAATATGCATCATTGCACTGGCCGGCATCCAGAAGACGCGGTATGCCGCCGATATCTCCCAGGGATTTGTCGAAGAAACGATATTTCCCGCACGCCAGTGTCAAGATAACGCAGTCTTGGGGAATCTTCTCGACGAATTCGGTATAGTAGTTCCGACCTGGCTTGGCGCCGTCACAGCCGGCCACCAAAAAAATATGACGGATGGCCCCGGACTTGACCGCTTCGATGACTTTGTCGGCGACGGACAATACGGCGTTGCGGGCGAAGCCCACGGTAACTTCCTGGTCAACGCGATCATCGTGAAAGCCGGGAAGCGCAAGGGCTCTGTCGATAACGGGTTTGAAATTCAAATCCGGGATATGCGGGATATCCGGCCAGCCGACCATGCCGGATGTGAACAAATTATCCTTATATTCATTGGATGGCCGTTGGATACAGTTGGTGGTCATTAGAATCGCGCCTGGAAATTCCGCGAATTCCTTGATCTGTTTCTGCCAGGCGGTGCCGAACTGTCCATAAAAATGAGGGTATTGTTTCAACTTGGGATAGCCGTGCGTCGAAAGCATCTCGCCATGGGTATAAATGTAAATGCCCTTTCCTTCGGTCTGCTGGAGCAGCGCTTCGAGATCTCTCAGGTCATGCCCGGAAACAAGAATGGCCTTGCCTTTCTTATGACCCAGAGGGACCTTGGTCGGCACTGGATGTCCATAGATGCCTGTGTTGCCGGCATCAAGCAGTTCCATCGCTCGATAAGCCGCTTCACCGCATCGAAGGGCCATTTCCACCCACGCATCCAGTCCCATTTCATTGCTTTGTATGGCCGCCAGCCCTTCATGAACATATGCGTAAACGCTTTCATCCTCCTGCCCCAATATCTGTGCATGATCAGCATAGGCGCTGACCCCCTTAATTCCATACAGCACTGTATGTTTTAGCGACAAGATGTCCGGCGAAAGGCTGGGATAGGATTTTATTCCCACCTGTTCGCCCTGACGGACCAGATCGCTCAAGTCCATTTTGGGTTGGAACGCGGCGGCTCCTTCGGACCAACTCGTTCTACCGCCGGCTGCTTTCACTTGCCCCTTTAACCGTTCACGTTCGGTCACGGCCTGGTGGATCAGCGCGATAAATCGGTTGGGATCAAAGTCCACATTCGTCAGGGTGGAAAAAGCCGCCCTGACGGTGAATACATTGATATCTCCGTCTGAAATGCCTTCCTTGCGGCCTTCAACAGCCACTTGGGACAACCCCATCAACGCATACAGAAGCAGATCCTGCAGGGCGGCGATTTCAGGTAGTTTCCCGCAGACACCTTGTACGGTGCATCCTGTGCCTTTCGCTGTTTGTTCACATTGGTAACAAAACATGGCAACCCTCCTTTTGTCACTGCACGGTGTTATAAATCCGAACGCTCAGCCGATCCGTTTTCATCAATAAAAATAAGGGGTGGGTGAAATGCCCCCTGTAAAGGGCTGCGGCAATGGATTTTACGGCTTATTGTGGCGCAGACGGAGTGCGCCGCCGAAAGATCTTTCCATTTCCGAGTTCATGGTGAACCCAACTATTCCTGCAACGTTGCCTGAGTATGGCATAAACCAAAAACAATGAAAAGCCCCCAATTGCTTACCGAAGCGATCCCGGTTGTCTCCGAATTATTCAGACACCATATTCTGCTGTGAACTATCCCCAGAATTCAGGATATTTTCGGTTGGCAGGGATATTGTTGACGAGAAGCGCCAAAGGAACCGATCACCATGATGAGGTCTTTTGGTTCCAGGAGATAAAAATGCACTGAAGCGACGGCGGCGTTACCGCAAAACGATCCGATCCAGGACCAGAGGATTTCGGAGATACTGACGCGGGGTGGGCTTTGGGCGCCGCCCTTCATCTTTGATAAATAAGGCATGTCTTTCCTTCTACGATAATTGAAAAGATGTTTTTTCCCCTAAGAAATCCGGCAGTACGCGTTGACGATATCCCGGCGGGTCACAATCCCTGATAATGTACCGTCCGACCCCAGGATGGGAATCCGGTTGATGTTCCTTTCTGCGAAAGCAGCGGCGATTTCCGCGACGGGAGTGGTCTCCCATGCGGTTATGAATGATCTTTTTTATCAGGCAAACGATCGTGACTGGTCAGACAATCGAAAGCAACACGATCGAACCTGCCGCAAACGCTGTCGCCACTATTTTTTTAAGTTCCATCCTTTCGGTTCCCAGTAGAACCGAAAGGAGCAGAGCGATGATGAAGCCCATATTGGCAATTGGCACCACAATACTCGCCTGTGCGACTTCAAGACCGAGAAGTAGAAAATTCGCGATGCAAAATACAAGAAGCCCGGATACGACTGAATAGAGGATTTTCTTTTTCGTTACCACAAATCGGTTTTCAACATATTTTGCATAAAATGCCCCGCCGACAATCCAACTGAATGCCGCCAACAAGACAATTGTATTCTCGTCTGCCGACGCCAGTAGACCTATTTTGGAAACAACGCCGAATGCGGCACGAAACAACGATGCAACCACCACCAGTCCAAAGAATAGTTTCGTTTTCTGCGTCATTGTTTTGCTGCTGTTGCTGTTATACAAAAGCAACACGGAAAGGACGCCGAATGTAATTCCCGTTACTTTGATAAACTCAATGGGTTCAGACAAAAAAGCGAAAGAATATATAACGACGCCGATGGTATTCAAACGATATACCGTAGAGCCAAGACTGACATCGACGTGAGAAAGTCCCTCGATCAGCAAGATATTCGCTGCCGCCAGGAAGGCGCCGGCCAACACCCCATACTGGATTGTGAGGATATCAAAGTGGAATGAAACGCCGGAGACGGACGAGTATAAAACCTGAAAAAATGTCCACGTCAAACCGACGCCGAATACATACATGCCCCTGGATCGTTTTTTAACGGCATATTTTTTAAAAATTACGTCGTTAATGCCCGCAAAAAGCATACTCAGCAAGGCGAAATGAACCCCTTGAGTCAAAATCAAGACTTGTTACCCCTTTGACAAAATTCAAAGAAACACCCGCTTCGGTGTGTTTGACGCCCCAGTTGTAGTTCTGGTTGCCGATCCAGCCGTCGATCGCAAGATCCTTTCCATTGACCGTGATGACGCCGTTGAATACGGCATTGGGCAATCCCACCAAGCTCTTGGCTTTGGGGAGTTTGGTGTTGTACAAGGATCTGGGGAAAAGGTAGAGCGGGCAGGCGTCGCCGGCCCCTGCAATAACGAGCCAGATTGGCCGTATCATGGCTTATTTCTTTGGCGAACAGCATGGTTTTTCTCCTTGGAAAAAGAGGGATTCACAATATCGCTTCCAATATCTCGACAACACTCCGGACACAAGGAACACATGTTTTTTTTAGAAGGTCATTTTCCGTAAAATATAATTGCCCTTCATTTGTGGTTAACTCGCATCCATTCAATAACTGTCTGCAGATTACTGTTCCATGTCTCTCTGCGAATTGATCCATTAGATTTTGTGTTTTTTTGTAGGATCGTTCCATTGCAGAACGTTCTTCCGTTTCACCTCTCCCATATTTTGAACCGATAACGAGTATTCCACCGGAAATTGCGCCACAGACTTCTTCTTTTCGCCCCATACCGGCGCCAAAACCGGTCGCCATTTTCAGTGCGACATCTTTATCGATATTAAAATCATCGCAAAACGAGTAAAATACGGCTTGCGCACAGTTGTAACCATCCATAAACTTTTGAACTGCCATTTCCATTTTTGTTTTCATGACTACCTTATTTGCCGAAAGCAAAGCTATGCGGCGAGGGTACCGGGTCCGGCACCAGCTAAAGGGTGGGATATCTCCATTGCCAGACGAATACGGATATCGGTTTGATCTCCATATTATACGGCTTTTGACAGGTTCGAAAGAATCAAAGAATATTCACGGCCGTATTTCATCAGTATATCTAAAATGATGCATTATTAAAGGGTTTTTTATCCATATCCGGGTGCAACCGAAAATCCGACTTCAACAACCCATAAAAAGGAAAGCCGCACCGGCTGGCTTCCGGTGCGGCTGATCGAGGAGGTAAGACGGGTATATACAAACGGGCAAGATCTATTTGCCGCCGAAAGCGTCCTCGGACATTTCCGAAATGGCGCTGTCCATGTTGGCGATGGCGTTCATCTTGCCCAAAGTGGCAGGCAGAATACAGTTGATAAAATACCGGGCGGTGTTGACCTGGCCCTCATAAAACGCTTTGTCCTTGGCGAATTTGTTGTCATCCTTTTTCGGCAGAGCCACGCCGGCCCGCCAGAGATGCATCCAGGCCATGACCACATCGCCGCAGACTTCCAGGAACGGATGGGCATAGGAGAAGGCATCCAGCACCTTGGGGGACATGGCCGTGGCGCCCATCTGCATGGCGATTTCTCCGAGGCGGTTGACGGCCTGGCCGACCTTCCCGGCCAGGTCGGAAAGTCCGGGAACGGCGGTGGCGCTGGCAACGGTTTTCTGGATCTCGGACAGAAAATCCATGAACAGTTTACCTTTTTTCATACCCAGCTTGCGGCCCAACAGATCCATGGCCTGGATGCCGTTAGTGCCTTCGTAGATACTGGTGATCTTGCAATCCCGCAGAAGCTGTTCCACGGGATATTCCTTGGTGTATCCATAGCCACCGTATACCTGAACTCCCTGGGTGCAGACATCGAAGGCCTTTTCCGTGCAGTAGGCTTTCAGGATGGGGGTCAGCAACTCCACAAAGCCCTCGTACTTGTCCTTGTCTTCCGTGTTCACGGCGGTCTCGGCGCGATCGAAACAATTGCCGATGAAATAGATGAAACTGCGCATCCCGTCCACATACGCCTTCATATACATGAGCATTCGGCGCACATCCGGATGCTGGATGATCGGCACGCCGGGGGCGTTGGGATCCAGCATCTGCATCAGGTTCTTGCCCTGGACGCGCTCCCGGGCATAGTTGACGGCATACATATAGGAAGCGCTGGCAAAGGCGAACCCCTGCAAACCAACCCCCAGCCGGGCCTCGTTCATCATGTGGAACATGGCGCGCATGCCCTTGTGTTCCTCGCCCAGCAGCAGCCCCCGGCACTTGCCCTTGCCCCCCAAGGTCAGAGAACAGGTAGCGCTGCCGGTGATGCCGAGCTTGTGTTCGATGCCGGTGCAAACCACGTCGTTGGGGTCTCCCAGACTGCCGTCCTCGTTCACCCAGATTTTGGGAACGATGAACAGGGAAATGCCCTTGGTTCCGGCGGGCGCGCCTTCAATACGCGCCAATACGGGGTGAATGATGTTTTCGGTCAGGTTCTGTTCGCCGCCGGTAATGAAGATCTTGCTCCCGGTAATGGAATAGGTGCCGTCCCCATTCTTCACCGCCGTGGTGGACAAGGCGCCCACGTCCGAACCGGCCTCGGGCTCGGTCAACAGCATGGAGCCGCCCCATACGCCGGTGTACATGTTTTTCAGATAAAGGGACTTCTGCTGTTCCGTACCGAACACTTCGATGAGTTTTCCGGCCCCGTGACACAACCCCGGGTACATCATGAAGGAACAGTTGGCTCCCGTAAAATATTCGGTGGCCGCCAGGGCCACGGTAACCGGCATGCCCTGGCCGCCCACTTCCGGATCGTCGGCCATGGCGATCCACTCCCCTTCGGCATACAGCTTGAAGGGCCTGTGGAAAACGTCGGGGACCCGAACCGCTCCCCCTTCGAATCGGCAACCTTCCTCATCGCCGGCCCGGTTGGTGGGCAGCACTTCCTTGATCGCCAGGTTGCGCGCCTCGCTGATGATCAGATCAACGGTCTTCTTATTGAACTCGGCGTATTTTTCCGAACGGGTCAGTTCGGTTACATTCAACATTTCGTGGAGTACGAAATCCACATCTCTTCGGTCCGAAATTACTTGTGCCATCCCTTTTTTTCCTTTTGTTGATGTTTATGGGTCAATACCATCGCTGAAAATGGTAAATGCGGTTTCGAATCGTCGTTCCAGTTGATCGTCGTCATCCTCTTGGGCGAGA
Organism: Desulfobacterales bacterium; assembly: GCA_041740615.1. Taxonomy (GTDB): domain Bacteria; phylum Desulfobacterota; class Desulfobacteria; order Desulfobacterales; family SURF-7; genus DYJD01. The sequence continues at coordinate 50,174 of JBGSLR010000096.1, forward strand.
CAGTACCAGGCCGTGGCATGGAGCATGCCGCTGAACAGCATGGCCATGTCCTGGGACGGATGGGGTTTGAAATCCCCGGTATCGATCCCTTCCTGGAACAAGCCCCCATACAGGGACAGCAGTTTGTCATGCATCCGGTTGATATTCCGATTCAGGTTCGGCACCAGCACGGCGTCGATGTTGTTGCGCTCGGCAATGTAGATCCGGATGAATTCCCGGTTGTCCTTGAAAAATCGGGCATTGGCGCGCATGCATTCGTGCAGGCGCTGTTTGGGGGACCACTCCCGATGATTCAGGACCGGGAGGAGCAATTCTCGCAGGGCAACGCCCTTTTCCATGACCAGGTCATGGTAGATAATTTCTTTTCCGGAAAAAAACTTATAGATGCTTCCCAACGGATATTCCGACGCCTGGCTGATTTCCGCCATGGTGGCCCCGCGAAATCCTTTTTGGGCGAAAACGGACATGGCCGCCAGGAGAATCTCGTTCCGCTTGCGCTCTGTTTCTCGTTCTTTCCTGGATAGCTCGGCCATGTCACCAATACGCGATCATAAATTTAGAATTTCAATTCTATTTTTGAAATATATATATCAAAAATAAATTACGATTATATTGCATAACTTGATATTAATTGCAAACATAATTCAGCAAAACAAAAAAAGGAGGGGACGGAGGTCCGCTACGACACCGCTCCTTTCTTCGGCTGGGAGGGTTTCAGATACGCTCCCCAATAACTCATGCCCACGAAAACGACCCCGCCGATAATATTGCCCATGGTGACCGGCAGCAGGTTTTTCCACAGGCAATTCCCCCAGGTCAACCCATCGGCGCTGATGGCCTGGATGGCGGGAATACCGGCCCAACTTTTGATCATGATACCGGTGGGAATGAAATACATGTTGGCCACACAGTGCTCGAAACCGATGGCCACGAATCCCATGATCGGAAAAAAGATGGCGAAAATTTTACCGATGGTCTGGCGGGCGGCCAGCGCCATCCAAACCGCCAGGCAGACCAGCCAGTTGCAACCGACGCCGCGGAAGAGGGCTTCGCTGAATCCCAGGGTCGTTTTTTTCAGGGCCACGTTGACGGCGGCGGCGCCCAGGGCGCCCTCCCCTGTTTTCCACAAGCCGGAACAATAAAACAGCAGGGCGATCAGCAGGGAGCCAACGAAATTGGCCAGATACACCACGGCCCAGCGCCTGATCATATTGTTGAAGGTGATTTCCTTGCTCAACACGCTGGACACCATCAGGTTGTTGCCGGTGAAGAGTTCGGCTCCGGCAATCACCACCAGCATCAGTCCCAGGCTGAAAGCCGCGCCGGCCATAATTTTGGTGAAGCCGATTCCGGCGATGGGCGCCATGTCGAAAGTCACACTGGTGGACAACAGGCCGCCGAAGCCGATATAAGAGCCGGCCAGAACACCTAGCACGGTGACAGTCAGCCAGGGAGATGTGACCTTGCCCACGCCGATGGTGGAGGCAACGGTTTCCGCGATGGTTTTTGGTGCTTTGTCTTCCATTCCCGGCACCGGAAACTGCAGGGATTTGATGATGGTTTCAAAACGCCCCAGCACCTGTTTTTCCCCCGTCACCTTGCGCTGCACCGCCTGTTTGACCGTTGTGGAAATTTCTTCGGGCGTAAACGGTTTGGCCACATAATCCATGGCGCCACGCTTCATGGCTTCCGTCGCCCGCCCCACGGAAGGGAATCCGCTGATCATGACCATGGCGGATTCCGGGGATCTTCGATGAAGTTCCTCAATCACGTCCAGGCCGTCGAAACCGGGCATTTTCCAATCGCACAGAATGACATCAAAAGCGGAATCGGAAGCCAGTCGGAGACCCTCCTGGGGACTTGAAGTGATCACGACCCGGAAACCCTCTTCGCTGAAAATTCTGCGGCAGGAGTTCAATACAATATCTTCGTCATCGATGATCAGCATGCTTTGGCTCATAGGATCTCCTATCCGTTCAATCGTTTTTTGCCCTCCATCAACCAGTTCTTATGATCCGGTTTGATCATACCGATCTGGTCTTCGATCCAGCCGGCGTCCCCTGTGATGATGGCCAGTTTTTCATTATGGGTCAGACTGTATTTTTCAAGGGCCTCGGCCCCTTGCGTAAACACTTTCCGGGCGAACACCGAATCGGAGGCGCCTTTTTTCAGCACCTTCAGAACTTCCTTGGCGTGAATCAGGGTCTGTTCCTCCTGGATGACGTTGGAGGCGGCCTCGATGGCGGCTGTCACGGTTCGGACAAGCTCTTCCGGCGTAAAGGGTTTCTCAATGTAATTGACAGCCCCAAGCTTCATGGCTTGGACCGCGGAAGAGACCGTGGCGTACCCGGTGATGATCAAAATCGGCATAGTCGGCTTGACGCGTTTGATATCCCGCAAAACGGTCAATCCGTCCACATCTGGCATGCGGATATCGCTGAGAACGATATGATAGGGCTCCCGGGCGGCCATGTGAATCCCCTCCCTGGCGCTCAGGGTGGTCGCGACATCGAAGCCCTCCGCGGTCAGCACTTTTCGAATACTTTCCAGGACGATCGCTTCATCATCAATGGCCAACACTTTTTTCCCCTTCATAAGATCACCTCATATGCTCGCTGTTGAATTCCCACTGTTTGCTCCCACCGTCCCCCTTCTCCATGGGCGACGACTTGTCACCAGATTTCGGCGCTCAACCGGGCCTCCAGCCAAATTTTCTGATCATGGGTCAGGGGCCCCATCTGGCTCTCGATCCAGGCGATATCACCGGTGATGATGGCCAGTTTCTCCGGACCGCTGAGTTCATACCCATCCAATGCATCGGCGCCGTTGTTCAGGAGGGCGCGTCTGAAATCATCATCGACGGCCCCCAGTTCGAGAACCTTGAGCACTTCCGCCTGATGAACGATGCCCTGCTCCTCCGGTTCTTCCTCCTCCGCCCGCCGGATCGCTTTGCTCACGGCGTTGAGGAGTTCATCCGGGCTGAAAGGTTTTTCAATGTAATCCGAGGCGCCGAGTTTCATCGCCTGAACAGCGGAGCGCACCGACCCGTATCCGGTGATGATCATCACCGGCAAGGCCGGTTTGGCGCGTTTGATGTCCCGCAGAACGATCAATCCGCCGATATCCGGCATCCGGATGTCGGTCAATACGACATCATAGGATTGATGGATCGCCTGCTCGATGCCCTTTTTTCCTTTGAGGCAAGTATCCACCTCATACTTTTCGGAAGACAGAATCTTCCGCACACTGTCCAGCACGACTTGCTCATCGTCGATGACAAGCGCTCTCTGCCTACTCATGGGAGACCTCCTTTTGAATTACCTGGCGGACGCTTTCCAGCAGCTCATCCGGGGTGAAGGGTTTGGCTAAAAACCGACATGCGCCCATCTTCAGGGCTTCGGCAATCGTATCTTCCGTATTCAATCCACTCATCAGGATCACCGGGATGTTCCATTTTCTGTCGGTAAGTGCGCGCATCAGATACAACCCGTCATGCACCGGCATTTTGATATCCACCAGGAACAGAGATGGCCTTTCGGTTTCAAAAGAATCCAGTGCCTCCGTGGCCGATTTGGCCATGACAACCTCGAAACCCTCCGGCTCGAGCACCCGCCGGCAGCTTTCGAGAACGATCCCTTCATCATCAACCACCATGATTTTCATGTTCTTCCACCTGTTTTTCGATGGGCAGCCAGATAAAAAACGTCGATCCCCTGCCGACTTCGCTCTGGACCCGGATATTGCCGCCATGCTCCTTGACGATCCCGTAGGAAACCGACAACCCCAAACCCGTTCCTTTCCCGACTTCCTTTGTCGAAAAAAACGGATCGAACAGTTTGTTCATATGGTCCGGAGAAATTCCGCAACCGGTATCCGTGATGGTGATTTCCACTCCTCGATGGCCGGTGTCACTGGCGGACAAGGCGGCAGCGGTGTTGATCGTAATCTTGTCGGAAGGCTTCGTGGCATCCAGGGCATTGATCAGGACATTCAGCAACACACTTTGGATCTGGCTTCGATCCAGCACCAGCAAGGGCAGGTCCTGACCGGGATTGAACTCGATATTCACGCCTTTCAGCAAGGCCTGGTTTTCCATCAACTTGATCGTCGCTTCCGTCACCCGGTTGATGTCGCTTTCTTCCGGATCAAGCCGGGTCTGCCGGGAAAAATCAAGCAAGCCCTTGACGATTTTGCGGACTCTTTCCGTCGACTCGGCGATCACCTGAAGGTCCGTGCGGATATCCGCCGGCAGGTCCTTGCGACGCAGGAGCATGTGGGTATAGGTCAGCACGCCCGTGAGGGGGTTGTTGATTTCATGCCCGACACCGGCCGCCAAACGTCCCACCGTGGCCTGTTTTTCGGAGTGAATGATCTGGCTGCGACTCTCCATCCGGCGTCGTTTCATGGAATGGACCATTTCCGTGAAGGTCCGCTGCAACACGGCGATTTCCATATCCTTTGAAATGGGACCGATATCGGGCGATACATTCCCCTCGGAAACTTCGCGACTCGCCCGGATCAGGCGATGAATGGGGCCCAGTATGCGATAGGCCAGAAAGGATCCCATTCCAATGGCGATCAGGCCCCCCATCGCCGTGGCCACGATGAAATAAAAAATGAATTTGTGCTGGATCGCCGAATAATTGGACTCCGAAACGGCGATGGAAAGCATGCCGATGCGCCGTCCATCGATATCTTCGATGGGACTGTAGGCGGCGATATAGCGCTCGGTCAAATAATACTGCCGGGTTGTCCACTGTTTCCCCCGGATGAGGACCTGTTGTCTGACGTCATCCCCCACCGTCGTCCCGATGGCGCGGTTACCGGTTTCATCCATCATATTGGTCGCGATGCGAATGGTATCGAAGAATATCGTTGCGGTGGGCAGTTTCGCCTTGGCCTGGATCTCATCCCAGAAGAACGATTTCTGCACCAGATCGACGATGTTGGTGCGCTGATTGAGTACCACCCCGCCATAGAGCACCCCCAGCAGTTCCCCGCCGTTTTGGGTCGCGTATAGGGGAATGCCCGCGGCAATGGCCAGGCAGGCCTTCTTCTCTCCGACAGGCAGCTCTTCTCCATCGCCGGACGGAAGAGGGGAAAATTGGAGACGCCCGGCAAGCTCCGGATTTTCAAGAATCATGAATGTCTGGGACAGAACCGCTGTGCCGGCCACCGGCAGACGGTTTTCAAGGACATGCCGGGTAATGGGATTTTCCGCTTTGAGGTGGTATTCCGCCGCCTGGCCCGACGTCAACCGGCAGATGGTTTTTCCGTCGGACAGAACGATCCCGGCAAAATCCAGTTCGGCGTGCAGCGCCAGACGCCCCAGACGCTCGGATAAATCCGCTACATTCCGATCCGCAAAGGCCGTGCGGAAACCTTGCCCCAGGGTGGTGATATCCAGGGCCAGCTTGATAAAACGCATATGGGTGCGATAGACATCATCCGCCGCGTTCAACGCCAACCCGACCTGGCTGGTGGCTTCCCGGATGACGCTGTTGTATAACAAGTGCCCGCCGATGAACAGCGACACGCCGCCAACCAGGAAAGAGACGATCAAAAAACTGATGACCAGCTTAAATCGAGTAGAGTGCAACATATGGTTCCGCCCCGCGTTTGTCGTCACACTTGAAAAGAGGAAATAGTCTTTCTCCCCTGGCTGCTTCTACACTGTGCAAATCGCTTGCCAGTCGCGGAAACAATTATAATAAATTGTTTTTATGATATATTGAAACCAAGAAGGGCGAAATGAAACACCCGAAGAAAACCGAGGATCGTGATCCGGCCTGAAAAGATTTTTTCAAGGTGTAAAAAAAACGGACACTAGGGGATATCGATGGATGCGGGATGCTGCTTACCGCATCCCGCATCCCGATTCAAGTTACCATCTGCCGGATTTTCTCCACCACCAGTTCCGCTGTCGGCAGCATGGCGTTTTCCAGGTTTTTGGCGTACGGTATGGGACAATCCGGCGCAGCGATTTTAATGGGTGCGCCCTTGAGCAGGGAAAAACCCGCCATGGCCACCCGGGAAATGACCTCCGATCCGATGCTGTTGCTGAAATGGGCCTCCTCCAATGTCGCCAGGAACCCGGTGCGGGCGACCGACGCCAGGATGGTGTCGGTGTCCATGGGATAGAGCGTCACCAGATCGACGATTTCGACCTCGATCCCATGGCGTTCCAGAATGTCGGCGGCGCCTTTGGCAATCCCCACGCCCAGCAGGTAGGTGACGATGGTGACATCGCGACCCGACCGGACAATCCGGGCCTTTCCCATGGGCAGGGTATAATCGGCTTCCAGGGCCTTTCCCGATTCGGCGTACAGGAGTTTATGCTCGAAAAAAAGAACCGGATTGTTCGAACGGATGGCCGAAGCCAGCAACCCTTTGGCCGTGAACGCATCGCTGGGGGCCACCACCATCAAACCGGGAATTCCGCAAAAGAATTTTTCCATGGACTGGGAGTGTTGGGCCGCCATGCCGATACCGCTTCCCAGGGGCGTTCGGATCACCAGGGGAACGGACACCTGACCGCCGGTCATATAGCGCAGTTTGGCGGCCTGGTTCATGATGGGATCCATGCAGCAGGTTAAAAAATCGGCAAACAGAATTTCCGCCACCGGCCGCATTCCGGTCATGGCCGCGCCGACGGCGCCGCCCACAAACGCATTTTCCGATATGGGCGTGTCGATGATCCGCCGGGGTCCGAAACGCTCCACCAAGCCTTCGGTGACATTGAAATATCCCCCGAGGGTCACATCCTCGCCCCACAGAAACACCCGCTCGTCCCGTTCCATCTCCTGGGCCAGGGCCGCGTTGATCGCCTGGGAAACCGAGAATTCCGTTGCTGTGCTCGGCAGGTCAAAGGTCCCCTGGAAAAGCGTCCGGTCTTCCGGGCTGTAAATATCCCGAGTCAGTTCTTCCGGGTGGGGCGCGGAAGCCAGTTCGGCGAATCGAACCGCGTCTTCGATGCGATCGGTGACGGTTTGACGCATCATCTCCAGGTCGTCCGCCGAGATTTCCCCCCGATCCACGAGTTCCCGCTCCAGGCGCAAGATCGGATCTTCCTTTGCATGGACGGCTTTTTCTTCCGGGTTGCGGTACAACTCCTGATCTCCTTCCATGTGACCATGCCAGCGGTAGGTCATCAATTCCACCAATCGCGGTCGGCCGTCGGCCCGCATTTTCGCGATGATCTTGCCGAGTTCCGCGAATACGGTCGCGGCGTTGTTGCCGTCGAATCGAAAGGACTCCACGGCGTATGCCTGGGCGCGCCGAAATACCTCGGTAACCGCCGAATGCCGTTCGATGGAGGTGAATTCACCGTACCCGTTGTTTTCCACCACCACCAGCACCGGCAGGTCAAATACGGCGATCATGTTCATGGCCTCATGGAACATCCCCTGGTTGACGGAGCCGTCACCGGCGATGACCACCGAAATATCGTCGCTCTTCCGATGATGCTTGATGGAAAAACCGGCCCCCAGGGCCAGCAGATACCCGGCCCCGACGATCCCGTTGGCTCCCAACACGCCGATACGACCGTCGGTCACATGCATGGAACCGCCTTTCCCCTTGCACAAGCCATCGGCCTTGCCGTAAATCTCCGCCATCATGCGCCGGACATCGGCCCCCTTGGCGATGATATGTCCATGTCCACGATGGGTTGTGTTCAGGTAATCACTGTCCCGCAGTTGCATGCAGACGCCGGCGGCTACCGCTTCCTGGCCGATGGAAAGATGGATGGCTTCGGTGGGCAATCGGCCTGCCTGAAACGCGGCCGATAGATGTTGTTCGAAATACCGGATGGTCAACATGGTATTGAGGAGATCGGCACCGCTGACTTCTTTCACCCGACTTTCCCTCACCGGCGAGGTCGCTGGCTGCTTGTCGGCGGTAAATTCCAGGGTAATGCCCGGGATTCGATCCGGATGAACGGTTCCACGGCGCTTTCTGGAGAACAGTCGGAAGCGCCGACGGGTTTTCTGCTGCAAATCCTCCTGGAGCAGGTCCTCTCTTCCCAGCTCCCGCAGGATCCGGGGATACAGGGCGAAAGCCGGTTTCAGGGCCGGAAGCAGTTTCAGGGCCTTTTGAACCGATCCCTTGGCGACGATTTTCCGCGAAGCCAGTGCCAGCGGCACATTCAGGCGCTCCATCCAGAACAGATGGCTGGTTTCGGAAGAAAGAATCATCTCCACATCGAAATTCCCATTATCTTGCGCAGCCCAATAGTAACGCGGCGTTTCACCGCTGATATCGATCATTAACGCCGTCGGGAAATCCGTGTAGCGAAACTTGGCGATCAGACGGGCGCCGGAAACCGATTGAACGATTTTCGGGTCGGCGAAGATGGCGTCCCACAAGGTCGACAACACCCGAACCATTTCTTCCTGGCTTTGAAACGGAACCATGACTCACCTCCTACCATTTGGCGTAATGATCCTCGGCCCAGGCCGGACGATTTTCAATGGCCACTTCCTCGCCGGCATCGGTCTTCAACCGACCTTCCAGGGTCCCCATGAGCTGGGTAAACCGGGAGGCGATGACCCCCACGTGAATCTTCTCACCCCTCTCGCTTTCCGGATGAAATACCAGATCCACCTTACCGTCTTGGGAAACCATCCGCCAGGGACGATACAAATCCCGGGCGTCGAAAATGAAATTGACCGTGCCGACCTTGGTCATGGCGCCGTCCAGCCAGAACGCGTTTTCGGTAAAACCGGTCTCATTCACCCCACAGGCCAGATTCAGCCCGAAGGAACGTCCGTCATCCAGGGTGCAGGCGGTCGCGGCCCAGTTCCAGCAGGTATATTTCCGCATGAACCCCCCGGTCCAATCCATCAGGCCCTGGTATTCCGGTGATGCCACTTCATATGTCCTTCCGTTGCAGACGATCGCGCCGTTGACGGAGATCGGGCTTGTTTTCTGGGTGTACACCCAGCCGCGGTATCCGGCGCGCGTACAGATTCTCAACGGGTTGGTTTTTTCCAGGTCCGCTTCGATTTGAAGCCGGATATTCTTGCCTTCGGCAGTGATCCGGTTGCCCTGCATGGCGATCCGGAAATCACCGGATTCGAAGCAGCTGTCCACTTGCGCCGGATTCAACCGGATGTAGGTCTTCCCGCTGGGAGGGGCCAGTTTCTTGGTCTCCAGCAATTCTTTCTTGGCGCGGTCGTATAGATAAAAAAAGCCGTTGGTGATGATCTTCAGGTTCACCACCGCCATACCGACCATCAGGTCGGGCCCCATCAAACCGAAAAAATGAAACTGGTTGAATTTGAGGGTTTTCAGAAATCCGGGCACCGGTATTCCCATGGGAGTACGCAATGCATAATCATGGTAATTGAGCTCTTCAATCGCTTCATCATATATGCCGAATGAGATATTGCCGTCTGAATCAACGAGCTTACGCATAGATCCTCCCATGAATTCTTTTAGTTGCCTTTCCGGTTAGAAAAAAATGACCGCATTGATTCTGCCCATAAAATGAAACCGGATGAAGAATCAAGTATTTTCGCATTATGCCAAGGGGAAGCGGTACGTCGCCACGGAATGCAAAAAAGACGACGATGGTGAACGTCGACCCGGTCTCCGGCATCTGGGTAGTTGAATGCCGGCGGCAAACCCGTTTGCCGGTCAAAATTGTCTTGCAATAGGTCATGAATAGGGTAAAAGCCAAAGCATGCAACGGTCCATCTGGTTCCCCATTTACTGCCTGGTTCTGGCCATGATTCTCTGGGCCAGTTCCTTTATCGCCCTGAAACTGGCCTTCCGCACCTATCACCCCATGGTGGTCATTTTCGGTCGCATGCTGGTGGCCAGTATTTGTTTCGCATTTCTCTGGCGACGGTTCAAATCCATTCCCTGGAACCGCCGGGACTGGAAATTCATCCTGTTGATGGCCGTCTTCGAGCCATGTTTTTATTTTCTGTTCGAGGCCAAGGCCATTCAAAATACAACGGCATCACAGGCCGGCATGATCACCGCACTGCTGCCCCTGATGGTGACGGTAACCGCGCACTTCGTGCTGCGGGAGCGCGTGGCTCGAAGAACCCTGGCCGGATTTTTTCTGGCCATTCTGGGTGCCTGCTGGCTCAGTATCGGCAGTGAAACCACAATGGACGCCCCCAATCCGCCGCTGGGGAATTTCATGGAATTCATGGCCATGGTATGCGCCACCGGATACACCATTACCCTCAAGAAACTGACACCGGTGTATCCCCCTCTTTTCCTGACCGGCATTCAGGCATTTGTCGGCAGCATTTTTTTCCTGCCCTTCCTGTTTTTTCCTGCGACCACCCTTCCCGAATCCTTTGAGCCGGTACCCGTAGCGGCAATTATCTATCTAGGCGCGTTTATCACATTGGGCGCCTACGGACTCTATAATTTCGGAGTCAGCCGCATCCCCGCCAGCCAGGCTTCGGCTTTCGTCAATTTAATCCCGGTCTTTACGATTATACTCGGCCGGCTGATCCTGGGCGAACAGCTGACCGCGACCCAGTATGTCGCGGCTATGGTCGTGCTGTTCGGTGTTTTGATGAGCCAAAAAATAGACTACTGAATCCCTGCAACTTCGATTGCACCTGCAACCCGGCTTCCCTCAACGAAACCCGGCCCTGAGTGGAGGTCTTCAGGGCAAGAACGCGGGACAACCGCAACCCTGGTTTCAGGCCTTCCCAATGATGGAAAATTACGAATTATATATATTTTGTTTTATTTTCAGTATATTAAACAATGCCACCATCGTGGCACGCCCCTTGCTGAATACAAGAAGCAACCGGGAAGGCTTCAATCCCTTTCCCTACATTACCGCAACAGGAGGCAATTGCCATGAAACAGATCATTCAAACCATCCGGCCATCAAACCGGATCCGATTCTTCCTCGCTGCCGTTTGCGTGCTGATCCTGCCGTCCATCAGTTTCGGGGATCTCAGACAAATGGATGAAAAGGAAATGAAAGCAGTATATATCAATGACTTCAGACGCCCTTCGCTAACACCGGTGATCGTTGGTCCTGCGGAGAAAGCATCCTCCTTTGAGCAGCGAACGGAAGTGCTTCCCTTGGCGGCTCAGGCCAACCCCATATCCTTTGATGCCGAAGGACTGGCCCGCGACCTGGAAACCCAATATCAACACATGATGGAAGGCGGGAAATACGGTTTTCCGATTTTTTCCAATTATCAGAAAACCAACTAAAGATATGCTGGAATCGCTTTCTCAGGAGGGAAGGAGTGCCGGAAGGCCGCTGCCGCGTCAGAAATGCGACTGACGCCCGGTGTTATATGCCGGGAAACCGCTCCATCAGCCAGTCGAAAAAAACGACGAACAATCCGATGGGGACGATCAATCCGACGGCGGACCCGATCAAATAATCGCGAAAACGGATATTTGTCAGGGCCATCACGTAGTTCAGGGAGGGATGCAACACGAGAAAGGTTCGAAGAAAAATGACGCTGCAGATGGGTTTGTTGTCCAGCTGCAATAGCATCCTCCGGACCCATGGTCTTTCAATGCTTTCAAACGCCCGCCCGCCGATGAGACGCATCAGTTGGAAACTCACGCTCACGGCAATGGTTCCCCCGATCAGGGCCAGCATGAAACCCGTTGTCCGTCCGTACACATAGACGGCGGCGGCGACGAAAATCAAGCCGAAAACATGGAGGGTCTCCCCGATAACAAACAGCAGCACATACAGGAGATACCCCCATGCACCGGCGGCTTCGATGGATCTGCGCACGTTCTGCAGATCAAAATATTCCTGCAACCCAAAATACTTACCGCCAACCAACAGCAGAACGAGCGCCACAAGGACCAGGATGAAACGGAGACGTCGAGGACGTCTCATGTTGGATGGACCGTAACCGCTCACTCTCGATGAACCCGCACGCAGCCTCTTTTCGCAGATACCGCACCCATTGAAGTGCGCTCCCCCGCCTTGGTTTCATTTCATTCGGGATGGCGCCATCGCTTTTGGATGGCGACCCGTGAAGCCCTCCAGGAGGTAACAGAAAAATGGGAGAAAGGCAACTCTCCGGGCGCTTTCGGGATCAATGCGCCTCGGCCTGTCCGTGACCAGCCCTTTTGCGTCCGACGCTCGTGGGAACCCCTTCGAAAGGCGTCCACTTATCACTCTTCCTGCTTTTGGGATCCCGCATTTCCTTCAGAATTTCAATGCTGGTTTTGTATCCCTTGGTGAGACGACACATATCGATGCTCATCCCGGCTATTTGCGCAACGGCTTGCACCAGATTGACATCGTTCAGGGTGAACTCCCAGGGATCGGATGTATATACCCGCAACGCGCCGATCATATTTCCATGGACGACGATGGGAACGGACAAGATCGATCGAATTCCCTCTTTTGCAGCAGCCTCGGGATACTGAATTCGCGGATCATCGCCGACATCGTAAATCGCCACGGGTCCTTCTTGCATGGATTGGGCAATGGATTTCATCGCGCTGATCGGCCCCTTGTTCAAATATTCCTGGCTCAAGCCGTACGAAGCGACGATTTCCAGTTCGTTTGTTTTGTTGTTCATCATGAGTAAGGCACAACCTTTGGCGCTCAGAGAGGTTTTCACACTCTCCACCGTCATCAGCGCAACTTCTTCCGGGTTTTTGCTCATGGTGATGGCCCCGGTCAACCGCAACAATGTGTCGTAATGCATGGCATGATGGCTCATACGCTCCTCCTTTGCGAAAAAAAGTTGATTACCCGATAATCCGGACGACGCCGACCCATCATCGGCGGAGGGGATCACGGGTCTACACGGGACAAGCGAACATAATGAAACCAACTCAAAAAGCCTGAACAGCCGTCGGCGAAAACGAAACGAGCCCAATCAATGTGTACGATCGAAGATGAGGTGAGGGCAGACATTCAAATGGAAACAGAACGTCATTTCATAATGGATAGAAAAGATATATCGAAAAGACGAGGCGTATGTCAAGAAAAGAACTGCTCAATGCATCATCGGCGCTGTATTTCCCATCATTTTATGCAACACGTCGCGCACGTCCGAAAAATCGCTGTCGGCGTAGCTGACATACCTCGGACGCAACGCGTGTCCTTGGGCGATCGTCTGCTGCTCATGATCCGGCAGAATAACGATCACATGGGTGCGCAGCAATAAATCCCGGAAGGGCAGCAAATCCCGCAGATCGGCGTCCGTCGACTCGAAGATTACGGTTGCCGCGATACCATGTTGCGGGTTTCGAAGGATCCGGATGAGATTTTTAATACTCCGTACCACAATAATATTTTTGTTAACGGCAACCCCTTCGACAATTTTCTGAAGCCGCTCGCTGCTGTGGTGTTCCGAACTCAAGAGCAATAAAATATTTTCATTTTCCATTTCCATGGCGATCCTTTTCTTCATTCCATAACATCCGATTAAAACCGCTTACCTGACTTGATTCATAACTCATACAAGAACCAGGCCAATGTACCCCAATCGCCTATCGAAAAATTATTTATTATTATTTATGTAAGTTATACAAATTAATTGCCGCCCGGCCGCGCCGTTCCGAACCCGTTGGCAGGGGATGTTCCGCTTTATTGGACATAATTCCAACAAGAAAGGACAGTTAAGCGTGAAAGGAGCCCGTTCGCTGTTTTATAACCGCACGGTCTTTTTCCGTTCGTGGTCCGGTCTTCCGCACACGGTCAAAAACGGATCGCATCCCATGTACCTTTATCGGAATTCGTTGACACGGCGATCCATGACAGTACGCCAGAGCATCGGGATGGCGGCCAATACCACCATTCCTGCATACCCGGTGGGCAACTGGGGGCTTTCGTCGAAATGACGCAGTGTCTGATACCGTCTGCCTGGTTTATAATGGTGGTCGGAATGGCGTTGCAGATTGAACAGAAACCGGTTGGTCAACCAGTTGCTGGAATTCCAGGAATGCACCGGTTTGACGGTTTCATACCGATCCGCCTCGATCTGCTTTCTGGTAAGCCCATAATGTTCTATATAATTGACGATTTCCAGGAGGGAAATCGCAACAAAAGCCTGTAATAAAAAAAAGACCAACGCTTGTATGCCCCCCAAAATCGCTATGGACAGCACCAGGCACGATTGCAGCAGAAGAGCGACAGCCACGCGGTTTTTACGATCCCAGGGCGGCAACCCCATTCGCTGGAGCCGATCGGACTCAAATTTCCAGGCGCTGTTGAAACCGCCGAATACCGTTCGCGGCCAGAACGCATAAAATGATTCCCCGATACGGGCCGTTGCAGGATCCTCCGGCGTGGCTACGTTGCGATGATGCCCCACCACGTGTTCCAATCCCCAATGCAGGTAACAAACCGTCCAGAGCATGATTTTCGACAGCAGCGGCTCCATTTTCCCATTGACCCGATGGGCCAGTTCATGGGCGACATTGATCCCCATGACCCCTGAGGAGACCCCTACCGAGACGGCCACCCCGCAGGATTCCAGGCCGGACAGGGAACCCGTGGAGGCCAGTCGGCACCCCCAGTATACCATCAAGACCTGCATCGGAGCGCAGATCCAGGTGAAGATTCGGTATCCAAGCCGCCCCTCCAGCCCCTCGATATCCTCTTCCCGGGGATTTTTTGTTTCCCTGCCGATGATGAGATCCAGCACCGGAACCATTCCGAACACCATAACCGGCGTTACGAATGTATACCACCCGCCCAATCGAAATCCGATAACAACACTGACCGGCACCAGATAAATCAATCCATAGGTCCACATAATCCACTCATTCCGGTTATTTTCTGTTGAGAGCCTGGTTTTCCAGACCGGTGGTTCGGCTCCTGATGGCGCCGAATCCATCCCGCCACCTGGAACGGGCCGATCCGCCAAATTATAATAGTTTGTAGTTCAACTATTTACTTTATAGTGTAAACAACGCCGGGGTTCAAGCGTAAAATACACCTAACCTAGACGATCGCCCCTTGCGATCGCGAACATACCACGGGGCACCATTGAATTCTCGGATTCGGAAAGTGGTCGCCGAAGAACCGTAAACCTTACAACAGTTCCACGCCGATGCGGGCCAGTTCGGAACGAACCGACTCCTTGAACTTGATGGAGGCCACCAGCTTTTGATTGGTCAAGCGGCTGGCGGCATAGGCCAGGCCGCTGGAAATTTTATCCAGGCGTCTTTTGCGGTCGATTTGATCCAGATCGCCTGTGAATATGATTTTGGATCCGTTTCCGGCCCGCGTGATGATGGTTTTAACCTGGTGGGGGGTCAAATTCTGGGCTTCATCGATAATCAACAGGCATTTCCAGAAGGTGGTGCCTCGAATGTAATCCAGAGGCTCCACGTCGATTTTCTTCTCATTCAGATACCGCTCGATCATCTCCCGGTTTTCCGCCGACATCTCCTTGAGAATAAACAGATTCTGCCAGATAGGCCGCAACCAGGGCGCCATCTTGTCTTTCACATCTCCCGGCAGAAAGCCCATGTTGTCCTTGTCTTCCAGGTGCACCATGGGACGGGTGACCAGAATCTGCCGGTACAGCTTTCGGCACTCCAGGGCGGCCGCCAATGCCAATAGGGTTTTTCCGGTACCGGCTCCGCCTTCGAGAAACACCAGCAAGATACCGGGATGAGTCAGGTGATACAGGGCCACGATCTGAGGCCAATTCCGCGGCGGCCGCTCCGTATCGACGCTGTCACCGGCATAGGCACGGATACCGAAAGCGCTGATCGTATTCGAGATAATCTGGAAACGATCGCCATGACGCACGGCGGCAAAATTCTCACCGAAATCGGTACACTCGTCCGGTCGCTTGAAATCCCCGCGCCAGTCGCTCAGGCAAACGACGCCGCCGTTTTCCGGTATGGAACCGTGTTTTTTCGCCTGATAGGGAAACGAGAAGTTCTCCGAATCGATTTCATCCACCGTCACCTCGATTCTGGGCAGTTCCGATTCGGTGCCGTTCTCCGCCTGATCACGGTAATAATCCTCGGCCACAAAACCGAGTTCCCGGGCCTTGATGCGCATCATGCTGTCCTTGGACACCAGTTCCACGCGGGCGTATTGCTTTTTCAAATCGTTGGCGGCGGCGATGATGCGATGGTCGTTGACATGACGGTCCAGGCTTTCGATGCCGCCCCAGTCCATGTCCTGAACGATGGAAAGAGACGGATGCGCCATCCGACGCATTTCCTCCAGATTTCGAATGGCTTCCCGGGCGTCGAAACCGATGTCGTTTCGGTTTTTCAATCCGTCCAATTCCTCCAGAACGGTCCAGGGAATGCAGGCCACCACTCCTTTCTGGGCCAGATATCTCAAACAAATGGGATCATGAACCATCACGCTGGTGTCCACCACTTTCGCCTTTCGATTTTTCATAGAAACTCCCGGGGTTCAGGTTGATGGTTTCAAATCGGTTCTGCTACGTTCCCGTTTCATTCGTGTTGCGGTTGAATTTCCGGCCTCCGGATCTCTTTTTCCCATCGGCGGACTATGTGCGATTCGCCGTGGCGGAAGACACCCGGATACCGGAGTATACCCCATCGTGAAAATTCCCGCAAAAAGAATTCCGTCCACCCAACCATACCGCATATCTCCCTGCCTTGAAATTCAGATGAAAATGAGAGATAGTCGGATGAAGGAAGAATCTCGCGCAAAGAGACAGCCGCAGAGAATGACGGCTAACACGATCGGGACCATTTCCCATCGCGGCTGCATTTCGAATAGGCCCTGAGGTACGATCCATGTATCTGGCACGGAAAACCAAAAAAGGGAAAATCGCCTATATCCTGCGCCAGTCTTATCAGGACGAGCGTGTGTATAGACACCGGGATCTTTTTGAATTGGGCGCCGATCCGACAATTTATATCCGCTATCCCGGTGGAAATGCATATTATATCGACGACCGTATCCGGGAGGAACTGGATCATCTGGGTGTGCGGGTTGGTGAGGATGAACTGGAAGAACTGTTCTGGCCGTTTGTCAAGCCGTCCATTCGACGAGCCGTGGAGAACTTTCGCCGTCGATCTGTTTCCGGAATCGGACGTCGGGGTTTGAGCGCCGAAGAGACGGAGACGATTCGCCGGGCCATCCATCCTTTCGACAAAAGACGCTGGCATTACCTCAAGTTCGGCAACATGGACCAGGGCCCCCTGATGCGTATGCCGCCGGTGTTGTTCAAACAACTGTTAGGGAAGTCACGGGACGAAATCGAACAGCTTTTCCTGTCCGCGGAAAGGGTCCTTGAGGAGACGGAGTGGAAATCCTATGTCTATGTGGCCTTTGACCTCCAACGATTTTTTTCCGGCTTTTTGGCCAAAAAAATGCCTCATGTCTTGGATCAGGCTCGGATAGACGACCATTTTATCGCGGAAATCTGTCATCTCAACCGAATCCTGTTCGATGGATCCGCAACAGTGGAAAAGGGTCTGCACACCTATCTGATTCGCTATGCCAGCATGTTTTTTGATCACGAATTCGCCCATTCCCCTCTGCTGGACGAAATGGTGCAGGATTTCATTTACCGCCATCATTTTCACCGGCCGCCGACGCCCGAACCCACCGTCGACCTGGACGCTGCCGTCGGAATTTTCGGCATCCGCGCGGCCGATCTTCCCACAATGACCCGCAAGGGCCTGATGCGTCGCTATCGCCGGATGGCCCATCAATTTCATCCGGACAAGGGCGGTTCCGCCGAAAAATTCGTCCTGTTGCAGGAGGCCTACCAGCGCCTGCTGCAACACATTTCAAGCAAAACAAAAAAAAATCATCCGAACCAATAGTGTGGATCGAAATCGAAAATCAGCTGGCCGAACATGTCACTCGCATTTATATTTGCGTGTGGGAACCAGCATCAGCATCCCAACAATTCCTTTGAACATTTTTTCCATGTTCAGTTTGTTCTCCTTTTCATGTTTCATCTGTTTTTTCCGTGTACAAGTGAACATCCTGTTGCGGGTAAGGAATGGTGATACCGTGCTGATCAAAGGCAAGCTTGATTTTCTCCGTCAAATCGAAATAGACGTCCCAATACTCGCCGGTTTTGACCCACGGACGAACGACAAAGTTGACGCTGCTGTCCCCCAACCCCGATACGGCAATGGTTGGAGCCGGATTCTTCAAGACTCTCGGGTCGGCGGTTACGATATCGGATAGAGCCGTCTTGGCTTTTTTGATATCGTCATCGTAGCCGATACCGATCGCCAGGTCCACCCGGCGAGTGGGATTGGCCGTGATGTTGGTGATCACACTGGTGGTGATGTTGTTGTTGGGAACAATGACGCGCTGGTTGTCGGGAGTGCTCAGGATCGTGTTGAAAATGGTGATCTGCTCTACTTTTCCGGTGACGCCGCCGGCGGTAACCGCGTCGCCCACCCGAAAGGGACGAAACAGGATCAACATCACCCCGGCGGAAAAGTTGGAAAGGGAATCTTTCAGTGCCAGGCCCACAGCCAGGCCTGCGGCGCCGACAATGGTCAGGAAGGAAGTGGTGTTGATACCCAACTGCCCCGCTGCGGCGATGACCACGCCGATCATGAGGGCATAGTAGGTAATACTGGATAAAAAGCCGACCAAGGTGACGTCGACATTATTTTTCTCCAGCAATTTCTTGAGCAGGTTCGTAATCTTCCGAGAAATCCACTTACCGACAGCCAGAATCAGAGCGGCGGCGACCAGTTTGAGGGCATAAGCGCTGACCAGTGGAACGATCGTATCCATGTACTTGCTGTAATCCATGAGGCTCTCCTTTATATCGTTAGGCAATCAATGAAACATTCTTTGAAAAAGGTTTCCATCCGGCCTATGGCCTGGTGACGATTGTCGTTACCTTCTGCGGAATGCGAATCAAAAAGACGACTCCCTGACCAGGGGTGCTGGTGCATTCCATATTGCCGCCCAGGGACTGGGTCACCAGATTATACAGGATGGACATCCCCAGTCCTGTGCCGCCATGGGTCCTGTTGGTGGTGAAAAACGGATCGAAGATTTTTTCCAGGGTTTCCTGGTCCATCCCTTTTCCGTTGTCGGTATAGCAGAGGGTGAGCCAACCGCCTTCCGCATGAAAATCCATACGGATCTCCCCCGTTTCGATGCCGTCGAAACCATGCACCAGGGAATTCATGACCAGATTGGTGATCATCTGGGAAATGGCGCCTGGGTAGCTTTCCAGTTCGATGCCGTCCGGGCAGGTCATGGAGATAACATGCCGGGTGCGCTTTATCTTCGGTTGCAGACTGAGAAGCATTTGTTCCACATATGCCTTCAGATTGAATTTCCGAACGGCTTCACTGGTCTGGTCGGCGGCAACCTGTTTGAAACTTTTCACCAACTCCGCCGCCCGTTCCAGGTTGGTCAGTATCATCGCGGAAGTTTCCGTGATTTTTTTCATATATTTTTCCAGGTCGGATCGCGTCAGGTTTTCCGAAACATATTGCGAATGAAAGCGCTGGCTGGTTTCCTCCAAAAAGGAGGCAGCGGTGATGCCGATACCCAACGGGGTATTGATTTCATGAGCGATGCCGGCCACCAGTCTACCCAGAGACGCCATTTTTTCCGTCTGAATCAACTGCTGTTGGGTCACCTTCAAGGTTTCCAGTGAGGCTGTCAGTGCTCTGTTGGCGCTTTCGGTCTTCTGATTTGCATCCGCCAATTTTCGCTGTTCCACCTGAAGCTGGTAATGTTCCTTCGTCAGACGTTCCTGGTAAATGGTGCGCGTGGATTCAAAAATATAGGAAATGCTGCTGAGGATGAAAAAACTGATTAAAAATCTGGTTTTAAATTCCGGATGATAGTTCGCCGCCCCGATCAGGGAAGGTATCGGAGCCACGAAAATGCAGACGATCGCCAAAAAATGGAGCAGCACCCAGAGCCCCCCCTCCCGCTTGCCCAGCAGAAAAAAGGCGATCACCGGGAAGGTGAACATCCACAGACTCATGGATCCCTGGGCGCCGCCTCTGGCGGCAAAAATCAGCGTCAAGGAACCGAACAGCAACACGCAGATACGGTAGAGACATCCGGCGCGGCGGATGCGATGCAGGAAGACAAGGGCGAGCGCCATGCCGGAAGCGACCGCAAAATCCACGATGGCCAAGCTGAACGTCCGATTCCGGAGGTGGTATATCCCGAAGGCATATAGCGTGGGAATGCCGATAAATAAAAACAGCGCAAGCAGCACCCGTCTCCGCCGCTCTTCCAGTTCATGCTCTTTCCCAATCACGTGGATTAACAACCGCTGGAATCGATTATCGATATTTTTGAATACCGTATGAATCATCTGGATGAACCTGGAATCCCCGCAGATGAGATTTCCGGATTGAGTTCCTTATTTTTAGGAACACTGGACCCGAAAGGAGATTTGATGCCGCCACTGGAAAAACGCTTTAGTATGGCGCAACCGGAATATCAAAGTCAACTGTTTGTGCATCATGACATCGTCATGTGGATTGCCGGCGCCATCGTCCGTCGGCCTGCGGTTGCGCTTTGGATAAATTTTATCTTTTTCAGATCACATGGAATATGATAGGGTTGAACGGAATAACAAAAGGAAACCGGCCCAAGATGCTTTTGGCCCTGGCTCGCAACCCGAACAACCGGCACCCCAATAAACACCATGAGACTGGCGGTTCTTTCCGATATCCACGCCAATTTGGAAGCATTTCAAGAAGTTTTGGACGACATCGACCGTTGCGGTGCGGATGAGATCATCACCCTCGGGGACAATATCGGCTATGGACCCGATCCGGACGCGGTCATCGACATCCTTTGCCGTCGCAATATACGGACGATCATGGGAAACCATGAATTGGCCGTGAACCGGCCCAATTATCTGGCCTGGTTCAATCCCATCGCCCAGAAAGCCCTTCTTCGAACCATGGAACTGCTGTCCCCCATGGCCCTGGAATGGATCGCGGGCCTTGAAATCTCGCTGGTCCGGCACGGATTCCGATTTGTCCACGGTTTCCCGCCCGATTCGGCCACCAGGTATCTTTTCCAGGTAGCGGACAGCGATATGCCGGAGGTTTTTCAGGAATTGAAGGAATCCATCTGTTTTATCGGCCATACCCATGAAACGGCCATGATCTCGTTTGACGGAGAGCTCATTGACTACCCATCCTTGAAACAAGGCATTCAGCAGCTGCATCCGAATCACCGATACCTCATCAATGTAGGCAGCGTCGGGCAGCCCCGCGACCGGGATCGCAACGCCAAATATGTGATCGTGGATACGGAAACCCAAAAAATCGATCTGCGCCATGTGGAATACGACCGGCTGAAAACCGCCGATAAAATCATCCGCGCAGGTCTGCCCAAACAGTATGCCGACCGATTGTTATAGATGCGCTCCAGCGCCGGACAGGAAGCAGGCGTGAAAAGAATCGACAAATATATCATTCGAGGATTGCTGGGACGTGGCGGCATGGGCAAAGTCTTCAAGGTTGAAATCCCGGTCATCTCCAAAATCGCCGCCCTGAAATACCTGGACCCGAATCCCTTTCTGATCGATCTGATCGGGATAGACAAAATCCGTGACTTATTTATTGCCGAAGCCGTCACCATGGCCAGGTTGAAGCATCCGGCCATTGTGGACATTTGGGATTTCGGTGAAACGGGCGGCCGTCCGTATTATCTGTTTGATCTTTATAGTCATAATCTGGGCACCGTCATCGGTGAGACCTATCGAACCGAAATGCCCTCCCGGCCACTTCCCGTTGAAAAGGCCATCGAATACACACGCCAAATTCTATCCGGTCTCGACTGCATGCATTCCGTCGGCATCATCCACCGCGACATCAAGCCCTTCAATATCCTGCTGACCGACCAGGATTCGGTGAAGATATGCGACTTCGGGTTATCGAAATTGCGAGGTGAGGTCTTCGAGGGACCTCCGGGCTTGAAAATCGGAACACCCTGGTATGCCGCGCCGGAACAGGAAAATGCCCCGGAGCGTGCGGACGAACGTGCCGATTTGTACTCGGTGGGCGTCATGCTGTACCGCATGACCACTGGTGGCCTGCCCACGGAAAATCGTTCCGATCTCCGGAAATGGATTGCGGGCCCTGACATGTCCTGGGAATTTTTTTTTGGGAGGGCCCTGGACCCGACACCCGCAAAACGATTTCAAAGCGCCGTCGAAATGAATCGCGCGCTGGCTTCCCTTCAGGAGAAGTGGGTTCTTCGAAAGGAAAAGGCATGCCGCCTTTCGGAAGGGGAATCTTCCGGAACCGACCCATCCATTTCCCACCGATACCCCGCTTTCCGGCGGAATCCGATCAAAGTTCGCCAACGTCAGGCCGGCGTCATTTTTGAGCTGGATGAACTGTGGCGGCCGAAACACTACATCCGGAACGATTTTCACAGCGATGCACCGGGTTGCATCATCGACCGGAATACCGGGCTCCTATGGCAACAAAAAGGATCGACCCATCCCATGACCTGGACACAGGCCCGGGAGTATATCGAACGGCTGAATCGCACCCACTGGGCCGGATACGATACCTGGCGTTTGCCCACCATGGCGGAACTGACGACACTGCTCACGGCCGCCCCACAGTCGGATAATCTTTGCATCGAACCGATATTCGACCCGGAGCAGAAATGGCTATGGAGTTGTGACCGCCAATCCTTTATTTCCGCCTGGTATGTCAGCCTCGAAATGGGGTATGTTTCCTGGAACGATTTCTCGGCGTACTACCACGTCAAAGGGGTTTGTGACGAAACGTTTTCCACTGCAACAAAAAAATAATGGACAGAGGTTTTTCATGAACGACATTTCCGAAACAACAGGACAGCCGCCATCCGGAATCGATACCCTTCGTGATCGTCTGCGGGAAATGGAAACGCGGTGTGAACAGGCGGAAAGGGAGTTGCAAAACATCGAGCAACGGAACAGACTGCTGGGAGACAGCGCTCCATTCGGTATTTTTACCATGGACCTCACGGGGCGCATTACCGGGCTCAACCGCAGGATGGAGGATATGTTTCCATGGCCTTCCCGCGAAGGAAACCGATTCGTCAATATTTTTGAATTTCAGCCTCTTCTGGAAGCCGGTATTGTAAAGGATTTTCAACGCTGTATCGAAGAGGAGAAAACCATCATCAACAATCATCCCTGCGTGAACGTCCATGGCAACTGTCTTCAATTACGGTATACCATCAGTCCGGTGCCGGACGATACCGGGGTCGTCGCAGGCGTTCTGGCCTTTGTCGAGGACATCACCAATCTGAAACTGGCGGAAGTCGCGATCCGGGAAAGCGAGGAGCGTTACCGCCTGTTGTTCCAGTCCGCACCCATCGCCCTGATCGAAAGGGACGCCTCCCGACTCAAATTCCATCTGGAACGACTGCGCGAATCCGGAATCACCGACTTCCATACATTCCTGACGGGCAATCCCCAAGCCATTGCCGAATGCATGGACATGATCAAGACGGTCGATTACAACGAAGCCTTTTTAAAACTCATGGAAGCCCGCGACCGGGCGGAATTGAGCCAAGGTTTCCTGCCGGCCGATCCCAAAGAATTCAACCGCATGGCCCGGGAAATCATCCTC
This sequence comes from Desulfobacterales bacterium, assembly GCA_041740615.1. Classification (GTDB taxonomy): domain Bacteria; phylum Desulfobacterota; class Desulfobacteria; order Desulfobacterales; family SURF-7; genus DYJD01. Next base: position 73,685 of record JBGSLR010000096.1, read on the forward strand.
ATGTTCGCCGAGGGGAATATTTCCCGTGAACGGGAGGAAACCATCCGAACATTGAAAGGCAATATCAAGAAGGTCATCATCAAGTCCCTGCTGGTTACCGGCCATGAAGACACCTTCGCCCGAATCGTGATTTCCCTGGTCGACATCAGTATGCGGAAACAGGCCGAGGAGGCGCTGAGGGTCAGTGAACAGCATTTTCGGGAACAGGCCATGCGCGACATTCTGACCGGACTTTACAACCGTCGGTATCTGTATCACTCCCTGGAGGAGTTGATCACGGTCAGCAAACAGACCCGATCGCCCGTATCCCTGATCTTCATGGATCTGGATGATTTCAAACGCGTGGTGGATACCCACGGCCATCTGAACGGCAGTCGCGCCATTCAGGAAATAGCGGCGACCATCGACGATGTCCTGGAAAAGCCGGCCTATGCCGTGGCTTACGCCGGTGACGAATTCGTGCTGGTTCTTCCGGGGTATGAAAAAACCCGGGCGGAAGAAAAAGCCCTCCAAATTCGATCCCGCATCAAAGCGACTACTTATTTACAGGAGGTCGGTATTGCATTGAAACTGCAGGCAAGTTTCGGCATCGCCACCTTTCCGGATCACGCCGTCGACATGACCGGGTTACTGGCTTCGGCCGACAGGGCGCTGTTTGCCGTAAAAGGGAAAGGAAAGAACGCCGTCGGCTGGTCCGAGGCGTCGCACACTTGATGGGATTCACGGCATATGCGACAAGAAGGTCTAACACGAATTACCATTTTTTGAAGCGCCAGAAAGCGAAAAAAAGACCGACGGATATGCTGGCCAGGCACAAAATAATCCAAAAAGCATAGCTGAAATCGGACAGGGGGATTTTCACGTTCATCGAGAAGGCGCTGACCACAAAAGTGGGGACCATGATGGCGATGGTGATGATGTTCAAGGTCTTCATGAGGATGTTGAGGTTATTGCTGACGATGGAAGCCCTGGCGTCCATCATGCTCGCCAGAATATTGGAATAGATCTCCGCAATTCGGTAACATTGTGAATTGTCGATGGAAAGGTCCTCGAGCAACTCCCTTTCCACATCGTTGAGACTGAGCTTCTGGGTGTTGGTGAGCTTCTGCAGCAGCATGCTGTTGGAATTGATGGCATTCAGGTAGTACACTAGTCCCTTACTGAGGGAAAACATGAAAATCAGATATTTGTTTTCCATGGACTGGTTGATCTTGTTCTCCAGGTCGTCCGAAATCTGACTGACGATGCGGAGATGTTCCATAAAGTGATAAATGCAGTAACCGAGAAGCTTCAGGAGCAACGATTTCAAGGTCGTGATTTTGGCGAAACGCTTTTCCGTGGTAAACGGGATATCGGTGTCCGAAACGATGAGAATCCTGTTTTCAAACAGAAAAATACCCATGGAAGAAACTTGGAATTGAAACATATCCTCACTGGAGTAGCTTTTCGGCTTCTTCACGATCAGAGCCACATGGTCGGATTCGTATTCGATACGCGATATCTCATCGGGGTCCAAGGCGGAATGCAGGGTATGCTCATCCAGATGCTCCGTTCCGATCAGCGCTTTCTTTTCCTCTTCGGTGGGGTTCAGCACCATAAAAACGTTCGCACGCGCCGGATCGGAAAGGACGATTTTTCGGTCTTCAATCGTATAGTACTGAATCATGGGAAGGAACCTCGCATTTGAGAATCATGTTGCAGCCTCCGGATCGAAGCGCCTCCGGTATCGGCCCCTCTTTTGTCACATGCCCAGTAAAAACGCAACATTTCTCATCCGTCGGCCCGAAAGCCGCTGAGACCCGACCGGAAGCCTTTTCCCCCAGGGCCTGGATCGCCATATTCAGTATGTAACATATAGCACTGTATCTGTTAAAAATTCCGGACGACAACCGTTCCATAACACCGCAGGTCACCAAACCGCTATTGGTCAAAGAACTCGAATCCCCTGCTGAACGACGACGGTTTTTTCCAAACGGCATTCAACTCGGCCTTGATTTCGAATTCGATTCATATTATTTTTAGAGAATTTCCGCCCGACAATGGGTTGGAAATCCAGTATTATAAATGGTCCCCCGTAACGGTCGGTTCAGGAAGAGGATGAATGACGCACCTGATGGACATAATCGGCAATGTTGTCACCCATATCCTCCGAACGAACTACCTGCTCGTTCTGATGAAGGCCTTTTCCGCCATTGCCGGCACCGGTTTTCTGTGGCTGATCGCCAGACAACTGCTGGTGCTAGGTGAAAACCGGTTTCGGCGCTCACGAACGGTCCAGATCGACGCCCTGGCCTTCCGGTCGGTGCGTACGATTGTGTTTTATCTGCTCCTTCTGTTTGCCGGCAGTTATTTGATCCGCCTGTTTCAGTTGCGTCTGATCGAAAGAAGCTTCTGGGCGATCCTGTTTTTCATGCTCGCTTTTCCCGTCAAAAGCCTGGTCCACTTCACCATCCGCTATGTGAAGGAAAAGGTCGTTCTCAACACCGAGACAAAGGTGGATGATATTGTCTTCGATCTGCTGGACCGCTTTTCCGGCGTCGCGATCTTGATTCTGGCGGCTGTCCTTGCCCTGGATATTATGGGTATCAACGTCATGCCGTTTATCGCCGGAGCCGGTGTGGCCGGTATCGCCATCGGCTTCGCCGCCAAGGACACATTGTCCAATCTCATCGCAGGGGTATTGCTGATCATCGACCGTCCCTTTGAAATCGGCGACCGCATCGAAGTATGGAGCGCGCCCAAAGGCAGCGCCACTTGGGGGGATGTGATCGATATCGGAATCCGGGCAACGAAAATCAAGACCACCGATAATATCATCATCATCATACCCAACAATGAAATCATGAAACGCGATATCGTCAACTACACGGCCAATTCCGGCCGTATCCGTGTTCGTGTCAATATCGGCGTGGCCTATGACACGGATATTGACAAGGCACGGCGGGCAATCATCGAAGTGGCAAAATCCGCGGAGTGGATTCTTACCGACCCATGTCCCAAGGTTGTGGTGCGAAACTTCGGCGAATCTTCCATTGATCTGCAACTGCGGGTGTGGATCAAGGATGCACGCAAGCGCATGGATACCATCTCGTATGTAACGGATCGGGTCAAGGCGGCTTTTGACGGAGCCGGTATTGAAATACCCTACCCCAAGCGGGACATCACCATCATCCAGAAAACCGTGGAGCAATCCTGATTGATTCTTGCTCGAGCGTTTTCATTCACCCGTAATTTGAAAGAAGGAGGAGGAGAAGAAGATGGATTTCATCCGGAAAAACATAGGAACGGTTTTGCTGACGATGCTGATCGGGTTAACCGCCTCATGGGCATACGCTCAGGAAGCGACATCCAAATTACGGGAAGTCTCGACCGGCAATGAACATTATTTCGTCTACGAAAAGGACGGGAAAGAGCTGAAACACGGACTGTATACAAAACTTCATGACAACGGCCAAAAACTCATGGAGGGTCATTTCAGCGAAGGCAAAAAAGACGGCGAATGGCTATATTGGAGCAATGACGGAAAATGTATCAAGGAAGAAAACTACCGCGGCGGGGAAAAAAATGGGCGCTGGGCCGAATGGTATTTCAACGGGAAAAAACGGTTTGAAATGGAATATCAGGGAGATCGGCCGGTGGGAACGAGAGTGGAGTGGCACATGGATGGCGCCAAAAAATCCGAAACCCGCTATACCCGAACGGGAAAAGATACAACATCGGTTCAAACCAGCTGGTATACCAACGGCAAGCAGGAGTCCCGGGCGGACTACCTGAACGGCAGACTTCACGGTAAGGAGGTCCGCTGGTATCTGAACGGACAAAAACGAAGCGAATCTCATTACACGAAAGGCCAACGTGACGGATTGTCCGAGGAATGGCATGAAAACGGCAAACCGAAATCCGTCGATACATATGCCATGGGCAAGAAAACCGGCCGATCCACGGAATGGCACGAAAACGGACAGAAAAAGTCGGAAGGTATATACGAAAACGGCAAGGAGGGACAGTGGACTTTCTGGGAAAAAACCGGAGAAGTACAAAAAAAAGTCCGCTATCATGCCGGCCGGGTCATGAAAGAGGAAACCGACTAACCGCAAAGGGCTTTTGTTCTCGCGCGGAGTCGCACCAAGTTTCACAAAGAACTGCCCGTGATCGCCTATGATTGAACAGGAAACCCATAAGAAGTTCCGTTTCGCATTGCAGAAAAGGAGATTCGGCGTGAATCAGATACTGATCGGCAAAGGCGAGCAGCCGGTTCACTTACTCGCCAAGTACGGCAACCGCCATGGCTTGATCGCAGGAGCCACCGGCACCGGGAAGACGGTTTCTCTCATGGTGTTGGCGGAGGGCTTCTCACGGTTAGGCGTGCCGGTTCTCATGGCTGACGTAAAAGGAGATGTCGCCGGTTTGTCGCTGGCCGGTATCGCCAGCGACAACATCCGACAGCGTGTTGCCCAAATCGGTATGGATGGGTACACCAATGAGTCAAATCCGGTGTTGTTCTGGGACTTGTATGGCAAAGCCGGTCATCCGATACGCACCACGATCAGCGAAATTGGTCCGAACCTGCTCGGACGGATCCTCGAGATTAACGACACCCAGGTCGGGATGCTGGAGATCGTCTTCAAGTTGGCGGACGACCAGGGATTGCTGTTACTCGATCTCGACGACCTGCGCGCCTTGCTCACCTTCATCGCGGACAATCGCAAGGAGATCTCCACACAGTACGGCCTAGTAAGTGCGCAGTCCGTTGCCGCCGTTCAGCGATCCCTGTTGGTCCTTGAGCGGGAAGGTGGGGAAGCCCTGTTCGGTGAGCCGGCCCTCGAACTGGGGGATTTGATGCGGACGGACCTCAGCGGCCGTGGTATCATCAGTATCCTGGTCGCAGACCAACTCATCTTGAAACCACGCCTGTATTCGAGCTTCCTGCTGTGGCTCCTGTCGGAGATGTATGAGAACCTCCCCGAGGTGGGCGATCTCGACAAACCCAAACTGGTGTTTTTCTTCGACGAAGCCCATCTGCTCTTCGACGACGCGCCCCCGATGTTGCGCCGGCAGGTGGAGCAAGTCGTACGACTCATACGATCGAAAGGTATCGGGGTATATTTCTGTTCGCAATTCCCCGACGACGTGCCCAACGAGATCCTAGGCCAACTCGGCAACCGCATTCAGCATGCACTTCGGGCCTACACGCCCCGCGATCAGAAGGCGGTGAACACCGCTGCGGAAACCTTCGTTGCAAACCCGAAGATTGACGTCGCCAAGGTCATATCCCAACTCAGTGTTGGTGAGGCGCTGGTTTCGACGCTCCAAGAGAAGGGTATTCCGATGCCGGTGGATCGTACGATCATTTGTCCGCCACGCTGCCGGATCGGCGCCGGTAGTCCTGAAGAGCTCGCAATCGTCCGGGGGCGCAGCCCCATAATCGGCAAGTACGATTCGCGGGTAAACCGCGAGTCGGCGTACGAAATTTTAACCCGAAGGGCCTTGGAGAAAAAAGGGACGGAGTCGGGGTCGAATCAATCCGGAAAGGACCGACCTTCCGAAAGCCGAGGGATGCTGGGCGATTTGCTGTTGGGCACCAAGCGCCGACAGGGCATGCTGGAAACAATGGCAAAACAGGCTGCGCGCACCGTAGGAAGCCAAGTCGGTCGGCAAATTTTACGGGGCATACTTGGCGGTATCTTGGGCGGATCGCGCCGTCGGTAGCATCAGCCATAATGCCACGGTGGCATCCTGCGGTCCAATGGCTATGTATGGATGATGGGGCAGAATTTGATTACAATAGAGCACCTGTATAATTCAATCACAACGGAATACGCCGAAACATTTGCCGGTGAGCATGAAAAAAAGCCGAAAGACCAGGAAATACTCCGCAGATTCTCGAAGGAGATCGGGGACAGGAGACCGGTCTGGGATTTCGGCTGCGGTCCCGGTCAAACGACAGCATACCTGAAGAATCTTGGTATTGAAATATCAGGGCTGGACCTGTCGGGAAAAATACTGCAACAGGCCAGGACGATTCACCCGGAGATACATTTCCGACATAAAAAATGATCATTAAATGAGTCACCGGGGATTTCTTCGATGAGGACATTTTGAAAACCGGCCGTTTGCAGCATTTTTTTCGCTCGCTGACGCCCCCACATCATTCCCAACCCGGCCCCACCCTCCGCAAGGCCGACGGGCATGCAATGCATGAGACTGACGGTGTAAAGAAAAGCTCCCATGGGATGACTCCGGTTTTCGGACAACAAGCTGCCCGCGGCGATATCCACCATGGAAAAAAGACCTTCGGGTTTCAACAGGGCGTAAATCCCCTTCAAGACATCGAGGGGTCGTTTCTGGTCGTGGATGGCGTCGAATGCCGTGACGTAGTCGAAATATGCCTCCAGACGACGGTTTTCCGTCAGCGTCGCCGCATCCAGTTGTATAAAGCGAACATTTGAAATGCCTTGCTTTTCGGCGGAGGCGTCGGCCTTGCGGATCACGGCCTCGGACACATCGATCCCGACGAATTCGCTCTCGGGGAAGGCCGCGGCCATTCGCATGACGGCAAGGCCCTCACCACAACCCAGGTCGCAGACGCGAATGCCGGACTTCAACTTTCGCATAACCAGTCCATCCGCGACAGAAGGCAGAAAGACTTCCACAAGCACCCGGTTGTGTTTGGCGTCCGCCAACTGTGTCATGAAATTCTGGAATGTCGGGTAGTGTTCATAATCGACTCCCTCCCCGGTGTGAAATCCGTCCACCACCGCTTCCATGGCGCATGTCGTCAACAAGGGGATCTCCTGGGTGTAAACACCCAGGTTTGAACTGCCGGCCCTCCGGGTCAGCAGATCTCCGTGGGCCTTGGGTAAAAAAAACCGATCCTCGTTACTTTCATCGGCGATCAGATCGACTATCTCTCCACAAACCATGATCCCCAGCCATTCGGTCACATAGCGATTGTTCAGACCGGCTTTTTCGGAGATAACGGCCGCGGTTACTGGGGAGTCGAAGGTATCCATCACGTCGAAAAGCCGTGTGCGGTATCCGATTCCCATGGCCAGATTGACGGCGCCATAGTTCAAAACCGCGGTCATTTTTTGGGGAAACGACAGTTTTTCTTCATCTGCTGTCTGAGACATCATCGTATATGGCTCACTCGTCGGTTGGAATTCCCTTGTTCGCGATCTTGTGGATGTACTCCCCGCGTCGGTGATCACATCCTTTTTTGGGGCAAAACGGGCAAGGCGAATCACAGGGCATTTCTTCCGCCCATAAAACCGCCGCCGTAATGGACTTTTGTGGGCGCATTCCCCCACCCGGCATCAGCGCAATGCCGATTTTTTCAGGTTGCAAAAAAGCAAACAATTGGGACTGGGCCGTTAGCGACCAGTCGCAATAACCGGGACTGAATCGTCGGGTTCCCACAAACCCTTGCAAAACGGGATGCCGGGAAATAATCTCTATCAGTTGATCCGCCGCCCGCTCCACCATGACCGACCCGACGGCATCCAACACGAAAGACATGGCCATGGATTTCATTTGCGACGCAACCACCACATCATCAAAGTCTACGCCCAACGTCACGGCGAAAACGGACGCTCGGACATTGCCCTGCATTTGTCCGGCCAATCGCGCCCATACAGGGGTCTCCCATTTCATCTCCTTGGTTGCGATTTGCCGGCGGGTCACCTCCGTTACCGCCGCCATCCTCCAAAGCCCCACGGGACTCGCCCGCATGTCTATTTCTGCGATCGTTCCGCGCAACAGCGCCATGGTATCGACGGGTATCCGGCCTGGATCGTCATATCCCAGATGGCGCAACAAAGCGGAATCCTGCGCATCCGGTTTCGGGATATCCAAGCGCGCTTGCCCGGCTTCCGTCACGCATCAACCCCCTTCCGGGATTTCTCCCCGTCTTCATGAACGGTGACCACTTTGACTTTTCGTTCGTAATCGGTGTAAGCGTCAATCCTTGCCGATGGTTGTTCGCCGGCAATTTTTTCCATGGCCGGCAACAGGAACACCGCCGATTCGGCATAGGCGTCGGCCCCAATTGATTCGGCCAGCTTGGCATCCAGGGGGGCCCCGCCCACGATGATTTTTACATGGGGCATTTCCCTGTGGCACACTGCGATGGTTTCCCTCATATTTTCAAGGGGTGTGGACATCATGGTCGACAGGGCCAAAACGCCGGCGTCGGTTCGTTTGAGTGCCGCGATAAACTCATCGGTCGCCACATCCAAGCCCAGATCGACCACATCGAAGCCGCAGGCCGCCATGACACCGGCAACAATATTCTTCCCCAGATCATGCACATCCCCTTTCACCACCCCGATCACCACCCGGCCTTTGGGCGACGGGGGCAAAGACGCCTTTACTTTTTCCAGGCCCTGATTCATCAAATCGACGGAAAGCAGCAATTCCACGACAGGCCCGGCAACCGCCGCCATTCGCTTGCGCACGGTTTGCAACCCTCGTATCAACGCCGCCAGCACCTCTTCGGGCGATATTTCGCCGCGATCGAATGCCTCAAGTCCCTTTTGCAACAAATCGGAGTTGCGATCCGCAACAGCGGTCTCCAACTCGTTCGATGGGTTCATGTCCTCAGAGGTCATGGTCGTTTCCTAGTGTCCGTAAAGTTCAGCCGCCTTGACCAATGCGAAAGCGCTGTTGAACGAAATATTCGGTGGATATTCGCATCCCGGCGCCAGGATAAAGCCGCCGTCCCGCCCCAGCACGTCAATCTGCCGCCGGCATTCGTCCATGACTTGCCGGGGCGTGCCATGCACCAACAGCGGGGTCGGCACATACCCCACAAGGGTAACCGCATCTCCATAGCGTCGCTTCAGTTCCCGGGGGGTGGCGCAGTCATCCGGCAGGTGTGCAAAACTGATGACGTGAGGGGCCATCCAATTAATCTGGGCGTCAAAATAAATGCCGTGGCCGCAATTGTGAATCCCGACGAGCCCACCTTTTTTCCGGATGCAATTGCTGATTTCCCGGGCGAAGGGACCTTCGATCGCTTCCCATACCTGCTTGGGCAAAGCACTGTGGGAAGCGTACAACGTGTCGATGGTGACAGCCGGCACGCCGGTATCGCACTGGGCTTCGGCAAAGGCCACGAGGGTTTCGGTCACGGCCTCACAGGCCTTCATCACCTGCTTGGGGTACTGCATACAGTCTTTAAAAAACAGCTGGGCGCCGCGCATCATGGACAAAACGCCTAGAGGACCGTAAACAAACCCCGAAACCAGGGTTTTCCATCCCATCCGACCGGCCATGATATGGCACAGCCGAATCAGGGTGTTCATGCGTCCGGTTTCGGATATCGGAATCGGGCGCAGTTTGGCGTAATCGTCGACATCACGAATTGTTGGTCTGGTGTAATCGGGATGGGCCGTGGAATTCTCCGGATAGATCATCTGTTGCCCGAAGTCGGCGGCTTCAACGGAGAGATCCAGCATGAGGACGATCAGATCCCCTCCGATAAATTCAACCGACGATGTGAACACGTCCGCCGCTTTTTCGGCGGACCGGGAATACTCGGGAAACGTGACCCCGTTAATGCACCTGGCGCCCGCATTCACCAGGGGCGCCACCGGCACCCGATCCGGCTCTTTATGGCGAATGGTTGTCAGCACCCGCTCAAGGGAAGACAACCGACTGATCCTGCCACGATAGCCGGCCAACCGAGCAGCCAGGTCCTGCAACGGTTCCGGAATGAAGCCAACCGGCGGGATTCTCCTATCTTTCAGGGACCGAAAAATCTTCTGAAAACGCATGCATCGCCTCTTATCCTATCCAGAAAACCACCCTTCCGCCGGGTATCCTCCATTTGGTGAAAATCAACGCGGTGGAGCGGTATCATCTGCCGCCGTACAAACGGATATGACATCACTTATTTCCACCATTGAGAAAATGTCAAGAACAATTGTGTGTCAAGAAATTTATGAATTCAATATATTGAAGGAGCTACACTATCGTCGTATCCTTTTTGTGAACTCGAATCCATCCACAAATCGAAAATTGCCGCCCGAAGCGATTGTCAGGTGGCGTTACGGTATTATACTAGTGGAATATTACCTTTGTTTTTTGGCTGCCGGTCAACGGCATCCCGCCATGAGGTTTCATTATGAAAACAGCTTTGTATGTATGTGTCTTTTGTTTATGGATAATCCTGAATCCGGTATTGACAAGGCCAGAGGAGAATACGGTTTCGGAAAAAGCAATCGATGTCCGTACGTTTATGAAAAATCCGGAACAATATGCCGGAAGCGTCACTATTCAAGGGGTTGTAAGCCGTATTTTCCCAAAAGATAAAATGATCGCGCTCATTGATATTCAGGAAGTAAAAGAATGCCGCGTTATCACGTGTGCAAATTTGACATTGCCCGTGAAATGGAGCGGCGATATGCCGGAGCCGGCTGAAACGGTTCAAATAAGCGGAAGAATCGAAAAAGAAGATAACAAGATGATATTTATTGCGCTAACACTCGTCAACATCAGCGGGAAACATCAGCGGGAAACAATAAATGAAGATGGATTTGCCTGCTTTCGGTAGAAGGTTGCTTTTACCGTCAACTTCATTTGCAATCGTTTTTTTACTTCACTACTGCTGGATCGCTTTTTTTCCAGAAACAGACCCGGCTCAGAATCAATGGGTGCCGCTGCCGGTAGAGACATCATCGCTTCAACATTATCTGGATACGGATCGTTACTGGATGGGTTATTCATATGGGTTATGCTTCGCATTTGCCATAGTTGCGTGGAGAAAGTACCCCAAAAAAACCTGCGGCGGTTCAAGAATTCAGGTGATAAGCGGCGTTTCATTTCCAGGTTTTTTAGCTGCGGCAGGATGCTTTTTGACCGGTTGTTGCGGGTCGCCGATGTTGGCGGTCTGGCTGAGTCTTTTTGGCGTTTCGTTTCTGCCGTTTGCGAAGCCGCTTGTTGCCATCATGACAACGCTGACGGTCGGGCTGACCTGGTTTTGGATGGACAAAAAAAGGACACCTTGCGAAAAACGACCCAAGTGACCGAAGTCGATTGCAATCCCTTCGACACCAACCCCGGCGGTCGCTCTTGGCAAGACAATGCTCCCGATCATGACCACTACCCCGGATCCGTAGAACCGATCCGGGACCTCCAACCCCGGTCCCGGGTTTCGATCAACAGTGATGCCGGGCGCGTTTGTTCATCTTCGTTATTGCTCGCGGCAAAAAAGAAGCGCCGAAGGAATGCGACTGAGACAGTCCAGCAACGGTGAAGTCGGTCCGATATGATGTGGCAGGGATGTCAGCAGAAGATCATATTCCGCCAAACGGTCGCCGACAGCCTTGGGCCTGCCCTGCAGCCGACGGATCCTCCCCGGGGTGAATCCATTGCCCTGCAAAGCATCCCGGGCCAGGGAGGCGGCCTTGTCCGAATCCCCTTCCGCTCCGGATACAGCCGATTCCAGTATGTCGCCCGGGCCCGCGGAATCGGTTTTGGTGAAAACGCAACTGAGCAAATCCACGTCCACCTTTGCACCATTGAAGATGTCGAGAAAGGTCCCGGTCTGGGCGGTTCCTGCTTCTCCGGATTCCAGCAGCAGTCCGATCCGCTTGATATCGACCAGATTTTTGACCAACAGAATGGGGCAAGAAGCCTGCTGGTAAAACTTGGAATGCATTTGTTTGAAAAACAACTGCGGGGAAAAGGGATGTCGCAGTCCAACAATAAAAAGGCCGTATTCCGTTTGCGCCATTTCCCGCAAGATCTCGCCTTCCGGATTCCCCAGCAGAATTTTGGGCGGACTCAAATGCGGACAATGGTTTTTTTCCATGTTCGTCAGTTGAACGATCTTTTCCCGGGCCTGTTGGATCAGGTCTTTTTCCCATGTCCGGCTGACCCACCCGGTTCCCGGGGGGTGTCCTTCGGTGTCGGTCGAGGCCACATGCAGGGTGTTGATATCCATTCCGGTGATGGCCGCCAGGCGGCAGGCATAGCGGAGCGCAATGCTGGATGGCAGATCCGCATTCAGATATACGATTGATTTCAGCATACGATTCTCCTGATTCGGTTGGGTCTGATTCGCGTTTCCTTCCGGGTGCTTCGGTTAGGCGCCGGAAGCATTTTTCAGTTTGTTTTCAGCTCGTTTGACGGTTTCGATGATTTCACCCACCTTGAACGGCTTGGCCAAAAAATCAAAAACACCTTGCTGGTAGGATGCCTTGGCGGTTTCCATGGTGGCGAAACCGGTAATCACAATCACCTCCGTACGCGGCGACCGCTCCTTGACGACCCCCATGAATTGCATTCCGTCCAGCCCCTCCATCTTCAGATCGGTGATGACGATATCAAAATCCGTTTTCTGGACCCGATCGAAGGCGTCTTGACTCCGCACAAACGTTTCCACCGCATACCCGCATTTTTCAAGCACGGGTTTCAGTCGTCTGAGGACGATCTCCTCGTCATCCAGAATCAATATGGATGTTTTGTCGTTGTCAGCCATTTTCTTTCTCCCTGATATGGGGTTACGGAGGGCGTTATCCGGCGATCTTCATGTCGCCGAAACGGGACCTCCGGTGGTCAATGCTTTGAATTTCAGTAAATAATGTTCAATCTGACCGTCATTGCTCATTTTGGCGTCGAGCTGACGGGTAAAGGCCACCAGTCTTCCCAACAGGACGACTTTTTCCGCCATCCGGGTGGAATCCAGTTTTTTGATACGAGCCACTACCAGGTCCTGCCGGAGTCTCACCATAAAATCATTCTGCTCCAGGATGATGGCGATCAGTTTGGTTCTCCGGTTGCGACGGGTCTGATCGGTTACGCCGCCCATAAAACGGAAATAGGCGTAATTGTCATTCATCTGTTCGCTGATGTAGGCGTCCACCAGGTTGAAATGATATCCGATCCGCAGATTGATGTTGGCATATTCCGCTGAAACGACGGCAAGGTTCCGTCCGATCTCTTTCGGGCCGGCCTGATGCGTCGAAAAAGTCCGGGTCAGGCTGGACATGAACCCCTTGAAATCCACCGCCATGGGATCCGTGCTCCATACGCCGCCGCTCTGAAGGCCGGTCAGAAAAGCCAGCATGGGCTTGGATTGAATCTGTGTGATCTCGATGGACTTTGCCCATATTCGATCCGTCGTCAGACCGCCGCCGATATCGATCATCGTCAGGTCAAGGGGGATGTCCGATTTCAACCGTACACCGGATGTACGGGACTTCCCGCCGACCGGTCCTGTGTTGAGATGAATCAGCGCGGCGACCGCCTTTTCATGGATAAAACGCGTGATGTCATGATAGGTCCGGCAGGCCCGCGGTGTAAAATTCCGATCCTTGGGATCCAACAGGGAAAGCGGGGATATCCGCTTCAATACCCTGCGAAGTAGTCGGTACTCATACGTTTCCTCAAAGGCATCTTCCACAAATTCATACAGACAGAGCTTGTCGACGATACCTTCATAGACGATATTCTGCTCGGCGTCCATGGTGATTTCCCGGCCGGAAGTGAGCAGGGTGGTGGCCACCCCGGTGTTGAGAATGGTGGGGATACGAAATTCACGGACGATGGTGGCCATGTGACCGGTGGGGGAACCGACGTCCGTGATGATACCGCTGACGATGCCGGCCACCGCGGCGAATTTCGGCGAAGACTGTTTGGCCACCAGAATGGCGCCGGCCGGGAAACGGGCTAGGTCATCTTCATTACGCACCACAAAGGTGGTTCCGCCGGCAATGCCGTTCTGGGCGATGACACCTTTGTGGGCAAAAATCACCGGGTGATCCTGAATCACATCGGAGATATCACAGACCATCTGGCTGATCCGCGCACGGATATTCAAGGGGCGCGCCTGCAGAATATAGATGTTGCCGTCCGGATCCACGCTCCATTCCACTTCCTGTGGTTTACGGAAATATTTTTCGATCTTCATGCCCATCTGAGCGATTTGGAGGACTTCGTCCTCTTGCAGACAGGGGCGGTCCTGCCGGTCCGGGGGGACGGCTTCAAACGCGCATCCGCCTCCGTCCAGGGGCGCCCACCGTTCGGGTTTGCGGACCACTTCCATTTGCATGATCTGATGGGGATATCGACGCATGATCCGATACTGATCGGCCTGCATTTTTCCGTCCACCAAAGGCGCGCCCAGTCCCCACGCGGCGGAAAGGGTCATTTGTTCCGTTTCCGGAGCGAGGGGATCGAGGGTGAACAGGACCCCGCTCTTGAGAGCCGGAATCGTTTGCTGACAGGACACCGCCATGGCCACTTCGTTGTCCTTGATCCCTTTTTCACGGCGGTAGATCATGGCCGGAACCGAATAGGTCGACGCCAGGATCTGCCCATAGGCTTCCAGGACTCCATCCGTTGAGATGTTGAGCAATGTCTTGAACTGTCCGGCGAAGCTGTGTTCACTGTCTTCCCCCAGCGCGCTGCTGCGGACGGCCCAGCCCATGCGCGTGTTTCCCGTATTTTTCATAACGACGGACAGGGCTTTGCGAATCGCTTGCTGCATATCAAGGGGAACGGGCGCCGATAGAATCAGTTCCCGGATTCGCTGAGATGTCTCCATGGCAGTGGTCTCTCCTCCATTCCATCCGGAAAGGAGTTCCGCAATTTTTACCGACAGGTGGTTCTCATCCAACAAGTGCTGGAAAGCCGCCAAGGTGATGGCAAATCCTTCGGGCACCGGCATGGCCAGTTTGTTTTTCAACTCGGCCAGGTTGGCGCTCTTGCCGCCGACCACCTCTGCGGAGGCGACGGTAATATCCTTGTATCGCATGACAAAGGGCATGTCGGGTACATGACGCCGACCTTCCAGTTCCCCATCGATTTCACGTGAAATGCGATGGAAGGGTTCATGCAGCTCCCGATATCTCCCCTGAACCAGTATATTAAAATTGTCGATGAGGGTATGAACGAGATCCGTCATATCCCCACAGGCGCTCCGGATATACTGCCGGTCGAATACATAATCACCGCCGGACTTGTCATTCATATCCGCCATCATCTCCAGAATCTGGTTGTTCAATTTCAGGATATTCTGGAAACGGGCGAACAGAACGGTCAACGGCGCCGGAGAATTGAGGGGACGCCATCTCCGTAGTGCCTGTCTGACTTGGCGTATCATGTGGGTATCCCTTTTGGGCGTACCATTTTTCCCTAATGGCCGCCGGAATCGCCTCTGAAAATGTAGCCGATAAAAAGACCGGCGGCCAGCGCCACCAAAACCGCCAGAATGCCGTACAACAATCCGTGCTGGAACGCGAGGCCGGCTAAAAAGGCCGGCCAGCCCACCATTTTGGCCTCGATGGTGCGACTGTCCCTGGCAATCACGTTGCCGTCCCGGATGGCGAAGGTCTCCAGCGAGTAGGCAGCCGGCGTCAAGGCCGACGGAAAATGGATCACGGCATGGAAGGCCTTATCGACTCCCTGTTCTTCATACCGGATGGCGCTTTTCTGGATATCGTACAACCCTTCCCGCTGTTTGAGTTTCAGTAGTTCTCCGATGATCATGTCTTTGTCTTCGCTGTCCGGTGCGATGGCGATTTCCTGTTTCAGCGCATCGAATCCGAGCCCCAGACTGCGCCAGGAATCCCCTTGCTTCTCCATCATCCGCGCCAGTTCATCCGACGGCGCCAGCAGCATCATGACCGGCACGTGATCCATCTCCACCGTCCCCATGTTCATCCACAAGAGTCCCAGGGCCTTGCCTTTTTTCTTGAAATGCGCTTCCCCCTGCTTGCCCCGAACCCGGATCAGAATTTCGGCGTCTTTGGGAAGGAGTCCGCTAACGAATACCTCACATCCGTTATAAGTCGTTCCCATGGCAATCCGGGATGGATTGACATGGACGGAAAGCTGGGTTTCCGCTCCGACCGTATGCTGCAGGAGTAAGATAAGGATGGCGACAATACCGAAACGAAATAGTTGACCTCTGATATTCATCGATTAATGTCCTCCCATATAGGCCAATAAAACACTGGGTTCAAGCAGCAGGCCGAAGAGCATTTTGAACATGACCATCAGCACGATGGACGCCAGGATGATCTTGAGTTGTTCGGCTTTCAGGTTTCGGCTGATTTTGGCACCCACTTGAGCACCGATGGTAGATCCCAGCAGAAGAAGCAAGGCCAGCACAAAATCGACGGTGTGATTGCTGTAGGACTGCATGACGGTTACATTAATGCAGGTGAACAGAATCTGGAACAGGCTGGTTCCCACGACGACATGCATGGGCATGCGCAACATGTATACCATGACCGGCACCATGATGAATCCGCCTCCGACCCCCATGATGGCGGCCAGGACTCCTACCAGAGAGCCCAGAACCAGCGGCATGAGAAAGGACATCTCGACCCCGGACTTCTCGAAGTGGGTTTGGCCGGGGAGCTTTCGGAGCCATCGGCTGTAACCGGACTCCCGTTTCGGGGACGGCGCTTTTTCCGTCAGGTCGATGGGTTTTTTCCGGAGACTCTGCAGGCTTTCCACGAACATGAAAGCCCCGACGAACCCCAGCATCAAGACATAGGTGATATTGATCAGAAAATCGGCATTCCCCAGATGGCGCAACACCTTGATGACCTGGACGCCTGCGGTTCCGCCGATGACCCCGCCCACCAGCAGGATGACGCCCATTTTGAAATCCACATTTCCCAGGCGATAATGGGCGAAGGTCCCCGATGTCGAGGCCCCGACGATTTGGTTGGAATCCGAAGCCGCGGCCACGGTAGGGGGAATGCCGAACATGATCAAAAGCGGCGTCATGAGGAACCCTCCGCCGACTCCGAAAATGCCGGACAACAAGCCGACGAGCCCGCCCAGTCCCAGAATCACCAATACATTGACGCTGTTTCCTGCAATCGGTAAATACATATGCCACATAACCATCTCCTTATATCGAAAGATTAACGTATCGGTTTCATCTGAACGACTTCCATCCGGCAATTCAGTCGGTGGTGGAGCTTTTCGAGAAAGTCCTTGAAAGCGACCCCATGAATGTCGGTTTCACCGGGTGAAGCGATCACCAGCAGGGTGATTTTGTTTTGCCGGACAAAATGAATGAGCTCACCGGCAAAATCACCGCAAGCCCGATAGTAATTGACGACGACCCCTTCCGCGCGCCCCTCGTCGATCAGGGCTTCGATTCCGCTCACTGTCTCATCACCGGACTCTTGGTCTTTTTCTGCGGGATCGATCTGTTCCTGGGCGGTGACCAGCAGGAAAGAGACATGGGCATTGATCCGCTTGGCCAGATTCAAGGCGTGAATTCCGGCCCAAAGACTGGACGATTCCAGGGTCATACCGGCTAAAATTTTTTCCATGATCTCTCCCTCCTCCTCCCCTCATAGCAGCAACCGTGCCAATATTTTATTTGTTGTTTTTCAATGTGTTACATTCTTTCTGATACAATCCGGAAGGAAACTTTTCAAAATGAAACAGATGGGTAAATACGGGGAGGAGACCTCGGAATCACAAGGGGTTGGAAGAAAAACCACGTTCGGAGGGTGTTTCAGTTTGAAACGCCCGGTCTACCGGGGTAGCAAACCGTACTTTTTCATTTTCCGCCAGAGTGTCGTCCGGGGGAGATTGAGGATTTTAGCGGCCAGTATTTTGTTGTCGCGGGTTTTTCCCAATACTTTCTGAATGTGCTGTTTTTCAATTTCCTCCATACTGAGCAGCCCTTCACCCTCGATCAGATTGAATTCGAGCTGCTGGAGATCCGGGGGCAGGTCCTTTACCTGGATGCTTTTGCCGTTGGTCAGCGCCACGGCCCGCTGGACGATATTTTCCAGTTCGCGGACATTGCCCGGGAAATGATACCCCATCAGAATATCCATGGCCTGGGAGGATATCTGTTCCACAACCTTTCCGAAATACCCGTTATATTTGCGAATAAAGGCGGAAACAAACAGCGGGATATCCTCCTTGCGTTCGGTCAGCCGGGGCAGGTAGATCGTGACCACATTCAACCGATAGAAGAGGTCCTCGCGAAAGTCACCTTCCTGGCTGGCTTTTTTCAGATCCTTGTTGCTGGCGGCGATGATGCGGATATCCACTTCGATGGGTTTTGTTCCACCGACCCGCAGAATGGCCTTCTCCTGGATGGCGCGCAGCAGTTTCACCTGCATGGAAAGGGGCATTTCACCGATTTCATCCAGGAAGACCGTTCCACCGGCGGCTGAATCCAGCAGTCCGATTTTGGTATGTGTGGCCCCGGTAAACGCGCCTTTTTCATGTCCGAAGAGTTCACTGCAGATGAGTTCCTCGTTGAACGCCGCGCAGTTGAAGGAAACAAATGGTTTTCTGCGCCGTGGACTGTTGGCGTGAATGGAGCGGGCCGCGAGTTCCTTCCCGGTGCCGCTGTCTCCCTGAAGCAATACGTTGCAGTCCACGGCGGCCACCTTTTTCACCATGGTGAACACTTCCTGCATGACAGCACTGATGCCGATAATGTGTTCGGGGGCGGCTTCCTTGCGGGTCAGAGCCGCCTGCAGACGCCGGTTTTCTTCACGCAGTTGACATTTTTCCCGGGCGCCCCTGGCCAGCAGCACGATTTCGCTCAGTTTGAAGGGCTTGGTGACATAATGGAAAGCCGCCTTTTTCATGGCTTCGACAGCTGAATCGATAGAACCATGGCCGGTGATGACGATGATTTCCACGCCGTCATAGCGTTCCGTCAAAGCGGACAGAATTTCCATTCCGTGGACGTCCGGCAGCTTCAGATCCAGAAAAAGGAGCTGAAAGGGTGCCTCGGCCATTCGTTTCAGGAAAGGAGCACCGGCGAGAAAGGTTTCGGTTGTGAAACCTTCTTTTTCCAGAACCGGTTTCAAGCGGTCGCAGACAATGGATTCGTCATCCACAACGGCAGCCCGGAAGCGACATGTCATGGTTCTACTCCTTGTGTTTTATCGATGGGCAGTAAGATGGAAAAGGTAGTGCCTTGATTGACCCGGCTGTCGACCTCGATGGATCCGCCATGGGCGTGGACGATTCCGTACACAAGTGAAAGGCCTAGTCCGGTCCCCTTCCCGACCTCTTTGGTCGTATAAAAAGGATCGAAAATATGCTCCATGGCCCCAGGAGGAATTCCGATGCCGGTATCGGAAATGTCGATCCGAACAAAGTCATCGATTCCCGGCGACGCGCCGATATCGATTGTGCCGCCGTTGGGCATGGCCTGGATGGCGTTCAGGATGACGTTGACGAAGGCGTTTTCCAGCTGCTGCTGTTTGCCCCTCACCAACGGCAGATCTTCCGCCATGTGTTTCGTCAAATGGATCCCTTTGATCATCAACTGGTTTTTCAGCAGCTGCAGGGTCCGATTCATGACATTGCGAACGTCCAGTCCGACCATGGTCGGTTTTTCGGACCGTGAGAATTCAAGCAGATTCTTGACCACCCGGCTGGCGCGGTCGGCCTGGCTGACGATGTCTTCCAGCAGGGTCTGCCTTTCGGCTGCATCGATGCCATCAATGGTCATCAGCAGTGTTTCCGCCGTCAGGGAGATATTGTTGAGGGGGTTGTTCAGTTCATGAGCGATACCCGAGGTGAAGGTACCGATGGAAGCCAGTTTACGGGACTGCAAGAGTTGCTCCTGACGGGTTTCCAGTTCAACGGCCATTTTATTGAAGGCATCGATGAGACGGGTGATCTCATTGATCTGCTTCGATTGATAGTCAATGGGTTTCAGCGATTGGGAAGCGACATGTTTCAAGGCGCGTCGGATCAGGGAAAGCGGTTTCAGGATGCTGGAATTGACCAATTGGAACACAATGATGGTGAGGACCACAAAGATGATGAAATAAGCGACCGGCAGCACCAGCATATGGGTCAAGGATTTATCGATATGGTTTCGTTTTATCCGGATCAGGTTCTGGGCGAATTCCACCAGATTCTTACCCCGATCCCTGATTTCCTGAACGCGAACCGATCGCCGGCCTTCCGAAACCGAAGCCATATCGCTTTTCATGATCGCTTTATAGCTCTGCAGGACATTCTTGAATTCATCAAATTTTCTTCCTCCCGCGACTTGGGTAATGTCCACATCGAGCTGATGGAAGCTTCCCTCGATTCTGGTCAGATACGCGTCCCAGTTTTCGATACTGGCGGTATCGCCGTAGTAGGTGAAATTTTTTTCGAACCGCCGAAGCTCCAAGATGTCGTTGAGCAGGGTGTCGAAATTTTCCATCATGACCATTTTGTGCTTGAGGGAATACATGTTGGCATAATCCAAAATCGTCAAAACGCCGCCGAAAATCAGACACACGGCAAACAGCAGAATGATCCTTCCTCGAAGGGACTGCATGGGAGAACTCCTTTGGTTTCAAATGATACGGTCTTTTTACAAGAACCATATCATATTTCCATATAACAGCGGCCATAATCCCATCCGCCGGTCGCCGTTTGTCGGCCTTGGCGGGATAAACCGCATGAAGATTGAAGCAAGATCAATGCCTATTCAGTGGAAAACCGGCAAATACTTACCCGAAAGCATATGAAAAAAACGAAATTCGGCTTGATATTGTTGTAATAAAAAGGCTATGTTGCGAACGGCGACCACCAGTGAACCGATCGATCACGTAAGGAGCTCATCATGAGATGGATAGTCACTTTCCCCTTGAATATTCGGCAAAAAGTCATCCTGGGATTAATACTGCTCTCCTTTGTGATGCTGACCATCGCGATCATTTCCTTTAATTCCCTCCTTCGAATCGAAAGCAAACAGCATTTTGTAGTCATCGCTGATGACTTGAGCAACATGATTCTGGAAATACGGCGCTATGAGAAAAATTACCTTCTGTACGGCTCACTGGAGGATCTGAAAGAAAACCACAAATATATCCAGATGAGTGGCCATATTCTAGACAGAATTTATCCGGACGTAAAGGATTTTAAAGTAAAACCGCTGCTGGATCTTATCGGTAAAAACCTACTTGAATACGGACGCCTCATGGAAATGATTTCAAACCAGACTGCCGGTGGCAAACAATTCGATTCCGCCAAGGTCGAGGAAGAATTGCGTGAGCAGGGCAAAAACCTGCTCGCGCTTTCGGATGAACTCGTTTCCTTCGAAAGACACAAAATCCTGAGCATCATAAAAAGCCTCAAGACCCAACTGCTTTGCGCCCTGGGGATATTCATCGCCGTGAACGCCTTCCTCATCGCCATGGTCCCGTTCAAGATCCTCAGACCCCTGCGGATCATCGAAAAAACAACCCTGCGAATCGCCCAGGGAGATTTCACGCCGATCCCCGTAACGGACAACCGCGACGAAACCCAACGGGTGGTGCAGGCCTTCAATCGGATGGTGTCGGAGTTGGAAAAACGCCAGGATCAGCTGGTGCAGGCGAAAAAGCTGTCATCCCTGGGAACACTGACATCCGGAATTGCCCATCAGCTGAACAACCCATTGAACAACATTTCCACTTCCTGTCAGATTATGATGGAAGAACTGGGCCCGCTTCTGAAGGAGTCGTCCCAATCCGACCAACAGTTTGCGATGAAAATGCTCGGCAATATCGAGCAGGAAGTCCGCCGGGCCAAGGACATCGTCAAAGGCCTGCTGGAATTTTCACGGGAAAGAGAATTCGGCCTGGCGCCGATTCTCCTTTCCCAGGTGGTGGAGCGTTCTGTCAAACTCATATCGAGCCAGATCCCTCCGGGAATCCAGATTGTCCGTAAAATCCCACCGGATCTAATACTGAATATGGACTCACAGCGGATGCAGCAGGTTTTTCTCAATCTGATCGAGAATGCCGTTCACGCCATGCGGGATGCACTCGGTGAAATCCGGATCATCGCCCAGCCGTCCACCGAGAAGAACGAAGCGATCATCACCGTGGAGGATACGGGGAAAGGAATCTCGGAAACCGAACTCCCTCATATTTTCGATCCTTTCTATACGACCAAGGAAGTCGGAGCCGGCACCGGGCTTGGACTTTCCATCGTTTACGGCATCATCCAAAAACATTTCGGATCGATTACCGCTGAAAGCAAGGAAGGGGAAGGGGTCCGTTTTACGATCCGCCTGCCCATTGAAACCAAATCTTAAGGGAGACTGACCTCGCATGGCCTTGATATTGATCGCCGAAGACGAACGGATCGCCCGCGAAAACCTGGAGCACGTGCTGCGCAAGGAAGGAAACACCATCGTAGCGGTTGAGAACGGGCGGGAGGCCATTCGAGAACTGGAAAAACAGGAATTCGATCTGGTGCTGACCGATCTGCGCATGCGGCCGGTGGACGGCATGGAAGTGCTGCAGCGCGCCAAGGAGCTATATGTAGACACGGAAGTGATCGTCATCACCGGTTACGCGACGGTCGCAACCGCGGTGGAAGCCATGCGCAAAGGAGCGTATTATTACATTTCAAAACCATATCAAATCGAGGAAGTTCGGTTTCTGGTTCGGCAGGCCATCGAAAAGAAAGCCCTACGCCGGGAAGTGGCCGACCTGCGGCGTCAGGCAGATGCCGGGAAAGTCGACACCCACCTGTTGATCGGCAACAGCCCCGCGATGCAGACCATGAAAAGCGTCATCACCCAGGTGGCACCCTCGGACTGCAACATATTGATCCTGGGCGAAACAGGCACGGGCAAGGAACTCGTCGCCAGAACCATTCACAATCTGAGTCCCCGGGCGGCCGGGCGGTTTCTGGCCATCAACTGCGGCGCCTTCAATGAAGAACTGTTGGCCCACGAGTTGTTCGGGCATGAGCGGGAAGCCTTCACCGGCGCCCGCGGAATCAAGAAAGGACTACTGGAATCCGTTCAGGGTGGGACGATTCTTCTGGATGAGATCGGCGACATGCCCCTGGCCATGCAGGTGAAGCTGTTGCGTGTCCTTCAGGAAAGGACCCTGCTGCGCATCGGCGGCACGCAGGAAATACCCGTTGATATCAGGGTTCTGGCGGCCACCAACAAGGATCTCAAGGAAGAAGTGGAAAACGGGAATTTCAGACAAGATCTGTACTACCGCCTCAATGTCATCACCCTGATGGTTCCGCGCCTGGCGGATCGCCGGGATGATGTCCTGATATTGAGCCTGCATTTTCTGAAAAAAATTTCCGATGCCCAGGGGAAACGCCTGGAATCGATTTCGGAACCGGTGTTGGACATCTTGCTTTCCTATGAATTCCCGGGCAATGTCCGGGAGCTTGAGAATATCATGGAACGCGCGGTCACCCTCGCAAACGGTTCTGCGATAGAGGTCCGACATCTGCCCATCGACCTGCAGGAATTTGCAAACCGGGTAAAACGCCGTTCCCAAGAAATTCTGACATTGGAAGAAAATGAGAAGGAATATATCGAGTGGGTTCTCCATCAGGCAAACGACAATAAAACCAAAGCCGCCGAAATTCTCGGTATCGACCGGGTTTCCCTGTGGCGCAAGTTGAAGCGATATAAACTATGAGGATCGGTTTTTGGAATCGCGCCCGGTTACGGCCACCGATGGCATGAAGATTCGGTTTGTTTCGGTCGCCTCCACGACCCCGTAAGTCCCTTTGAGAATCAATACCGCTCGATCCTGATCGATGATATTGTCCACCAGGCCGGACCGGAACAGCCCCCGACCGACGCCAAGGTTGCGATGGAGGATGACCATGTCGATATCCTCCTGCTGCACACGCCGAAGAATTTCGGTTTCGCTCCCGATAGCGATTTCCCGTCCATCCGCTTCCGAAGGCCGTTTGTCCACTCGCTTCCGGAAGGATCTACGAGCGAGCCTTTGGACGTTCAATGCGCCATCGTAGCCCCGGGCAAGCGCAGTCGCACGGGCCAGAACGCCCGCATCCACTTCTGACTCGTCGACCACCAGAAGGATTTTCCCCCAGGCAATGGAGGTTTCTTCGGGGATGATCAACACCTCCACGGTATCCAACATGCGGATGATTTCGAAGCGTGGATTTCCCCGCAGAAACCTTGACAAGGCCGGCCTGCGACTCGCAGCCAGCACCACTGCATCGAATTGACCGGCAGCGGCATACTCGGCGATCTCCTCCGCCGGCTCGCCCATTTCGCACCGGACGCCAATGCGCATGCCAAGTTTTTCCGCGGTTTCAAACGCTCGTCCGAGGATCTCTCCGGAAAGGCCGGTCAGGAGGCTTTTGATATCCTTCACGCCCAAAAGACTCAGATCGCCCTGATACGAAGGGGTCACGGTGATTGCCGTAACCCCTCCTTTGCTCCATTGAGCCAGACGGATCGATTCGGCCAAGGCGTTGTAGCCAGCGGCCGAACCGCTCAGTGCAACCAGGAAACGACTAAGTCTCTGCATACAATTGTTCATCATTTGCGGGTGCTGCGGCCATTCGACGGCCTTTCCACATGCTGCCAAGAATGATGATGGCACCGATGCTGAGGGCCATACACATGAACACGAAACTGATCTTGTCCAGAACAGCCGTCACATCGGGGCTGATGTTCATCAGGTTCAGTTGCCGGAGATATTCCGGTATGGCCAATCCCCGACTGACCGCTACGATCAACATGATGGTGGCCATGACGATCTTGATCATGTAGTCCTTGACATAGGTTGTTCCAATGGCTCCCAGTTGAACGCCGAGCAGAGATCCGCCCAGGATAATCAGGGTCAGCCGGATATCCACCATACCGTGGATGGCCCAGTTAATCGTCCCGCCGAATCCCATGACAAAGGCGATGACCAGCTCGGTTGCGGAGGCAATCAAACTGGAAGTGCCCATGACGTAAATCATGCCGGGCACGCCGACAAAGCCGCCCACGGCTATCGTGGCGGCCAGCATCCCGGTGGCGAAGCCAACCGGAATCGTGAACCAAAGGGAGATTCTCACATTGGCGGTCTTGAAATAAATCATCGGCGGCAGATTGATGGACTGCAGTTTTCTAGCCAGGGCCGAAATCTTCTCCACGGCCCCGGAGCGCAAAGAACCCATTGCATCCCGAAACACATAACCGCCCACGGTCACCAGGATGAATACGAACGAAACGCTCACGTACAGGTTGGAGCCCGCCTGGCCGTATGCGGCAAGAATCCACTGTTGAATTTTGATCCCCAGCTGTACGCCGACTCCTGCGGAGGCGGCCATTACCAGTCCCAGCTTGATATCCACCTGACCGTATTTGAATCGTTTGTAAGCCCCCACCAACGCCTTGGGGAACTTATG
Organism: Desulfobacterales bacterium; assembly: GCA_041740615.1. Taxonomy (GTDB): domain Bacteria; phylum Desulfobacterota; class Desulfobacteria; order Desulfobacterales; family SURF-7; genus DYJD01. The sequence continues at coordinate 98,810 of JBGSLR010000096.1, forward strand.
ACACATATTGCTCGCAACGGCAACCGTTCCAGGCACCCCCAGGCTCATCATGCCCGGCGTCAACACAAAGGCGCCGCCGGAGCCGATAAACCCGCTGACAAGCCCCCCGATAAATCCCACCAGAAACAGAAAGAACACGGAAAGGGAATTCAAATCAATAAATTGTATGGTTTGTTGAGCAACGTCATGCATCGGATTTTTCTCCTTTATCTTCTTCTCAATTGTTTCACGATACGCCCACCGCCGTCCACACGCCTACAACCGATGAAACGGGTTGACATACGCATAGACACGGGGTTTCTTGGCCACCTTCTGTTTCTTCTGGACCGCTTTTCGCTCCACTTCCCGAAGCGTATCCTTCTGCACGGCTTCGATGCCCATGAGTGACCACAAGTTGCTCGCGAAGGCTCCGTGAACAAAGGAAAAAACAAATACCGTCGCCACGGGTAAGGCCGCATACCAACCACCCCGGGTGAAGTATTTCATGACCACATCCGCGTTTGTGAATACCGCGGCATAGAGGATCGCGGAAAATACGCCGAGCCCCGCGGTCTTGATCGCCAGTTGTTTCTTTCGGTTGGTTGCTCTGTTTGCCATGATCTTACCTCCATTACGATTATTTTTGGATAAAATGCTGAAAATCGGAAGGGGAATGCATTCGGCGATTTTCTTGCGGTCCATATCCGCGTCCGCCAGCACAAACCCGATCCGCTTCTCCTTTACCTTGATTTCTTCAATGACCAATCCAAGATCACCTTTTTTAATGATCGATTCGCAGCCGATCCCCTGGGAGTCGGCTTTGGATTTAAAGTTTCTGGCCGCCTCGCCGACCCGTTTTCTGAATCGTTCTCCCTCCCAAGCCGTATCGGCGCTCAACACCAACAAATCATGGTTGAGACGTGCGGCCAGATGGACCGCATATTCTACAAAATCCTCCGGAAAGATTCCCTTGTCATCCAAAACGAGAATTTTGCGCCTCCCACGGCCTTCCTTTTTCGATTCTCCTGCAAAGCCGTCCACTTCCATGATGCGATCCCCTCCTTTGCTGGTTTCCCGTTCCGTTTTCCGGACCGTTGCTTTAGTATCATTTCAACTATCATGCCAATTCCGGTCGCCCTTCCCTGCCCTGCAAATTCAAGCATCTACGCACGTTACGAAATTCACGGCGGTGATCCGCTATTGCATATTGCAATATGATGCGTTTTATGATTCTGTTATCTGACTAATTTTAATGAATATCGTGTCTATTGTAACAAATTCCGAAACCTGTTGCGATTTGTAACAACCGGGAAGGATCGTACGAATGTCCCTTTTCAAGAAACCCGTGAAACCCGAAGACAAATCTTCCCAGGGTGAGCAGGATCTGCTGAAACTGCGCGCTCTGGCCAAAAAAAACGAACTGCCGGAAGCGGTATCCGCAATTGTGGAGACGCAACTGGGGCGCCTGGAAAACATGGACAGTGCCAGTCCGGAATACGGCATCGGAATGGATTATGTCGAATACGTTCTGGCGCTCCCCTGGAACCATTTCACCGAAGACAACCTGGACATCAAACGGGCGGAGACCATTCTGGAGAAACAACATTATGGTCTCCGGCACGTGAAAGAAAGAATCCTGGATTTCCTGGCGGTACGGGCGCTGTCCTCGCTTCAGAATTTTCGCATCCTGGTGGTTGATGACGAACCCATTGCACGCGCGAATCTAGAGCATGTTCTGCAGAAAGAGGGGTATCTGGTGTCCACCGCCTCCAACGGTCTGGAAGCACTGAAACGGATGGAGGAACAGGAATTCGAGCTGGTACTCACGGATCTCAAAATGGAAAAAATGGATGGCATCCAACTACTGGAGGCCGCCCGTAAAACCGCGCCGCATACAGAATTCATCATGATCACGGGCTACGCGACGGTCGACAGCGCGGTGGATGCGCTCCGGAAAGGGGCGACCAATTATCTGGCCAAACCCGTCGACCTGAATGAACTGCGCGCAACGGTCCGTCAGCTTCAAAACCGCAAAAAGCATTTGCGACTGACCCGCAGCCCCATTCTGTTATTTTCCGGCCCGCCGGGAACCGGTAAAACATCCCTGGGACGTGCCATCGCCGAGGCTCTGCAACGAAAATTCGTGCGCATCTCGCTGGCCGGTCTCCGGGATGAAGCCGAATTGCACGGGCACCGCAGAACCTATGTGGGAGCCATGCCGGGCAGATTGATCAACGAGATCAAACGCCTGGGAGTAAAAAATCCGGTTTTCATGCTGGATGAGATCGATAAAATCGGCCAGGATTTTCGCGGCGATCCGGCGTCGGTACTGCTGGAAATCCTGGATCCGGAGCAGAACAACCGCTTCACCGATCATTATGTGGATCTTCCATTTGATCTGTCCGGGGTCATGTTCATCGCCACCGCCAATGTGGTGGAAAAACTGCCCGGTCCGCTATTGGATCGAATGGAAAACATCACTTTTTCCGGGTATACGGAAAAGGAAAAACAAGAGATCGCCGGTCAGTATCTCATCCCGCGCCAGGTGCGGGAACATGCGCTGCTGTCCCGGAACGTAACCTTCACGCCGGAAACGATCCTGCAGATTATTCGCAACTATACCCTGGAGGCCGGACTGAGAAATCTGGAACGGGAAATCGCGACGGTCTGCAGAAAACTCGCCCGTCTCTGCCTGCAAAACCAGGACGGAACATCCGCCACGAAGCCCCTGAAGGTGGATGCTCCCCTGACGGAGCGTCTCCTGGGGCCTCCCAAATTCACTCATCAACACGCCGCAACCGGGCACCGGGTGGGAGTCGCCACCGGACTGGTCTGGACGGAATTTGGAGGGGAAATCATTTTTGTTGAAGCGGCCTGCATGCGGGGCAGCAAGCAATTGATCCTCACCGGGTCCTTGGGGGATGTTCTACGGGAATCCGCTCAGACCGCTTTGAGCTATATTCGGAGCAATGCCCCAAAACTTGGAGTCAATTCCGATTTCTTTGAAAATAGCGACATTCATATCCACATCCCCGCAGGCGCGGTGTCGAAGGACGGCCCCTCCGCGGGTGTAACGATCGTAACGGCACTGATTTCCCTGATCGCCCAAAAGCCGGCCCGTCGAGACGTGGCCCTGACCGGCGAGGTGACCCTCAGTGGCCGGATTCTGGCGGTCAGCGGTATCCGGGAGAAACTGCTCGCAGCCCAGCGCGCCGGAATTCGCACCGTCATTCTGCCCAAAGGAAATGAGGTGGATATCGAAAACCTGGATCCGGATCTGAAAGGCGATATGACGATTATTACGGTGGAAGAAGTCGATTCCCTACCGAATCTGGTGCTGCTGTAACCACAACCCAACGACTGACGCCGGTGGGTCGCCATTCATACCATCCAGCAAGCCTGCGGGTCAATCGGTCCAGTTCACCAATCGAACGAATTGAATATCAACTCTTTCAACCCCTGGGACTCTGCGGGCGATTTCCTCCATTTCCGCAAAGACCTCCGTGTTTTCGGAGCTCTTGGTCTCAATGCGCACGGTGCCGTTTGCGGCGGTGACCCGGATATCGGGTTTCAAATCAATGAGCGCCGCCTTTACCTCGGCCGCCATGGCCAGGCTTTCCAGCGCCTTCTGGGACTCATAGGTGGTCTTGAACAGGTCCAGACCGGCGGTATGGCAGATGATCTCGGCCGCATCCGCGACCTTGATCTTCCGGATGTGGATCACCAGGTCATACAAACTCGAATCCCAGGTATCAATCCCATAGAGGGTTCGACTCCACTTCTGCCTTTCCAGGTCATCCTTCTTCACCAATTTGAGGGCGGCTTCGGCTGTTATTTTCTCACGCTCCATTTCCATTCTGACCCGGTCATCCAGATCCGCGATGATTCGAACTTTCAAGGCATGGCTGACCCCCTTCAGAAAGAAATGCCCCGCCAGTCCATGATACACCACGTTGTCCCGCCGGAGGTATTTCAGGAACGCAGCCTCAAAATAAGCGATATACCGTTCCCTGCCATACGTAAAACGGTCCAGAACAGAAGGCGCGTCATGAATCGCCCGCTCCATACGAATCTCCGGTATATTGAATTCCCGAGACGCTTCCAGCAACATTTCCCGACCAATGCATTGAAGACCCAATTTTTCGGATAACAGTTCCGCCACTTCCTTGCCTTGGCTGAAGGAACCTCTTGAAATCGTGATAATGGCCATTCGCTTCTCCTTTTCCCATGACGTTCCTGTGGGGATGGTTTCCCCACAGGACATGATCGACTCACGTCGAATCAGACAGGACGATATGCCTTTTCATACTTGACTTCATACTATCTTATCCGCATACTGCCTCCGCATACAACACTTTCTTGTCAAAATAATCCCCCGGCTGGGAGCCATGCATGGGTCACAAGCTTTTCGCCATCGGCGATATTCACGGCTGTTTCAACAACCTTATGGAATTAATTGAAAATCTGCCTTTTGACAGGCAGCGTGATACGTTGGTGTTTCTGGGGGACTACATCAACCGGGGACCCCAATCCCGCGAAGTGATCGACTACCTTCTGAACCTTCGATCGCAATGCGCCCGGACCGTATTTCTCATGGGAAATCATGAACATCTGCTGCTCAACTATGCCGACAGCGGGGACGTGGGCATGCTGCACCTGCTGCGCTCCATGGGAGTGGAAGCCACATTGAACAGCTATGGAAAAGCTCCCGTCCGCAGTCTCCTGGACTTGTCCTTTCTGCCCAAGACCCACTTGGATTTCCTTCGATCCCTTGCGCTTTCTTACCACTCCGACCCCTATCTGTTCGTGCACGCCGATACCGAGTTGGATGACGGCGATCCTCGCTGGATCGATCAGCTCCTGGCAAGCCGCAGACTGATCCAGAAGAAAACACCATCCGCCAATCATGTGATGGTATTCGGACACACCGCGCTTCTGACGCCCTTGGTCATGCCCGACAGAATCGGTATCGATACCGGGGCGGTCCATGGCAACGTACTCACCGCGCTGGAGCTGCCCCGCATTCGTTTCCATTACGCCTGAACACCTGCTCGAATCATATCCCTTTCAAACAGGACGATCGGAAGCATCTGTGGAATCGACCGCCGAACGATCCTGATACCGGCCTTCCAGAAAAGCACGCGCCAGTCGGTGGGGGGTTTCATCATCGTCCATCACCGCATCCAAAAGCCGGCTGAATCCCAAAAGCCTTCCGAGCATCGCCAGTTGCTCACGGATCAAGTCCTTCGGTGCGCCCACCAGGGACGCCGTCACCAGATCCCCGACAACCGTGGTGAAAAATCCTTTTGCCTCCATCACTTCACGGATGAAGAGTGCCCTGCGTCCACCGCGTTCACTGCCAGTCCCCCCCCCTTTGAAACGAAAGCGGATATGGTTGGCTTGGGGATTGCTTCCGCAAATGGTATCCAGCATGGCGAAATGGTATTCCACACGCGCATTGAGATTGAGATAATCTCTGGCCGCCAGTGCATAGTTGAATGAACCAACGGGTCGGCTGGCGCCTCCATCCAGCAAGGTATTCGAAAACAGACCGGAAACGGCCCCGGCCGGCGGCGGTGAATGCCAGCTCAGCCCCGGAGTGACCAACCCTTCGCAAAGTGCCGAAAGGGGTGTGGAGCGGATATCATTCCCGCCGAGGACGGTGCCTTGGCGTTCCATGTTCAGGGCGCCGCCCAGATCGATCACCAGAAAATGAAAGGGAACCCCGATATCGATCTTTCTCAGCAAGGTGCCGGCATCGGCCATCACCTGGTCGCCGGCGTCGAACATGGCCAGCACCGCCATTTCATGTGCCAATCGGATCAAATCATGCACGGAGCGGCACTCCATCATGGAAAATGTCGGTCCATAGGCGTCGGTCAAATTCAATGGCACCGTCAGTTCCCGGAGCCTGCCCCGGGGAGAATCCGAAGGGACCCGGATATAACAGGTCGTTTTTTTGGGCACCTCCTTGCTGCGTCCGCTTCCGGCAGCGGCAATCACGGACTCCGACGCCTGAAAGATCTGTCCGCGATCCGCATCCAGCACGACCCATTGCCCATCTTTTATAGCACCGGAGGCCGATAGCGCACCCGTCACCATGGGGATACGATATTCCCGGGCAATGCAGGACAAGTGGTCGGCCGGGTTGCCGACTTCGACGATAACGCCTTCAAAAACGCAAAGATGCTGAGCCGCCGCCACAATGCCCTGGGGCAAGAGCAGAATCTGGGCTTCCTGGGAGGACGACACTTTGGTCTTGAGTTCCTCGGCAGTGCGAATGAGGCAGACCCTGCCCACTGCTTTGCCAGGGGAGGCGCACGCACCGGATGCCAGTGGGAGACCGCCGATCGAAGACGATTTGCGTTGCCCGACCGCCGATACCCGCAATGGGCGCGCCTGGAGAATCCGGAGGGAACCTTCCTCCGTGATGGCCCATTCAATGTCCTGGGGCGACGTTTCCATATTCTCAACGATCCGTCCGATCCCAACGAGTTCATTCAATTCGGCCGCCGAGAGCAACGGCTGATGTCGCTGCAGCTCCGGCACCGGTATGCGTCGGAGTCCACCTTTGGGATCGAGGATTTCGCACACGGTTTTTTCCGCCACTTGCGCATCCAGCAGAGGATCCGTTCCCGGATTGCGGGAAGGACGATACAAGTCCGCAGGTGCGGCGCCGTCCACGGCCATGGTTCCCAATCCGGGCACGGCGCTCACCAGCATGCGGTCGTTGTCCGGAAAGGAAGGATCACAGGTGAGCAGCACACCGGCGCAACGAGCGGAGACCATGGACTGGCAAAGCACCGCCATATTGAAATCGGCAAGGGGTAATCGGGCGTTCAATCTGTAGGCTACGGCGCGGGCGCTGAAGGCGCTGGCCAGAACCTCCTTATAGGCCCTAATCAAGGAGTCGGGTTCCCGAACGTTGAGAACCGATAAAAACTGCCCCGCAAAGGAATGATCCGGCCGGTCTTCGGCGACACCGCTGCTGCGGACCGAAACCGCCGTTGGCTGTTTATCGGGATTCAGTTCCCCCCAGGCCGCGGTGAACGCCCGGCAAAGATCCTCGGGCATAGGGACCTTCAGAATACCCTGCCGGATCCGTTCCGTTGCGGATTCCGGATCCGCCTGTCCGGAAGCGACACTGCGCAACAGGCGGCGGATATCACCCGTTAGTTGTACCCCATCCAGAAAACGACGAGCAGCCTGGGTCGTTATAACGAACCCATTGGGCACCGGTAAGCCCATGCGTCTCAATTGGGCCAGGTTGGCCGCCTTGTTGCCCACTTGACGCCGCGAGGTCGGGTCGACGTCATCCAAGGCAATGCAATCGGTCGCCGACACCGGCATCTGATCCATTGCGGCGATATACCGGCCGATGGCTTCGAAAAGTCGTCCATGAACCGAATACAATCCGAAATGTCGGTCGCCGGAAACAATGTTGAGTCCATCCGCCAGTTCGGCGCATACGGAGTTCAATTCTTCCACCAGGGAACGGATTTCGTCGTCGTCACCGACATCCAGCGACCCGTCGAGCGCGCCGATGAGTTCCAGGGCACGGCCGTTGTTTTCAAGAAACACGCGGAAGGCATGGTAACGAGCCTTGAGTTCCTCCAGGGCCTGCTGTTCACGTTCCCGGCGACGACGACGCCAGAATTCCATCAGACGGTTGAACATGGTCTACACCTCTTCCTGCGTGACATCTACCGGTTTCAGGAAAGTATCGGCAAATATCGAATAGAACCTTGCCTGATCCTGATCCGTACGCAGAATCGTATCCAGTTGCTTTGTAAAGGCCGTGAGCGCTCCCAACGCGGCCAGAGTCGATCGCAGGAATTCCGGTTCCACCAGTTTCAGTCTGCCCACCACCAGATCGGCTTTCAGCGACACATTGAAATCCAGCGCAGCCAATACGTCACGAATCAGACACGCCCGTCTGTATCTGTGATGCGCATCCGCCAGGCCGCCTGCGAAGCGAAAATAGACATAACTGCGATGGGGATCAGGGCCGAGATAGGTGTCGATGACACTGAAATGATAGCCGAGCCGCAGACTGAGGTTGAGGTAATCCCGCCCGACGATGGCCAAATTGCCTCCCAGGGTGGAGGGATGAGAATTGAGAACGGCCAGGGTGCGCGGCAACCCCATGAAAATATCCCGCAGCCGCATGCCTCCCGTGGAATCGGGCCATGCCTCCGGCCGGCAAAAGCCGTCGAGAAAAGCCGAAAAAGGTTCGGAACGGATATCGGCAACCATGGTTACCTCGCCGGCATCCGCGGCAATACCGTCTCCGACATCCAACACCCGAATTTCCATGGGCACGCCGGTTTTCAGGGAACGCGTTCGGTAACCGCCAAGGCCGGGACGATGCATCTGCAGATGGGCGAGTTCCGTGACGGCCAGCTCGTGGCAGTAATGCAGGATATCATGGAAACTGCGGCAGCCCTGCGGGGTGAAATCCGATGATTCGGGATCGACCATGCGCAATGGCAGGATGAAACGCAGCAGACGCCTCAGAATTCTGTATTCCGGATCCGTCGGGTAAAAATCGGCCCCGGCCGATGCGCCATAGCGCAGCAAGGAAGTGATGGTACCGGAATAAACAACGGTCTCGGCCGCATCGATCGTAATCTCCGTGTCGGTCTCCACCCGCCGCAGCAATTCCGGAACCCCGAAGACAGCGGGTACGCGTAATTCCCGGGCAACGGTTGCCAGATGCCCGGTGGCATTGCCGATTTCGGTCAGGAAGGCGCCGGCCCTCGTCAAGACGGGTGCGAACCTGGGCGAAGCACTGCGCGCTATGGCAATGGCGCCGGCGGGAAACTGCTCCGGCGCGATGTCATCGGTTATGTGAATGACCTTTCCCGCCGCCACCCCCGATTGAACGGTCTGACCACCCCGGCACAATACAACGGCCTGCTGAAGCGCCTGTGTCAGTTCCGGCCCCGGTTCCTCGATCCGGATTTCTTTCAATGGAGACACCCGTCGTACGAGGCACACCCCGTCCAACCGTTGGCTCCAATGCAACGCACATGGGCTTCCAAGGATTCGCTCCATGGCCAGTCCCGTTTCAGCCAACGTCTGGGCTGTTTTCGGAGTCAGCAGCGCGGAACCTCGCAACAGTCCGCCATCGCCGACCTGGCACGGTTTTTTACCATCCGGCAGGGTAACATCAAACGGCCGTGCAGCCACCTGGGATGTCACGACCACGAACGGGTAAGCCCTGCGCAGCAGATAGACATCACCGGAGTCGGGTTCATGGGGCGTACAAACCGTCACCTGCAACAGATCCGATCGCCCATCGTCCCCTCCACGGGTTTTGATTTCACCCCACGCCACTGCTGCGATCCCTTCCTGGACCAACACAACCGAATGTTTTTCAGCCGCATCCGCCAACAGCATGTCGATGGTCGGCAAAACCTCCTGAACCGCAACCCCTTCCCGCATCGGCAAGACAAGCTCTTCCGGTTCACCGATATGCGACAGCGACACAGTCAGTGTACCGCCTGCTTCCGATGATGCCAGTGCCTCGGCCGCCTGCCGGATGGCCTGACGACATTCCGCCGGGTCGATATCGGTATGCGGTTGCGCCATATGGCCCAGCAGCAGGTTGATGGCGGATGTCGTCACGACGAACCCGTCGGCGACAGCGGTCGTTGCACGTCTACCTGACTCCGCCAGACAGACCGCTTCCAGGCCCACGACTGGTTCCAGCTCCCAGCCTATATCGGCAAAGGCAAGCAGGGGCGGAACGGGATCGATCCCCGCATCACCGGCCAGGATCTGGTCCATTTTACCGCGAATCTCCTGATAGCGATCATACAGGGCGACATGGGCGTTTCCTGTGAGAGCGTTAAGATTGTAGGCGACATGATGCACGCAGGAGGACAGTTTGCGCACCTCGTCCTCGATGAATTTGCGGTCGAAAATATATTCGCCGCCCAGGGCTCTTTCCATGACGGCCATACGTTCCAACGCGGCATTGTTCTGATCGAGGATCCGACGGAAATTGTTAAAAAGGGACTGGAGGCGCCAAACGGTGTTTTCGGTCGATTCCCGCCGTTTAAAACGCTTGAAAAACCGTTGCCACATGAGCTGGTCTCCTCAATAGTGCCGTCCAAGACAAAATGCCGAGCAGGCACCCGTGCACGGACATATGCTCCACATGAACGCATTTTGATTACCATAATACAATCGCGCACTTCAACATTGAAAAAAAAAGAGTGGAACATTTCCTTTTCCTGATTGTAAATACAGTTGAGAAAAGATTGAATCCAATACCGGAGAGGACAATTTCAATCCGACGCCATGGCTGACGCAATGGAGCTGAATATCATCCGCCGCGTGCGAGACGGCGACACCAATGCCTTCGAATTTCTGGTCAAGAGATACGAGAGGCGGTTATTTATCATGGTCGGGAATATGATCAAAGAAAGGCGGCAGATGGAAGATCTGGTGCAGGATGTCTTTCTTTCCGCCTATAAACATTTGGACACCTTTCGTCCGGAAAAAGGCGCGTTTTCAACCTGGCTCTTTCGGATCGCCCGCAACAAATGCCTCAACGAAACCCGGCGCAAGCGGGATGTGTTGGTCGATGCGTTGCCGGATACGCCCGCCCGCGAGACGCCGGACACGCTCCTGATGCGGAAAGAGACCCGACGTCTCTTGGAAAACACCTTGTATGAACTCAATTTCCGGGATCGCGTTATTTTTGTTTTGGCGGAATTGAACGAACTATCCTATGCCGAAATCGCCGAAATTGAAAAGATCAACGTCGGAACCGTCAAATCGAGGCTGGCAAGAACCAAAAAAAAGCTGCTGCGCCTGTTGCAGAAAGATGCCGAAGCCACTATTTCTAAACATGAATCGAAACCATTGGAAACCCAAGGGGGGGGCACCCATGTCTCAAGAGGACCGGTATGAGAACTGGAAAAAAGGACGCAGGCGCTTCAACGCGCCGACCAATTTTTCAGCCCTTGTCATGAAACGGATAAAAAACGCGGATTCTCAACACGCCATAAACATTTTCACCGGTTTCCTTGCCGTACCCTCCCTGCCGGAAAAGGCCCTTCGCATACTGGTGGCTTTCGGTCTGTCGGCGGCGGGCATTTTCCGAATCTCCTATGTGGCCCTGAATCTTCTCACTCCCTGAAAGGAACTGTCGGTATGAACACCCCAACCCAAACAACAGAAAAAGCCAGACTTCCGCTGCTGGCCGTTTTGCTTTCCCTGGGCGCAACCGGTCTCGGCCAGATCTACTGCGGGAAATTGACAAAGGGTATGTTTCTGTTTTTTCTCAGCTTCGCTTTTGCTCCCATCATCGTCGATACGGTCGGAAACGGCTCCTCCACGTGGACCCTGACGGCCGTTGTCGTTTCCATGCTTCTTCTTTTTTCCATATTCCTTTATGCCATGGTGGACGCCTATCGGCTTGCGAAACGGGAAGGCCGTGATTACCGACTCAAAGAATATAATCGCTGGTATCTTTACATCCTCTTCATCCTGGTTTCCGTCTCCTATCCGGCCAATGTCGCCCATACCATCCGGGAGGAAATGGTCCAGGCCTATAAAATCCCTTCCGCCAGTATGGCACCCAATATTCTGCCGGGTGACTTCGTTCTGCTCAATAAAACGGTGTATAAAAACCAATCTCCGCAAGTCGGCGATATCGTCGTTTTCATTCACCCCAATCACCGTCATATGAACTATATCAAACGCATCGTGGCGCTGCCCCGGGATACGGTCGAAATCAAGAACAACCGGCTGTTGATCAATGATCGCCCGCTGGCCTTTCAGCCGGCAGAAGGATTCGACGGTATGGATATCAGAAACCTGTTTCCCGGCAGAATCATTCAGGAAGTCAACGGAAACGCCCGCTATGCCATTCGGCTTTCCACCGAATCACTTGCCGATTTCCCCAAGACCGCAATCCCCGACGGTCACTGTTTTCTTCTCGGTGACAACCGTCCGGAAAGCAAAGACAGTCGGGATTTCGGCCCCGTGCCGCTGGTGGATGTCAAAGGACGTGTCGATTTCATCTATTTACCGGCCGCATCGTGGCAACGCTTCGGTCGCTACCGGGACCGATAGGGAGTGCGACATTTCCGCATCCGCGATTATTGGGATTCATACCGAAGCGGTCCCATGGCGAATGGACAGGCAACAGCAATGGAAGGGACTTGCTATATGGAGAAATGCAACCCGCCGGCCGGGCTGGTTCGAACGTGATTCAGGTCGGCATGGGACGGGGGCCGGTTCCATTCGGGAACCACCTGGATACGGGCATATTGTTTGGCGGCCTGGTCGGCGGTATTCTTGACCTTCTTGCGGGTGTTTTCCTGCATTTGATTGATGTCGTCCATCAGTTTTTCAAACCGCTTTTTCAGCGTTTCAATCATGTCGTCTCTTGTTGATTTCCCAGCAACGTCGCTGGCTGAGGATGGAAAGCCAAGGAAAAAAGGTTGCGTCGGTTTGAGCCCCTTGACGGCTCCCGGATTCGGGATAAGCGTTGCCTGGAGGCCGGTGCTTCCTTCCCGCGATTCGGCCGGATTTCCCGGGGATGTCGGTTCCGGCTGATGGGCAAGATCCATCTGGTATATATGGCGCACCTCGCCGTTCTCCTTTACCAAAATGCCCGTACGGCGCAATTGCCCGGTAACGCGGTTCATATCATCGGTCATCACAAAAGGCGAGGCAACCGCCTCGAGATGAATGGCCCCGATTCCGGCGTCCTTCAATCCCATGAGAACATCCTGACCTTTTTCATCCCGCGACCAGATCGACAGCTGTTCATAGACCGGATCATTTTCATCGATCCAACGATTGCCGTCCTGATCAAAAGCAGCCAACTCCAGAAAGCCGTCGCCGCTTTGGGGGCCGAACAGTTCACCGCCATCGTTGATGCGTCCGTCACCGTTCCGGTCCAGGGAGAGAAATCCGCTGCCTTGGCCGAGGTTGGCGATGGATTCCAACTCGCCGTCCCCGTTCAAGTCAAACCGGAAGAAGCGATCCCCCGGTTCCGGAGGACTGCCGGACAAGGTTATGATCAACGGGTCCGTGGTTCTTCCGGCCGTTGTTTGCCGCAAGAGCGTTTCCTGGGAACGAAATGTCCGGTCCATCCGAAGCTGCAATTCGAATTGGATGTCAAGCCCATCCCCGGTTCGGATGACGCCTGTTGAATGGAGGTCCAGCGATTCGTTTTCCACCAGACTCCGGATTTCCAGGAACTGCGCGGTGAATTGACCGCGCCCGGTGGATGCGGGAACATCGGGGGACGGGCTTCCATCCTTTTCGGCGGGATTGGTTTGGCTCCTGGCCATGGTTTCGGTCACCCGCACGTCGCGACCCAAAATGGTTTGCGCCATCGTTTGGATCATACGGACCGGATGGGTATCGGCTGCGGTTGAATCCGGTTCCGCTGATCTGGAAAGTTCCTGCTGGGCGGAAAGCAAAAAGGAACGATCGGATAGATAACGGTTTTTGGCAAGTTGCGATATGGACACGCCGGCCACGGCGGAGGACGGAGACGTCCGATTCCGGCTGGAAACGGCCCCATCGCCCACTTCGGTGACGGTTTCCTCCCGCTGAAACAGGCGGTCAAACTCGAATCGGATGTCGGAGCTGGTAATTTTCAACTTTTCCGCCGCGTTTACTGGATAAAATACTTGCCAAAACCTATATAATTTTTTATCGACGGGAAACACACAAAACTTTATAAAATAAGGATTTCGATTGATGAATGATCATACATTACACCCGTCGACGGCGGATGGCCTTGCGCATCGTTTCCCGTACAACGATGCAATGGAAGGGTTTGATCAATGCGAAATAGATTCTGCCGAACCGGTTGTTGAATCGGATATAGGTTGACACGGTTACATCGGAATCCGGCCAGGCCCGTCGGTAGCGTACCGAGACACGGAAATCCAAGTGGAGGTCGTCCTCTCCCAGCAGGATCTCCTGGTTCGTGCGTTGATACACCTTGAAAAAACCGACCCTGTCACCTGGCTCGATGGGGCTGCCGTCATCCCGAATCGCTGCAGCACCGACGGCGGTTTTCAGCCCCCAGAATGAAGCAATGACATCACGGACAATCAGCAGCACCCTCATAAGGCCGGACATGGAACCGAATAGGGAATAGGTGATCTGATCCACGCTGCATGGACCGTTATCCGGAATCCCGGCCCGATAGGCATCCGCATAGTCCATGGGGAAAAATGAATTGACGATCAGGTCTCCCATGGGGGGAATGATTCGTTCGACTTTTAGGGCGGATCTTCTCATTTTCCATTCCGATTTTTATCTTTTTTCAGGGTACAGTAGCGTGAGAGAATTGTAAAAACAAGGATACTTCAGGTAGGCCGCGACACCCAATTGTTTATTTTTTCAAGCAGTTCCTGTTGGTTAAACGGCTTGGGAAGATAATCGTCCATGCCAGCTTCCATGCAATTCGCCTGATCCGCGGCCATGGCGTGCGCGGTTACGGCGATGATCGTGATGTGTCCTCCGGTGGCGCTTTCGGATTCCAACCTTCGGATGGCGCGAATGGCTTCGATTCCGTCCATTTCCGGCATCTGAACATCCATCAGTACGATATCGTATGGAAACGACCGGACGGCCGCCAATGCTTCATTGCCGTTCGAAACCGCATATGCATGATACCCGCATTTTTTCAGCGTGTCGATCATCACTTTTTGATTGGTGCTGTTGTCGTCCACAATCAAAATTCGAATTCGCCGGCGCCGATCGTCTTCAAGGGAATAGCGGGTGATTATCTTTCTTGTGCCTTGAACGCACGATTCTATATGCAGATTTGCAACCATGGTCAAACAGTCGTAAAGCTGGGACTGTTTGACCGGTTTGGTCAGATAAGCGGAGAAACCAATTTCCTGTGACTTGGCTGCGTCTCCCCGCCGTCCCATGGCCGTTATCATCACCAGAAAAGTGTCCTTCAGCAACGGATCGGCCTTAATATACGTTCCTAAGTATTCGCCGTCCAATTGCGGCTTGTTATGATCGATGACGGCGATCTGAAAGGGCCTGCCACCCGTATTTGCGTTTTTTAGCTTTTCCAGGGTTTCCTTCACCGTGGATGCCTCATCGACATCACATCCCCATAATTTCAACATTTCCATTAAAACTTGGCGACCCGTGGTATGGTCATTCACCACCAAAACGCGTTGGCCCTTAATATTTTTCAAGTTGTCGATAGCGGTGCATGAATCCTCGGATTGCTTGTCCAAAACAACTGAAAAGAAAAAGTCGGAGCCTTTATCGGGCTCACTCCGAACATTAATTCGGCCGCCCATCATTTCCACAAGCTTCTTGGAGATGGTCAGGCCAAGGCCTGATCCGCCATACCTCCTGGTGATAGTGGCATCCAACTGGCTGAAGGATTTGAAAAGTCGGTTCACGCTCTCCGCAGAAATGCCGATACCGGTATCCCTGACATTGAAAAGGATTTCTACCTGATCGGCGGTTTCTTTCTCCCGGGTTACATCGATCA
Source organism: Desulfobacterales bacterium (assembly GCA_041740615.1). Lineage (GTDB taxonomy): Bacteria > Desulfobacterota > Desulfobacteria > Desulfobacterales > SURF-7 > DYJD01. Next base: position 114,294 of record JBGSLR010000096.1, read on the forward strand.
TCACTTCGCCTTTTTTTGTAAACTTGATTGCATTGCCGGCCAGATTCAAGAGAATCTGGCGTAGCCTGCCCGGATCGCCGCGCAGTAGTGTGGGGACTTCGTAGTGGATCCGGGTGTTGAATTCCAACCCCTTTTCATATGCCCGAAATCCCAGAAGATCCCCGACTTCCTCCATAGTCGTTCGTAAATCAAAATCGATGATATTCAGATCCAGTTTGCCGGCCTCGATCGTGGTATAATCGAGAATATCGTTGATAACGGTTAGAAGCGCGTTGGCACTGCTGATAACGATTTCGGCATACTCTTGTTGTTCTGGATTCAAATTGGTCTCCATCAACAAGCTCGCCATACCGATCACGCCGTTCATGGGCGTTCGAAGTTCGTGGCTCATATTCGCTAGAAATTCGCTTTTTGCGCGACTGGCGCTATCCGCCTCTTCCTTGGCTTGTTTCAAGATGATTTCGTTCCGTTTATATTCGGTGATATCATGCAGGTTCGATACGATACCCAAGGACTCGCCTTTAGAATTGCGATACAGATCCGCACTGATGCTCACATCAATTTTATGGCCCATCTTTGTGAAACGGCATGTCTCAAAGCAGCAAGCTTCTCCACCCATTACCTGCCGGATGATTTCATGGGTTTTTTGAATTTCTTCCTCGGGTACAAAATCGATCCGTTTACCGATCAGTTCTTCGGGACTCCAGCCGAAAACGCGTTTGAATGCCTTATTAACATAGTTCGCCCGGCCCTCTTGATCGTATACAACGATAGGGTCGGAGGAAGATTCAATTACCGCCCGGAACTTCTCCTCGTTTTTTTTAAATTCCTCCTCGATCAATTTTCGTCCGGCTATTTCATCCTGTAATGTCTTTTGGGCCTGTTTGAGGCGCAGCAGGATTTTAACCCTGGTCTGTAGTTCCTCCGGCGCATAGGGCTTTATAAGGATATCATCCGCACCGGCTTCATAGCCCATCAGCCTTTTCGGCTGTACCATATTGTCGGATAACATCATGATCAGGATACCTGCACTTTCCGTCTTGGATTTAATTTCGCGGCAGAGGTTATAACCGCTGAGACCGGGCATCAGGACATCCATGATGATCAGATCCGGTAAAAATTCGGTTACGCGTTTAAGAGCTTGGCGCCCACTGGTCGCCGCTGAAAAATCATAACCCTCCCGTCTCAACAGCCTTTGAATGGCGGCGATATTTTCTATCTCGTCATCTACGATTAAGATGCGGCTCATGGATTCACCGATGAATGTTGTTTTCGATATCATCCATGGCAATCATTTTTCTTGATCCGATTCTTTGCCTGGCGTCTACGCCATCCGCTCCCGCCCATGATTGCTGCGGAGAGTCGACTGCGGTTGATCCATCGGCTCCAGTTTTTAGCTGAAAACGCAATAGCAGTCTTCGCACCGACTCGGCTTGAGAGGAAAGCTCTTCGGCGGCAGAGGATGTCTCTTCGGCATTGGCGGTATTTTGTTGAGTGACGTCATCCACCTGGCTCAATCCCTGGGCGATCTGCGAAATACCCTGCGCTTGTTCATTGCTGGCGGAAGTGATCTCCGCGATCAGGTCGGCTACCTTTCCAATGCCGCGATTCATTTCTTCCAGCGCCTTGGTCGTTTTTTCGGCGATGGCGTTTCCGTTGGCAACCTTCTGTATGGAGCCTTCGATCAGTTCGGAGGTTTCCTGGGCCGCCTTGGCGCTGCGTGACGCCAGTGTGCGAACTTCCTGGGCCACGACCGCGAACCCTTTGCCGTGTTTTCCGGCGCGCGCCGCCTCCACAGCGGCATTCAAGGCCAGAAGGTTGGTCTGGAAGGCAATGTCATCGATGGTTTTAATGATCTTTGAAATTTGTGCGCTGGAACCGCTGATGGCGCTCATGGCTTTGGTCATTTCGGTCATTTGTTCAGCACCCTGATTACCGGCGGCTCTGACATTCACGGCGAGTTGATTCGCTTGTGCGGCGTTTTCGGCATTGGTCTTTGTCTGTGAACCGATTTCGGTCATGGTGCTGGTTATTTCCTCGATGGCCGAAGCCTGTTGGGTCGCCCCTTGAGACAGGGATTGGCTGGAAGAGGCCACTTGTCTTGCGCCGGTCTCCACTTGGTCGCTTGCGGTTTGCAGTTCCGCGACAATCTCGCGCAAGCTCCGCACCATGGTATGGAGAGCCTGGCCGAGAACATCCTTCTCGGAAAGAATGTTCACATCATGCGAAAGGTCACCGGATGAGATGATCGCGGCCATTTTCGCTTTTTCTTCCAACCCATTGGCCATGATATCCAACGCGCCGGCCAGATGTCCGGTTTCATCCGATTGTTTCATGTTGAGCCGCTGGGAAAGATCGCCGGTGCTGATGGCCTTCGCCAGATCCAAGGCCTTGGTGATGGGCCTGGTAATGGACCGCGAAATAGTGTATCCAATCAAAAGGATCAATAAGCAACCACTGACGGCGATACCGATCGAGACCCATAGGATTCTTTGGATAACGCTCATCACATCGTCTACCGGCACAAAAGCGGTTACAATTGCATTCGCTTTTTCTTTGGCCTTTCCATCGAAAAGACTCGCCGCATTCAGAAGGGGGGTGCAGCTGATAAAATCATCCTCTCCTCCGGTATTGAAAACCCGGACATTCCCATCTTTATGCTCCATTAGCCAGGTGTTCAGGGCTGAATCGAGTTCCAGACGTTTGTCGACCAATTCTTCATTTGAATGGGCGACAGCTACTCCGCTCACCGTGTCCAGGATCGCAGTGCGGGCGTTATTGAATCTGTTTGCTTTCATTTTCAATGCAACCGCTTTTATGAATTCGTGCAGATTCGACCAATCCAGATAGGCCAGGAAAAAGCCGTTATGTTTACCGCTTGAATCCTTGGTTTTGAACCGGAACAGATAGGTAAAATCCGATTTCCGGCCAAGTTCTCGCATAAATTCGGTTTTTACCGCAACAGCGCTGCGGTCCGGTAGATCTTTTTGTTCGGAAAGCCCCTCAACGGTTTTGCCCGTAAAGGCATCCGTTTTCTGCCCCTTGGCGGATCCGCCGGCGACCGCCTCGATCACCTTCCCGTCCTTATCCGTCAACAGCATCAGCAAAAATCCATTTTGCTCCTCAAGGATGGCCTGGAAATGCTTACCGATTTCCTGAACCGTACTAAATTCGATGGCCATCCCGAAAATATCTTCCGTCGTCCATTTTAAAAATTGATTTTCCTGAGCCGCGATAAATCCATTCATCTCATTTGCGCTGCTTTCGGTGACCAGTCTCATAATCCGCTCGTTATTTTCGATTGTTCTCGCGCGGACAGGATAATAGGTCGCCCCGACGATCGCCAGCATCGGGAGAAGCGACAATAAAAATCCAAATAGAATTCGACGCCCCAAACTACCGGATATCAATCTGATCAACCAGTTCATCGCATCTCTCCCGTTTTACGGTTCGTATGTCAAACCGCCAAGCCGCTCGGAGCTTTCAGCGCCGGACAGCCTGGCGATTATCCATCGTCGCTGACATGTTGGCGCTACTCGCCCGGCAATTTTTCAAGATTGATTGGTTTTCCAGCGGCTTTGCGTGCTTCATTCCATTCCTCCCGGGATTTTGCGGCTTCCGATCCGGGCATGGAACGCAGAACTTCGAAATAATCCAGCTTGTACTTGTCTTTATTGACAACCGCTTCCGGGTTGCAACGGACGGCGTAGACCGTCTGGAGGGATTGATGATCAAAATCACGCCAGATCTGCTTGTCTTTCAGCAAGGTATATTCATGTCCTTCCAATGCCTTGATCACTGCGGGCGTATCGAAGGCGCCGACCCGTTCAACGGCGGCTTTATATTCGTAAAGGATGGTATACGCCGAAGCACCGGAAGTGCTGGGATAACGATTGTATTTGGCCGCGAATTTCTCGACGAATTGAATGCCGCGGGCGTAATTATATTGATACGGAATTTTCCCAATCCCAGGGTAAGGCGCCGATAACGCCCTCCATGACCTTGGCGCCCCCTCCTTCGGCCATCCCCAGGGTGATATTCGGCACGATGATCTGCATGTCCTTTTTCAATCCCATGGTTGTTGCAATCCGGACCGCCGTTGTCATATCTTTTCCGAACAGGACCAGCACCAGCACATCCGGCTTGACCATTTTTGCGAACGTGATGGCTTTTGTAAAATCCGCTTCCGTGGCGCCGGGAAACGGTGTCATCATCCCCTTATGCACGGATTTGTCCTCGGTGTCGCTGAATTTCCGCACCGAAGCTTCGGTGGTCCAGCCCCATGTATAATCCGCCGTTATATATAAATATTTTTTTCCGGCAAATTTCTCCTTCATATAGGACGAGAGAACCTTGGCGCCCATCCAGGCATCATAACATTCCCGGAAAATATACCGATGCCCTTCTTCGCAAGTGGTTTCCGTGGAATACGTAAGGGTCCCGAAAAAAATGCGCCCTTTATCCCGGCAAACCTTGCCGGCGGCAATGGCGACACCGCTGGAAGACCCGCCAAAAACCATCTTGACGCCTTCCTTGTCGATCAGTTCGGTGACATTTGCCGTCGTGACATCCGCTTTGGACTGGGAGTCGCGCGATACGATTTCAATTTTTTGGCCCAGTATCCCTCCGGCCGCATTGATCTCCTCCATGGCCATCTCCGCAGCGCGTAATTGATCCAGCCCCTCTACCGAGTAAGGCCCGGTTTTAGGGTAGTTCAATCCAATTTTTACGATATCCGCGTGGGCGCCATGCGCCGATAAAAGACTGAACGCGATAGCCGCGATGGAAAATGTCAATAGGCTTTTTCTCAGCCATTCAAAAATACGTGTTCGCATAATGACCCTCCTTGTAAAAAGATTCCATGTTTGTATTCGCTCGCTTCTTGGCCTCTATATGATCAATATAAAATCCGATATTTCCCCGGCTTTCAATTTCCTAATCCAAATCCGATTTCGGTATGGATAGAAAACATCGAACAGAGATCGTATAAGTTTGGCATTCTGATAGGTATAATTCAATTCACCAAGATCGAATGGAAAGCGTTATGCGAAAAAACGCATTTCTTTTCATTTTTACACAAAAACGACATGACATGATGCCGCGGATTCATGAATAATAGCTGAAATAGCATCCCGCGGCAGGAGGTTAGGTTTAGTTATTATCTATTTACAATAACTTAAAAAGTAATGCAAGATGATAACACATAAAAATTCCGTTCATTTATCGATACGGTCTATGCGGGTAGGGAGTAAACGGAGAAATGAATGGGAATGGAACATTACCTGACCATATCCATCGTCAAACGATTGCGGCCGCCCCTTTTGCTTTCGTATAACAAAGTGTCCGCCCGTTTCAACAGGGAATGGGAATCATCCGACGACAACGCCAAGGAGCCGCCCAACGAAGCGGTCACATGCAACGGCTCCGCACCGGTTTTGACACGCGTCTTGGCGACAAGGACGCGGGTGCGCTCTCCGATCCGGCGCAGCGCTGGAATATCCACATTCCGAAAAATGCCGAGGAACTCTTCCCCGCCCCATCTTCCGAACACATCAAAAGGCCGGGTATTGACCGCCAGGGTTTTGGAAACCGTTTTCAGCACCAGATCTCCCGCGTCATGGCCGTAGGTGTCGTTAACTTGCTTGAAATGATCGATATCCAGCATAATCACACCGAATGACAACCCACCCCGCTCCTTTTCCGCGAACCGACGTTGCAATTCAAGTTCGATATAGCGTCGGTTGGCGAGCTGTGTCAAATTGTCCAGGAAGGCGAGTCGCTCCAGCTCCTCGATCTTGTGACGCAGGGTGTCCTGGGGACTGCTGTCGCTGAAAAATTCAGCGCTGCCGATGATGTCACCGTTCGAATTCCGCAGCGGTGTCACCCGAACCCATACCGGAACCCGGTGACCGTCTTTGTGGTGCAGAAACAATTCCGCGGCCCGGTTCGTGCCGTCTTCGATCGTTTTCGCCAGTGGACAATGCCCCATGCACAGGGTTTCTCCTTTTTCATCCACATGCATGAGAATGTCGTCCCAACAATGCATACCGATCACTTCCGACGCCGAAAAGCCGGTGATCCGCTCCGCCGCTTTGTTCCAATAGGTGATCGTTCGATCCGGGTCCACGAGATACAGCCCGTCGTAAATGTTCTCCATGAGGTCTTTGAAATCGAATTCTATCATGACACCATAATGTTTAGCCGGCAGTTGAATTGTTTATCGGCAATCAGCCTGAGTACGATCTTTTTATTCGGACACTGAATCGTTATATAAAATGATCTATTCTGTCAATACGGGCGGCGCAGCCATAACATTCCCCATCCGGGAAAATCCGCCGCCTTGCAATCCGTCGACAGATCATGCCCTGAGATCTGACGCACAACCCAATTGAATCCGCAGAAAAAACAAGGAACCCATGGCATCAAGACCATATATTATTTCATTTTTGTATCATAATATTTAAGTTTTTCCATTTTTGTCATTTTTTAATACACCACCCTTTTCGCCGAAAAATTGAATCCGATGCCAAATTAAATGGTTGCGTTCATTAGAAGGAGAGCTGCAATTTGGCATCAATCTTGATTTCAACAACGGTACCGCTTCTATTGTTTGCGGTGGAAACGGAAATTGCAATATTGCCCGTGGGACATAACGATGCAAAATGAAATTTATCGCCTAGAGTTGAAAGTGTTATACGAAATCAGCGGCATCATCGGGCAGATTCTATCCCTCGACCGCGCCCTGGAATCGATTCTGGCCATTCTATCCCAATCCCTTTATATGGAACGGGCGACGGTGACGCTCAAAGACAACAAAACGGGGTTGTTGAAGATACGCGCTTCTCACAGCCTGCGTCCGGAAGAAGTCCAACGCGGAATCTATGAACCCAATGAAGGCATCACCGGACAGATCTTTCGGACCGCGCAACCCTTTGCCGTTCCGGACATCGGTCGGGAACCGCTTTTTCTGAACAAAACTCAATCTCGGACCTTATGCAAGGAAAGCATAGCCTTTATCGGCGTTCCCATCATCTTGAATGGGGAACCCGTAGGCGTTTTCAGCGTGGACCGATTATTCAAACCTGAAGTTCATTTCGAGGAAGATATCCATTTTTTAACCGTTGTGGCTACTTTGATTGCCCAGTTTGTAAAGTTGAACCAGGAAGTCGAGAAACGGCAACAATCGCTGATCACGGAAAATCAATTTCTCCGCGCCGAAATCTCCGAAAAATACAACCATTTTTTTACGGTAGGCGTGAGCCACGCCATGCATGGTCTCAACCGAACCATTCAAAAAGTGGCGCCGAGTCGCGCATCGGTGTTGCTTCTGGGAGAATCCGGTACCGGCAAAACATTGACCGCGCGTATCATCCACGAACTCAGCGACCGCGCAAGGGGGCCCTTCATCAAAGTAAATTGCGCCGCCCTGCCGGATACACTCGTGGAATCGGAGCTCTTTGGATATGAAAAGGGGGCGTTTACCGGAGCTGGCGATTCCAAAATCGGCCGTCTGGAGGAAGGAGCAAGCGGCACGGTTTTTTTGGATGAAATAGGAGAATTGCCCTTGGCGGTCCAGGCCAAGTTTTTACATTTTTTACAGGAACGCGAATTGATGCGCCTCGGCGGGACACGCACATACCACGTAGACGTTCGAATCATTGCCGCTACAAATGCCGATCTGTATCAGGGTGTCAAAAACGGCACCTTCAGAGAGGACCTATACTACCGCTTGAATGTATTCCCCATCGCCATTCCGCCGTTACGGGAACGAAAAGCGGACATCCCTCTGCTTGTCGATTATTTTCTAGAGAAAACCGCCAAGGATTATGGCAGGAGATTGCGCTTTACGGACGAATGTTTAGAGGTTCTCCTCGGATATCGCTGGCCGGGAAATGTGCGTGAATTGGAAAACCTGATCGAACGGGTAGCCATTCTGGCCGAAAACCCGCTAATCGAAAAATCATTATTGCCATCCTATCTGATCAAGCAAAGCGGTAATGGGAAATATTCGTCGGAGACAGGGATCTCCGATTTGGAAAAAATGGAAAGAGAAGTCGTCCTGGACGCCTTGGAGCGGAATGGCTGGGTTCAGCGGAAAGCAGCCGTTGAAATCGGCCTGACCCTGCGCCAGATGGGCTACCGAGTCAAAAAATTCGACCTCGAAGATATCATCCGAACCGCCAGGAAGAAAAAAAAACCTGCCCCTTCCCATTCGATATAAAATCGGTCAGAAAGACGCCCCTGCTTGTGAATCCGGTTACGGCACCGGTATGATTATCGCCCCGAATCGCTCCACTGAAAATGGATTCTCATGTAAAATGAGTGGCGCGTATTCGGTGCGAACCGACCTATCCATAACCAAAGGACACCGATATCTTCTTCGATACCGAACCCCCCGCGATGACGATTGCTTCTCATCCTTTTTCTCTTCATGGAGAATAACAACGACAAGAATGTAGATCGCACAATATACAGGATTGTAGATCCCCTCATAACCGAAGCCTTTTCGATAACCGCAAAAATAACGCGCCGCGTTATTTTTGACTGGTGTTTCGATCATTTACTACCCAACTCAATACATATTCAAATACATGGCACGCCCCTTGCTCTTTACCGGAGTCAACACCAATCAGGTGTCTTCCAAATTAATCGAACGGAGGGGAAAAATGAGAAAAATCGCCATATACGGAAAAGGCGGCATCGGAAAATCGACGACAACCCAGAATACGGTCGCCGGACTCGTGGAGATGGGGGAGAAGGTCATGGTGGTCGGCTGTGATCCCAAGGCGGATTCTACGAGGTTACTGCTCGGCGGTCTGGCCCAGAGAACGGTGTTGGATACCCTGCGGGAAGAGGGGGAAGACGTCGAACTGGATGATGTCCGCAAACTCGGGTACGGCGGCAGCTTATGTACGGAATCCGGGGGTCCGGAACCGGGGGTAGGCTGCGCCGGAAGGGGCATCATCACCTCCATCAATCTATTGGAACAACTGGGAGCCTACGCAGAGAGTGAAAATCTCGATTACGTTTTTTATGATGTATTGGGAGACGTTGTCTGCGGTGGTTTCGCCATGCCCATTCGGGAAGGGAAAGCCCGGGAAATCTACATCGTGGTTTCCGGTGAAATGATGGCAATGTATGCGGCCAACAACATCTGCAAGGGCATCGTCAAATTCGCGGAAGCGGGCGGTGTCAGACTCGGCGGCCTCATCTGCAACAGCCGAAATGTGGATAATGAGAAAGAGATGATCCTCGCCCTGGCGGACAAGCTGGGAACCCAGATGATTCATTTCGTGCCGCGGGATAACATGGTACAGCGCGCGGAAATCAATCGCAAAACGGTAATCGATTATGATCCGAAACATCCCCAGGCGGATGAATACCGAGCCTTGGCCAAAAAGATAGCGGCAAATGAAATGCGGGTAATCCCGAAACCACTGGCGATCGAAGAGTTGGAACAACTTCTCATCCAATACGGCATCGCGGCATAGACAGTTGTATTCCCGCGTCTATGGAAAAAACCGATTAACCCAATAGGAGACACAATCAAATGATCATGATTCGATCCATCGTAAGACCGGAGAAAGTCGATAATGTGCTGGCAGCCTTGATGGAGGCCGGTTTTCCGGGAGTAACCAAAATGTCCGTTGTCGGCCGTGGTAAACAGCGCGGTATTAAAATCGGCGAGGTCACCTATGACGAAATCCCCAAGGAATTGCTGCTGACGGTCGTTCGCAATCAAGACAAAGACTTTGTCATCCGGACGATAATCAAAGCGGCTCGCAGCGGCGAAAAGGGAGTTTACGGCGACGGTAAAATTTTTGTCGTACCCGTTGAGGAGGCCTACACCATCAGTTCTGGAATCAAGGAGAGTCCGGACGGGAAAACGGAAGAGGTGCACATATGAAAGAAGTGATGGCCATTATCCGAATGAACATGATGAACAAGACCAAAAAAGCCCTGGCGGAAGCAGGAATCCCATCCATGACCGCCCGGGACGCCTTGGGGCGTGGTAAAGGCATCATCGACATGGCCCTGCTCAAAGGCGCTGAAAAAGGATACGAGGAAGCCATCGCCCAGCTCGGTCAAAGCGGACGTTTGATTCCCAAACGAGTCATATTGATGGTGCTTCCGAAAAAGCTCGTGGACAAAGCCATCAAGACGATCATTCGCGTCAACCAGACCGGCAAATCAGGGGACGGCATGATCTTTGTCACGCCGGTAGCGGAGGCCGTCCGAATTCGGACCGGCGAACGCGGAGACGCCGCTTTGGACGGCGCCTGATCCTTTATCGTTGCAGGTGGAAATAACGCGTATCGTTTTCGATCGCCAGGAGAAGAAAAATGAGTGGAACGGAGAAGAATATGGAAAACAGCATGACACCGACAGGCCTCGATCCGGAAAAGATCAAGGCGGAGTTGTTGCGATCCTATCCCACCAAGGTCGCACGCAAGCGCGCCAAACAAATCATCGTCAACCATGTATCCGAAGATGGCGACGTTCCGGAAATCAGTTCCAATGTCCGCACCGTCCCCGGCCTCATCGGGCAACGCGGTTGTTGTTACGCCGGTTGTAAAGGCGTGGTGCTCGGGCCCACCCGGGACATTGTCAATATCACCCATGGCCCCATCGGATGCGGCTTTTACAGTTGGTTGACCCGTCGGAACCAGACCGATCCAGACGCCGGTGGAGACAAGCACAACTTCATCACCTATTGTTTTTCGACTGACATGCAGGATGAACAAATCATTTTCGGCGGCGAAAAGAAACTGCGCCTGGCCATTCAGGAAGCCTATGACAACTTCAAACCCAAAGCGATTGCGGTTTTTTCCACCTGCCCGGTGGGGCTCATCGGAGACGATGTCCATTCCGTCTGTCGGGAAATGAAGGAAAAGCTGGGCATCAACATTTTCGGTTTCAGCTGCGAGGGCTACAAAGGCGTCAGCCAATCGGCGGGCCATCATATCGCCAACAATCAGATTTTCAAACATGTCGTGGGATTGGACGATACAATACGGGGAGGTGAATTCAAGGTCAACCTCCTGGGTGAGTACAATATCGGCGGAGATGCCTTTGAAATCGAACGCATTTTTAAAAAATGCGGTATTTCGGTGGTGGCGACCTACAGCGGGAACTCCACGATCGATGGCTTCGCCAACTCACATACGGCGGATCTGAACCTCATCATGTGCCATCGTTCCATCAACTATGTAGCCGAGATGATGGAAAAAAAATATGGACTACCGTGGATCAAAATTAATTTTATCGGCGCGGAGGCAACCGCCAAATCCCTGCGTAAAATCGCCCGGTATTTCGACGATCAACAGCTGACGGATCGTGTGGAAAAGGTCATAGGGGAAGAAATGCCCGCAGTGGAAGCGGCCAGAGAGGAGATTCTGCCGCGCACAACAGGCAAAACGGCCATGCTGTTCGTCGGTGGGTCCCGCGCCCATCATTACCAGGAACTATTCAATGAATTGGGAATGGAGGTCATCTCAGCCGGATATGAATTCGCCCATCGGGATGATTACGAAGGTCGGAAAGTCATGCCGTCCATAAAAGTGGATGCGGACAGCCGCAATATCGAAGAGCTGGAAGTAACTCCGGACCCGAAAAAATATTCACCACGGAAAAGCCCGGAAGAGATGGCGCAACTGAAAGAAGCCGGTATCGAATTCGCGGGTTATAAAGGCATGATGCCCGCCATGAAAAACGGAAGCCTGGTGATCGACGACATCAGCCAATATGAAACCGATACGCTGCTGGAGATTTTTAAACCGGATGTTTACTGCGCAGGCATCAAGGAGAAGTATGCGGTTCAGAAACATGGTATCCCCCTGAAACAGCTCCATAGTTACGATTACGGAGGACCATATGCCGGCTTTATCGGGGCGGTTAATTTCTACCATGAAATCGATCGCATGGTGAACACCCGGATATGGGGTTTTCTGAAAGCCCCCTGGGAACAGAGTCCCGAATTATCGGCGAAATATGCGTGGGAGTAAGGGAATTTCAGCTCACCCCTGACATGCCCTTGATGAAACCAGTTATTGGGACACAAATGTGACAGGAGACATAAAGATGCTTCTCAGACACACAACACCGGAAATAAAAGAGCGCAGCGCCCTGACCATCAATCCGGCCAAAACATGCCAACCCATCGGCGCCATGTACGCTTCCCTCGGGATCCACGGTTGCCTGCCGCACAGCCACGGGTCCCAGGGGTGTTATGCCTATCATCGCAGCGCCCTGACCCGCCATTTCAAGGAACCGGTTGTGGCCGCCACCAGCGCCTTCACGGAAGGCGCGTCGGTATTCGGCGGCCAAGCCAATCTACTCCAGGCCATCGACAATATTTTCACCGTATATGACCCGGATGTGATCGCTGTGCACACCACTTGTCTTTCGGAAACCATCGGGGACGATATTCCCCAGATCATCAACAAAGCCCTGACGGAGGGCAGAATTCCGGACGGAAAGTACGTGATCCATGCCAACACTCCCAGCTACGTCGGCTCTCATGTGACCGGCTTTTCCAACATGACCAAGGCCATGGTGGACTATTTCGCCGTTACAAACGGGAGCAAACGGAAAACCGTCAACCTGATACCCGGATATGTGGAACCTTCGGATATGACGGAAATCAAGCGAATGGCGACGGAAATGGGGATTGATACAGTGATGTTTCCGGATACATCACGGGTGCTGAACGGTCCCATGACCGGTCAATACCGCATGTTCCCGGCCGGCGGTTCCTCAATCGAGGACCTGAAGGCTTCGGGAAGCAGCATGGGAACGCTGGCCATGGGTCGAATCGCATCGCTTTCAGCGGCGCGTTCGTTGGATGCAAAGTGCAAAGTGCCCTATGAAATCATCGATCTGCCCATCGGACTACAGGCGACGGATAAGTTCGTAGAAAGTCTCCGTCTGATGACCGGTGCGACTGTTCCGGATACCCTGACCCTTGAACGGGGGCAGCTTCTGGATGTCATCGCGGATATGCATCAGTACTTTTACGGCAAGAAGGTGGCGCTGGTAGGCGACCCGGATCAATTGCTGTCTCTGACGAAGTTTCTGGTATCCATCGATATGCGGCCCGTTTATATCGTCACCGGCACCCCTGCGGGGAAAAAATACGAAAAGGTGATGCAGACGGCGACCGCTGGAATACCGGATGTCAAAATCGCCGTTCCAGGGGATATGTTTCTGCTGCATCAATGGATCAAGAAAGCTCCGGTGGATCTGATCATCGGCAACACCTATGTGAAGTACATTGCCAAGGATGAGGATATCCCCTTTGTCCGCCACGGCTTCCCGATTTTCGATCGCATCGGTCACAGTTATTTCCCCTCGGTGGGATACCGGGGGGGCCTGCGCCTGCTGGAAAAAATACTCGACGCCCTGCTGGATCGCAAGGATCGGGATTCATCCGATATCGATATGGAACTGGTCCTGTAAAAATAGGGGAAAACAACATGCAAACGATTCCAATACTCCAGGAACGAAAAAAGCAGATATTCCGGAAGGGAAGTCAACCTTTTGACATGAGCTGCGATAAACACAGTCTGGCGGGCTCCGTAAGTCAACGGGCATGCGTCTTCTGCGGATCGCGGGTCGTTCTGTATCCCATCGCCGATGCGCTGCACGTGGTTCATGGTCCCATCGGTTGCGCGGCCTATACCTGGGATATTCGCGGTGCACTGTCTTCGGGTCCGGAACTGCACCGGATGAGTTTTTCAACGGATCTGCGGGAAAAAGACGTCATCTTCGGCGGTGAGAAAAAACTCTACCATGCCTTGACGGGTCTGATACGGGACTACGCTCCCAAGGCGGCCTTCATCTATTCAACCTGCATCGTGGGCATCATCGGTGATGATGTCGCGGCGGTTTGTAAACGAGTGTCCACGGAAACCGGCATCCCGGTTCTGCCGGTCCATTCGGAAGGGTTTAAAGGAACCAAAAAGGACGGATACCGGGCCGCCTGTGAAGCGCTGTTCAAGCTGATCGGAACGGCGGATACGAAATCCGTCGGCCCCCACGCCATCAATATCTTGGGGGAGTTCAACATCGGGGGGGAGGCCTGGATCATCAGGGACTATTATCAGCGCATGGGCATTGAGGTCGTCTCCATCATGACCGGAGACGGCCGGGTGGAAGACATCACCCGCGCCCATGGCGCACGCCTGAATGTCGTGCAGTGTTCCGGGGCCATGACCGGTCTGGCGGAGATGATGGAAAAAAAATACGGCATTCCCTATATGCGGGTTTCCTATTTCGGAATCGAAGACATGTCCAAAGCCCTGTATGATGTAGCGAACCATTTCAAGGATGCGCCGGACATCATGGCCCAGGCAAAGGAACTGGTGCGGAAAGAAGTCGAAGCCATCACTCCCGAACTTCAGGCCATCAAGAAGGCTGTTTGCGGGAAACGCGCCGCCGTATATGTAGGCGGGGCCTTTAAGGCTTTTTCGCTCATCAAGGCCTTGGGTACCATCGGCGTGTCCGTGATCCTGGCCGGCACGCAAACGGGGAACGAGGCCGATTATGAGATGTTGCGGGAAATGTGCGAAGACGGCACCGTTATCCTGGATGACGCCAACCCGTTGGAACTGTCAAAATACATCATTGAAAAAAAAGCGGACGTGTTCATCGGCGGGGTCAAGGAAAGGCCCATCGCCTACAAGATGGGAATCGGCTTTTGCGACCACAACCATGAACGCAAACTGCCTCTGGCCGGATATTCGGGCATGCTGCAGTTTGCCAGAGAAGTACATCGAACGGTCACCAGTCCGGTATGGCAGTTCGCTCCGCACCGCTGCAAGTAAGAGCAGGTGTTGCATCTAACGACTGAAAGAAAAGAGGAACCGTATGATCACCCCTAAAAACAAGGACTATGCCGCCACGCAAAATGCATGTAATCTCTGTACGCCGCTGGGCGCGGCCCTGGCCTTTAAAGGCGTCGAAGGGGCCATACCGCTATTGCACGGCTCCCAAGGATGCTCGACTTATATCCGCCGCTACCTGATAAGTCATTTCAAGGAACCCATCGATATTGCCTGCTCCAATTTCGCGGAAGAAACGGCGGTTTTCGGCGGCGGAGCCAATTTAAAAACCGCCCTGGAAAACATCCGCCACCAGTATGCGCCCCGATTGATCGGTGTGGCCACCACTTGTCTTTCGGAGACCATCGGTGATGATGTCCCCATGTTTATCAAACAATACCGGGAGATGAACATGACATCGGCGCTTCCCCATCTGGTGCATGTATCCACCCCGAGCTATCAGGGCACCCATATGGAAGGATTTCACGCCGCCATCCTGTCCATGGTGGAAACCATGGCATCCGGCGAAGCGGTGGCCGGCGGCCACGTCAATCTTTTCCCGGGGATGCTGTCGCCAGCGGATCTTCGATATCTGAAGGAGATTTTTACGGACTTCGAACTGCCCTTCATGATGCTGCCGGACTATTCCAAGACCCTGGACGGGGCATTATGGACGGAGTACGAGCGCATTCCCAAGGGTGGGACTCCCATCGAAGCCATTGAAAAGGCAAACAACGCCCGGGCCAGCTTCGAATTCGGCGCCACATTGGCCAAGGCCAAAGCCAGCGCCGCTCAATGGTTGACGGAGCGATTTGATATCCCCGCTTTTCGCATGGGATTGCCCATGGGCGTCCATCAGACCGATCGCTTTTTCAAGATGCTGGAGAAGATATCCGGCAGGCCGACTCCGGAAAAATATCTGGAAGAACGGGGACGACTGATCGACTGCTATGCAGACAGTCACAAACACGTCATGGCCGCAAAGGCGGTTGTTTACGGCGAAGAAGATCTAGTACTCGGCATGGCGACGTTTCTCGACGAAATCGGTGTGACGCTCATCCTGTGCGCCTCGGGAGGACGGAGCGGCCATCTTGGAGCATGCCTGAGCGAAATC
Organism: Desulfobacterales bacterium; assembly: GCA_041740615.1. Classification (GTDB taxonomy): domain Bacteria; phylum Desulfobacterota; class Desulfobacteria; order Desulfobacterales; family SURF-7; genus DYJD01. Next base: position 130,230 of record JBGSLR010000096.1, read on the forward strand.
ATAGCGGAGGATAAAAGGGGTGCCATACAGGTGATGGATAACGCGGATTATGTCGATATCGAAAGCGCTGCCCGACAACTTGAACCGGACATTTTTATCGGAAGCAGTAAAGGATATGCCATGGCAAGGCGTATGGGGCGATCCATTGTGCGGGCGGGCTTTCCCATTCATGACAGAATCGACGGAGCCCGCATGCTGCACATCGGTTATCGCGGCGCACAACAGCTGTTCGATCGAATCGCCAATACCCTGATTGCGGATCGGCAGGCAGACTCGACGGTTGGATACGCGTATATGTGACGCCTTTCAATTGACTTTCCATTGATACTTCAAGAGGTAGACCGATGAATCTCGAACATCATCCCTGTTTTTCCGTCGCTGCCCATCGGACCCACGGTCGTGTGCACCTGCCCGTAGCCCCCCGGTGCAACATCCAATGCAAATTCTGCAACCGGAAGTTCGACTGCGTGAATGAAAGCCGGCCGGGCGTCACCAGCGGTATTGTAACACCGGATCAGGCCATGCTGTATCTTGAAACCGTGTTTGCCCGGAAAAAAAACATCTCGGTCGTGGGAATTGCCGGACCCGGCGACCCCTTCGCCAACCCGAAGGAAACCATCGAGACCCTGGAGCGAGTGAGAGCAGCCTATCCGGAAATCATCCTCTGCGTGGCCACCAACGGCCTGAACCTGCTCCCCTATTTAGATGATCTGGTGCGCCTGCAGGTGAGCCATGTAACGGTAACGGTCAATGCCGTGGATCCGTCCATCGGCGCCAGAATTTATTCGTGGGTTCGGTATAACCGACGCGTATTGCCGGCGGAAAACGGCGTCCGCATCCTGCTTCAAAACCAGACGGCGGCCATCGAAGGATTGAAGTCACGGGGCGTTGCCGTGAAAATCAACAGCATCGTCATCCCCGGTATCAACGAGCAGCATATCGAAACCATTGCCGAACACATGGGGAAATTGAACGTCGATATTCTGAACTGCGTGCCCTACTACCCCAGCAAGGGCAGCGCCTTCGAACACCTGGCGGAGCCTTCCCGGGATATGATCCGGACGATTCAATCCAAGGCCGCCCGCTTTGTAAAACAGATGCGTCATTGCACCCGCTGTCGCGCGGATGCCGTGGGATTGCTCGGGGCTCCCCCCGATATCGACCTGATGCGACAGTTACAAGCCTGCGAGCGAACCGATACGAAAAATGTGGTCATTCAAATGAGTGCACCAAGACCCTACGTCGCCGTTGCCAGCATGGAAGGGGTTCTGGTCAATCAACATCTGGGGGAAGCTGCCAGTCTGTTGATCTTCGGGAAAGAAGATGGTCGCATCCGTCTGATCGAATCCCGCGATACGCCGGATAAAGGCGGCGGAAGTCAGCGCTGGTCGCAGCTGGCGAATATGCTATTGGATTGCCGCGCATTGTTGGTCAGCGGTGTCGGAGAAAAACCGAAACAGGCGCTTCGCATGAGCGGTATAGAGGTCCATGAAATTGACGGTTTGATCAGCGATGCGGTCCATGCGGTCATCAACGGCGAAAGCCTCCGTCATTTGGTGAGGCGACAGGCCACGGCCTGCGGCGCCGGTTGCGGCGGGGGTGGGACCGGTTGTGGATGATGGCTGTATCTTTTTTGACTTTTTCAACAAAAACGACATCAACAAAACGAACGATACTACAAGCCATCTCAAAAAAAGGATTTTGGCTCAAGATCGAGGCGGATTCGAGTTTCCAACCGTAGGCATACGCTTGTATGTCGAGGATTTGAAACCCGAATCCAACAAAGAGATTGGGGTAAAAGACTTTTTTGAGATAGCTTGTAAATAAAACAAGTGGTTCACTACATGGAAAGGAGACACAATGGAAAAACCCGCTTATCACATTTTTGTTTGCGCCAGTTTCAGATCGGACGGAGAGACCAAAGGGATGTGCAACAAAAAAGGAGCGGCCGGATTTCTGCCGTATATCGAAAATGAAATACTGGACCGCGGTCTGGATGCACAAGTCACCAGTACCGGATGCTTGAAAGCCTGTGACCATGGTCCGGTGATGGCGATATACCCCAACGGATATTGGTATGGAAACGTGGAGACGGAAGCGATGGTGGATGAAATTCTGGATGCACTGGAAAATGGAACGGCGGTCGAAACGCTTTTGCTGACGTGAATCATGCCTTGTATCATACCGTAAATACACAGAAAGGTAAAACCGGATATGCTGCCGTTATGGCTGACATTGAAAGTATCCCTGACCGCCACCCTGATGGTTCTTGTCGTTGGAACGGCTGTTGAATCGGAGATAAAGAACGCCGCGATCCGCCATCATCTGCTTGTAAATGGAGGAACCGCTCAATGATACCTCTGATGATTCGGGAGGCGACCGTTTCGGATATCGATCCAATGATCAAATTATTGACGGAGCTGTTTTCCATTGAGGCCGACTTCACCATTGACCCGATAAGACAGCGCCGCGGATTGCACTTGTTCCTGGATGGATGCGGCAAGCATCGCTGCATGCGGGTGGCGGAAACGGGAGGTCGGGTTGTAGGGATGTGCACGGCCCAAACAGTAATCTCCACGGCCGAGGGTGCGATAACAGCCTGGATTGAGGATTTGGTAGTGGATGAAACCTATCGCCGCCAAGGCATCGGCTGTCGTTTGATCCGATCCGTCGAAGCTTGGGCACGAGCCCGAGGAATCCGCCGCCTGCAACTGCTTGCGGACCGGGACAACCTTGCAGGGCTGGGCTTTTACGCTCATCATGAATGGCGACGGACCCAACTCATCTGTTTGCGAAAGCATCATCATGAATCCGCTGACAACTAAAAACAATCCCATACGATCGGTGTGGATGATCGACTCGACCCTGCGGGATGGAGAACAGGCTCCGGGAGTGGCCTTTTCTGCAACCGATAAGATCCATATCGCCGATATGCTCGTGGAAGCCGGCATCGATGAACTGGAAGTGGGAATACCGGCCATGGGAAATCAGGAATGCGGAACCATCCGGTTACTGAGAAAACACATTGACGGTGTTCGCCTGACCCCTTGGTGCCGGGCATTGCAACAGGATATCAATCTGGCGGAAAACTGTGAGCTGGGGAGCGTCCACATTAGCTTTCCGGTTTCTTCGATTCTGATGAATGCCTTGGGAAAGAACATGGACTGGGTTCGCCGTCAGCTGGAAGTCCTTCTGCCCGAGGCCCGCAAACGATTTGAATTCGTATCGGTCGGCACCCAGGACGCTACCAGGGCCGACCAACATTTCGTTGAGGAACTGATCCGATCCGCCCGTCAACTCGGCGCCCACCGCGTAAGGATCGCCGACACGGTGGGAATCGCGACACCCCGTTCGGTTTCCGACCTGTTCCGTTCCCTGTCGCCGATTGCCGGAGACATGCTGCTGGAATTCCACGGGCACAACGATCTGGGGATGGCCACTGCCAATACCATCAGTGCGGTTGAAGCTGGCGCGGGCGCGGTGAGCCTAACGGTAAACGGTTTAGGAGAGCGGGCCGGCAACGGGCGGTTGGAGGAAGTGGCCACCGCCCTGCGTGTGGCAACCGATTTCGTATCCCGGATCGACACGACCCGTCTGCCGCCGGTTTGCGAACTGGTGGCCCGATTGTCCGGGCGCGCCATTCCCGTTGATAAACCCCTTATCGGCGCGGATGTTTTCACCCATGAATCGGGGATTCACTTGCAGGCGCTCCGGAAGGATCCCAAGGCCTATCAGCCGTTGTTGCCCGAATCCATCGGTCGCGAATCCGGCCGTTTCCTTGTCGGAAAACATACCGGCCCCAAAATGAAACGGGTTCTCCGTTCCTGTGCATGACGCATTAAAATGAAGAAAACCCCGATTGGACGATCCAAAACAGACATGCGTTGTTTCGCAGGAGGAAATTTTACAGAAAGGATGTTATCACAATATAGAAGAGAAGATTCGATTTTGGGAAGTTGATCCCTCAAGAGGTCAACAAAGAGGGGGGGAATCCCCCCCCCTCTTTCAATTCATAAACCTAAGACTTCCGAATTTTTCTTTTACGGCCGATACCCGCCAGACCGATCAAACCGGTTCCGATCAACAGCAATGTCGCCGGTTCGGGAACAGGCGCCGGAGAATATTTACCCAGCAGATTGTCATTGCCGCATTGCATGGTATTGTGAAAGATCATTTCACCCCATGCATCCATCGGCACCATCAACAGGTCTTCCAGATCAAAGGAAACGACATTGTGGGCGCCTCCGGTTACCAGGTTATCCAGGTTGCTGTCGCTGATCCCGGACTGATAGGTGAACGCAACGGTCCCCAAAAAGTTCGGGTCCGCATCACCACTTCCCGCATAGCGCCACGGATTCGATCCGACATTGGCGGGATAATACGCCGTGATGGTCTGGGAACCGGGTAACAAGGCAAAAATATCGGCTTGGTAAGTCGAATAATTAAAACGTAATGCGAATTCGTAACCAAACGAATTTGCTGTCACGGTGTTCCCGGAAGCGGTCCCCGCATTGGCAATTGCGCCAAATTGGGCGTCGCCAGTCAGATCAATGAACAAATCGCCTGGCGCATAGCCTCCAAATCCATTTTTGAAATCGTACCCCCCGACCATACTCAGGATGGATCCGTTCAGAAAAAAACCTTCCAAGTCCCAAGATTGGGTATTCACCATGCCGGGTTCGGTGGTGCCGTCTTCGTTTTCAGCTGAATTACCGATGCCGTCCCAAATGGTTATATTGTCACCCAAAGCAACGCTGCTTAGAGTAAATGCCGAACCTGTACCCGCTTGTAACAGAAAAACCAACGCAAAGATAAACAATCTTGAATAAAAAGCTTTCATTTTCTCCCCCTAAACTTTATTTTCAACGCATCCATAAAAAATCATGAATAGCTTTTCAGCAAATATCGGGCCAAAAAGATGGAACATATAAATTAGAAAAATTATTTTTGGTAACATTTTGTATTTATATACATATCGCACAAGGCAATTCCGCCTCCCACTCATTCTTTCGACCCATTGATATGTACTTGCTGTGGAATTGGGAAGTGGAATTCATATCCGATTATGTATTTTACTTCACACATCGGATGATAATGGTTTCACGGCCTGTATGTTGGCGGAAACAATATAATCGCCGGTCTTGCCGTTGTTCTCCGGATCCCAGGCGTTGATGAGCTCTTGGGTCTTGTCGTTGAAATCGATCACGATATTGATAAAGCCGGCTTGCTCGATCATTGCCCTGGTTTGATCAATTGTTGCGGCTCCCCCGACACAAGCCGAAATCAGATCCAAATCCTTCCGGATTCGCTCCGGAATAGGTCGTTATGCCAGAATATCGGAAACGGCCAATCGGCCACCCGCTTTCAGAGCCCGGTAGACATCCTGAAAAACCGATGGTTTATTCGGCGAAAGGTTTACAACGCAGTTGGACATGACAATATCGATACTATTGTCGGCAACGGGCAGGTGTTCGATCTCGCCCAACCGGAATTCAACATTCTCCGCTTTCATTTTCACGGCGTTTTTTCGCGCGTTGGCGATCATTTCCGGCGTCATATCCACGCCGATCACCTTGCCGTTTTTTCCTGTTCGCTCCGCGGCCAGAGAGCAGTCAAACCCACCCCCGCTGCCGAGATCCAGAACGGTTTCGCCGCGTTTGATGGAAGCCAGCGCCACCGAATTCCATCAAACGAGACCCATATTGGCGCCGTCGAGAACACGGCTGTACTCCTCTTCGGAATATCCCAGGGTGGTCGTCAGTTGTTTCAATGCAGAACCACCGCAACCACAGACCGGATCGGATTTGCTCAAGCGGCCCATCTCCGATTCCATACTCCCACAACAAGGGGATGGTCCTTGGCCCAATGTCTGATTGGCGATTGCAGCATAACGCTCTCGAACGGATTGCCGGATGGTTTCTGGATCCATTTGTTTCATTTTGTCCTCCTGATTGGCTTTATATTTCCATATTATTAGAATAATGAAACTATAAAAATGGAACATTCCCAGAATCGCATAACGGAAATTATATTTTCTTACACTGATTTCGGGTGCAACACTCGGATAACAAAAACTGAATCACTTCGTTCAACTTGTCGAACTGGGGTACACAATACAGAATGCGACTGTCCCGGATCTGACGGATCAAGCCCACGGAAACCAGACGATTGATATGGTGAGACAATGTCGACGCCGGAATATTCAGTTCCTGCTGGATGTCGCCGACCGGGGCACCGCCCTCCCCCACTCGGACCAGGTATCGGAAAATTGTCAGACGGGTTGGGTTCCCCTTTATCCATGGTTATCGACTTTTACAATAACAGCGTGGCATCGGGACATCTGGGACTCGCCGTAAAATCGTACAAATAAAAACCCCCGCCGGTGAACGCCGACGGGGGGTGGGCAAGGATATTTTTGAAAAAGGATTTTTACTTTCCGAAAACCGCTTCCGGCTTGGTTGTAGAACCGGTGGCGTTGGGATAATCCGTGGCGACATACGCCTTCTGGTTTTTCTCAATCATGTGTCGACCGTCCTCCATAAAATTATTATAGCGCTTCTTACACTCATAGAAACCGTGCCACCAGGAATAATCCGGCGCCATCATGGCGGCCCCCATGCGGGCACGGCGACCTTCGTGATGCCATAATTCGTAATATTCCACTTCCATGCGCTCATCGAAAAACTTGGAATCATCCAGCAGTTTTTTGGCGTACAGATCGTCCAGCATCTGCTTGGCCGGTTTGAAATAGACATCGTTGTATTCCTGCACTACCTTGTCCATCTTGACATAATGATCGTCCACCCACTTCTTTCCATGGCACTGGATACAGACATCCTTCATCTTGTCCCGTTCCGTCTGCCAATTTGTCTTGGCCGGGAAGGCCTTGAACTCCTCCGGCCGCACCGTCAGAGGTGCCTGAAGCTCCCAGGACAGGCGTTCGGTTACATCATGGGACGTCAGCACCTTTCCGGCTCCGGACATGTGACAGGAAGCGCAGGTAGGCCCCCTGAAATCCACTCCCGGCGACCAGGTACCGGGCGCGGATTCCCAATTGTACTGGTCTTTGAAGGCGGTGTAGATATCGCCATGCTTGGATTCCATGTATATTTCGATCTGGGGATGATCCGGACCGAGATGGCACTGACCGCAGGCTTCCGGCTTGCGCGCTTCCATTACGGAAAAGCGATGCCGGGTATGACAACTGGAGCAACTGCCCTTACTGCCGTCCAGATTGACGCGACCCACGCCCACATTGGGCCAGGTATCGGAGGTCAGTTTACCGTTTTCGGTTTTCAGCACCGTACCGTGGCAGTGATAGCATCCCGCCACTCGTTCGGTATCGCTGTTCATGCCCTTGTTCAACCAGGGATCGATTTTCCAGATAATCTCCATGGTATTGGCATGTTTGCTGGTCCCGAATTGTTTGGCCTCGTCCGGATGGCACCGGGAACAATCCTTGGGGGTCACCACCGACGATATGGGCACCTTGAATTCTTTCCTGCCGTATGCGAGATCCGCTCTTTCATACTGTTTGAAATGTTCTTCACTGACGTCCGGATCGGTTGCTTCTGCCTGATGGCAGTCCAGGCAGGTAATGTTGGCGCTGGCATGGCGGCTGTTGGCCCAATCCGCGAACAGACCGGGATGCTCCCGTTTATGGCACTCGATACACGCCACGGCAGCTTCGGGCATGCTGCGTTCGATGCGGAACGCCTTTTCCTTGGGTACGTTCTGGGCCAGGAGCGGGCTTGCCCCCCAGATCATGATCGTCGCCAGGCAACATACCGAAACTGCAAGAGACGATAACCGTCCGTTCATCGTGAACCTCCTTTTTTGTGATCGCTTTTTTAAATTCCCAAACCTCTATAGTGATCCTGATACTGCTTGTAATTGTAAACCGGGCTTTGTTTGTGAACCAGATTCCGGTGACAGTCCACGCATTTCTTCTCATATCCCGGTCTGGGGTACAACACCGTCCGATGGGCCAACATGGCGCCACGCTTGTCCGGAATGTTCAATATATTGCGATGGCATTTCTGGCATTGCTCGTTCTTGAAGGAAGCATAGGCCTTTTGCCGTTGATATGCATGATCGTACTGATCCGCAGCCTTGGTGAAATGAACGAAAATGTCTTTGATGCCGTGGGCGGTCTTGGCGTAGAAAAACTGAAAAGTATCATGGGGCGCCGGCAAATGGCAGTCCATGCAGTCGGCCACGAACCCCTGAGCGTTGTTGACATGGGTGGATGTTTTCCAGGTATTGTAAGCGAATTGGATTTCATGACAGGAGGCGCAGAACTGGGGCGTCGAAGTGCGCACCATGGTGTAGTAGGTCATGCTGAAAATCGGGAAGGCGATGACAATGCCCAAAACAATGAGGACCGCCGGTTTGATGAACTGTTTCATGTCAACATCCTCTTGGTGACGGTTGGAACGGATATGGTGATGCGATAACTGAATCATGCCGACGCTGAGACATGATTAGGGGGGATTGGGAATCAAGATCCTTGCGGATGACGTTTTCTTCCCGATCCGTATGGACGATCTTCCTATTTTTTGTGATGGTAGTCGATATAAAACGCAACCCCCTTCTCTGTCAATCAAAAAAGAGGCGGCCATTTTTCCCGCTGACCGCGGACTTCCGGTTCACCCTCCGCCCGCCATCTGGGATGTAACGATTTCACCGAGAGTGCGAATGCCGTTATTCATTTTCTCGTTCCAGGGATAACCGCAGCTGATGCGGATACAATTACGGTATTTACTGGTGCCGGAACATATGATGCCCGGTGCAATGAAAATCTTGTTTTCCTTGGCTTGTTGAAACACTTTCATCCCGTCAATCCCTTTGTCCAGCTCCACCCATAGAACGAAACCGCCCTTGGGGGCGGTCAGCTTGGTCCGGGAAGGGAAATACCGGGCAATCGCCTGGGCCGTATTGGCCATTTGATTTTTCACATTCTTCCTCAACCTGCGCAGATGCCGATCATAGGCCCCTTCCTGCAGAAACGAAGCGATGATCAACTGATTCAATTTGGTCGTCGTCATGGATGAATTAATTTTCAGTCGCTTGACCTGGGCCATGAAGCGACCCGGCAGGGTCCAGCCGACGCGCAGGTCCGGGGCCAGGGTTTTGGAAAAAGAGGAACAATACAGCACCATTCCTTTCCGGTCATAACTTTTCAGGGTCCTGGGGCGGGAAGCACCGAAATAGAGATCCCCATAGATGTCGTCTTCTATAATGGGAATATTCCGGCGAGCCATCATGGTCACCAGTTCCTGCTTGGCCGCATCGGGCATTTCAAAGCCAAGCGGGTTCTGGAAATTGGGATTCAATATGCAGGCGCTGACCCTGTTGCGGTCAATGGCCTGTTTCACCGAGGGCAAATCGATGCCGGTTCGGGGATCGGTTGGCAACTCCAGTGCATACATGTTCAGGTCTTCAATGAGTTGCAGGTAGCAGACAAAGGTGGGGGATTCGACGAGGACCGTATCTCCCGGCCGCGACACGGCCCGCAGACACAAATGGATCGCCTCCATGCAGCCGGCGGTGATCAGGATATCCTCTTCCTTCGTTTGCGGATGGAAACCGATACTCCGTCTGGCGATCTGTCGTTTCAGCAAGGGGCTGCCGGTGGGCGGTCCGTAACCGATATCCGCATCTCGGAAATATCGTGAGGACACCGACCGCATGGTCCCGGCCAAGGCGTTGACGGGCAGCAACTCCGGAGACGCAACGGCCGTTCCGAAGGGTAGCAGGTCCGGATCCGCGGCGGATTCCAGGATAAACTCCACCAATGCATTGACCGAGACCTTTTGGGGGCCTTCCGAGGGTCCTTTCATTTTCGGCAGGGGAAGAATCGCATCCAGCGAGGGCCTGATGTAGAAGCCTGATTTCGGCCGCGCTTCGACCATACCGCGTTTTTCCAGTTCGATGTAGGCATTGTATACCGTGGAAAGACTCAGGCCCGTGTTGGTATGCAGATCCCTCAGGGAAGGCAATTTCTCCCCGGCCTGTAACCCACCGTTTTCGATCTTACGTTCGATTTCATCCGCCAGCCCGACATATCGAAACGCCATGTCGCCCCCTGTTTATCTGTTATGATTTTTTATATCACTTTCTGTATCTGTTATTATATATGCCTGCTGATATCATTTTTCAACCAAATACCATGACCGCCAGCAGATTTAGGAACGAACACCATGCAATACGAAAAACTCCTTGCCCATCGAACCCGGAACATGAATGCCAACATCCTGCGGGAAATCCTGAAAACCGGTTCCCGGCCCGGTGTCATCTCCCTTGCTGGAGGAATCCCGGCTCCGGAAAGCTTTCCCCTGGATATCATGACCGAGCTTTCCGCCGCCGTTCTTCGGAAATACGGGGCCGACGCCCTGCAGTATGGTCCCTCAGAGGGATTCGGACCATTGAAGGACGCGTTGTCCCGACTGCTGCGAAATAAACGGATTGAAGCCGAGCCGGACGAGATCCTGATTTCCAGCGGTTCCCAGGGAGCGCTGGATACGGTTGCCAAAGTGATGATTTCCAAAGGAGACCGGGTGGCGGTTGAATCCCCTACCTATTTGGGAGCCTTGCAGGCCTTCAATCCCTATGAACCCGAATATGTCAAAATGGAAACCGACGAGCATGGTCCCACTTCGGACGGTTTGCGGCGCCTCCTGGAAAATCGGCCCGTGAAATTCATTTATCTGGTGTCCACATTCCAGAACCCAACGGGCAACACCATTCCGTTGCGGCGAAGACAGGAAATCGCCCAGGTGATCAAAGATCGTGGTGCCTTGGTGATCGAGGACGATCCCTACAGTGACTTGCGGTATCAGGGAACACCTATCCCGGCTATCCGGACCCTGGCTCCGGAACAGGTTATCTATTTGGGCACCCTGTCCAAAGTCCTGGCCCCCGGATTGCGTGTGGGTTTCTGCCTGGCTCCGAAACAGATGAGACATTGGCTGGTGATCGCCAAGCAAGGCATCGACCTCCACACCGGCTCTCTGAGCCAGGCGCTGGCGGCGGAATATCTCTCCGGAGGTCATCTGGAACGGCATCTGCCGAAAATCATCTCCCTGTATGCCCCCCGACGGGCTGCCATGCTGGAAGCCCTGGATGCATATTTCCCCAAGGGATTTTCCTGGTCCAAACCGGAGGGCGGCATGTTTGTTTGGGTCAAAGGACCGGCGGGAATGGATATGGATAGGGTATACACGGAAGCACTGAAACGGCGCGTCGCTTTTGTTCCGGGTCGCTTTTTCCATATCGGTCAGGATGAAGGAAGAGAGACCATGCGCCTGAACTTCACCATGTTCGACGAAAACGTGATTCGAAAAGCGGTGCAAACCATTGCGGAAAGTATCGGACGGTAATCAGAAGGCGACCCGGATTAGTCTGCGTATCCGTCTCCATCAAGACGAGCGCCTCTCATAATGGGGACTTTTGTAGTATTCACATGTCATGCAGTTGGACAGCTTCGTGGCGAAACTTCCTTGAACTTTTCCGCCGCACAGGGTACCGGCAATGCGGGCGCAGTTTCGTCCCTGGTGTGGGTAGGCGGGACAGACTCCCAGTTCAGCCGCTTTGGCGCCGCCCGCCTCACGGCCGCATTTTTTAAACTCCCAACAGTTCAAGGCCGCTTCTTTCTCGGCGCAGCCCCACCCTTCGGATATGTCTGGATCATTCACGACTTCCCATGCATTCGAAGGCGGCGGCAGGGCCCGATCCTCCCGGGAGCGGGAGTCATTCTCGAAGTTATCTCCCTCCTGACGATTCAGGGTGAAGCGACGAAGCAGGTCTTTGACATGGGCCGCCTGGGAGGCCAGCTCCTCGGCGGCCGCGGAGGTTTCTTCGGCATGGGCCGTATTTTGCTGGGTCACCCCATCGATCTGGGCCAGCCCTTGGTTGATCTGGGAGATTCCTTGGGCCTGTTCATTGCTGGCGGAGGCGATTTCTCCCACCAGTTGGGCCACCTTGGTAACATCCATATGGATCTGAGACAGGGTTTGGGCCGTTGTTCCGACAACGGCTTCCCCATCGGCTATCCGTTTCACGGTGGTCTCAATCAACCGGGTGGTCTCCTCGGCGGCTTTGGCGCTCCGGCCGGCCAGATTGCGCACCTCCTGGGCGACGACGGCGAATCCCTTACCGTGTTTTCCCGCGCGCGCCGCCTCCACCGCGGCATTTAGGGCCAACAGATTGGTTTGAAAAGCGATCCCTTCAATGGTGCTGATGATCTTACGGATTTCCTTACTGGATTCGGTGATGGCGCCCATGGCTTCCGTGACGGATTGCATTTGTTTGACGCCTTCCTGGGCCGCCTGACTCGCTTTAACAGTCAATGCCTCCGCCTGACCTGCGCCGGCGGCGTTCACGGTGGTCTGGGAGCCGATCTCCGTCATGGAGCTGGTGATTTCCTCCAGAGACGAAGCCTGCTCGGTGGCGCCCTGGGAAAGCGCCTGACTGGAGTCGGATACCTGGCCGGACCCCGAAGAGACTTGATGAACGGCTTCGTCGATTTGGGAAAGAATTTGATTCAAATTGCGGCTCATGGACTGCAGGGATTTCCCGAGGCTGTCTTCGGCCGAACTGAGCTGAACCTCATGGGTCAAATCCCCATTGGCGATTTTTTCGGCAAGACGCCCCTTGGCTTCCAGACTGTCCGCCATGGCGTCCAGCATCATGGAAAGACGGCCGATTTCATCTCGTCTCTTTTGCTGGAGGCGCCGGGACAGATCCCCCCTGCGAATGGCCTCGGCCAGCTCGATGGTGCGGGCGATCGGACCGGAAAAAGAACGATAAATCAAAAAGCCGACCATTCCCATAAAGAGCACAACCAACCCCACTGCGACGGCTATAATAAGCTTGCTGACGTTCTCCGCACGCGCGACTTTCGCTTTTCCCAGGTCGACGATTTGATTGGCGATGGTCTTTGCTTTTTCGCCTGCGGCGATAATCCGGCCGATGGCAACCTGGTTTTCCTGCCGGAGATCCGCAATCTTTTTTTCAACCGCCTCGATTTCTGTGAGTCGTTCAGCGGCATTCCGCCAGCCGGCGCTGAATGCGTCGATATTGACCGCTTGAATGACGATACCCACATTTTTGATTTCCAAGTCAATTTTCTTCTTCAGATTCTCACGCGTTACACCATATTTATCGACGTTTCCTTCCAGAAAAAGATTTTCCACCAGATTGAGCATGATTTCATTGCGAATTCCGAAGAGTTGCTTGAATTGATTCCGAACGGCGGCCTTCTCCGCTGCAATCGCATCACCGTTCAATGAAATTTCCGCTTCTTCATCGTCGATCTGCTTGATCATTTCCTCTAAACGGGCATCGAATTTCTGCAGGGTCGCGCGAAGCTCCTCTTGGGCTGTGTTCATCAAAAGGGTATTGGCAACGATGGATGCAAAGAGTGGCGCGCTGTCCGCTTCCGCCTGTTTCATGCTATCGGACAATTCCCGGATCTGGACGTCTTCTGTGGAAGCCGTCATCATTGCGACGATTTCCGCAAAACGCGCCCGATGGTTTTTGGATTCTTCGATCCGTTCCGTTTCCGCAGATCGAATGTAGCGTTCCTCCGTCCGGATAATATCGGCGATGACCCCGGAGGCCGCTTGACTGAGGTGGCCGATTTCGTTTTCCTGCTGGATGAAATTCTGTGCATACTGACCGATGCCGCCAATCATCACCATACCGAACATACCGATAATGGATAGAAAAATAATTTTGGCTTTAAGCGAATAAAGGTTCATTTTTATATCTATTCTCCTGGCCGATTAAATCAATCAGCGTATCATTCGGATGTGATGCGAACCCGGGCGACGGCGTCCCCGAAATGGAACGTTTTCCATCGCCCGAGGAAATCCACACACATTCATTCCAGCTGGATCAACTCCGTCCGGGATCGAACCCTATTCGTATATACCCGCGGCCATCAACACATTGGTGTCCGGGACCCGAAACACATAGGTCGACTTGGGAACCGGGTCATTTGAGCCGGGTTTGGGCCATAAATAATCCACCCACCCCTCGCCTTTTGTCTTGCCGACATTGATAAACTCCGCAAAAAAAAGTTTGCCGTTTTTATCTTTGATCGTAAACAGGCTTTTCCCGATAAGTTGAGGTCTTTCCGGATGAGCGATAACGGTTTGATTTTCCATGTCAATAACAAATACATAGGAATCTTTCCAAGTAAACGGCCCTTTTGCATCGTTGATCACTTTCAGGGCTTCTTCCTGGCCTTTCTCCTGTACCAGTTGAGCGGCGGCCTTGCATTTGGCGATCACTTCATCCTTCGTTGCGGTTTCCCCGGCAACCGTAACATTCACGAAGCATAGTAATCCGATCCACATGAGTGCGATAATCTTTTTCATGACATGCCTCCTTACAAACGACATTGGGTTGGTGGAATTGACCGACAGAAATCTGTCGAGCAGGTTTTCATTCGACATCTATGATATGTGGGTAAATCATGGTTTTTCTTTATGGATCAGCGGGCGCGCATCTGTGGCAAATGAATTATCAATCAGGCTGTTTTATAATTATTGACTAAAGTTTCGCAGTAACAAGGCTGCCTGAATCGAACAGGCTATCTTCTGCGATATCAAGTAGATGCAGAACGATATCCGGCTCAATTTTATAGCAAAGTATGTGACTTGACCTGATAATCAGCTCTTTGACATACGTCC
>JBGSLR010000097.1:0-149094 GCA_041740615.1 Desulfobacterales bacterium
GACGTATGTCAAAGAGCTGATTATCAGGTCAAGTCACATACTTTGCTATAAAATTGAGCCGGATATCGTTCTGCATCTACTTGATATCGCAGAAGATAGCCTGTTCGATTCAGGCAGCCTTGTTACTGCGAAACTTTAGTAACAACATGAGTTCGGGAAGCCAAGTTTATTGAACCGATTACCGTTTCACGAAACTTGATCGGGAACACAGCTATAGCAAGTAGGCCATACTTTTCAAGACTTTCTCTAATGGGCATAGGAAATTCACAGGTTGGCAGAAAAAAAGGGATGCCTTTCATAATCATTTGAACGCGGATATCATTCAGATCGTAATACTTTACCTCATCCACAAATGTTTGCGGTAATCCTTTGGAAGACACAAGGATTAGCCCGTTGGTTTTTTCATCGAAAAGATATATGCCACCAGAATCAAATTCGTCTAACTGAAATGCATTTAAAAGGATTTCCGATAAAGTTTCCTCTAAGGTTAATGTTTTGTTAAGTCCGATCGCAAAGTTTCTCTGGAAAATCTGTTTCTTCTCTGCATTCTTGCGCTCGGTGATATCTGTTGATGTAGAAGTTAGAGCAAAAGGATTACCTTTACTGTCAAAAACTGCGGCAGCCGAAACCAAGACATCGAAAAATGTCCCATCTTTCCGTATGGCCTGGAGCTCGCCGAACCAAACCCCCTCGTCTTTGAGTGCCTGCAAGATTTCATCTAATCTGTGCTTAACTGCCCAGAAATTCCAAAAAGGCCTCCCGAGAAACTCTGCTGGATCGACAAAACCCCATTTCTGGAGGAAGGTGGGATTGGCATAGGAAATGTTACAGTCGAGGTCACAGGCAACGATTGCACTTGAAGAAAAGTTGATAATAGTTTCTTGTAAGCGCAGCGATTTATCTTCCTTTATACGGTCAGTGATATCAACTATAGTTGTAATAAAACCCTTAACTTCATTTTTGATACAGTGCGGGTAATAATTTGCATTGACGTATCGTTCAGAACCATCCTTGGCGATAACCTTATTTGTATAGGACACGCGCTGCCCGCTCAGGGCTTTTTTAATATTGCCCGCTGCTCTTTCATAGGCATCGGGACTCAAAATATTTGAAACTTTTTTCCCCAGAAGTTCTTCCCGACTTACTCCATACCAGTCTGCATAGGCGCTGTTAACAAAAACATACCTTTCTTCTCTGTCGACATAGGTTATAAGCATTGACACCCCATTTATTATGTTCTCCAGCATCTCACTATGTTCCCTCAGTTCCTCCTTTCCCTGTTTGCGTTCAAACTCAGCTTGCTGGAATTCCTTAACTCGTCGCTCAAGTTCTTCATAGGTTGCTTTCCCAGCCATTGGCAAACTCTCCAATTTCTAAAAAATATGGATATTCATATAACTTCCAGTTCCAATTTATTAATAGATTCGTTCATTTTCACATTTGGATCATCAGTAGTTATTGTGATCTGAGCTATTAGAAGATATGCAATCATGGGCATAAGAATATTTTTTATGATTGCTTCCATGGTATTCAATTTCAGCACTTTCATAACCGCAGTTCACAGGCCGCGAGATAAGAGTGGTCCTATGTGAAACCGTATGTTGTGCAAATATAATTATCCAATCCCGCCAAGCATATTCGTGTCTTATTTCTTTTCAATATTTTCCAGGAATCGTTTCGAAATATTCCCGAACTTGGCATCATTCTCACTCGAATAGTAATAAAGCTTTAAGAAAATAAACCACCCCGCCACAAGCGGACGGAGTATCCTTTAAAGGATAGTTTCTTTTTTTATCGCAGCAAGCGGCGGGGAATATAACCCCAAGGGTTTTAAAAATAATTTTGTTAATTTTGCTAATATCCCACCTAACCCTCAAACCTCGAAATTGGAGCAAAAGATCTGTCATGTCCCCACCGGGAAACGATCAATTGATAATTATTGATGCGTCTTTCTGATTGAAAGGCTGAAAACGAACACCTCAAAAGTGCAGGACTGCTTACCATTATCCACGCAAGTGCAACACTTCGAAAATGAAGCACATTGCTCCATATGTTCTGCACTTTATCAGCCCGGCGAATCCGCTGTCAATTTGTTAATCCGTTTCGGTTTCAATATTGGAAACGATACTCTTCAGCAGTTTTGGAGCTGGTGTCAGCGATGAGCGTCGATGGCATACGTCTCGACCTCCAAACGGATCATTTTGACGTGTGTGTCGCCGAGAGCGTCAATCGGATTTACCGCATGATACGTTTCGGCGACCTCCACCAGAAAGGAATCCCGCAGTTCGACCGGCAATCGGTCTGTATAGGGGAACCAGATTGAAAGGCCGAAAACGAACTCTTCGAAAATGCAACACGACTTGCCGCGATATGCACACGCGAAACGCCATCGAAATTATGCATAATGATTCCGATGGGCAGCGTTTTTTCCAAATTGAGGGATCTGCGCTCAGCGATTTGCGTCCTGATCCGTGATGGTTTTCATTCCCGCATCCTGTTTGATCGATTCCATATCGAGGTCCTGAATCCATGCGGGCAGATTGTCGAAGATTGCATGAAAGTTGAAGCCGCCTTCCGTCATTTCACGAATGGCTTCCTCCTTTGTCCAGCCTTGGACCGCTACTCTGTATACGGCGCACATGGTTCCCGTGCGATCGGCGCCATGTAGACAATGGACCAGAACCGGCGTGCGATTCGGGGTGGTGACGATTCGCAAAAAACGAACGACATCTTCCCGCTCCGGATGCCAGGCCTTCATGTACATGCGTTCATACGACAATCCCGTATTCCCGATTTCGTCTTGATCGGAATGGAAGGCGCGCAGATTGACAACGGTTTTAATTCCCAGCTCTTTCAGATTCTTCATTCCTTGTTCAGTGGGCTGGGCGCTCCGATACAAGTGATCGCTGACTTTATGAAGGTTCGGCACGCCTTCTATCTGGACAGGTTGCGCCCAGGATGAAAGGCGGTTACCGTCTGGCGCGGATCCGCCATGGCAAAATTGGCCAGAACAAAACAGGCAACGATGGCGATGCTTACTTGTATTTTATGCATAGAACCGACAAGCCCCGCAGTTGGTGTATGTTGAACATGATTCCCGGATGTTTCACTTGTATCAGTCCGGCGGTTCCATTGTCAATTTGTTTGAACCGCGTCGGATTCACCATGGAAACAAAGGTTAGATGATCACCTTCGCCGGCGGAAGAAGTTTACGAAATAGCACCCGATGTTGTTCTTCGTCGGAGTGATGGAGAATTACCGGAATCCCATTCACCAGGCCCGATCCGGGGAGGATCTCAAATCCCATTGCCTTGTGGAAGGCGATCGATACACTATTGACAGGTGATGTAATGCAATGAACCTGATCGCAACCAAGTCTGCTTATGGTGGAATAAAAGGATTCGTAAAGTGTTCTGCCGAGACCGCGACCGCGCTTGGAAGGGGCAACACCAGCGAAGTGGATGTAGCCGACAGTCGGTTGCGATTGCGACTGAAACCCGAGTAGAAAGGCTTGCACCTCGCCGGGCAGGCCCACCGCGTAGCTGGTGTTGTTGAAGTGTTCGAAGAACAGGGGTTGAATCAACGCGCGCATGGGGCGACCGCCCCACCATTCATCAATAACCGATGCCACTATATGGTAGTCGTTGGGTTCGATGGGGCGAATCGGGGGACGATTGTTCATTCAGGTACCTTACAGGTATGTCGATAGATCATTCGGTTGGTCCGTGATAAATCTTGCTGATTTTATAATCGACAACGATACGCGTCAAGGACGGAAGCCATCTGTTGAGGGTCTCCATGAAGCGGGCGATCCTCCCGGGAATGATGAGATATTTTTCTTTCAGGATGCCGTCAATGGTTTGATCCGCTACAAAGTCAAGGGGCACTACCGGAACGGTTTGGGTGATGACGCGATTCTCGGTAGTTCGGTAGGTATTCAGTTCCTCCACCATCGGGGATTGAAATTCGCCAGGGCAGACCAGGTGGATCTTGATATTCTGCGGCTTGAGTTCGGCGCGAAGGGTGTCCGTCAATCCGACCAGGGCAAATTTCGTCGGGCAATACGGCGTATATCCGAAGGAAGCGATCCGGCCTCCCAGGGAAGCGATATTGACGATTCTCCCCCGGCCCTTCCGTCGGAAGAAAGGGAGTACCGCCCGTATGCAATGGATCACGCCGAAATAATTGATATCCATCACTTTTTTGAATGTCGGGATGGGTAATGTCTCAAAATAGCCTTCCTTGAGGACACCGGCGGAATTAATCAGGATGTCCGGCGGGCCGATAGTTTCGGCAATGGTTTGAACGGTCTTTTCCGTTGCGGCAAAATCGGAGACATCGCAGGGGAATATCGCCAGTTTTTGACCCGTCTTACATTCTCCGGACAACGCATCCCGCACGTTCTTCAGCTTGTTCTCATTGCGGGCGATGAGTGCCAGATTCGCCCCCATTTTGACCAATCGATGCGCCAGCGCTTTTCCCAGGCCGCTTGATCCCCCTGTAATGATAATGACGTTGTCGTTAAACATGGCAAACATCCTTGAAGTAGAAAGGGGGAAGCCGTCAGGCCTCCCCCTTTTGTTTTCTTAGGATGGACGAGCGCGTTACAATACCTTCGTCCTATTCGCACAACTCAAAGATCGCTGCAGCACCCATGCCGCCGCCGATACACATGGACTCGACACCGTATTTGGCGCCGCGTTCCCGCATACCGTTTATGAGCTGGGCGCAGAGTTTGGCGCCGGTGCATCCCAGGGGATGACCCAGTGCAATGGCGCCGCCGTTGACGTTGATAATGCGTTTGTCACTGTCGGACATCCACAGCTCTCTTTTATCGTAGACACCAATCTGCTGCATGCTGTAAATCGCCTGGGAAGCAAAGGCTTCGTTGACTTCCCACAAGCCGATGTCTTCCACTTTCAGTCCGGCCATCTTCAAGGCTTTGGGGATGGCGTAAGCCGGTCCCACGCCCATTTCATCCGCCCGGCAACCGGCCACGGTATAGCATTTCACCTTGGCGATGGGTTTGATGCCGAATTTTTTCACGGCCGCTTCGCTCATGATCAGGGTGGCTGCGGCGCCGTCGGTGGTCTGGGAGGAATTGCCGGCCGTGACGGAACCCATGGCGGCGAATACCGTCCGCAGTTTGGCAAGGCCTTCGATGGTGGTGTCGCGGATACCGTCATCAAAGTTCTGGATAAAGGTTTCCTTTACCCAGCGGCCGTCCTTTACGGTGTATTTGGCAGCGGGGGTGGGTACGATTTCCTTGAACAGCCCTTTGGCCTTGGCGTTGGATGCCTTGGCCTGGGAATGGAAGGCGAATTCATCCTGCATGGCCCGTGTGATTTTGTAGCGGTTGGCGACGTTCTCCGCCGTGATGCCCATGGATATATACACATCCGGGTTTTCCTTGGCCCAATCCGGATGAGGCCGGGGCATATTGCCGCCCATGGGAACGATGGACATAGACTCCAGCCCACTGCCGATGGCCACATCACACCAACCGGCTTTGATCCGCATGGCCTGCAGCGCAATGGCTTCCAGACCGGACGAACAGAAACGGTTGACGACGGCGCCGCAGGTTTCGTCCGGGAAACCGGCCATCTGGGCCACGACGCGGCCCACATTCAGCCCCTGTTCCGCTTCCGGGAAGGCGCAGCCGACAAGGATGTCTTCTACATCCTTTTTTTCCACACCCGGGGTTTGTTCGATCACGGCGTTTAAAACGGTTTTAAGAAGCTCTTCCGGCCGGGTCTGGGCAAAGGCCCCTTTCCCCCTTCTGCATCCGGGGGTTCTCAACGATGTAACAATATATGCTTCAGTCATGAGTCTTTCCTCCTATAAACGGTTATCTTACAGCATTAAGGGTTTGCCGGTGGTCATGATGTGTTCCGCCATTTTCTGTGTGTTTTCCGTTTTCCACAGATCGACGAAGGCTTCCCTTTCCAGTGTCATCAGGTATTCCTCATCCACGAGGGTTCCCTGGGGAACATCGCCACCGGACATGCAGTAAGCCGCCTTTTTGGCAATAAATTCCATGTGCGGCGTAATGAAGCCGCCGGATTTCATGTTGAGCATTTCGGCCCACAGCATACCATGCGCTTCACGTCCGAATACAGGAATCGGGTTCTTGCGGGGGGGGGCGTAGCCGTCATCCAGCATTTTCAAAACTTCCTTTTTGGCCTCGCCGATCAGCAGGTCTTTATTGAAAACGATGCGATCCTGCGGCCCGAGGAACCCATTCTTGCGGGCCTGTGCGGCGGACATGGAAACCTTTGCCTGGGCGACGTTCATGAAGGCCGGGATAAAGAATGCACCCAGATCCGTCACTTTGGCGCACGCCGGTACGGAATCCATAAATTTTCGCCACAGGTTGATCATGCCGCAGCCGCCCGGCACCAAGCCGGCCCCGATTTCCACCAGACCCATGAACAGTTCCGTATGGGCCACAATGCGATCGGCGGAAAGGCAGACTTCGCATCCGCCGCCGAGGGTCAACCCGTAGGGCGCCGCAACGACGGGATAGGGAGCGTAACGGGTTCCCATGATGCCTTTGTGGACGTTTTTAATGAAGCCGTCGATCTCGTCGAATTTCCCGGCCTTGGCCAGACCGAGCATGAACGCCAAATCGCCGCCGGCGGAGAAGGCGCCGGGCATGCCGGGGGCCTGGTTGCCGATGACCATGCCGACACCGTTGTTCAGGACATATTCGCCGGCTTCCATCATGAAATCCACCATGTCTTTATTGATGGCGTTCATCTTGGAGTGGAACTCCAGGTTGAAGACACCGTCGCCGATGTCGATCAGGGAGCAGGAAGAATTGGACAGTACGACCTTTTTCTGGGCCTTGAAGTTGTCCAGCACCAGGTTCTTTTCGCTGACCTGGAGCGCCTTGTAGCTGCCGGAGGCGAAATCATAAAACATCTTTTTGCCGCCTTCCAATTTGTAAAAAGACGTATTGCCGGCCGCCAGCATCTTCTTGACATTTCCCGGCACGGTCATCCCGTCTTTTTCCATTTTGGCGACGGACTCTTTCAGTCCGATGGCATCCCATGTTTCAAAGGGGCCCATTTCAAAATTGTAACCCCATTTCATGGCGTTGTCGATTTCCACGATGGTGTCGGAAATTTCGGGGATCCGGTTGGCGGCATAGATAAAGCCGGATGCGGCCACTTTCCAGGCGTATTTGGCGCCCTTGTCGTCGCCGTAAACGACGGCCTTCAATTTGTCGGTAGTGGTTTTGGCGTTTTTGGCCGCTTCCAGGCACGGGAATTCCGCTTTGCCGTATTCTTCGTATTCACCGGTCTTGGGGTTGATGACCTTGCGGATTTTTTTCCATTCCGGGGTCAGTTCGCTTTTGTAGAAACCGCCTTTGGTCTTATTGCCGAGCTGTTTGTTCTCCACCATTTTCTTGACGAATTCGGGAACGATAAACGTATTTCGTTCTTCATCCGCGGTGCAGAGCTGATAGGTATTGTCGGTGACGTGTTTCATGGTGTCCAGACCCACCAGGTCCGAAGTCTTGAAGATGGCGGTCTTGGGGCGGCCCATGGGCGGTCCGAACAGGGCGTCGACTTCCGGAATGGTCAATCCGTCTTCCAGCATGACCTGCATGGCCTTGCCGATGCCGTGGATGCCGATGCGGTTGCCGATGAAATTGGGTGTGTCCTTTGCCCAGACGATACCTTTCCCCAGTGTTTTTTCGCCGAAGTCGGCCATGAACTTGAGGATTTCGGGCAGTGTTTCCTGTCCCGGAATGATTTCCAGCAAATGCATGTAGCGGACCGGGTTGAAGAAATGGGTGCCGAGGAAATGCTGTTTGAATTCCTTGGAAAGACCTTCGGACATGTCTTTCAGGGGGATGCCGGAGGTGTTTGAAGAAATGATGGTATTCGGTTTGCGAATCCCTTCGATGCGTTTGAACAGCGCTTGCTTGATTTTCAGATTTTCGACGACGACTTCGCATATCCAGTCGCAATCGGCCAATTTGCCGAAATCATCTTCCAGGTTGCCGGTCTGGATCAGCGCCGCATCCTTTTTGTCAAAAAACAGCGCCGGTTTGGCCTTGACGGCGGCATCCAGACCGGCGTTGACGATGCGATTTCTTGCCTTGGGATCTTTTTTTTCTTCTTCCTTCAAATCAAACGGGACAATGTCGAGCAACAATGTCGGCACACCGGCTCCGGCAAGTAGCGCGGCGATGCCGCCGCCCATGATTCCAGAACCGATTACCGCTGCCTTTTTGATCTTCCTAGCCATAATCTCCTCCTGTATATGATTAATGAAAAACAAAACTTAGGATTGCGGATGAATGAGCATTCATTGTTAACAGAGAGATTATTCATAGTCAAGAAAAAACCATTTCGCTTAAAATAAGAATATGGATCATTATTAACATTTTGATAATTCATCATTTATATCTATTTTTACGGTCGAAATTCTGTCCCCGCAGGTTTTTCCTCCGCTGTCGGACGTGTTTCTCCGGCAACTGAATAGGTATTCATTGACGTTTTTTTCGGTTGCCCACACGTTGCGATGGGCAAAGGGGTTGAACCTTTTAAGACGATATTCATTTTTCGAATTTGATTTTCAGCCCCTTGCTAATATCCACCAAGTTTGATAAAGGAAATGGCTTTATTAGTCGGCGTGCTAGTTTTACATTCCGGGCGTGAAGATGAGAAAGGTAGTCGAAAATGGAATTTAAAATATCCCAGAGCCCTCAGAGTTTATCTCTCGATGTCGATTCGGTGGCGACCCTGATTGCGAGAACACAGTTCGATAGCGGCGAGATTCCCTGGTTCCGTGGAGACAAAACCGACCCGTGGGACCATGTGGAATCCATCATGGGCCTGACCATCGGCGGGTACGTGGACCAGGCGAGGCTCGGATTTCAGTGGATGGTTCAACATCAACTGGAAAACGGCGGCTGGTACTCCTCATATAAGAACGGGAAACCGGAAGACAAGACAGTCGATACCAATTTAACGGCCTATATCGCCGTGGGCGCGTATCATCATTATCTCATCACCGGCGATCTGATGTTTGTTCGGCAAATTTGGCCGACCGTTCGCAAGGCCGTCGATCATGCCGTGAGCCTTCAGGCCCCCAGCGGCGAGATTTATTGGGCCACCAGCCCGGCCGGCGTCGTCGACCCCATGGCACTCCTCACCGGATCCAGTTCAATTTTCATGAGCCTTAAATGTGCTTTGGCGCTTGCCGACCTGCTGGGGCACCCCATGCCGGCATGGGAATCGGCATTCAGCAAACTGGGTGAAGCCATACGCCGTCGTCCCCATCTTTTCAACGTGACCAAATCACGCTTTTCCATGGACTGGTTCTATCCCATTCTCTGCGGCGCGCTGACCGGCGAACAGGCCCAGAAACGCATCGACAAGTACTGGAAAAAATTTGTCGTCGACGGTCTGGGAGTGCGTTGCGTTTCGGATCAGCCCTGGATCACCATCGCCGAAACGTCGGAATTCGTACTGGCCTTGGCGGCCATGGGGAATCATCGACTGGCGAGCATCGTATTCAGCTGGATCCAGGACAAATGTTATGAAGACGGATCATGCTGGTGCGGCTTTACCTTTCCGGACATGGTCATCTGGCCGGAGGACAAGGTCACCTGGACCAACGCGGTTGTACTGATGGCGGCGGATGCACTGTATCATTTGACCCCGGCCGGCAACATGTTCAGTCATGAATTCTGGAATGCCGCCAATTCCCTGCGCGGTTTGAAGTCTTCATGACCGCCGTTTTTCCAAAAGGCCGACTGCCGTGAGACATGACCATCGACCTTATTTTATGAAAAAAGCGTATATGCGCTTTCAGTCGTTCTATGTGCGCCGATTCATCCGTCCGCAGCTGGAATGCCTGGGGGATGGCTTCACGGTGCTGCAACCCTGGAATCTGATTCTTTTCGGCTCGCCGATCCGGATCGGGAGGTACGCCAACATCATCACCACGCCTGAACACAAGGTTCGGCTGTCCATTTGGTCGGAAAAGGAAGCCATCCCCGGCATTCGGATCGGCGATTACTGTCTGATCTGCCCCGGGGTCCGTATCGGCGCCGCCCACCGAATCGAAATCAAAAACAATTGCATGCTCGCCGGCAATGTCTACATCACCGATGCCGATTGGCACGGCATCTATAACCGTGTCGCGCCCGGCAACAGCGACCCGGTGATCCTGGAAGAAAATGTCTGGGTCGGCGACAGCGCCATCGTCTGCAAAGGCGTTACCATCGGACGTAACAGCGTCATCGGCGCCGGCTCCGTCGTTGTCAGCGACATTCCCGCGAACACCGTGGCGGTGGGAAACCCCGCCCGCGTGGTCAAGCAACTGGATCCTGAGGAGACATTTGTCACCCGCGAGCATTTCTTTTCCGATCCCGACGGCCTGGATCGCCGCATAGACGAGCTGGATCGCACCATGCTGACCGGCAATACCTTACGAGGCTGGATGCGTGCGCTGTTCTTTCCGAAACCGGGGGATTGACCAGCCACCGGCAAGGATCTCATCTCTATAAAGATCGGATATGCACATGCTGGAAAACATTTCCGGGATAGTCGAAAGGATCGATCGCGCCAAAAGCGGCCGGACCTGCATATTAATCGCCCTGCTTGTTCTACTCGTTGATTTTATTACCGGAAAAGACATCTATTTCCCGATATTGTACTTCCTGCCGGTAGGGTTATCGGCCTGGAGGGGCAAAACAAAGTCCGCTTATGGGTTTGCCGTGCTATTGCCGATCGTAAGGCTTGCCTTTCATTTCCCCTGGCAGGCCACGGAATCCATTCCTCTATCGGTGATAAATGAAACGATCACGATGGTCTCACTGATATTGTACGTATTTTTGGTGGATATCATCGCCAAACAGAAGGATGCGCTGGAAAAGAAAGTAAACATGCTGGAGGGGATTCTGCCGATATGCGCTTCCTGCAAGAAAATACGCAATGCGCAAGGTGCGTATGAACCCATAGAGAAATATATTACCGAGCATTCGGACGCGCAATTCAGTCACGGGATTTGTCAAGAATGCGCCGCCAGACTGTATCCCGAGTATATCACCCCCAAAGACCGATCATGATATCACATCGTTTCCCTCGTCCCGGTCGGCTGCCGCACGCTACTTCATGGAACGGATGCGGACCTCGATCTGTGGCTGGTCTTTGAGCAATCGAACGATTTCCCCCGTGTCGGTATCGCCGAAGTGGTAGGGATACAGTATGCCGGGTTTGACGGCGCGTGCCGCGTCGGCGGTCATTTCCGGCGTCATGGTGTAGGGCAGATTCATGGGCAGAAAGGCAATGTCGATGCGCCCCAGCTGTTTCATTTCCGGAATATTTTCCGTATCTCCCGCCACATAGACCCGTTTGTCTCCGAAGGTCAGGATATAACCGTTTCCGTTGCCATTGGGATGAAACGGATTGCGGTCGTCACGCATGTGGACGATATTGTAGGCCGGCACCGCTTCAATGCCGAACCCCTGAACGGTCCGGGCGTCTCCATTTTTCATGACGATGCCGCCGGGTGCTTTTTTTGCGCAGGTTTCGGTCAAGACCACGACCGTCTTTTCGTTGCGGACTTTTTCCAATGCATCAAGATCGAAATGATCGAAATGGTCATGGGTGATCAGCACGATATCCGCCTTGGGCAATTGGGCGTAATCAGCTAGTTGGCCGAACGGATCCACGTGAATCGTCCGATCGCCGATTTGGAACATCAGCGTGCCATGGCCGATAAAGGTGATCTTCAGATCACCGGCGGATGTGGCGATCACATCGGATTCAAAGGCATCCAAGGTCGCGCCGGACGTGAACGATACCATGCTGAAAAAACCAAGCAGAAAGACGATCCTTTTCATCGTCGAACCTCCTTACCCGTGAAAGTTGAGAACCAAGAATAAGTCGGCGGCCATAGCGTGTCAATACGTTTTGTCGATGCAATATATTGACGCGCGTAAAACCGGCCCGAACGGCCACGCGGGTTCTTGGCATGGCCGGAATTCCGGGGATCGACGCAAAACAACTTTCGAGTCTGCGGCATCTGTCTAACCACCTGCCAATGGATGAGTGTCCGGCAGGATGAAGCGGAAGGATGGATCCGGGCCATGATGAATGGCGAGTGCACGCCTGCGGAGGATCACTGTGTAACGTGCTATGCCTGCAACGAAAGATGCCCGCAGGGAGCCAATCCCTTCGATCTCATCGCCGCCTTGCAGGAAAAATACGCCGTAGTCGCAAAAGCCGGCATCGATGCCCAGGAGGCGCGGTATGCCTCCGAATTCGTCGAGCGTCTGGCTCGAACCGGCGCCAAAGAGGTGGTCTGTTTTCATGACGACTGCTATGCCATGCTGGCCAAACTGGCGCCTCAATACGGCATTCAAGTGCCGTTCCGTCCGGTTCATCTGAGCGAATATCTGGTGTCCTATCTGAAAGCGCAGACCAACCGAGTGAAGGCCCTGGATATGAAGGTGGCCTACCAGCGACCGTGCGCATCCCGGCATACACCGGAAAAAGAACCCTTTATCGATGAATTGTTCCAACTGACCGGCGTGAAGCGCGTGGCGCGCGAGTTCGATCGGGAAAACGCCCTGTGCTGCGCCGGCGTGAAATTTCTGATGGGGCAGGGGGATCCATCGCCGGACCAGGAGAAAAACGTTCTGGATGCCAAAAGAGCCGGTGCCCAGGCAATGGTCGCCCTTTGTCCCATGTGCATGCACAGCCTGGCGGGGGTTGCGGCCAAGCATCAGCTGCCCGTCTTTTTTATCGGTGATCTGGCGCGCATGGCGTTGGGGGAGATTGAAAAACCGTCGTTCCCATCTGAACCCTCATCCAAGACAGGAGGAGAAATCCCATGACGGAAAACGATGAAGCCGTCTGAGCCGGATAGGGAATCGGATCGTGATGATGGGGCGTCCGGAGAATCGGCAACGGCTATCGTATATACGCACTCATGATTCCGGTCAGGGTCAGGAAATCGACCGCCATTTCGGCATCCCGATCGGGGGGCGCGCCTTCCCCATAGGTGACACCGTGATGGAAGTCGATGGATAATCCGTTTTGACGGCAAAAAGCGATCAAGGATGGTTTGGCCATGCTGCTGATCAAGCAGGCGCCGTTTTGCCGGCCCCACTCAAAATGAGGTCCGTCTCCACCGCTGTCGCCCATCACCATGATTTTATCCGGCGGAATATGGAAACGGCGGGCGGCCTGTTCCGTATAGGCGCCTTTATCCTGTATCTCCAGAAGATCATACATGATCACCGGGTTGATTGCCTTGTTCTCGTACCGGATCATCGGATGGGCCGCAATGACCGGCACCGGCGGCAGAAGCCCTTTGGCCAGTATGCGCTGAAAATATCCCTGCATGCCGGTCGTATTGATCATAAACAGAATATCTTCGGACAGACACCATTCGATCAGTTCCGGCACGCCGGTATAGGTCCGGAAGGCTCTTGACAGATAGACGTCCATCTGGTCGGGCGTCAGCGGACCCGGCAACAGGGCGTTGATGTGAGCGGCGGCCTCGCCGAGCGTCATCTGACGACCGGTGTATTGGCGGAAAATCGTTTCCAGGGCCGGGGCCAGTTCCGGATACATGAAGGCCATGCAGTCAAATGGCCCGCATGGCGCAAGGCATTCATTCCAGTCCGAGGATAGCATGCCCCGATATTCCTGATTTTTCCTGGTCATGTCTGTTCCTCAATCGGAATGGATGTCACTTCCATACCGGCGCCCGCTGTTTCAGCAACCGCATTCCTTTAGGGTTCCATCATCTTCAAAATGCGTTCACTGATTTCACCATAGGTCGGATCGGAGACGGATGCGAAATATTGGATTTTGAGATACGACTTGCTTTCAATGTCTTTCCGGATTTCCATCAACTGAATTGTTTGTTGCAGCTCCCCGGCCTCCAGACCGGCAAGAAATGTCAGCGCGCATTCTGTCTTATCGGCGAACAGACCTTTTGCGTCGGCCATGAAATAGGGTTTGAATTCCGGTTTCAAGATATTTTGGTACAGGAGGGCGACCGCATTTCGGTTGCATTGTCCGGCCTTTTGTCCGACAAAATCGGTCAGCGCGGACAGGGCGACGGCGTTTGTCCGTTCGAGCCCGGTCACGATTTCGGGATGATCTGCCAGAAGTTTCAGTAATTGCACGCTATGGGAGGTGTCGCGTTCGTGTTTCTCGTCCTCGATGCCATCCAGCGCCAGCAGATAAATGGCCCGAACCGTCGGATCCGCCTCGGAATCAATATTCTCCCCCAGATAGGATTTCAAAAATCCCAGAAGCCCCGGTCGAAATCCTTCAAAGGAAAGCAGCACGGCGGATATCTTTTGGTTCGGATCCCGGGAATTCAACAAGTCCTGTATGATACGGATCGAGGATTCACTCATATAATCAGCCTTTGCCGTTTCTTCGGATTCCTGCGGATTCAACTGGCTGTAGTTGTAACCGACATAGTAATCCCGGACCAGATTCGATGAATCAAAGGCGATCACCAGCAACCCGACATCCAGTTTGTTTTCTTCCCCGCTGCTGTAGGAATACACCAGGGTGTCGTTTTGTCCGGGTGCGCTCATATGGATCGTCGGTCTTCCCAACTCGGAAAGGACCTGGGCTTTGCCGGTTTTCCCTTTTTGGATGGTGTCCGACTGCAGATGGAACCATTGGCCAACGGTGTACGTCTGCTTTTTAAGGCAGCCCCATACGGCCAGCAGTAAAATGAACGCGCCGATGGACATGGCGATACGGACCGACTTCCTGATTGGTAATCCGCTTCTCATCTCGTCTCTCCTTTCAGAAAGTTCCTCCCGGGGTATTTTGCCGGACGGTAGATTCCGGATCTGTTTTTTTCGTCCTTCCCTGTTGCGGGTAGCTATCGTAAGGCTATCCTGTTTTCCAATACGCCCAACATATCGCTTTCAAAACGAATCGTGTCGCCGGGGTGCAGGAGATCCGCCTCCGCGGCCCCCAAGATTTCCAGTCCGCAGCAACCGGTCAGGGTGCCGGTGGTGATCACCTCGCCTATGTGCAGACCGCCGTCCCGTTTGGCAATGGACGCCAATATCGCTTCAGGCGAAAAAATCGCATCGCCGGTCTGTCCCGTACAAAGGAGTTCCCGGTCACCGTTCGACCGTATGATCGTGGCCGTTGCGGTAAGGGCGGAAAAATCGACATATTCGGCCAATACAAATTTCCAGCCCGCGGCATTGAGGTGTTTGCTCACGGAAAATCCATGCTTGATTTTATCAATTTCAAGTCCTTGGGTTTTACGGTGGGTGATATCGTCGAATAAGAAATATCCCCCGACCTTATAGGCGTCGGCGTCCGGCACCACCAGCATGGCGATTTCGACTTCAAAGTCGACGCCGTCCCAGCCCTTGGGCAGCTGTATATCGGTGCGGTGGGGAAACCAGTCCAGATGATTTCCCTGGTAATACGTGACATCCGTATAATGTGCTGCCGGTGGGGCGAATGGTCCGCCGCCGATCATTTTTGCGACGGCCCACTGAACCGGAAGAAGTTCCCGCGCCCATGCTTCCCGCGACTTGGTCGCATGTCCCTCGAAAATCGATCCGGCGATTAACTTGACAGGTTCCAGCGGCGTCAGCAGGCGAACATCGCCAGGGCTCAAAAGGGGCAGTCCTTTCTGAACGGCCTCTTCGACGATCCGGTTGGCAACGGCGTGTCCTTCTTTGCCGCCTTCCCTAAAAAAATCCGGTATGGATTCCAGATACGGACTGGTTTGGCCGCCGTTTAGCCGTGAGTAGGCGGCCTGCAACGGCAGAATGCGGTCATTCTGTAACACTGCACCAAGAAGCGGCCGGCCGGTATCCGGATCCACGAACCGGCAAAGGGTCGTCACCTCCGCCGCCTGGATCTCAAGCGCGTGCCCAAGCATAAAAAAAGCAATCCAAGAGGCCGTCAACAGCATTGTCTTTTTTGGCATGAAAGTTATCCTCTTCACCCATGTATTGTTTTGTAAAAAGAGATTATGTCAGTAGTACTGCTGTGTCAATACGTTTGTCGATACGCCGCATGGAAGCTTGTCGCGCTTGCATGTGCGTGGCGTCACGGATTTCTCTTCCCGAAAAGAGGCGCCGCACCGGTCGATCATTTTGAAGTGAGCAGCCACACTCCCTGCCAGTCGCCTTTCGGCGGTGACGATAGTAATTCATTGCATTTTTGATGATATTTTGCCGCTGGCGGGTCGAGAGACTCAATTTCGGAGAAGGTCCGCAGCGCTTCTGAAAAATTGCCATTGTAGAAAAACGTGAGCCCGTTTTGAAATGTTGTCAGAATGTCCTTCCTGGCTTCATAGCGGGACCGGGGGATGGGTTCGTAAACCTTTACCGTCTCGGTTTTCCCCACCACGGTAACCTTTCCAAGCTCGCGATAAAAAAAATCACCGTTCGCCCGGTTTCGCGTAGCTTCCGATACCATGGTATAGGTGCCGAATTCCTTGTTGACGCCTTCCAGTCTCGCGGCCAGGTTTACGGCATCACCGATCATGGTGTAGTTGAATCTGTTTTTCGATCCCATGTTTCCCACGACCGCAGGCCCGGTGTTCAAACCGATCCGCATGTGAAGGGGGCGGCCCACACGCTGTACATAGACGGGACGAAGAGTGGACAGCTTTTCCTGGCACCGCAGGGCCGCGGTCACCGCCCGCAGGGGATGATCCGGCACATGCTGAGGGGCGTTCCAGAAGGCAATGATGGCATCCCCCTCGTATTTGTCCACGGTTCCGCCCTCATCGTGAATAATC
Organism: Desulfobacterales bacterium; assembly: GCA_041740615.1. Classification (GTDB taxonomy): domain Bacteria; phylum Desulfobacterota; class Desulfobacteria; order Desulfobacterales; family SURF-7; genus DYJD01. The sequence continues at coordinate 16,777 of JBGSLR010000097.1, forward strand.
GCCGTCATGGCGGACAGGTAGTCGTTGAGGAAGGCGGTCAGCGCCTCCGGTTCCAGGGCTTCCGAGATGCTGGTAAATCCCTGGATATCTGAAAAGAAGATCGATATTTCCCTTCGATCGCCCCCCAGGGCCAGCTTTTCCGGATGCAGGATAATGTCTTCGATGACGGCCGGGTTCAGGTATTGCTGGAAAGCGGACTTAATGAACTGTTTCTGGACGCCTTCGACGGCGAAGTTGACGACCAGCGAAAGCATACAAGCCGCCAGCACGGCGATTTCGGGAACAACCAGGGGCAGCCAGAAACCGGCCCGGTAGGCAGCGAAAGCCAATCCTGCCGGCAGACAAATAAACAGGAGCGGTAACAGCAGATTGATGCGCAGCGATCCGGCAAAGGTGATGCTGAAAGCGCAGGCCAGACTCAAGAACAAAATGAAAACGGTTGTCGCCGCAATGGGTGTCTGCCGGATGAAGTCCTGGGAAAGAAAATTGTCCAGGAGGGTGGCGTTGACTTCAACCCCCGGATACGCCTTGTCCAGGGGAATGGACTTGGTGTCGTGGAGACCCTTGGCGCTGAGCCCCAGAAAGACAAATTTGTCTTTGAATACCGAGGGATCGACTGTCGGTTTTTTCCCTTCCCGGATCATGATTTCGGAGCGGATCACCGCCGCGGCGCTATAGCGGGGATGGGTGCCGGAGGGCCCTCGGTAACGCAGGACGGCATTGCCTTGACTGTCCACCGGTATGCAATTCGATCCAACGGTGATTCGGTTTTCGGAAAAGCCGATACGAGAACTCGGGTTGGCGGCGAGATAGGCGCCGAGACCCAACAGCGGCAGGATCTCATGATCAAACCGTTTGATCGGCGCCACCCGGCGGTAGATCGAGTCCTCATCCGGATTCTGGTCCACATTGGCCATCAGCCTGAAACCTGTGGCCAGATCCGGTGTGGGAAATGTCGCGGCCGATGCCGTGAGTCCGGATCGATTGCTTTGGGAGAACCAGTCGTCGGCGCCCTGCACGGAAAAATTGGGTTTCGGAAGGGAATTCGGCCATTTCTCCCATGCGCCGTGGCGGGCGCTCAAGCCGACGGAAACAGCGCAGGTTCCGAAACGCCCGGCCGCCTCCCGGAATGTTTGATCATCATCGATTCCGTATGCGGAAGGTTCGGTATACAGCACATCCAGGGCAAGGGCTTTTGCCGGGCTGCGCCCCAGGAAATCGATGATGGCGGCGTAAGCCTCGCGGGGCCATGGCCAGGGCCAGGCGTTGGTTTCGCTGGCCCAATCCAGACTGTTCTGATCAACCAGGATGATCGCGATATCCCGGGTGGTGTCCGAGGGTTCGGCCATCAAGGCAACCCGAAAGTCCCAGGTTTTATATTCCAATTCCGCGATGAAGCCGCTGGCCCAGAGCAGGATGGATGTCAGGGCGGAAATCCCGGCAACGACCAGTGCATGGGTCACACGTGTTTGATACCCGATTCCGTATCCGAACATGGCTGCCTTTCACCATTCCCGTAATTAGATGGAGTTTCCGTTGGTAGCCGTGCCGTTCCATCGGCCGATAGTCGCGCTAGCAGGTCGATATCAAATCCCTTTCAAGGCGGTCCTGAATCGACCGGTGCGCGCCGGGTTGTTGTTCAGCGGCGGAAGCGGTTGCATGGAGTTGCGGATTTCCGCGATCCGATCCTCGGGAGACGGATGGGTTTTGGCGAAATCCGGGCCTCCCGGCTTGATTTGAGTTTTCATTACTTCCAACATGCCGATAAGTCCTTGGGGGCTGTATCCCATCCGTTCCAGGATGGATACGGCCGCCATATCCGCCTGGCGCTCAAAGGAGCGGGAGTATCCGCTATTGATCAGGGTCCCGGTGATATCCGAAATCGACCCCTCAAAGGTTGTGGTAAGGGATGCCAGCTCTTCACCGCCCATGGATTTGGCGCTTTCCAGGGCCAGGGTGGTGACGGCGGTGGTCATGCGGGATTTTTCGATGGCCCGGAGACCATGCTGTTGCTGAACGTGACCGATTTCATGCGCCAGCACCGCCGCCACCGCGTCTTCGCTTTTACAGCAGCGCAACAGCCCCCGGGTGACGAAAATCAGACCGCCCGGGGCGGCGAATGCATTGACTTCTTGGGAGTCGAGAATCAGGAAATGATATCCGTCATAAGTTTCCGGCATATCCGAGAACTGGCCCAAGGTCTGACCCAGAACATTGATATAGTCGGTGGCACCGGGCTGGTTGTATACTTTATATTTGTTGGTAATGACGGCGCCTACGGTGCGACCGATATAGTATTCCTGTTCCGGGGTGATGTCTTCAAAGCTTTTTTCAATGGCGGCCCCGGATTTTTTTATCGACTGGGCTTGTTGGCCGTTGATGACACCGGCGGCTGTTCCGGCATCCGCAATTACCGCCATGGTCTTGCCGCAAGCGGCCCCGAAGGCGGCGAGGATCAGCGTCAATATGGCGATCCGCCATTTTCCACGATCCGAACGCCCGGTGTTTTGTCCGCATCCATTCATTGTGCACCCTCCTGCGGTTTCAGTTTGCCGGTTTGGATGAAATCCTGTTTCCGCTTTTGTGAGACGGTGATACGGCTCATTTTATCCACCCAGTCAAAGCGTATTTTCTGATTCCGTTTTTTGAACTCTTGTTCCACTTCCTGGTTAAACCCCTTGCCGGCGAGTTGCAGCTCGTCCGAGGAAGCTGCCGGTGCCACCTCGTTTTTACCGGCCGTCAGTTTGACGATTTTGGGCGTCAGAGCGGACTGATGGAGCCAGCCGGTTTTCCCGCTTTTCGGATCGCGCACCTGGTACCAGGGGATTTTTTCGGCGTTGATGAACAGACGGTCGCCATAAGCGGCCCGGGCCACCGGTTTGGTGAGGTATGACGGACCGGATCGTAGATCCGCCCGGCGGATCTGAACGCTCATGACCTTTTCCGCGGCAGAAGGAACAGGAGCGAGGATGATGCCGAAGAATCCGGCGATCATCAATGTCGGCAGTAGGAAGGTCGGTTTTCGCATGTTTTCCTCCTTTTTTTGTCTTCATTGGGCGATATCTTTATTTCGATCCAGGCGGCACGGTTCTGGACGGGACACCTTCCCATCTTTGTTGTATCGCGTCATCCTGACGGCAAATCACTTCCGCCGAGAAGCAATGCTGGAATTCGGACTTTTTTCGTGGTTTTTATGACGTGCCCGCCGGGATTGCCTTTTCAAGAATCGGATCCAGCTTGTCTTTATATCGTTCCGGTGTCTCCGGCATGGGGAAATGCCCGACAGCGGGAATAATGATCAATACATATGGTAGCAGCGGCCCAATAACCCCGAACAATACGGTGCGCGTTTTCATCATCATTCAAAAGGAAAGATTTCGTTGATGATGGTGGTCGGATCCAGAACGGCATTGTTCAGGATGGTGTTTAACAGAAAATAGGTGTCCACATCCAGTTTTTTGAACGTAATCCCGATTCCGGTTGTTGCATTGCGGACGACTGTGCCTTTGATGAGCAGCATCAGGATACTGGATTTCCCTTTCAGGTAAATGTGAACATCACAGTCCTTGCCCACCGGAATGGGTTTTTCCGTTACGATAAAAATTCCGGTCATACTGATGTCCTGCGCCCTGCTTTTGGGAAGGATCTCCGCTTTGCCCGATCGCAATGCCACCTGCGCATAAAATTCCGCCCGGGATTCTTTTCTTTTTTCATCCGGATACTTGCTGCTGGACAACGCCATCCTCCTATGAAAATCGGTATTTGGTTCCATGCGAAGCGTTATCAATACCGACGGGAAATCTTCGGCGCCGCGCGTTTTGTAGGTCTTGAGCATATGTCAAGGGCCTTGGTGTGTCAAGTCCTTCGTGTACGCAAGATGCTGAATCCACACGATCATGGAAAAACACGGAGCGAACTCGTCCGGTAATCGACAAGTTGGTTGGGGGCAAAGAAAAGCGGATCGGTGTCAACAATCCCATGGAACCATCGTGGGGTTACATCGAACACTGCCTCCGGGATACGGCCGCATATCCCATCGTTTTTTCAACTTGATGATCCATGGGATTGTGCGTAAGATACGGCTGTATTATCACGAAATCGGAATGCAGGGCAGTTGCGGTGATTTGCCGAGGAGTGTTGGGGCATTCATGAATCTGCTTGGCGTGGGCTTGGGACAAGAATCGGTGAGGAGGGTAGACCCATGAAAGGATGGACCGAAGAAGAAATCCGGAACAAGGAAATCATGGCTCCGTGCGGGCTGTATTGCGGCGCCTGCGGCATTTACATCGCCACCAGGGACGGCAACGAAAAATTCAGGACCGTCATGGGAAACCTATATGGCACCAAGCCCGAGGATACCGTTTGTCTTGGCTGCATGCAACCGGATCCACCGAAAAAACTCTATGGCTATTGCCGGGATTGCAAAATTCGGGATTGCGTCAAAAGCAAGGGGTACTATTCCTGCCATCAGTGCGCGGAATGGCCCTGTGAGATGATCGAGAAATTTCCCCTGGCCACCGGCTGCCGGGTGATGAAGCGAACCATCCCGGTTTGGCGTGAAAAAGTGGCCGCCCTCGGTGATGAAGAGGGCAGCGCCGAGTGGGCCCGATCGGAATGCGAACGCTATCACTGCTCTTCCTGCGGCAACCCTCTGTTCAGGGGCGCGCAGCGCTGCCGGGTGTGCAAAAAATCGGTTGCCGAAGAACTGGACGGTTCGCTGTAGCCAACCGATCCAGCCATTTCAAAACGGGAAGCGCTACCGCAGAGATGGCGGGCATGACGCATTTCCCCCATGTGTCAAGAATGAAGATCTGACCCCCTGCTATTCTTGACACTTGGTTTTTCATTTGGTACATTCAACAGTGAAAAAACCGTGTTTCCATTATATTAGATTACATCTTCGCTTGTTTCGACATCATTTTGGAAGGCGGTTTCCGGTTCCTTGCTTGTTGTACACGCATCATCTTTGTCCACACCATCTGATACCATCGGGGAGAATTGCATGAAAAACATCTGCGTCATGCTGTTATCCATTGTTCTCATGTTGAGCAACTTGGCCCTTTGTGAAGCGGAGTCCGAATTCATCGGTGTTGTCAAGGAGGTCAGTCAAGATGCATTTTTGATACGGAACGGCGAAACCATGCCGGCGTCTGTGAACATGAAAATGCAGGTTGGGGATATGGTGAGAACCGGGCCGGATGGGGTGATCGGGTTCATTCTCAAAGACGATACCGTTGTTTCGATCGGCCCGGGAAGTGAGATTGTCATTGATGATTTTTCCTTTGATCCCGCAGGGAAAAAACTGTCCTTTATTGCCAGACTGCTCCATGGTACGGCTTCTTACCTTTCCGGCCAGATCGTTAAAATATCTCCCGAATCGGCTCGTTTCGAGACGCCGGTTGCAACCATCGGCATGCGCGGAACCCATTTTCTGGTGAAAGTCGAGGAGGAGTAGACATGACCCCAGGGACGACACCCACCCATGACGGCAAGGGACAGATGGTCACATTGTCAGGAATGAATGATTCGATGGGGAAAAATCGATTCGCGTTATTTCTGTTCTTCCTTCTCATGGGATTTGTCAGTTGCAGCAGTAAAAACATCGTTGTCTTGGTGCCGGATGCGGATGGTACCGTAGGTCGTATCGTCGTCTCAAACCGGGCCGGAAGCGTGGAGATCAGTTCCCCCTATCAGGCGACCCGCATCAAGGACGAGAGTTCGATCCCCGGACATCCGGAAACCATGGATCAAGAAAACGTGAAGGCTGCTTTTTCGGAGGTCCTTGCGGTTCACCCATCGCCCCCCGTTCATTTTATCTTATATTTTGAAAACGTTTCAACGGCACTGAACGCCGATTCGCTAAAGGTTCTTCCCCAAATTGTCGACACCATCAACGCCAGAAACTCCGTGGATATCAGCATTGTTGGTCACGCAGATACCGCCGGCGACAAGAATTTCAATTTACGTCTGTCAACCCGCAGAGCAGAGGCCGTGAGCAACCTGCTGATCGAAAAGGGCATCAAAAAGGAATGCCTGGAAATTTCATCTCATGGAGAAGAAAATCCGTTGATCCAAACCGACGACAATGTCAGCGAGGCCAGAAACCGAAGGGTTGAGGTCGTTGTTCGATAAATTTTGTTGCATTTCCACATGATCATATCCAGGTAATCCGGCTCAGCGTGGCTTCACCGGAAATGAGAGTATCTCTATTCTGCTTATGGATCGTCCACTCGGCTCCGATATATCCACTCGAATGATCTTCTGGATGGGTTTGGCTCTGACATCCACCTTGATCGCAGCGTATCTGCTGAATCCTTTTTTTGTCCGATTCTTCAACCATAAAATCACCGATACCATTTTGGCGTCATCACCGCCAAAGCCCATTTCCGGAAGCGTTGTTGTCGTGGACATCGACGAAAAAAGTCTGGCTCAATACGGCCAGTGGCCCTGGTCAAGGGCTCGGTTGTCGAATTTGCTGGATACCATAAATGGACTGGGAGCGAAAAGCATCGGGTTGGATATGATCCTCTCGGAACCAGACCGGACTTCGCCGATCACCTGGAAAACAGCCATTGAATTAAAAACAGGTCGTCATGTCGATCTGGCGGATATTTCTTCCGAACTGGTCGACCACGATGCAATTCTGGCAGAGACACTGTCGAAGGGGCCCTTTGTTCTCGGGTTTGAGTTTCTGTTTACGGATGACGGTGGAGCGCCCCCTCCCTGCCGGATGCACCCGTTGAATGTGGCATGGCTGACCCCTTCGATTTCCGAGGTCGATGGAAATCGATTTTTTACTGCCGGGAAGGTGGCCTGTAATCTCAGCCGGTTTTCAAACGCCGTGTCCCATTCCGGATTTTTGAACGCCACGCCTGATTCCGACGGCATTTTGCGGCGGGTGCCGCTGCTGATCCAATATGAAAACCGTCTGTTCCCATGCCTTGCGCTTGCAAGCCTTCTGCAATCCGATGAAACGAATCAGATCCAGTTCAGAGAAGAAAAAAACGGCTCCCGGTACGTGTGTTTATCGCGGGCAATGATTCCCGTAGACGCCAGGGGAAACATTTCCATTAACTTCGCCATAAAGACCGAAGCGCTGAAGCGGGTGTCGGCAGCCGACATACTTGGCGGCAAGGCTTCGGCGGACGTATTGAACGGCAAAATTGTTTTCATCGGTTCATCGGCATCCGGTTTGAAGCAGACGTATCAGACGCCCGGGCATCCTGTTTTTACCCATGTGGACATTCACGCGCAACTCATGGAGACCATTTTAACCGGGAATTTTGTTTCTCGGCGGCACGATTTCCTCATTTGGGAAGCCTTGTTTGGAATGGTCCTGGCGGTGCTGTACGGTCTGTGTATTGTACGATTCGGATTTGTATCGAGTGCGGTCATCGGCCTCATGGGCATCTGGGGCATCTGGGAGGGATCGAATGCGATTTTTCGGTACAACGGTTATTTGTTTTCTCCATTACTGCCGGTTGTATTGATTCTATCCAATTATGTTGTTTTAACTATTACAAAATACTGGAAAAAACAACTGTCCGCCATGAGAATCACGGAAAGCATGTTGGTGCTTCTGAAAGCGAATGAAAACAAACTGAATGCGATCATTCAAACCATTCCGGACATTGTTTTTTTGCTGGATACATCAGGGAAAATCACCTTTGTCAGTCCGGCGATATCCAAGTACGAGACGCAACCGGAAGAACTGATCGGGCAGCCCATTATCGATCTTGTCGCACCGGAGGACAGGATCAAGGCCACTCGCAAAATCAATGAGCGGCGAACGGGGCCGCGGGCAACATCGGCTCTGGAATTACGAATGCTATGGCGTGATCCCAACCACGGCGATACGGATATTCGGTATTTCAGTGTGTCGGCGGAGGGCATCTATCAGGAAGCCGCTCCCAACAAACCGTTGTTTTTGGGAACCCAAGGAATAGCCAGGGATATCACCGAACAAAAAAAAATTGAACATCAGCTTCGACAGGCCCAAAAAATGCAAGCCATCGGAAATCTGGCTGCCGGGGTTGCTCATGATCTCAACAATGTCCTTGGCGGCCTGGTTACCTATCCGGAACTTCTGCTGCTGGAACTGCCGTTGGACAGCCCGCTGCGTTCCAAAATAGCCATTATTCAAAAGTCCGGACAAAAGGCGGCCTCGATGGTTCAGGATTTGCTCACTCTGGCTCGTCGAGGCGTTTCGATAAACGAGATTTTCGACCTGAACAAGATCATCACGGATTATCTCGCCTCTCCGGAGTTCAATACGATTCAACGGAATTTCCCCAAGGCGCGTATCGAGACCCATCTTTCCACGGAACTTCTCAACGTAAGAGGGTCTCCCCTGCATCTGTCCAAGGTGCTGATGAATCTGATCAACAATTCCGCCGAAGCCATGCCGGCCGGGGGTTGTATCTCGCTATCCACCATCAACATTTATCGCGATACTCCAATGGCCGGCTATGAGACCATTCCGGAAGGTGAGTACGTCTGCTTCCGCATTGCCGACGAAGGCGTCGGCATATCGCGGGATGACCTCAAGCGGATATTCGATCCGTTCTACACGAAAAAGATGATGGGCAAGAGTGGAAGCGGGCTGGGCATGACCGTGGTTTGGGCTGCCGTCAAAGACCATGCAGGATATATTGACTTGCAAAGCTGCGAAGGGGAAGGAACCCGGTTTGACATTTATCTGCCGGCGACCCGGGATACGGCCGATGAAAAAGACCACAATATCGTCCTGGAGGACTATATCGGGACCGAGTCAATCATCGTTATCGATGATATCCCGGAACAGCGCGATATCGCGGTGAAGCTTCTCAGCAAGCTGGGATATCAGGTATTTTCGGTTTCCAGCGGCGAGGCGGCAGTCGATTTCCTGCAGCGGCAGTCTGTGGAACTGCTGGTGCTGGACATGATCATGCCCCAAGGAATGGATGGCCTGGAGACGTACCGGAAAATCATAACAATTCATCCGGGCCAAAAAGCCATCATCACCAGCGGTTATTCCGAATCGGACCGTGTCCGGGAGCTTCAGCAGCTGGGGGCCGGAGCCTACATTCAGAAACCATATACAATGGAAAAGATCGGGGTTGCGGTCCGGATGGAACTGGACAGGCGGTAGCGCATCCATTTTGTCATTCCAAGCCGACTTGCCGTTTTTACCTTGAATAAACCGTTCAATCCAATGCTTCCCTGACTTTGGATGCCAAATCCTTGATTGAGAATGGCTTTTGGATGAAATGAACGCCCTCCTCCAGAACGCCGTGATGGGCAATGACGTTGGCGGTGTATCCCGACATAAAAAGTTGCTTGATGCTCGGATAAGGGGTGAGCAATCGTCCGGCAAGATCGCGGCCGTTCATTCCAGGCATGACCACGTCGGTGATCAACAGGTGTATCTCACCGGTATAGGCTTCCGCAAGGCGGATCGCTTCGTCCGGCGTTGTCGCGGTCAGCAATGTATACCCGAGTTTTACGAGCATCATCTGGGCCACCTCCAGGATCGCCGTTTCGTCTTCGACCAGTAATATGGTCTCCTTCCCCCCTGTTGCCGCCGCCTTCGATTCCTCTATTGACGTCTGGTCGATCGGGCTTGCATATCTCGGTTGGAAAATCTTGAAGGTCGTGCCTTTACCCGGCTCGCTGTAAACATTGATAAATCCTTTGTTCTGCTTGACGATGCCGTATACCGTTGCCAGGCCGAGCCCTGTACCCTGACCAATCGGCTTGGTCGTGAAAAAAGGTTCGAAGATACTCGCCAATGTTTCCCGATCCATGCCGCAACCATTGTCGCTGAAAGCCAGCAGGGTGTAGTGCCCGGGAACGAGATCGGCATGGGCGGCGCAATAGGCTACATCCAACACCACGTTCGCCGTCTCGATGGTTATCTTGCCAACGTCCTGGATTGCGTCACGGGCGTTGACAACAAGATTGGCCAGAATCTGGTCGATCTGAGCCGGGTCCATTTTTACCGGCCACAAATCGGCGGCAGGCTTCCAGAGCAGGTTAATGTCTTCGCCGATCAGCCGTCGAAGCATCTTAAGCATGCTCTCGATGGTGTCGTTGAGGTTGATTACCCTGGGCGTGATGGTCTGCCTGCGGGCAAAACCCAGGAGTTGACGCGTCAGAACAGCGGAGCGCTTTCCGACCGTCTCGATTTCGCGGAGGTCTTTATATAGCGGATCGGACGGTTGCAACTTCATCAGAGCCAACTCCGCACGGCCGATGATGACCGACAGCATATTGTTGAAGTCGTGGGCCACTCCACCCGCCAGCCGGCCGACGGCTTCCATCTTCTGGGCTTGGAGTAACTGCTCCTGAAGCTTTTCCTTTTCCGCTTCCGATTGCTTACGTTCGGTAATGTCCATGAAAACTGCTACCATGCGACCAGCTGAAACCTGAAAGGCGTGAACATCAAAGGCGCCGCTGATGCTCCCGTCCTGGTATTCGACCTGCTCCGTATGCCAGGGTGTTCCATCCTGCGCAGCAAGCCGGTAGCGTTCCGGAATTTCCGTTTTAATAAGCGGCGGGAAGGCTTCCTGGATGGTTTTACCGATGAATTGGCGATGATCCACTTTGAGAATCCGGTCGGCAGCCGGATTGGCGGCCTGAAAAACCAATTTCCCGTCCGGTTGAAGTTCATACAAATGCATCCCCAGCGGTGAGTGATTCGTAATGTTACGGTAGCGCTCTTCACTTTGCCGCAACGATTGTTCATATTGTTTCCGCTTGGTAATGTCGTAGGCCGTGCCTCTTGTTCCGATCGCTCTTCCATTTCCATCCGTCAAAAACTTAGCATTAAAAACCAGATGGATTTCATTGCCGGCCTTTCCGAGATGAATCGTTTCAAGGCCGTTCACGGAACCACCCTGCATCAAATGGTTAAACTCTTTCCGATCTTTCGCCGCCATTTCCGCAGTTTGGAATTCCGAGAATTTCTTACCAAGCATTTCTTCCAGGCTGTATCCGAACACCAGCTCCCAGGCGGGATTCAGGTAGGTATATCGTCCCTCGGTATCGCATCGCCAAATCAGATCCTGGGAAGTTTCCACCAAGTCTTGATAAAGCGCTTCGGATTCTTTCAATTCTTGCTCCACCCGCTTTCGATCGAAGATAAAGCGGGCCTGTTGGACGGTTTGAAATGCGAATTTGGAAAGTTGATTCGCCAGCGTAAACAAGCACCGGGCTATATTCTCAAAGCGCTCGCGGGGCATGGTCGGCACGGCGCGGAAAGCATCAAGGACGGTCTGCTCGTCCACGCCTATTTCTCTGGCGTATGCGACCATTTTCTCTTCTGTTTGTTCCTCGTTTCTGACCTGACCGATAAGCCAGTTGGCGATATGCCGATTGCCGACAATAATGCTCGCTCCGGCATCCCAAAGTCCGCCGCTCAGACACGGCTGAATGATGGGCCCCTCCGGATGATGATGACCGATAATGGCATCTGATCGGTAGCAGTTCACCAATCCCCGTTCGGTTTTTCGTATAATGTCGCTGCACAAGCGGCAGAAGTTGCTCGGTTGGGTGATGGGTTTGCCGTCGATATGCGTGATGATGGACGCGACACCGGTGGCTTCTGCAAACCGGTCCTGAATGAGCTGGATTTCGTCCATATTGAATAGGTCTTCAAATTCGATAGCGATGCCATCGCCATCTGCCGGTGGATGTGTCAAATCCAGGAGACGCTTCTCCAACGAGTCTATGACTCTTTTTCGTTCCGATAAGGTCTGTTCCAGTTCGTGAACTCTTTTTTCCAACTCTTCGCGGGCGGGTTTCTCAGACATACCGAACTCCCCATGGAGAAGATGATTTTTCGTTTTTTACAGAGGGCCCGCGGACTTGCCGAATTGTGTATGCGGGTTGGCTGGGTTATCGCATTCTGTTTGCCGAAATCGGCAAAAGGGCGGTTTTTTCATTCTTGCACAACGATTCGGATATGGTCCATTTGTACCAGTTCATCGGTATCCTTGTCAATTCGTCACGCAACAGAAAGAACCGTCGGCGACCGATCGGAATCAGGGGGCGCCTTCCAGATCCTTGCGGATCTGCCGCAGCCAATCCGGGAAATGGGGGTTTTCGGCTTCCGGTTCGATGTCCACATAGGGCTTTATGTCCACGATGGGGCTGCCGTTTTCCGCTTCCAGGGCCTGAACCCGTAAAATATTGTTTGCGCGTTTCAGAAGGCGTACGGTGGAGATCAATACCGGGTTGGGGCGGGCCGGGCTGCGGGTAGCGAAAATTCCTCGCTGGGGCAGATCTTTGCGCCGCATGGGATGCACTTTCTGCACGTTGCGGCTCTCGGCGGGGAGGAGGTGCGGCCAATACAGCACCACAATATGGGAGAATTCCTCAATGCCCTCCAGCAGGGGTTCCAGGTTGGGATCGATCACCAATTCTGAGACCAGGTTTCGGAGCCGTTCCTGTTTCGCCCGAATCTCCGCAATCCGTTCCTGCAGGTCCTGTTCCGTTACGTCCTTCTTCGATGCTCTCGGCGTAAGGGTGTTGCGAACCACGCCGATGGGCTTCAGTATCATTTCCAGGGTTGGGTCTTTTTGAATCATCGTCCATCCTCCATACCGGAACGGTCGCCCATTTCTTGGCTGGGTTCGATTTTAGCATCCGGAAAAACGGAATTCCATCGGATTCTGAATTGTCGTCCGAAAAAGGGTGGCGGGTCAAGCGTTAATTCATGGCTGTTCATGGCTTGCATCCTGTCCGGCCCAAGTGTGATGAACGGCAATGGCCACCTATCATTATTGACGCGCTTCGTCATCCTGGAAAAAAAAGAATTGACGGGATGGAAAAGAAGCCGACAGCCCGGCGCCACGGCAGGGATCCGTCCCATGATTCCTACCAAATAATAATCGAATCATATCCAAATGCTGTGCCGAATACCGGGAGGTGTGAAAGACAGGTATGCTTGTTGCTCTTAGGGGTGCTTCCCTCGCTGGAAAAACGGGAGGGGAAAAGCAGGGGGCAACTGCACGATCATTCGGCTGTAAACGGAATGAGTTCGATGCGATACACGCACAATCGAAACGAAAATAGGAGGTTGTATGATTCAAAAGGAACGTTGCGGGAAGAGATATGTTCTACTATTGTTCTGCATGGTTTTGGTATGGATGAGCAGCGGCGACGTTCAGGCCGATGTGACTCTGTCCCAAAACGAAAAAATAAAAGTGGATCTCTACGGCCAGATCAACCGGGCCGTATTGTGGGGCGATGACGGGGATTCCAGTGAGTTCTACCATGTGGACAACGATAACAGTTCCAGCCGAGTCGGAATCAAGGCAACGGCGCAGCCCAACGACAAACTGACCGTGGGGGCGGTGATGGAATTCGAATATCAGGCCAACCCCAGTGATTATGTCTGGCAGGGGGATGCCAATGCCATTCGTGAGGCGGATGCCAACAAATTCGAAAAACGGATTCTGGATGTTTTCCTGGAAGGACGATATGGCCGATTGACCTTGGGGCATGGATGCACCGCCTCGGACAATTCCGCGGAAGTCGATCTTTCCGGAACCACGGTGGTCGGCACTTCGAAAGTGCAGGCATTTGCCGGCGGCATGCGATTTTTCGACAATGAGACCAATGCCCTGGATGCCAACCCAGCTGATCCCAGCAAAGACACCACGATCAAAAGCGTGTTCAACAACCTGGACGGCCTCAGCCGAGCGGATCGGATTCGGTACGATACCCCGCGTTATCAGGGATTTCAGTTATCCGTTTCCAGTATGTCCGAGAACCGCGATGACGCAGAAGATGCGGCTTTGGGGTATACGGGGGAAATCGCCGGGGGGAAAGTGGCGGCGGCGGTTGCCTATGCCAATTACAGCAGTTCCGATTCCAAAAAGAACCAATTCAGTGGTTCCGCTTCTTTTTTGGCCGGAAATGGTCTGAACCTGACCGTTTCCGCCGGCAACCGGGAACACCGGTCCGTTGGAAGGGCGGACGCCAATTTTTATTTCGGAAAGATCGGCTATATCGCCGACTTGTTTACCGTCGGTACGACCGCGTTTGCGGTGGATTATGGTACATATGGCAATGTTAAAAAAAATGACGACCGAGCGGATACGGTGGGCGCGCTGGCTGTGCAGAGTCTGAAGGACTGGGGTACGGAACTCTATTTGGGGTACCGCCATTATGTACTGAGCCGCGTCGCCAGGGACTATGAAGACGTCCATACGTCCATGGCCGGTATCCGAATCAAATTTTAATTCGGTGTCGCTGTTCCGGCGATATGATTCCCGGGCATTGACAAGCCTCGGTTATGCGTTACGATGTGGTATCGGCGGCAGCACATCGTACCGAAAACCGTCGTCGCGGTTTCGATTGGTTTTGTGTATGGACTGAAACCGCGACGACGTAAAAAGGTCGGTGAAATAGGAGGACTGCTCACGGATCAAGACAGGGCCTTGCAACAGTTGGGAGGCGAAAATGGCATCAAACGGAAGAAGAGCATATGGCCGTGAACGTTTTTCGGATATTGTTCTGTTGAATTCGCAATGCAACCAGGAGCGATCCGATTCGGAGAATTTCTATTTTACCTCGGCGAAATCGTTGAATTTGAGTGTCGATGGAATGGCCTTCAACCTGCGATATCCCCTTCGGGAGGGGTCTTGTCTGAACATCGATTTGTGTGTACCGGGTCAACGGGGACAATCCAGAACGTATCGATCGGAAGTGCGTTGGTGTAAGAAGGTGTCGGGAAGCGAAGCGCCACGGTTTTTGGCGGGAGTGAAGTTCTTAGGATAGTGTCCATCCACAAGAGGAACCTTTTTTATGCGTTACGAAGGCAATATTTTCAGGCCCTTTAGCGAAGCGAACAGCTATCTGCTCCAATGCACCATCGGGTGCTCTCATAACCGTTGCACTTTCTGCGGCATGTACAAAGACCGCCGGTATCGGATCCGCAGCCTGGATGAAATCAAGGAAGATATCCGGATGGCTAAAGGCCATTACGGCGATCTGGAAAAGGTGTTTCTGTGTGACGGGGACGCCATTGATATTCGCACCGATGTATTGCTCGAAATTCTGGGTGAATTGTACCGCGCTTTTCCTTCCCTGCGCCATGTGGGCACCTATGTGGGGCCGCAGAGCACCCTGCAAAAGAGTATGTCCGAACTGACCGCCCTGCGGGCGGCGGGATTGACCAAGGCCTATCTGGGAGTGGAAAGCGGCGACGAAAAAGTGCTGCAGGCCATCAAGAAAGGAGTGACGCACCAGGAAATGCTCCAGGCCGGGCAAAATCTGGTGGCGGCGGGTATGAACCTTTCTTCCATGGTCATGTTGGGGATCGCCGGAAGGGGAGAGCCGTCAAAGGACCATGCCCTGGCCACCGCCCGAATCACCAACGAAATGAAACCCCGCTATCTGGCGGCCCTTACCTATACGCCTGTCCCGAATACGGCGCTGTACAGCCAGGTCGAATCCGGTAAATTCCAGCTTCCGGATCCTTTCGAGACCCTGGAGGAGATGAAGTGGATGTTTGAAAATATCCTCATCGACGATCTCAAGTTCGTCGGCGCCCATGCTTCCAATTATCTGCCCGTCAGCGGCACCCTCCAGAAGGACAAGGCCCGCATGCTGGAAACGGTCAATACGGTGCTGGAAACGAGAGATATGCGGGCCATGCGCAGCGAAGCCATGCGTGGTCTATAGAAGGCTGACATCAGAATTTGTCCTCGCGCGTCATCCATCCGGATCGGATGACCGGATGGGTTTGCGGGATTCTTTCAGTCGTCCGTGTTTTGTTTTTTGGTCGATCCGTTTGCGCTTGGCCCCCGGGGTCGCGGTGGTGGGCGTTCTTTTTTTGGCAAAGACGAACGCGCTGCGGATGAGTTCCCGCAGGCGCAGCAACGCGTCTTCCCGGTTTTTTTCCTGACTGCGGAATTTTTGGGCCTTGATGACGATGACGCCGTCCCGGGTAATCCGCTGATCGCTCCGCTTCACCAGTCGATCCTTGTAAAAATCCGGTAGGGAAGAGGCCCGGATATCAAAGCGCAGATGGACAGCGCTGGAAACTTTGTTGACATTCTGCCCGCCGGCGCCTTGGGATCGGACGGCGTTGATTTCGATCTCGTTCTCAGGGATGGCGACTTTTTTCGATATTTCAAGCATGCAACCACTCCTTTGTTTCAAGGCCCTTCAACCATCTCCCCATGGAAACGTGTTTGAATCGCGGCCCACCCAGTTCAATCGGCGACATATTTACCAGATCCAGGGGGGTGTGTAAAGGCTGCTTCCGGCTGCCTTGTCGGACCTTCCCCCTGGAATGACGATCCGATTTTGGAAATATCGCGAATATGGATCGGATACGCCAATTGACAGGGAAACCAGTCGTTGGTATGGAAAAATGAATCGCTAATATTCTCAGACCCGGAGTGTGTCGATATGGCCCAACCCAAAAACGCCATGGAAGTTTTCAAGTGGCTGGACAAGTCCAATTGCCGCGAATGCGGTGAAAAAACCTGCCTTGCCTTTGCCGGCGCGGTTTTCCAGGGCCGCCGCGCCATCGCCGAATGCCCGAGACTGGGGCCGGAAATCCGGGAACTCTTCACGGATGCGAACGGCGGCGGAAGCGTCCTCGACCGGAACCGGGATGAATTTTTGGCACATCTGAAAGCGGCCTTCAGCGGGCTCGATTTTTCCGAAGCAGCCCAACGGTCCGGTGGACGGATCGCGGAGGATCGCCTGGTCCTCAAGATCCTCGGCAAGGACTTCAGTGTTGATCGCCATGGGAATCTTTCATCGGATATTCACATCAATCCGTGGGTGGCCGTTCCGTTCATGGTTTATATCCTGTATGGCAAGGGAAAGCCGGTTTCCGGGAAATGGGTTTCCTTCCGGGACCTGAAAGAGGGCCGGGAACGGTATGGGTTGTTTCAAAAACGCTGTGAAGAACCCATGAAACAGGTGGCCGACACCTATACCGAACTGTTCGACGACATGGTGCATCTCTTCGGCGGGAAGCAGGTGGCTGAGCAATTTGAATCCGATGTTTCCGTCGTGCTGTACCCCCTGCCGAAAGTGCCCATCATGGTTTGCTACTGGTCGGATGAAGACGGTCTTGGATCCAGCCTGAATCTTTTTTTCGATGAAACCGTAGACGACAATCTGGACAACGGTTCCGTTTTTTCCCTGGCGGCCGGCCTGGCCCAGATGTTTCAGAAAATCTCCCTGCGGCATGGTGTGACGAGTGGAGACCATGTGTTTTCAGCGCGCAACAGTAAAAAGTCTTGAATAATTTTTACATATTCATTTCGAAAATAAGTCTCAAGAGGGAAGTCGTTTTTTACAATTTCCACAGAAAATGCAGCATCGCCTATCTGCTTCGACGTCCGGGAATGCACTCGGGGAAAATGTCTCTCACAGAGCTCACGGGGAAAGAGAAAATGAATTGTAAGTCCTCTGTGGACTCCGTGAGCTCCGTGAGAAACATACCATAAAAAACCTGCCCCAAAATGAACGTCCCATGGAAGCGGAATCCATACCCGGTTGGACAATTGAAGGTGGTCACCGGTGAGGGGATTGCGTCAGGGCCGGCGGCCCGCCATGCGGCCGGCGGCCTCGCCGGTGGCCAGGCAGCATCCGATTACTCTGGCCGAGGCGATGGCGTCGTCATCGGCGCTGATGGTTTTCCCGGCCATGAGCAAATTTTCCAGCCCTTGGGCCTGCAACGCATGGCAGGGAATATCGTACCATTCGCCCGGAGGGAGATACCGCAGATGTTGTCTGCCGTTTGCATCCCATTTTTCAATGGGCCAGCACCCTTTTGCGGCTGCATCCGGGAATATCCGGGCATGGATGACGTCCTGGCCGTTCAGGACATATTTGCCGACCGGTCGGGTACTGCTCCGATAGAGAACCGGAAACCGATCCCCGATGATCCGGCTTTGGGCGAATTCCGCGACATGGGTCTGTAAAAAGGCCATCAGTCCGGCGGCCGATTCGGCTGCGCGTCGCCTCGGCGCTGCGTCATCGCGGTTCGACTCTATCCCGGTAAAGCCCAAGTTCAATTTCAGGACGATTGTTTCCGCATCCAGGGACGGCATGAAAGCGACCGCCGCCGCCTCCTTGGGTAAATTCCCCGCAGTGACGGAACGCTGCAGGGCGGCGAGAATCTGGATCCGGCGGGCGGGTGATTCCAGTGATCCGGCTACGTTCACTACCGGAATCATCACTGCCGGAGATTGCCGGCTGACATCTCCTTGCATCACGTTCTGGCCGGCAAGGCGGGCGACAACGGCATTTCCACTACAGTCGATGACGGTTTCGGTTTCGATGTGCCATGACTGATCGGCCGTGCGGATCTGCAGGCATTGGATCCGGTTTTGCGTCGTGGTAAGGTCGGTGAGTTCGGCGGAGTAAAGGACCTGCAAGTCTTTTTGATGTTCCGTCAGACGGACGGCGAGTCGTTTAAAGGAATCCGGACGAAAAGGCAGGACATAGAGTTTCCCCATTCGCAGGGGCTCATTCACCCCATCCATTTTCATCAAGTCCCGGGTGAACGCGGCGGTGAAGCCGTCATACATCAGTTGGGGCGCAGTGCCCGTATTCAGGTACAGGCCGCACAAGGTGGTGATGGCTCCTTTTACGACCGTCCCGCCGGGAAAGGCCTCTTTTTCGATCAACAGGGTGCGCCGACCCGCGCGGGCGGAACAGATCGCCGCGGCGATTCCGGCGGCCCCGGCGCCGATCACGGTCACATCATAGCGCTTGGTTACCATCGCCTTCTCATATGAGCACCATAGGATTCGATATCTTTCCAGTTGGGGATCACTCGCAGGCGGCCCAAAATCTTCTGGACCAGGTTCACAAGGGTGGAGTTCCAGTCCGACGGCGTGCTCCAGGTCGCATCCCGGCGCGCCAGACGGTCCAGTCTGGCGACAATGTCCGTTTCCAGGGACGCGGATAGGTAGTAGGCCGGTTGCAACAAGGCATCCCGGGGCGAAAGCCTGCCTTCCGCAATGGCCGTTTGATAAATGGGTGCGTCCCGATAAATGCGGATCCCGAGGGAGGCGAACACGGCATTGGCTTTGCCGAATTCCGTGAGAAGTCTTTGGGTCTCGAGCATGTTCCGGTAGGAATCACCGGGCCCGCCGAAGAGTAAAAAAACGGCGAAGGGAAGACCGATTTTGTTGAGGGCGTGGTAAGTCCGGGCGATATCCGTCCGGGAAAATCCTTTGCCCATGTTGACCAACATCTCATCCGTGACCGCATCCAGTCCCAGTTCCACGCCCACACATCCTGCTTTTTGAAACGCTACGGCCATTTCATCATCCAGACCGGCCGGATTGCAGTAGGCGATCCAGCGGATTTTCATCCTGCGTCGGATGATTTCTTCACAGATGGAAAGCGCATGCCATCGCGGTCGGTTGAAGACGCTGTCGGTAAAGAAAAAATCCCTAAGACCCGTTCCCTTGACGATTTTTTCCATGTCGTCCACGCAGAGACGAGGTGACCGGTAGCGAATGCGGCTTCCTTCCAGAGTCGGGTAGTTGCAGTAAATGCACCCGAAGGCGCACCCTCTTTTTGTCTGCAGGCCGATGAATCCGCCGTGCTTGAAATACTTCCGGTAGTCGACGCGGTTATAGGCGTATAGCGGAAGCCGGTCCAGTTCCAGGGAGAAGTCGGGCTGTTGTTTCACCCAGCCGGATTCTTTCCGGATCATCAGGCCGGGAATGCCGTCAAAACCGGCTTGGTTCGCAAGCGCCCTGGCAAAGGCCGGCAGCGTTTTTTCCCCTTCGCCGACGGCTGCGTAAGTGACGCCGAGATAATCCGCCAGTTCTTCCGGCATCACCGAGACGGCGCCCCCGCCGATCAGGATCGGTGCATCGGTTTTCTCCCGGACGGTTTTCACGATCGTACGCGTATCCTCGTAATAGGTTTTGCCGTTGGCATACTGACAGTTATCCAGATTCCGAATGGACAAACCGACCAGTTCGGGTTTGAATCTGTCGATGGTTTTGGCAATTTGCCTTTTGGTGTTGGTGACGAAGCCAAGATCCAGAAACGCGACATCATATCCTTCCGCGCTGAGAACCGCGGCCAACTGCGCGGCGCCCAAGGGGGCCACGGCATAGGGCGCTTTTTCGCGGTTGGTGGCGATGAGGAGTATCCGCATGGGTCAGTTTCCCGTCAACAAACGGCCGCGGATGGCGGCGAGATAATCCCGGGCTTCTTCTCGTGACAGCATCCCTTCGACAAAAACCAGGGTGATCTGCAGTCTGCCGGAAAAAAAATAATAGACGACACCGATTCCGGGAGGCGCTACGACGGTGGGGACATGATACTGATAGCGCACCGGTTCCCCCATGAAGCCGGAAAGCCCCTGAAAGGTGGCGCCGGGATTGGCGAACACCAGGGAGGCGATTTCACCGCGCAGGGATTTTTTGATTTTACGGACATAGAACCAGGTCGGCAGAAAACGGGAGAGTTCCAGGGTGCACAGATTGGCGAACAGCATGTCCTCGCGCAGCGCGTCCTGGGTTTGGGATCGGAACAGCCCGGCCACGGATCGGAGATCCGAAAGGTCCTCGGCCTTGAACTCATACAGCAGGGTTCCGGCCTGATTGGTAAACATCGGCAGGCGTGTGCCGATTTTGCGCAAGTCGATGGGAAAGGAAGCGATATAGCTCCTTGTTTGGATGCCTTTTTGTCGATATACCTCGGTAAGGGGCAGCAGGGCGGCAGCCAGAAAATATGCGGAATCGTTCAGCACCCCGCAGATATTCCGGCAACGATCCATGATCTCCTTTGTTTCCGGGAGTGAAAACGTGTCGATGCAATAATCCAATTGCGGTCTGAACCGGGATTTCCGCTGGGTAAACAGGGATACGGGGCGCAGCAAGGCCATGCGATCGATCCGTTGAAAGGCGCGTTCGGCCAGACGCCATTTTTCCTTCATGTCGGTGGATGCCATGCGTTTTTGAAAGGGGATGAGCGCACCGTCGGCGGCTTCCTCCATGGACAATGGTCGGCTATCGTCGGGTCCGCCGATCAAATGCAGAAAATATTCGGCCCCGCGGGCATCCATCAGAATATGGTGCCAGGTCATGATGATTTCCATGGTCTGGTCGTCGAAGGTGATCAAATCGAATCGAATCCACTCGCCCTTGCGGATTCGAAGGGGCGTATTCAGGAGTCGTCGCCGCAGGGCGGCATGTCCGGGAGAACCGGGCGGTTCGCTGAGAGAGTGGGAAAGCACTTCGGGAAAAGCGGATACGCCCGCGAGCGGAATCACCCAGAAAGGCTTCCCTTTCCAGGGGCGTGATTTCAGGGCGGCGCGAATCAGGGGAAAGCCGGATGATATCCTGTCGAGCCGTCTTCGAAAATCGGTAATGTCGATCCGGTTGTCGATCCCCAGAATGATTTGGGCCAGATTCCCGGCGAAACCGTTTTTTTTCAACTGGTGATCAAAGGCCAGCATCAGGCAGTCGACGCCGTTAAGGGCCAGTCTGTTGTTCCGTTCCAAGGGCATCGATCCACTCCGCCAGGCTGCGGACAGTTTTGATACGGCTTTCGGTGATTTCCTCCTCCGGGATTCGGATGCCGAGATGCTGCTCGGTAAAGTTCATCAATCTCAGCAAGGCCAGAGAGTCAAATCCCGACTCCAGAAGGGGGGTATGTTCATCCAACGTCACCAAGGCGTCAAACACCTCTTCACGTAAAAATTCCAGCAACCGGACCTCGATTTGTTCGCGACTGTTTTCAATCGTCATGTCCGATTTCCTCGGTTTTTCTGTTACGACTGGTCGCTTTGCGGTGACGGATGATTTTGGACGTCACCGCCGTTTTTTCGATATGATCGACAAAGCGAATGGCTTCCGGAACTTTATAGGTTGCCAGACGACCACGACAATAGTTGCGCAGATCCCGTTCCGTCGGCAGGGAATCGGCTGTCGTCAAGACGACCTCCGCGGCTACGACTTCTCCCTGGCGGTCGCCGTCCATGCCGTATACATGTGATTCCCGGACACCAGGATGCTCATCCAGGACTTTCTCCACCTCCTGGGGAAACACTTTCATACCGGCGACATTGATCAAGTCCTTGTGGCGGCCTAAAATATAGACAAATCCATCCGAATCCACCCGGCCGATATCACCGGTATCGAACCAGCCCCCTTCCAGGATGTCGTCCGCCTTGCGGAAAGGGCTGAAATAGGCGTCGAAAAATCCCGGCCCCCTGACAAAGAGACGTCCGCACGGGGGCTCCTTCTCCAGGGGGTGAAAGAGATTTCGGACCTCGATTTCATAGCCGGTCACGACCCGACCCACGGAGTTTTTCTTCTGAACGGGCATGGCGGTATTGATGCATACCAGGCCGGTTTCGATAATGCCGTAAGCTTGAAGGATGGGCAGACCGAAACGGTGTTGAAAATGGGTGAAAACCGATTCCGGCAACGCGATGGTCGTGGAAATCGCCATCCGGAGGGAAGGCATCCTTTCCGGGGAAGGGTCGGCCGCGAGCAGGGCATAGTGGAACGGCGCGGCATACAGGATAGTCGCCATTTCGCTTTTCGCGGCGTTGAGAAGTCGTTCGGCCGGCACGCCGCCCGTCAGAACGACGGACGCTCCCCGGGAAAGATACAATACGATGGTGGAAACAAAATGATGGGCCATGCTGAGCACCCACACCACCGTGTCTTCGGCTCCGATGCACAGTGTATGATTCAGCGCCGTAATCCGGTCGACAATCGTTCGGTGGCCCAGGGCGACTCCTTTGAACGCTCCGGTGGTGCCGGACGTGAAACGGATAAAGGCCATGTCCGGGATGGATGGCGGAAGGTCTTCGCCGGTTTCCCGTTCATCAAGATAGTAGGTCGCCTGAATCCGGGGGCATGTCATGGGTGCGGCTCCGTCGCGTTTTCGGTCACTGATGAAAAAGTGCGGTCGGATGCGATCGCAAATCAGTGCGACTTCTTCATCGGTCAATTCCACGGCGATGGGAAGGATCGCTCCGCCGCATTTCCAGACGGCATAGGTGAGCACGATATACGCGATGCTGTTGGGAAAACGCAATGCGACCAGGCGGCCCGGGACAACCCCCATTCCCCGTAAATCCCGGGCAACGGTTTCGATCAACGCAAGAAGTTCCTGATAGCTGAGGCGGATTTGTCCCTGCACCACAGCCGTTTTGTGAGGGTGCTGTTCGGCCGCTTCTTGAAACAAGGTGATCAACGGCGGCGAAGGGGATGTGTGGTCACGATTCACTGGCATTGCTTTTCAATATCGCCTCCACTTCGCTCCGGTCGTATTTGCCGGCGGCGGTACGGGGGATTCTGGGCGTCACCCGGATGATACGCGGAAATGCATAGGGGGCGAGTTCCGACGAGAGTTCCTGCCGGATATGGGTTGCCGCAAGGTCGCCCTCGATCAGGGCGGCGATTTCGTTCTGGCGGCCCATTTCCACCGGTATGGATATGACGACGGCGTCCCGAACACCTGCGATTTTTTTCAGATTGTCCCGGATTTCATCCAGATCCACGCGCCGACCGGCGACTTTGACGACACCGTCGGTTCGTCCCAGCAGGATAAAACCATTGCTCCCCTGAGCGGCCGCGCGATCACCGGTGGTATAAAAACCGTCCGGATCTTTTGGGATGTCGGGAGAGATAAAATCAGAGCGTACCTGCAATCGTTCCGCCTTGATTTGCCAGTCAACCGTTTCAAAGGGCGTAAACGCCGTTTCTGTAAGCGCCCTGCAACGGGAAGCGATTCCACCGGTCTCGGTGGAGCCGTAAATTTCACGGATGCCCACTCCGGTCTGCTGGTGAAAGTAGCGCCCGTCCTCCGGATCCAGCATGCCGGCCGATGACAGGGCCAGCCGCAAGGATCCCCGGGGAAGGGGGCAGCCGTTCAATACCCGATAGTGCATGGGAATGCCGATCAGGATCGATGCCTGATCGCTCTCGATGGCGGCGCTGATTTCATGGGGAAAGACCGGCGTACTTCCGACGACGCCGGCGGATGACACCAGGGGAACCAGCACGGAAAACAGCAACCCGTAAATATGATTGGGCGGAACCGTGGCGACCAGACGGTCCCGGCCCGAGACGGACAGGTTGTCGGAATGAAAAAAAGCTTCTGAAAACAGGTTTTTGACTGTTTTGGACCAGGCCCGGGGTTTGCCGGTGGAACCGCCGGTGTACAACCGCAGAAACTCCCCATCCGGTTGCACATCGCGGGACGGAAATCGAATGGGCGAAGGTCGGCCGGCGGCCTTTGGCAGCATGGCCTTTACACCCTCGGGAAGCGCTCTTTCCTGATCCAGAATCGCGGCGTGAAATGTCACCGATTGGTGGATTTCTTCCAGAATATTGGCGGAATACGAAAACGGCAGTACCAGCAGCGGGCCGCCCGAAAGGGACGCCAACAGGGCCGCGGCCATAACCGCCTTGTTTTCCGTGCAAAGGCATACCGTTGTCGGTTTCGGTTCCAGTTGGTCGAAATCGGCTTTCAACGAGGCCGCCATCCGGTACACATCGCCGTAGGTGGCTCCGGACAGTATGAATGGATTGTCCGGGTGCGCCGGTTCTGAAAGCAGCCTCGAAATTCGCTTGTTGAAAACGGAATCCAATCCGTTTTGACCGTTGGTTTTCATGTTTCGAAAGTCCTGTTTCCGGCGGACGACAAGCTTGACACCGTCACCCGCTTTCCCTATAAGGTTACGTGCTATATCACATATCTTTCAAAAGAGGTACAAGTATAAATTGAAGACGGACCTGTCGGAAACCATCACCACCTGCATCGGAAAACCGGATTTTGAATTTTCACCCCAGGAGATCGAAGCCGCCAGAAGGAGCAACCGGATTCTTTCCATGGAAATCGAATTCAGCCTGCGGTGTAACTTCAATTGTCCGTATTGCTATGTGCCGGAAGACATCTATTTCAAGGAGGAACTGACACCGGAAGAGATCCGCGACGCCATCCTCCAGGCAAAGGACCTGGGCGCCCAGAAAATCATTATCCTCGGCGGAGAGCCGACGATTTATCCGCATATCCGCCAGATGATCCATTTCATCCGGGAAAACGGTCTGATCGTGGAGATGTTTACCAACGGATCGGGAATTACCGCCGCTTTCGCCCGGGAGTTATATGCCGGGAATGTGCGTGTGGTGCTCAAGATGAACACCTTTCGGGAAGATCTTCAGGATCGACTGGCCGGCACCACGGGTGCCTGTCGTATCATTCAGAACGCCCTGAACCACTTGAAACAGGCCGGGTATCCGTCCGAGAAGGGGTTTCTGGCGGTCAGCACCATCATCTGCCGTCAGAACATCGACGAGCTGCCGCGTCTGTGGCAGTGGTTGCGCGATCAGGGGATCGCTCCCTATTTTGAAATCATGACGCCGCAATCCAAGGCCCGGGAAAACAAATGGCTCGAAGTCGATCCGGTTGACATCAAGAAATTGTTTGTCCGTATCGCCGCCATCGACAAGGAGCGCTACGACAAGAACTGGACACCCCAGCCGCCGCTGGTGGGCAACAAGTGCTTGCGGCATCAGTTTTCTTGCGTGGTCACTTCCAAAGGCGACGTGATGCCCTGTGTGGGTGTCAATTTGCCCATCGGCAACCTTCGCGAGGGAAAACTGGCGGAAATTCTTCGTACCAGCGAGGTTATGGGAAAACTCAAGGATTATCGGCACACCATCAAAGGTAATTGCGCAACCTGCTGCCAGGCGGAGGAGTGTTATGGGTGCCGTGGCGCCGCTTTTCAGCTCACCGGCGATTACCTGGCCTCCGATCCCCTGTGCTGGCGAAATGCCGAACCATCGGGATGACCTATCATCTGCATCACGGGCTTGCCGATAATTTCCGATAGCGGCAGAATCGCGAGCCCCTTCTGTTCGATTCCGGACAGCATCAGCTCGAGTTCGTTCAGCCAATAGGGCAGCAAGGGTTCTTCTTTGGGGCGGATATCATGCAGGATGACGATGTCATCGGGTTGGATGCGTTTCAGTATTTTTTCGGCCAACTGTTTGACGCGGCGGTTTCCCACATCGAGGGCCCGGCAGCTGAAATTGACGGTATACATGCCAGTTTTGCGTAGGATTCTTTTGAGCAGCGGGTTGGTGATGCCCACCGGCGGTCGGAAAGCGAACGACCGGATACCATAGGCGTGCAAAATACTCTGGGTGGTTTCGATCTCCCGTTGCAATGCCCTCCGACCTTTGAACATGATAAAAATATCATGGCTGTATGAATGATTGCCCACGGTATGCCCCTGCTCGACGATTTCCCGGATTAATTCGGGGTGTGCGGCCGCTTTTTTCCCGGTGATGAAAAAGGTCGCTGGGATACGATGCGTTGCCAGCAGGCGCAACAGCTCCGGCGTGGAAGCCGGATCCGGGCCATCGTCGAAGGTCAGCGCCACGGCTTGTTTGCCGGATTTTCCCCGGCTGACGATGGGCAGGTAAAAGCTGAGTCGGGTAAAAAACGGCGCCACCAGACACAATACCAGAAATGCGACCAATGGGATCGCCGCCAGCCGGATGTCGATCACGGCAAGGGCCGCCGCCGTAACATGCGCGGCGAGTCCGATCCGTTCGGCCAGTGACCATGAAGATGAATTGCCCGTACCGTTTCCCATAGATTCCGATGGTTTCAATCCGGCGCCATGGCTCTTCCCACGGCGTCGGTTTTTGCTTTCAGGTGGCGCCTCCGATAAACCAGACCAAATCGCCGTTATTGCCGGAAAATTGCGTCCGTTCAACGGAAAAACCCTGTCGTTCCATCAACCGCGTCAGTTCATCGATGGTCCGGTAGTTTGCCGGCATCCCCAACAGTTGCAAACGAATATGTTCGACCCACCAGAGCAGAGAGTATTTTTTTTCAGGAGAGATGGTTGCTCTCATGTACAGTCGGCCCGATTTTTTCAGGCGGCTGTGCAGCCGCCGCAGCACCAGCGCCAGCTCTTCATCGGTCAGATAATGAACCATATCCAGCATCAGGGCGAAATCCGCCGGCTCCGGAGGTTCCGGCACATCCGGTGCCCGACCCGATACGATGACGCCGCGATCCCCCACGGCCCGTGACGCGACGCGGACTCTTTCATCGTCCGGCTCAAGGCCGAATATCCTGGCCTGCCGAAAGGCGGCGAGGCACCAGACGGCTGGAATGCCGAAGCCGCATCCGATATCGATGATGGTGCGGACATCCTGTTCGGCCTGCAGCAGTTGCGGCAGTTCCGCGAACATGGGATCGGTTTGCAGTTTGAAGCGGGCGAACAGGCGCGGATAGGTTTCCATCAGTCGATACTGCCGGCGAGCAAACACCGCCGGCGCTTCGTTTGTGTCGAACGATCCTTCCCGATTTCGAAAGTAATATTGCAAAATTGGCGGGAGCAGCACGAAAGCGCCGATCAGGGAATATCCGATGCCCAGCAGGGAAACGATTCCAACGCTCTGCAACAGCGAGTGCTCGGCAATGCAGAGCACCCCGAATCCGATCAGGGTGGAAGCCGCGGCCATGAATACCGCCATTTTGATCAGGCTAAAGGAGGGATGGGCTTCATACTGGTAGCGTTGGTAGGATCGAATATAAAACAGGGAATAATCGATCCCCATTCCCAGGATGATGATCGCCAGCATGAGGCCGGGAATATCCAGCGGTCGGCCCAGCAGATGGAGGGTGCCGAGAGTGCAGCTGAAAGCAAAGACAATCGGGGCCAGCGCGATGGCGGTCAGGGTCAGGTCAAAAAACATCAGGAGCAGTTGAATGACGACGCTGATACTGATAATCAGGAACATTTTCCCGAAGGTGGTGGACAGAAGCCGGCCCAGTCGCTGTGCAAAAAAGGCTTGATCGAATATGCGCGCGGTTTTGGAATACCGCTCCTGGAACGTTTCCGGGACATACTCTTCGGCCGTGGTCAGGCTGGCGAACTGGATGATCTTGGAACCTTCGGGGTTCTTGAGAATGCCCAGCATCTCCCACAGGGGCTTGGGGATTTCCGGTGTTCCCATGCGGCCGCCTTTTTCGATGGTGTTGAAAAAAGGATCGAACGCGTCCGGGGTAAAGCCCAGATCAGCTGCCGGCCGGGCCATGGCGGTTTTCAGATCGGCGATCCTGGTCTGGTTCCAGAAGGCTTTCCAGGCGGCCCGGTTTTCCCGGCGCCGTTTCTCTCCGGGGAACAACATGGATGGGGTGAAGGCCGTGGACAAGACGCCCCGGTCCAGATCCTGATCCAGCATTTCCAGGAGCCGGTCCCCTTTTCGCTGGAGGTCTTCCATTCCGTCCCCTTCGAACATCAGGAATACCTTCCGATTTTCGAACACGTTTCCCCATACGTCGGTCATCATTTTTTCAGCCGCCAGGGTATCCTTGGAGACGGTATTCATGTTGTGGATATCGGCATTGAAAACCGGTCTGGCAAAAAAGAGCATGACCACGCCGAAAATAAATGCCAGAACCGCACCGGGTTTTCCGGAGGCGCACATCCAGTTGACGATCCGTTGCAGGGTTTTTTTCGGAGCCATGGCCGGGGGCATTTCCGGAAAAACCAGCGGGAAAAGGGTATGCACGAACAGAAAGGAAAAAGAAAGCCCCAGGGCGGTGAACAAACCGAGTTCCGCGAAGATCGGGAACCCGCTCAACAACAGGGTCAGGAAAGCGACCACCGTGGTCAACACCGCCACCAGGCCCACGGCCCAGATTTCCCGGGACGCGTCTTTTCCTTTGGTGGGACAGGGGCGATCGATGAACAGCAGATAGGCGATCCCCTGATCCACCGTGATGGATATGATGGCGCCGCCGAATCCCAGCACGATGATAGAAATGGACCGGTATACCAGGGAGTAAACGAAAAGGGCGGTCATGGTTCCGGCCACCGCCGGCAGGAGGGACATCAGGCCGATGAGCGGTCTGGGAAAGGCCAGGAGAAGCAGGAGCGCCACACCGATAGTGGACAAGGTGAGGGCCTTGCCGACATCTTGCCGAATAATATCTTCGTTGTCCAAAGCGGCTCGATAGGCCCCGACGGGTGTTATGACGGGGCATCCGCCGGAACCGGCGCATTCCTCCGCCAGCTTGGTTTCAATGGTGCGGAAGAGGGCGGTCAGTTTGCGGGCGAAGGCCGTATCCGTTCCGGCGGTCGCAGGCTTGGCGATCAACAGCAAATGCTTTCCGTCGGATGAAATGAGTTTTTCCCGGTGAATCCGAACCGAACCGGAGGGGATCAGCGGCGCCATTCGGGCCATGACCAGATTTTTCAAATCCAACGGATCTGTTGAAATGAATCGGGCCTGGCCGATTCCATCCATGCTTAACAACCGCGCCTGTATTTCGGCAAGATGCCGCTCGATTTGTTCCGTTTCCAGGAGCGGCTTGACCGTCTCTTCCAGTTGGCGCTCGGAAAACATGGCCGGCAGGTCGTCGATGACATGCCAGACCAGCTCCGGCAGAGCCCCCTGCAAGTCCTTGATGCCGACCCGCTGAAACAGGCCGCTCGAAATCAGTTCCGTTTCGATCCGGTCACCCCATTTCACCAGATTGTCCAGATTTTCCTCGGACGTGGTCACATCGATAAACAGCTGATCATGCATGGGATGGTGCTGAAAGATATAGACGGCGTTGGAAAGCACCGGATCGTCCTGGGGCAGGGAGCCCACGACATCGGTATCGATGGTCAGACGCAGGAATCCGACGCCGAACAGGATGCCTGCCGCAAACAGGATGGTGACTAATCGGAACCACTTGATCGTTGGTGTTTTCATCAGCGCATTGGAAAGCAGATATGAATGGGACGGGAATGAGTCAGGCCCGTCGTGTTGGATTGCAGGGATTCGATTCCCGGATCGGAAGTCAGCATTGGAACACCATCATCAAGACCGCCAGTATGGCCAGTAGATGGAGCACGATGACCGCCACCTTGCGTCGGTAATAGATTTCGTTTAATTTCTGAATGCCGCGCAACCCGCCACATAACCGTCTGTATTTGTCCAGTTGTACGAACCGTTGGTTGTCGGTTCGGGTGTTGGCTTGAAACGCGATGGATGGATAAATGGCATACTGATCACAGTCCAGGCGGCACAACATGGAATCGAAAGGGATTTTGCGCCACGGTTCCTTCGCCAACTTTTCCGCAAACGGTCGGTTCAGTGCATAGGCATGGGCAAGGCTGCGGTATTTGATTCGGATGACCGATTTGTCCGTTGTCGGCCGGCTTCCCGTGACCAGGCAGCCTAAAAAAAACGCCTTCCAGCCGTCATGGCGCACCAGAAACTCGGCGCCGCGTTTCAGGTTCTTTCCATTGAATCGTTCAAAAACGATGTCATCCTCGAAGATCACCATATTCCTGGCGTCGGCCTGAATTCCCTTGTGGATGCAGCGCATATGGGAGTCGAAAATACCCTGCTCGCTGTCGGCATGGTTTTTTTGGACGATAACGAATTCGACGCGATCCCCAAGCCCGACTTTCCGGAATTGACGGATCGCTTCCGCGCGCCTGTCCGTGCGCTCTTCCAGCGAGATGCAGTAAAGCTTGTCGAAAAAATCCCAACAATTCGGAGGACCATGCGGTTTCATCGGAAAAAAGCTTGATTGCATCTCCATAGTCGAATAGATTCTGATAACCTCGTTGAAAGTGAGTACACGTACAATGTTATCCGCAAAAATTCAACCCAATTCTCCCAGTCCTCCAGCGTTTGCCGATGGGGGCGTTCCCATGACGGAGGGATGTCGCTTTCCCGACTTTCCGATCGGTCGCAGATGAAATTGCCGTTTGTCCATAAGCTCGTCGAGAATGATTTTGTGCGTTCCGCGATCGAGGAAAAAGCGGATCTCAGTGCCTTTACAGAAAGGCCATCCATTCGGGTTCTTGCGGGTATTTTCGCCATCGCTTTCAGCTATGTCATCGGCTGGCCCGCCGTCAGTTTTCTGGGCGTCGTTTCCGTCTATTGGAAGGAACCGCTGATTCTGATCATCGGAGGACCGCTCATCTATGGATTGTCCCATGTGGTCTTTCTGGTGGGTATGTATCTGGCCGGCGCCGAGTACTCCCTGATCTTTTTACGCTGGGCCGTCCGGGTTGCCGCGGAAAAGCTCATCCGGCGATTTACCTGATCTATCGATAGGCGCTGAAATCAACACCGCGCAATTCCCCACGCTTTTCAAACCACTCCTTTTCATCTTTCGGCGGCGTGACCAAGTCGGCGGCTTCTTTTCGGACAAGGCCAATCGCATTCGTGGGGCAGGTGCTGACACACAATCCGCATCCGATGCATTTTTCCCGAATGACTTGGTAGTTTTCGCCCGCTTCTCCGGTGATGGCCTGTATCTGGCAGCGTTCATCGGCGCAAAGGCCGCAGGCGACACATACGGTTGAATCGATTTCGGCATAGAAGGCGCTGTTGATCGCCTCAGTGACGCCCAGTTCATTCATGGAGCGCAGGACGCCGCAGCAGCAGCCACAGCAATTGCAGATATAATAATGGCCGCTTTCCACATTGCTGGTCAAATGGACCAGGCCGGCCTCCTCGGATTTTCGCAGGACTTCATAGGCCTCTTCCTTGGTGATGGATTTTTTGATCAGTGGATGATGATCGAATACGCCCGGGATGGGCGCAATGGCCAGACAAACTTCGAGGGGTTTTTGGCAACCGTTCTCCAGAATGTGCTGTTCCTTTTTGCAGATACATTCGTTCACGCCGAAGGAAAGTCCGTTTTCGATGATGGCGGACACTCTTTCGTAGGGCAGGGTTTCCTGGTGATTCCGGATTTCTTTTTCAATGGGAACCACCTGCATGAGATGCGGTTTGTTGCCGAAAAACTGCTTCCCGAATACCGGGCCGTATTCCTCGCAAAGCTCGGCAAATTCACGGTCCATGCGTTTCAGTTGGAATTCATAGATCCCGAAAACCCAGGGCATGATCCGGAACACCTTGACGGTTCCGAAATCAATACCGAACAACAGTCCGCGGTGCCACATGCTCTCGAGCTTCTCCGCCAGGTTTGTCAGCGGCCGGCCCGTGCGCTGGGCCACTTCTTCCGGGGTTTCATACTTCAGCCGCAGGTCGCAGAATAGTTCCGCTTCATCCGGATCGAAGATTTTCCGCAGCAGTTTCATTTCGACGCCGCTTTCCGTTGCCGGGAAACCGTTGGGTAACGTATCGAGCAACTGCGCCAACTTTTTGTAGATCGAATCGGTCATGATGGTCCTCCTTGGGATTTGGGTGCGTATACATCATCATCCGGCCGCAGCCCGAAATATAGGCTTTCGGTTACGACGTTCATCATCTTGTTGATATCCCGGCGGTTTGGGCCGGTTTCCTTGACGTATCGGTCGATGCACAGCATGGCGAATCCATGGACCATCGACCAGGCCGAAAGCGCCATTTCCATGGGATCTCCGGGCCGGATGGCGCCGATTGTCTGACAGGCCGTGATGCAATCCATCAGCGTTTGAAAGGAGGTGGCGGCCGATTGTCGCACCGCTTCCGTTTCCCGTCCCTTGGTTTTGACGGGGCCGAACATTACCCGGTAATGGGCCGGGTGACGAACGGCGAACTCCATATACGCGATGCCGCAATATTTGAATTGCAGGCGCGGATCCTCCGGATACTCCGCAATGCGACTGCGCATGTGGAACACCATGGTATCAAAGCCGTCCTTGGCAACCGTGGCCAGCAGGGCGTCCTTGTCCTTGAAATGGCGGTAGGGGGCCGTATGGCTGACACCCGCCCGCCGGGCGACTTCTCGAATGGTAAAGGCCTCCGCCCCCTTTTCGCCGATCAGCTCCAGGGTCGCTTCGACCAAGGCTTTCTGCAGATTTCCGTGATGATACGTTACCATGTAAATTGTCCGCGAGCCTTCTTTTGGTGATTCATGTTTACACTGTCAACATTCATATCTCAAAATGTTTACACTGTCAACATGAGTTCCGTTGACGGGAAGATCGACGAAATGCGGATTGATCTTACGTGGATTGATCTTATATTGACTCCATCAACAGGAAATTCTTTACAATTCCGTACCCGGTTGATAGATACGTCCCGAAACCGACCCATGCGCGAATTTTCCGGTTGGATGGGCATCCGGACCGTCTCCGTGTGGCGTCATGTGATCTTTTGGCCCATTTCCAAACCGTTTTCAATTCGGAAAGAGAGTTACCATGTCCGTCATTACCATATCCAGGGGATCTTACAGCAAGGGAAAAGAAATCGCCGAAAAGCTGGCTCGAAAACTGAACTACGAATGTATCTCCCGCGAAGTTATTCTGGAGGCTTCGGAGCAGTTCAACATACCGGAAGTCAAGCTGATCCGGGCCATTCACGACGCCCCTTCGGTGTTGGAGCGATTCACCCACGGCAAGGAAAAATTCATCACCCACATCCGTCAGGCACTTCTGGCGCATGTGGCCAAGGACAATATCGTCTACCATGGTCTGGCCGGACATTTTTTTCTGAAAAACGTGCCCCATATCCTCAAGGTCCGCATTATCGCCAATCTGGATGACCGCGTGGCGGAAGAGATGAAGAGAGAGAATATTTCCGAAGATCAGGCGCGGTATCTGCTGAAAAAAGACGATGAAGAGCGCCGGAAATGGGCCATGTATCTTTTCGGCATCGACACCTGGGACCCCAGCCTGTATGACCTCGTCTTGCACATCGATTCGATGCGTGTCGACGATGCCGTAGATATTCTGTATGATGCCTCCCGGCGGTCCTGTTTTCAGACGACCGCCGAATCCAGTCGTCTGCTGCAGGATTTGGTGCTGGCGGCCCGTGTTCAGGCGGCGCTGGTCAATCTGTATCCCACGGCAAAGGTCAGCAGCTCCGCCGGTGAAGTGCACATCCAGATCGACGCGCCCTATTATCTGCAAGTGGCCAAGAATGAAGATCGGGAGCACAAGATTTTCGACCAGGTGAGCGCATTGCTCAAGGGACTGGAAGGAATCCAATCCATTCGATTGCATGTCGTGCCCTCGTCGGTTCGATGAAAAAGAGAGTGAAGGACATTCGTGGCGCAGCCGGCACGGTTGCCGCGGTCACTTAGTGCGTGGGACATCCGATGCGAATTTTGCTCATCAGGCCCGATTCACACTTGAAGGTCGTCAAACAACTCCTGACCTATATTCATCTGGAGCCCCTGGATCTCGAATATGTCGCCGCCGCCGTTCCCCCGCGACATGAGGTCCGGATACTGGATCTCACCCTGGATAAAAGGCCGGCGCGTACCCTTACGCGGGTGCTGAAACAATTCCGGCCGGACATTATCGGTTTCACAGCCTACAGCAACCAGCGCGAGAAGGTAGTCGAATACGGAGCGCTTGCGCGGCGTCTTTGTCCGGATGCGTTCCTGCTCCTCGGAGGCCACCACGCCACGATCATGCCGGAGAACTGCGACTTCCCTTTTCTGGACGCCATTGTCCGCGGGGAGGGGTACGGCACCTTTAAACGGATGCTGGAATGCATCGAAACCGGCGGGGATGTTTTTGCGATTCCCAATGTGCATCGTCCGGCCGGGAGCGGATTCGGGCCGATTCCCATTCATCCCGGAATCGCGCAGATGCCGCACCCCCGTCGGGATTTGGTGGATCGGTCGCGGTATTCCTGCGTCTGGAGTTCGCCCCATAAGTCGTTTTCCGATTCCATCTTTCCCCGAATGGCCTCCATGAGGACCTCCTTCGGTTGCGCCTATGACTGCATGTTCTGTGTGGTGCCGCATTTATCCGGCCGAAAACATCACCGTCGCGACGTGGAAGACGTCCTTGCCGAACTGGAATCCATCCGGGAGGATTACGTGTATTTCGTGGACGACGAGACCTTCCTGGTTCCGGAATATATGCGTGAACTGGCGCTGAAAATCGAGGAGCGTGGGATCCGGAAACGTTTTGTCACCTGGGCCCGCAGCAACACCATCTGCCGCAATCCGGATTTGTTTGAACTCTGGCGGCGGGTCGGCCTGCAGATCGTCTATGTGGGCTTGGAAAGCCCGGACGAGGACACCCTGCAAAAACTGAACAAGAAAGCCTCGGCGGAACAGAACGACGCCGCCGTCCGGATTCTTGCGAAGTGCGGCATCACGGTCCACCCCGCCTTTATGGTCATGCCGGATTTTTCCGTCGAGGACTTCGAGAGACTGAAACGCTATCTTAAGGGCCTGCCGCCGGTGGAGGCCACCTTCACCGTGTATTCCCCTTCACCGGGAACCGGCGCATGGCGGAACCTGTCCCGGGAGTTCATCTGTGATCCCATCAAGTATTACGATTGCATGCACACGATCCTTCCGGCCCGTCTTCCGTTGAAAGAGTTCTATGCGCATTTCGCCGACCTTACCCGGGCGGCGATCCGGCGGAACCCGCTTTCCCACAGCAAGGCGCCGGTAAACCCTCTGGAAGTGCTCAAGATTCTATGGCGGACCTACCTGTATATCCGGATTCAGCGGAATCTGTGGCGTGATTATCGGTAGAGGATTCGGGGGGGCATAAGTGACTGAAAACCCCTTTTTTCACCCTCATCCAATCCCTCTCCCGTTCAGGGAGAGGGATTCTTTCATTTTTTTACGACTCCGGTATTACCCTTGAAATGTAAAAAGAACCAACATTTTCACAACAATTCAAACTGTTCCGACATGTTTATCTCCTTTGCGTTTCTCGCGTACATAGCGTTTTTTTACAGGGGGGTATGGTGAAAACTGATTCGCCACCGACTACCACTTGCCTTCTTCTTTGACAAAAACGAACATATCACATCCCCCTATTTGGATCGTCTGGCCGTTCATTTCAAAAGACATGTTACAATAATAGGTAACCACTTATTTAAACCGGTTGTCGGATCGTTTTTTCGATACTTCTTCCGCGGTCGCCGTCATCCAGCCGGAGGTGCTGTTCTGCACGGCATCGAACATTGCGATATAGGGTTTGATGTCCAAAAGTGGGGTTTCATCCAGAACATCAATCCCTTTCACGGTCAGGGTGTTGTCTTCGACCCCAATCAATTGAACAATGGACAACCCGATGTGATTGGGTCTCAAGGGCGACCTGGTTGCGAAAACCCCCCTTTCCCGTGTGTCCATAAACGGGGTTACCTGCAAACGGGTTTTCGTGGCTTGATGAAAATGATAAATCAAATAAATATGGCTGAATCCGGTCAGATCCGAAAGACCTTGCCCATAGGGTTCGTAGACCTGCACCGTTCCTTCGATGTCGGTTGCGCCCCCGGGTTGAATCGGCATATTTTCGATATTTCTGAACGGCGAGTGAATGATACCGATGGGTTCCATCCGTTTTCTCCTTTTCAAACGAAGCGAATCCGGTGGTTGTTTTCCGGGTTCAGAAACCATTATCCAATTCCAATTCGAATTGTTATGAAATTCACAATACCATGGGGAACGAGTAAGGGCCATAAATTTTTCCAACGCCAATACGCTACGGTATGCAGGATGCCCATGTGAAAAAACAGCGGAGAAGCAATCGAATGGAAAACAGGTAACCTGAAAACAACGGCAAGGTAGGCTATTTTGAATATCGGATGGATACGGACGTGACGACGCCCCATACCCAATTGAAGGCCGTCACGAGAACGGGGGTGAGTAAACCGAGATCCAGACCGGCAATACCCTTGCCGGCTTGATAGGGGAAAACGACGAACAACTGCACCATGGTCGGCCCGAGACTCAGCAGGGCGCCTTTGGAAAAAGGCCTGGTATGAAGAAGGGGCAGGAAAAACAATACACTCCAAATTCCTCCCCAGACAATCCGGGGGTACAGCCAGCTTGCGGTCAGGGCCGGTGAAATGGACACACCGAGACCATGGGAAATTCCATAATGGCCGCATGCCCAGACCGCCAAGCTGTTGGCCAGTCCGCCCAGACAGCCCGCTCCGAAATAGAAGAAGATCCTTTTCATGCCGTTATCTCGTTTTTGCCTGGAAACAACGGCGTTCCACATACGAGGAGGAATGCGCATCGAACACGGCCTCGTCCTCGTGAATCAGGCGTGGCGGTCCTTCCCAGGCGCCGCAGGCAACCACGACCGGATCACCCAAATTGAATTTCCGCCCGCAAGCCGGACAGCCGTCGGCATTCAATTCCATCAATTTCAGACGGTCGATAATGGTTTTTTGATGTGGTCTCATGGTTTCCATCTCCTCTCATGAATGTCTTTTCACTCGGTCCGTTACGATCCGATCTCACATTGTTTGTTCAGATGCGCTCTGATGAGATATATCGAGATCACGGCAAACGGAATCGCCACCACAAATCCGATGATCGGCAGGACGGTGAAGCCGGTCATGATGAAACCCACGGCGAAAACGGACAAAACAACGGCCAGGAACAACTTGGAAATTGTTTGGGGAAAGCAGTTGATAATGTTCATCTTGTACCTCCTTTTGTGAAACCCGGCGTGACGAAAGCGCCACGCGTAAAACCATTTGCATGGTAAGCATACCATATTCATTTCTTTGCTGTTGTCAAATCGGAAGCCGATGCGGTTCGAGGAGGGAACAGGAAACCGGTGGTTCTCGCCAGCACCCAGAATATTGCAAGGGGGAGCAGGATTACCTGGATCAGAAAGATGCCGACATAGAGAAAGGTCAGTTGGAGCAGGTTCTCGATGATGGCTTCCATGTTGCCGATGATGGTAAGGAAAGCGTCTTTTAATTCGGCCGACTTTTTCTTCAGGAATTCCGAGCTGTTTTCGATGGTTCCCAAGACACCGTCGACCTCCGGAAGGGAGAGTTCGCGGAGGTTGTCGATTTCGGCGGCGCCGAGGGAGATGCCGCTCCTGGCATGGGAAATTTTCGATTCGAAGAAGTGCTTATAGAGCAGATCGTTGCCCATGGAGGACAGGGGCAGACAAAAGCGGGCGGCGATCACCAGGAGCAGGATGCGGACAAGAAAGCTGCTGAACAGAAGCATCTTCGGGTTGTTGAAAAAAATCAAACCCGACAGGAGGACCAGAATGATCGCCGCCGCGCCCGGGGCCAGAGAAATACAGATTTCATAGGCCAATTTCTGAATGCCGAGGGATGTAATCGCGGTAACCAGGACATCCGATAACCGTTCCGTCAGATCATCGATGGGGTCGAGCACTTGTCCGACAGCCAACGATATGCCGATGCCGGCCGGTTCCAGCTGCAATTCCGATTCCTTGAGAATCGAAACGGAAGCATTGACGGCCCTGCAGGCGGCGTAGGCAAGTCCCGCCTTGGTGATGGCCTTGTTGAAATAGTCACTGGTCGCATGATCCATAACCGGGATGGTCAAACCGGAGAAGGCAAACAGCAGAACGGCGCTGATCAGGCAGAGTGCGGATCGAAGGGTTTTCGTTTTTCCGGGGAAGTTCATTTTTTTATTCCACCATCGGCCGTCGGATGACAGTGTAACGCTTTGAAAAAGTCGTCGGAAGTCTTTTCACAATTTGAAATACTGCTTGACATACGCCTCCACTTCAGGCGCAAAAATTGGATCAATCATATAGGCAGCCACTTCAACGGTGTAATGGCTTTCCTGACGCGAAAGGAGTCGGATTTGAGGCTTTCGGATAATGGAACTCCACGGTGCGCACAATGCAACGATCTGAAGCTTCTGCTGGACTTCCGGAAAAGGTTCGAGCACCGGCACGGATAGCTGAAATGCAGTGCATGCGGCTTCCCTGGGTATTTTTTCGATCGCGCCTTCCCTGACAAGGGCGCTGTAAGGGATTTCGATGGTGCGACCATCCGCGGTTGCAATTGTCAGGGATCGATATCCCAGATTGGTCAGCTGGCCGCGGGTATTTTGAAAGTTGATGATGTCGTCGACCCGGTACCGGTCTTCCGCTTTAAAGACGACACCGGCAATCCAGTCCCGAGCCACAAAACTGCCGGCCCAAGTTAAGACTCCCACCATCAGCACCAGCAATACGACCGAGCCGGCGATTCCGGTTTGAAAGATATGTTTTGCGCCCCATATCAAAAATACGATCCATATGGAAAATTCAACGATGGGGAAAAACCGGTTGATGATCGGATTCGCCTGTTTTCTGCGCATGTAAAACGTGAGTCCTTTTTGAACGATCCGCAATCCCAGAAACAACAATACACCGATCAACAGGAATTCCAGAACCGTTAGTTCCGAAATTTCGAAAAGCAATTCTTTCATAGCATCTTCCTTGCACGTAGTTGATCTGTTACAAACGGCTCCAAATAGGGGTTGATGGACCAGAGACCGTCATTGCGTGCCTGCAGAATTCCCGCCCGATGAAGCACATCCATGAACCGCTTGAATTGCGGGTCGTTCCATCCCATCAGGCGTACCAGCTTGGACTGACTCAGCGTTCTATGCAATACGAATTGCAGGATCACCACCATCCATTCCATGGGCAAACGGGAAAGCGGGGTGAGGTCCGGCAAGGACGGGGTGGCGATTTGCAGTGTGTCCCCGCTGACATGTTCGATATGGCTTATCCAGGTATGCAGCGCTACCCCCACATTCCCGTGTGAATAATCGGAAAATTTTCGAAACAGACGTGCAAACGTCAATTCCGATATCGTCTCTTGGGATTGATGTTCCAGTTTGAGTTTCAATCCGGTTGCTTTGTGCCGGAGCAGAATCAGCGTTTTCAGTTCTTCCGCCGTCATGGGCGAACAGACAACCACATCCAGGAAATATTCTTCAAATTTTTGAAGATTCCGGATCAGCTTCAATGCATGGGCGTTCATATTGAGAATGAAAAAGCATTGTCGACCGAATTCCCGGATCATCCACTCCATGTGATTCATGATCGCGTTGCCCTGGGGATGGCGTTCCCACCACAGTTCCAGATTGTGAAACACAATCACACTCTGGGACGGAATCTGAAGAAACAAGTGCTCGGTGCTTCCCCTGACCTGAAATGCGTTTTCCATGGTTTGATGAAATATTTCGAGACTGCAGGAGCCGTCTCCCGGCGGGAATATCTGAAACACGGACTGCCGGTCGAAGAACTGGTGGGCGATGTAATGCGACAGCGCGCTTTTTCCGGAAAACCGCTCGCCGGTAACCATCAACGCGCCGCTGGTGCCGGATCGGAAACGCTCTACCGCGGTTTGGGCCCGGGCCAGTTCGGCCTGTCTTCCCACCCAGAAATCCTTGTTGGGAGGTTGATCGCTCACAAACAGTTGTTTGTAATGAAACGGAAGTTCATCGAACACCGGTGTTTTGGGTGAAACGGTGTCCAGCCATGCCAGGACTTCCTTGACACAAGGTTCGCCGTGGGAGTCTATTCCACCCCCTTGGTTTTTCAGAATTCCCGGAGGTTGCCGGTAGATCATTTTTATCAGAAGTTGCTGGGCCCATGTTTCCAGCTTCCGCCCCTTTTTCCCGAAGATGGAGATGACTTTTTTACTTTCCTTGTAACGGATATAGCGGCGGAGTTCATTGGAAGACTGAATGATCAGGTAGGGATTGATTTTTTCCGTCAATTGTTTCAACCCCTGATCGATGGCGCCCATGAGTTCCTGTTGAAGCACGACAACGGATTCTTTTTCCGTTTCGATCCGTGCGACAGTTTGCTGGACAATGGACCGGCTGTCGCTTTCCCCAGAAGATTCCCCCAAAAATTCAGGCGATGACTGGTTAAAGGAAAGAAACCGCACCGCGTCCTTGACATGGGCGATGATGGCTTCGATTTTCGATGGAATGCCGGTGAGATGCTGGCGCAGCGGATCCAACAGTTCCGCATAAACGAAATATTCGAGCAATTCGCGCAAGTCCACGGACAGACCATCTATTTCGGCAAATCGGCCTTCCTGAAGTTGCTGCAGCGACAGTTCCGTAATCGCCTGGGCGGTTTCCGGAATTTTCTCAAATGCCGGTTGAATTTCCTCGGCGATGAATTTGACGGCCTGCTCGGGTATCAGGTTCGTATTGACCTCGAACTGAAGTTTGGCTTCTTTTTCCGGTTTCTCTTCGGGCGGGTTCATCCCGGCTTGTATATCATGAATGAGGCGTTCAATCTTGTCATGCAAGCCGTTTTCCAAGCTCAAAAACCAGTCCTGCTTGATTCGCAGCAGAATCATCGCCAGCCGCCGCTGGAACGCCATCAGCGACAGGTCCATCAGCATCATTTCAACCAGCAGGGTCTGGTTGTTCAACCATGCCTGGGGGAATTCATCCAGTTTCAATTTCGCCTGTTTTCCTGGCTGCTGGTGTTTGACGTGTTGCCTGTGGTGAAACGCCACATCGATGGATCCCGATTCCATGGCCGCCTGATTGACCATATGCCGGTAATCCCGCAGCATATCCCGGATGAATTCAAAGAAAATTTTATTGTTGACCTGCTGAATCCCTTCTACCGCGCGGGTTGCCTCGTTTTGTGCTTCGGTAACATTTTCGGATAAAAGCTTCCCATCCAGAAATTGGGTTTCAGACCAGTCCAGGCGATCCTTGATCAGTTTGACCATGCGCTGAATATCCTGCGCCCAGAAATACTGATGAATCGCCATCTGTTGAAAATGGTTCAGCCATTTTTCCCAGACCAGGTGGTCCCAGGCAGCCGCAATCAATTGTCGGAAACGAACGGAAACCGCAGGATGCGGCTGCTTTCGCCAGCGACAGGTAATCCGTTTGACCCATTTGACCCATTTCAGCCCCGTTCGATCGCCGGGATGCGGTTGAATGGCCTCCGGAGAATTCAGGGTGATGATTGCCTCCGGCAAGTCCTGCCAATAGCCATCCAGACGGGATTTGACGTTGCGAACGGCTTCCTCCAGCATATCCTTCTGATTGGTCAGGGATGACTGTTTGAAATCCGTGATCAACCGGGTGAATTGAAACAGCAGGTCACCCTGGATTTTGGCAATGGTTCGTTTCGCTTTGGGTGACCCTCCTTCTTTGAGCAGGTCCCCAATCCGGACAAGGTTGTTTGTCGCCAGATCTCCAAGTGCTTTTACCAGATTCCGATTTTGATCATGAACGACCAAAAAATGTCGCTCCACTGTTTGAAAAATCATATTGATGACAAACTGATCCAGGTTGGAAATATGCAATTTCAACAGCTCATCGCCCGGCAGCGTCAGCGGGGGCAGCTGAAGGGATTGGGTCCCGAGGTTTGACAAGGCGTCATCCGGAAACAGCTGGTTATCCCGATTTGATTCGTATTCAATGCCGGTGACAACGGCGTTGAAAAAAGAAGATGCGTGAACCAGAAGCGTTGTACCCAATTTGGAAATGATGCGGCTGGTGTTTTCCAGCGCGTTCTGGGCACTTTGATGGGTGATGTCGGGCAATCCCAGGATGGTCAGATCCGAAGCAGCCGATTCCACGGAAATGATTTCCTCAAAAGAGCGCTGCTTGGCCGCGTTGTTGATCACTTTGATATCGCCATCGAGCCGCGCATCCTGAAGGGTGCGTGTCATGTTTTTATAGATAGTCTCGATCAGGGCGCTCTCCTGGGTAACGATCAGAAACCGCAGCCGGGCATCCCGCCACGGGAGGCTGGCCAGAATGAATTTCGACAGCGCCAGGGTGAAATTCCCATTATTCCCGGCGCCGCGCCACCAGATATCAATGGTTTTGTATTCACCAAAGCCCCTCTGATCATGGTAATTCATCAGCATCAGGTTAAAATCCAGCTCACGGAGGTTTTTCAGAAGCTGAATAAATTCTTCGGGATCTTTGGTTTTTTTTCGCCATCCCATTAAAATGGCGTTGGGCTCAATGCCGGAAAACCCATAGGTCCGCGCAATGGTGTTGATCCCCTCGAACACATCCCGGCATTCCTGGCGACGGATGAACACCCCCTCAAACTCCTCGGCATCCGTGACAACCGTTCGACTGGATTTGGGGAACAGCACTTTGGCGGAAGGGTTTTCGATCAGGTCGAAATTGGATACCATACCAAGCTGCCCCGCGGTCCATCTGCCGAAGTCGATCAAGTGGGGCCGGGCAGTGGACCCGCCGCTGAACAGCAGTACATTGGGTTTCCAGTTGCGTTGATGTCGGCCGCCCTGGGAAAGTTTAAACAGCCCCATGCGGACAACGGAGAGCCAGATGCTCTCCCAGGCATCCCCGGTTTTCAGGGTCAGCTCCCTGCTTTTCAAAAAGAAAAGCAGCCCGCCCAGGATGACAATTCCGCCGATCATGGCCAGCAGATCGAGCTGAATCATCACGATCAGACAGGTCAGGAATCCCAGGATGCTGACCCATTTGGGCACCTTGAAAGACGGCCGAAAGTCGGAACTGGCCCAGCGTTCCACGGCGCAGGACAGGTTCAGGAAACCATAGGTGGTGATAAAGAAAGTCGACACCACTCGCGCGATAATATCCAGTTCACCGATTAAAATCCCGACTTCGGCGATCAGGAAGGTGAGCAGCAGGGCGTTGCGGGGTTCGTTTTCCTTTCCATGCCCTTTAGCGAAAAACCGGGGGGTAATGTTGTCCACCGCCGTCGCCTGCAGGATCCTCGGGGCCCCCAGGATGCTTCCGATGGCGGAAGAAATCGTGGCCGCCCAGATCCCGGCGATCACCAGGGGCGGGTAGAGGGCGATTTCCAACAATACATTGGGATTGTTGACCAGCGTGCCGGCGTCCACCCGGGACAGCAAAAAAACCGGTAGGCTCACATAAACCGCCAGCCCCACCAGAATGGCGGTGATGGTGCCCATGGGAATGGACTTCTGGGGTTCTTTCAGATCTCCGGACATGGATACCCCGGCCTCAAAACCGGTGACCGCCGGAAAAAAGATGCCGAACAGCACCATCATGGCGGGTGCGGTTGCCTGGGGTAGCAGGGGGATTTTGCCAGGGACATAGGCGGAATGACCGAACAGTACCGATATCAGGGACAGGATGATGGCGCCCAATATAAAAAACTGGGATTTCAAGGCAAGGGAGGTGCTGATGAACGTGAGCAGCGTCACCAGCAGCAGGACTGCCGTTCCGGTTATGCGAATGTTGTTGACGGTGTCTCCGATTCCCCAATAACTGTTGAAACTTTCCGAAAAACCGATGATATACAAACTGACGCTGAACGACAGCCCGAAAAAAAGGGCGATCCCCAGCGTGCCGCCGATGGACAGCCCCAGACTCCGGGAGATGATGTAATAACTGCCGCCGCCTTCCACCTTCTTATCCGTGGCGATGGAAGAAACGCTCAACCCCGTGCAGATGGACACGATATGGGCCACCAGCACGATCCCGATCACCATGTAAAGTCCAGCCTGGCCGGCGATCCACGGCAGACGCATGTACATGATCACCCCGAGGATCGTCAGGATGGAGGGAGTGAACACGCCGGCGAACGCGCCGTATTTTTTTGCCTGGGCCATAAAGATCGTTGCTCCTCATTCGGGCTGAACTGTCAAAAGTCGCAAATGCAATACACCGGCGGAAACCGGAGTGCAGAGCAAACAATACAAAGGGTGTTGACTCCTGCCAAGGAATCCGACGCGAGGCAAGGGCAGAACATCACCTTTTTCGGTAACCGAGGATATGAGGGATACGAAAGCGTTTTTTAAGGTGAACCGAAGATATGCCAAGTTCCTTCATGTGTCAAGAAATTTGTTAAAACAGCAGGTTGCCACCGTGTGCTATTACAGATACCCCTCAAGTAATATACCGAAATTCAATCTCCCCAACCCATTTCCGAGGAGCCGAGGTCTCTTGAACTCGATTCCGACATCCCGCTA
Organism: Desulfobacterales bacterium; assembly: GCA_041740615.1. GTDB lineage: Bacteria > Desulfobacterota > Desulfobacteria > Desulfobacterales > SURF-7 > DYJD01. The sequence goes on from JBGSLR010000097.1 coordinate 61,383, forward strand.
TCCCTGGAAGATGAATCGTTTTTCGAGTCCCTAAAGGCGAAGGGGGGGCTTGCCGATGCCTGAAGACGTGAAAGTGAGGCCTGATCAATTACGATATATGAGAACGATGTGTAAGGCGGTGTACGGTATCGATGATATTTCGGTCTGGAACCCGGATCCCCGTTTCCCCACTCCCGAAAAAACATGGGGAATGCATACATCCGCTCTAACAAATGGCGACATGGAGGTCAACTCGCTTTGGGAAGCGTCGTTTCATACGACCATTCGCCCCAGACTTTTTCGACAATTTTCATCAACAGCGGCGTGATGATTTCGTCCGCCATCTTTCCGTACAGCAGATCAAGATGGTTGGCGCCCTCGATGACGAAATCGATCATCTGACTCTTTTCCGAAGTGATCCGGACTTTTTTCAGATCGCTCGGGGAGGAAAGGTGGTACACTTTTTTCGTATGGTGGGGGTAGTACTGACTGTAGCGCAGGTTTTTCAACGATGCGAGATGGTCTTTGGTTCCCCAGAAATGGAAAACGGGGATGTCCTCCGGGAACCAGGCAAGGGAGTCCGAATAGTTCAGGCGGCTGTCGTCCATTCTTTTGAATCCCTTGCCGTCATAGATGGCTTTCAGGCATTGAAAGCCAAGGCCCAGGGGTATGGATTGGGTAGCGGTTTTCAGATATCGCTCGACGAAATATTTATCGTTTCTATGATTGTCGGGGGTAATCAGAAAATTCAGTTCTCCGATATTGTGATTGGAGAGAAACCGAATGATCTGCTTGAGCATGGGCAGTTCCGTGAGAACCTTGGAGATTTCCTGCACGGGCACCTGTTGGAAGCGGAAGATGCGGGACAGGTGATTCAGCCAGAGGGCCGTGGGGAAGAAGATATGAGATTTCTTTTCGAAAAATTTCGGGGATCCCAGGGAAACGATGCCTTGGATCATCTTCAAGTAGTTCTCGGCTTCCGACAGGGGGGGAAGGATCTGGTTGAGGATTTCCTTCTGATCCTTGTCAAAGGTCCCGATTCCATCAAGATGGCGGCGCAGGGACCAGTTCAGCACCATATTCTCGGAAACCAGCCCGCCCATGCTGTGACCGACCAGGATCGTGGGTTTGCCGTAACTTCGGGTATGCAGAAACCGGACGACCGTCGCCAGGTCGAAATCGATCAGGGTATCGACGGTGTACAGGGGATCGAAGCGGCCCTCATTCACGCCGACGCCCCGGGGATCGAAAAGATATACCCAGTATCCCCTGTCGGCCAGGTCCTTGGACAGGGAATAGCGGTTGTTGATGTTGAAACAGTTGCTGTTGTTGGCAAAGCCCGGCACCAGAATCACGGCCGGATGATTGTCGCCGGCCGTGACCGCTTCCATGCTCACCAGGCGGCGGAAGGTGATTTCCTTGCCCTCATCGGTAAAGTCCCGGTAATAAACGGTTTCGTAGTCTCCGCGGCCGTTACGGATGGCTTCTTCGATTTTGCTTTCGAAATAGATCGGCACCGCATCCGTCCGCAAGGCCTCCTTCAGAATTCGGCGGCGGCGCGCGACATTCAGGATCGTGGGGATTTGCTTTTTGGGAATGTTGAAGCGTTTCAAGGACAGGAACGACAGATCGCTTTCAGAAAGAAGGATGACGTTTTCGGTCAGACGCAGCCTGCCCTTTTCCAGCTCATCGACGATCACCAGCTTGATATCATCCCGCTGAATCCTCATTCCGGTTGCATTCAGAAACATGTGATACAATGCCAGGGCCAGTTTGCCCACGGCATCGGTCCTGATTTCTTCCTGGCTGACGATCAGTTCCTTTGAAACCGGCAGCCCCATGTTGATTTGACCCTTATAGAATTTACTATAGGCATTGTAACTGGAATTGATCAACAGCGTCGGTATGTCGTTTACAACACAACGGGTAAATGAATTACGCACTTCATTCAATTTTTTGAAAATCATCCCTTCTGTAACTCCTTGACTGCAAGTTCTTTTACTCTCTCAATATCCTCATCGCTAAAAACACCTTCCACTCCCGAGATGGCGGCGAGTTTCATTCCGTGTTTCAGCCCCAGACGGTAGATTTCACGCACTTTGTCCCATTGGGGAGAAGAGCCGACGGTGTATGTCTCGAATCTTCCTTCCAGGGCCAGGATGATGGTCTCGGCCAGGCCGGCGTAGGCCACGTGGGGAGGAAGTCCAATGTCTTTCATTTCCACTGCTTCTCCGGGAAGAAGGATCTCACCGCTTCGGATCACCAGTACATCGGGTCTTTTGGCGGCTATCTTTTTTGTGAACACCATGGGCCTTGTGATATCCGTGATCACACAGCCCGGCTTGACCTGCATGATGTCCAGCACGCGGCCGGCGCCGGAGCTCGCGGCGACGATGACGTCCATGTCTCCCAGATACGTGTCCGCCCGCGTGGAAACATGGAGCTTCACGTTGGGGGCTTCTTCCATGATGGATTCCTGCAGGGCCAACAGCTTGGCGATATTCCGACCCACCAGATAGACTTCTTCAAAGGCACGCGCCAGCAGCCGAGAGCAGATGGCGCCAACCGGCCCCGTGGCTCCGATTACCATGGTTTTGGCGCTGATGATTTTCTTGCCTTTTTTCAACTTCGCAAGACCCATGCGGCGCACCGCTTCGGCCGCCGCCCAAAGGGCCGCGGAAGCGACATAACTGTTCCCGGTGGTGAGGGGAAGTGCGGCGTGCTTGGCCACTTCCAGGCTGGAGTCCTTCAATTCCCGGGGCATCATGCTGATTCCCATGATCTGCGCGCCCAGCTTTTTGGCGATAACGGCGGCCTGCAGGATGCGCTTTTTCGTAAAATCCGGGTGATGGGCCTGCATCTGATCAGGGGTTTCGCCGATGCCGATTAACCATCCCTCCGCCTCTACGCCGGTCTCGGATTTGATGCCCGTCACTTTCGAGTAAACGAACGGCGGCGAATACGCCATGGCTTTTTCCACCATTCCCATCACACCAGGGGTCATATCGGCAAGAACTTCGATGGGCTTTATTTTTTTCAGGAATTCCTGGTTCAGCGGATGCACCAGGTAGGCAAAGCGGTTGACGCGCCTGGGTTGACCGGAAGGGTAGATGATTCGCGGCTCCATGTTCATTTCCGTTATGATTTCAAGGAGATCGTCTCTGCCCCGCTGGTCCTTGGGAATATTCAACGCGGCGATCAGCAGCGCTTCCAGGACACAAACCCCGATCACTTCCTTGATGAGCGCCGGGGTGGTGTCGATGATGACATCGACGCCCTTGCTTTTCAAAAACTCCACCCGGTCGTCATAAGCGGTTGAGGTGATGATGGTTTTCCCGACCAGGTCGTCATCGTTCAGTAAGTTCAGATATTTATAAAAATTGCTATGGGGTACCACAAGGATCTGGGCTTTTTGGGCCTCCTGGCGCAGGATATACTCATTGATGGAGCGTACCGGTTTGGATTCCGACAGAAATTGCCGTCCGGGGATCCATTTCAGCGCGGGGCGTATTTTACCGGCATAGAGTTGGAACTCGTCCAGGGAGCTGATGAGTCTGGGCAGGGCGTTTTCGATCAGCGGGTCGGCAAAGGCCATGTTGTCGGTGTATTCGGACATGACTCGGGCGATATTGAAGCTCGACATACCGGAAAACAAGAGCACCCTGGCATTGTTGAAGTAATTGTTGCCGAATTTGAACTGGGTGTGACGAAGTGACCATTCATGGCCCACCACGCGAAGGGTTTTGCCGATCGTGACGGGTGTTTCCAGGGTTTTCCCCAGCCGGATGAGTTTTTCGGTTTCCGGGTCCTGTTTGGCTTTCCGGCCAACACTGTAAGGGAACTTGATGCTTCCCAGACCGATGGCGTCGGCTTTCTTGTTCCATTGCAGCAGCAGATCCGAGGCTTGCTCAAAATCTCCGTCCGTTCCGAAACGGCGGATACAAAACTTTTGATTCATGAATCGGGTCTCAAATTCGTAATCGTCTCGACTTGGTCCGAGACTGATATCAACGATCTGTTTCAAGATGACCTCCTCTAGTTCAGCGCCGCTTTTCTGGCTTCCAGTGCAAGTTTTTTGACCCTGGCGATATCCTCATCGGTGAACACGCCGTTCACGCCGGAAATGGCAGCCAGTTTCATGCCGTGCTTCAGACCCATTTTGTAGATTTCCTTTACTTTTTCCCATTCGATATCCCGGCCGATGGTGAACACCTCAAAGCGACCCTCCAGGGCCAGAACGATGGTTTCCGCGAGACAGGCATAGGCGACTTTATGGGGCAGACCGATGCTTTTCATCTCCGGATTGCCGGGCAATTCGATTTCACCGGATTCGATGACGAGAACATCCGGCCGTTTGGCGACGTCTTCCGGCGAAAGATCCAGGGGCCGGGCCACATCGGTGATAATGCATCCCGGTTTCACGCGGGTGATGTCCAGAACGGTTTTACCGGCTCCGGAGGTGGCCGTGACAATGACATCCATGTCCGCCAGAAATTTATCCGGCCGGGTGGTCACTTTTATCTTTACCTCCGGATTTTCTTGCAGGATGGATTCCTTCAGCGCCATGAGCTTGGCGGTGTTGCGGCCGACCATGAAGACCTCGTCGAAGGCCGTGGCAAGCAGCCGACAACATACCGAACCGATGGCTCCGGTGGCGCCCAGAACCATGGATTTCCCCATGATTTTTTTCCCTTTTTCAATTTTGATCAGGCCCATGCGGCGGACGGCGTCCGCCGCCGCCCATAGCGCGCCGGACGCACTGTAGCTGTTGCCGGTGGTGATGGGGATGTCCGCTTTTTTGGCCACGGTTACGCCCGCGTCGCCCACGACCTTGGTGAAGGCGCCGAGGCCCATGATCTGCGCGCCCATGCGTTTGGCCATTCTGGCGGCTTGCAGTAAGCGCTTGTACGTGAATTCCGGGCTGTGCGCCAGCATTTGCTTGGGAGTGCCTCCGACGGTGATCAACCAGCCCTCGGTCTCGGCGCCCGTTGGAGATTTGATGCCGGTTACCCGGGAGTAGACCCAGGGTGGCGCATAGGCGACCACTTTTTCAACGGTGTCCAGGAATACCGGCGGTGTGAAACTGGCCATGAAATCCACCGCTTTGTCCTTTTTCAAAAATTCCTTTGAAAGGGGATGGATCACAAACGCGAAGCGGTTGATGCGTTTGGGGTTCCCCGAAGGATAGACGATGCGCGGGTCCATTTTTTGCGCGCTGATGATTTCCAGCAGGTCGTCCGACCTGACCTGGTCGCGGTTCCTTCCCATGGCGGCGATGATCAACGCTTCCAGCAGATTTGGGGGGACCACGCGTTCCAGAATTTTCGGTGTCGTATCGATGATGACATTCACCCCCCTTTCTTTCAGGAAGGAGACCCGGTCATCATCCGCGGTGGAGGTGATGATGGTTTTGCCACCCAGTTCCTCAATGGAAGTGTTTTTCAGATAGTCGTAGAATTCGAAATGGGGCACCACAAGGATGTTGGCTTTCTGCATGGCCTTCCGCAGAATGTAATCATTCCACGATTGAATCGGCGCAACCGACCCGGTCAGTCGTTTGCTCGGCACCCATTGCAGGACTTCGTGGAATCCGTGGGCGTAGGACTCAAGATCCTTGAGGGAGTTGATGAATTTGGGAATGCCGTTTTCCAGGATCGGGTCGGCGAAAGAAAGGTTGTCGGTGAACTCGGACATCACCTTGGCGATGCGGTAGCTGGTCATGCCGGAAAGAAAAAGAACCCGGGCGTTGCTGAAGTAATTTCCAAATTTATACTCGATATAGCGCAGCGACCACTCGAAGGAAACGTCTCGCAGCTTGTCCCCCATGGTGACCGGGGTCTGGATTTGGGCCCCCAGCTCTCTCAGTTTGTTGCTGTTTTTTCTTGTCAGATAGCGGGGACCGATCCCATAGGGGCGTTTAATGCCCCCCAGGCCGATGGCGGCTGCCTCCTTATCCCATTTCAGCAGAAAGGCGGCGGCTTTTTCCATGTTTCCGTCGGTGCCCAATCGTTTGATGATGAAATTCTGGCCAAGGAATTCCGTCTCAAATTCATAATCTTTCTCGCTTGGTCCTAAACTGATGCTGACGACCTTTTTCACAGGCTCCTCCTGCCATATATTGTAAGGTTACAACTTCCGCCCTTCATTAGGTTGGATGGGTTTGTCATCCTGAATCATCCCGTCCATCTCCGTCGTTTCCGATGGCGTTCACCGGACAGATATCCATGGCTTCCAGGCACCGTTCTTCCTCTTCCTCCGAGGAAGGTTGTTTGTATACGAATTCATACCCTTCCTCCAGATTCGAGCAAAAATTGTTCGATGCGATTTCCGCACATAGGGTGCATCCGATGCAGGTATCGTCGACGTAATATCTCCCCTGAGTGTTTTCCTTTATTTTTTTCGCTTTATTCGGCAACCCAATGTCCGTTTTCGACTTCGACGTAAGAGGCGACACCGTTAATGCGCATCATTTCCCGAAAGCGTTTCCTACCGATGATTTTTCCCGATATCCGAGCGATAATCCAGAAGCAACAGCGCAATGAAAGGCAATTCGACCATGAATTCGAGGATAAACCCAAAAACAATCGCAAATAAGATCAGGGGCAGTTTGATTACGGTAAAATAAACGGCAGACAGCCTCGCTTTTAAACTGGCATACCATGCTTGTTCACCCAGGAAATGCGTCATCACTTCTGATTCGTCCTCCTCCATACTATTCTCCTGCCGATTCCGTCGATCCGTTACCTGTAAAGATGTCAGCGTGTCAGTTCCCGCATGATTTGAGCGACGTCCTGCAGCTGGGTGTCCTCTTCGATGACTTGCTGGTGAATACTGCAATAATCGGATCCCGGGATCGGTTGTTTGCGGCACGCTTTTCCGGTTTTTGTTTCGCCTTTGCAACGCGCGGTGTCACCGCCGACCGATGGCGTTTTTTTCTGGCTTTTGGCTGCTTTGGCTTCCTGATACCGGTCGTGAAGAACCAGGGGTTCGTCGTAAATCTTTCCGGATTTCACCAAGTCCAGCAGAAAGTTGAATTCCTCTTCAAACCCCTCCAGCAACAATTCCGGATCCGGCATCAACTTTTCATCGGAAGAGATACCCACCGTAACCTTCTCATCATAGCTCAGAATGCTGATCCCCAAACCGATTTTCCCGGAGCGGGGAACCCAGAACATGAGGTTGTTGATTTTCTTCCCGGCGAAATATAACGGTTGCCGTGGCCCGGGAACGTTGGTCATGACACCGGAAGCCTTGTTTCCGAAAAGCTGGGCGGCTTTGCGGGCAAGTGCGGGCGGCAGATATCCGATGGCGCTCAGAAGACCGAAGTTAATATACGGGTCCGGTGATTTTTTCAGCTGGTCCATTCGCCGTTTCACCTCTTTGAGCCGCAAAACCGGATCTTCCAGATACACCGGCAGGGGTAGAAAGACCAGACTGAACTTGTTGCCCAGTTCGAATTCGGTCCCTGGTTTCCGGATATTCACCGGGATCGTGACGCGCAGGTCAAGCTCGTTGACCGGGGTTTTCCGTGTCTTCAAATACCGTCTCATGGCGCCGGTGACCGTGGCGACCAGCACATCATTCAGCGTGGCGGTGCTGATGGCCTTGCCGACGGTTTTGATTTTATCCAGGGCCATCGGTTCCGTCCAGGCGACTTTTTTTCGCACGCCCAAGTTGCCTTTGAAGGCCGTGTTGGGATCCGAACTCATGATGGTGTGCTTGGAAAGGACGGAAGCGAAATCCGTAGGCAGACAGCTTGTGTTTTTGGCTAATTTTTTTAGATAATCCGTGTCCGTGACGGCTTTTTCGATTTCCTTGATCATTTTCTTGCTGAATTTTCGACCGGCGCCCGCGGTGTCTTTGACCCTGCGAATCACACTGTCGACCGAGAGAAACGACCCGATAGGTGATTTCACCGATTTCTTGCGCGGTTCGAGTTTGGGCCAGGGTGCTTTGGGGTCCGTATCGGCGGCCGATAACAAGACATGAATGAGTGCAATGCCGTCTCCAATACAGTGATGAATACGAAAAAAAAGCACGCACCCGTTTCCGTAATTTTCGATCAGATGAACCTGCCAGAGAGGTTTGTCCGGATCCAGTGGGCTGATCATCAGGTTGGCGATCATTTCCTGTAGATCGTTTTTGTCCCCCGGATCCGGTAAGGCAATTCGATGAAGATGAGATTTCAGGTCGTAATTCTTGTCCGTTTCCCAGAAGGGGAGCCCGATGCCCGACTTGGGGCGGATGATGTGCTTCTGGAATCGCGGGAAGGAAGCCAATCGGCTTTCAATCGTGGCGTACAATCGGTTATAGTCGATCAGCGATTCAAACTCCATGAAAGCGGTGATCACCATCAGGTTGGTGGGATCATCCATACAGAGCCAAAAATTATCGGCATTGGTCATGCGCTCGGCCATTCTGACGCTCCTCGCTTAAAGTGTCATGTGTCGTTGTGACAGTTTACCTCGTTGTGGGCTTAGCCGAGTCAGCACCGCCTCCATGTCCTGGCTCCCTCTTTCATCGTCCGGTTTCAACCAGGATCGTCCAGCCCGATAATGATGTTTTAAAAGTAAAAAGTTGACCTGCGTAAAAATATCCTATGGTGCGAAAAATGCAACATAAAAATACATGAAGAACCGCGCACCCGGCTATCCCGGATGCAGTACTGCTATCGGTTGCGTTGTGGAAAACGGAGGAATCCTGATGGTTGGACCGTCTCAATCCCAATGGAAATGGTCTATAAGGGCTCAGGCAACATAAAATGGTTGTTTATATCCCATGAGCCCTTGAAGTGGATTGACACGATCGAAAACAATGCCGCCCGCCTGCTTATCGCTCCGAAAAACGACGAAAACTATGCGTTCTGACTCGAAACGGAGGTTTCCATCCGCTCCGCGTCGGCTTCGAGCGCCGGTTCCGGTCTTGCGGCTTGTTTGGCTTGGGTTTTCTGAGCCTTGGCGATATGTTGGGCCTGAATCTTTTCCAGTTCGTCGACTTTTTGGGCTAGTTTTTTCAAGCTGCCGTTCAGTTTCACGATCTGTTCCTTGTTGGCCAGATTCATCACCTCTAAAATTTTATTGAGTCGCTTGTCGACCTGGGTGCCGATCCATTTTTTGATATTCTCCGGGCGCAGCGGGGTTTCTTTTTTCTTGCTGGGTGCGGGTGTCAATTGCGCCATAACGGATTTCGTCACATCCTTGCCGGTGCTGCTGAGAACGACCTTGAATTTTTTCTTGCTTTTGATCATGTCGGTCACTTGTTCTTTGGTGATGTATTCCTTGTTTAACGTGTCATACAGTTTCCCGTTTGCGTATTTTTTAACCGTGAGCATGGCCCCTCCTTGATACTGTTTGATGATGCGTAGAAATACTTTCAAAAACATTCCCTCGGTTTCAAAAACCGCGTTATATACGGGGTGCGTGGGACAGGAATGATATTCCCGTCGTGGAGAGCGTTCCCCGATCCGGTGCTGAACCCGATTGAAGATTTTGAAAATACTTCTACTGGGTTTTGTTGGGTTTCGTAATCGTTATGGCCGTTCCACTCGCCTTTGGAAGGGGTGGAACGGCTTTCTCAGTCGGTATTTCCCCCCAAACGGTGGGGGGAACTCAAAAAACCGGCAAGAGGGCGGGTCGTGGAAATTACGCGGCGTAAGTCTTGCTCAGCGTATCCACCTTGATGTTCAATTCTTTCATTCCTTTGACCAGGCTGTCAATGTCTTTTTTACTGGGCAGGTTGAGTTGATCCGGAATGGATTTGATTCTGTTGGTGATTTTCTTTTCGATTTTTTGCTTGCCGGGGACTTTGTCCATGACCTTTTTCCCGCTCTGGATGAGGTCCTTTTTTACGATCCGGGCGTCTTTCTCGATTCCCTTCAAGACGGACTTGGTGTCTTCGATGAGGCTGTCCATTTTTTCTCGGGTGTCGTCTTTCAGCTCTTCCAAAAAGTCCTTGCTTTCATCCATCAGTCGGGAGATGGTTTTTCGCGGGTCTTTCTTGGCTTTTTTCAGAAAATCCTTGCCGTCGTCAACCAGGGTGTCGATTTTTTTCCGCGCGTCTTTTTTAACATCTGCAATCAGTTCCTTGCCGTCGTCCACGAGTCCCTCAATGGCCTTGCGGGGATCGTTTTTCAGGTCTTCCACCAGCTCTTTGCCGTTTTCGATGGGCTTCTTGATAAATTTTTCATTGTATCGATCCAGCTTGTCCGTCAGAGTGGTTTTGGCTTCCTGAATGTTGCGGACGACATAAAAGCGCGACTGGGTTTTCCCTGCGTCCTTTTTGACCGCTTTCCGTTTTGCATTCTTTGCCTGTGCCATGGTGTACCTCCGTATTGAAATGTAGGGTTGTGTTTCTTTTGATGGTTGACCGACCGTTTCGGTCGTGCCGAAATAACGCGTTGCGTCATGGCTGTAATATGATGCGATGCGTCATGAATGTCAAGTCCTTTTTTTATGTTTTTTTATTTTTTTGTCGGTTGAAATCGGACGGCATGGATGTTCATGAGTGGACGCGGTCGATAGGGCGCACGGATCGTCCGTCAAAGCATTTGACAAATACGGGCGGAATTGGAAAAATGCCATGAATTGAATCGAACAACCCATACCTGCGCACCGGAGGCCAGCATGCACAAAATAAAAAAATACGCCAATCGCAAGATGTATGACACGACGGGCAAGAGATATATTTCCATGACCCAGCTTGCCGAATTGATCAAGTCCGGTGAGGAGGTGATGATCGTGGATAATCGCACGGACGAGGATCTGACCACGGCCATTGTATCCCAACTCATCGGCAGGGAGAAAAAAGGCAAGGATAAAATCGTATCCTCCAAAGTGTTGATGCAACTTCTTCGAAAGGGCGGCGGCACCTTGACCGACTATGCCAAAAAATACGCCAGCCTCTGGCAGAATGCGTTTACCATGGCGGAAGATGAAATCGACCGGGTCGTCAACCTGCTGGTCAAAGACAAGGAACTTTCCAAATCGGAGGGGAGCCGGCTCAAAAGAGAAATTATCGGATATTCCGACGGCTTGAAGAAATGGGTCAGCGACAATGTCGACAGGCGGATCAATGAGGTGTTCAGCGTGATGAACCTGGCGACCAAGGATGAGCTGAACGGATTGGCGTCCAGAATCGATCGAATGGAGAGAAAGATCCAAAAAATAGAGGCCTCGCAGGAAAAGGGGGGGCGGTAAACGGCCGTGTGATTCCAACTTAACGCGCCTGGAAGAACCGGCGCATGTACCGGGGCGGACGCTTCATCCATTGAGAACAGACCCCGGCCAGCAGCAGCCCGATTTCTTTCTGCAGGTCGCCGATTCTTTCGGTGCGAAACCGATACAAGGCCCATGCTTCATACAGGATGGCGCGATGAATTCTCAGGCGAACAAAGTCATTGAGGAATTCGCCCATGCCGGCCCAAAAAAGATAGTCATTCCGGTCGAAGGATGGATCGATATCGGCCAGCACGCCTTTCAGGGTCACCGCCGCCTTTTCGTACATCATGAGATCGGTTGGAAACATGACCCCCAGATAGGTGAGCTCCTCGAAAAACGTTTCAATGCTCGTGAAGATGCCACGGATACCGTCCTTGCGGTCGGCGATGACGGTGTCGATGAATTGCAGGGCCGTTGATTCAAGATCCCGATTCCGGGAGAGCTGGCCGTTGGTCAGGAGGTCGGCGGCATAGAAAACCGCCTGCCGTCCGGCAAACAGCAGCCCGAAGGACAGGAGGATCATCAGAAATCTTTCCCGCCGGGTCAGGCGCCCCATCATGGCCCAGTCATAGAAAATGATTGTCGGGAGATCTTCGTCGAACCGGTAGGCGATGTTGCCGGCGTGGGGGTCGCCGTGAAAAATGCTGATGTCGCTCAGATCCTGGAGTGGCTTGAGGATACAGGTTTTTGCCAGCGCTTCGGCCAGCAGTCTTTTTTGGGCCGGCGTCAAGCCGGCGACATCCGTGATTTTCTTCCCTTCCAGACGAGACATGACGGTCATCTCGGGCGTGGATACGGCGAGGGGTTCCGGAATGGCGATCCGGTAAAGGTCGCGATAGTATTCCCGGGCCACCGCCAGATGGACCTGTTCCGCGCCTAGATTGGTTTCATTTTCGATCAGGCCCCGGACCTGGTTGAGGGTTCCTGAAAAATTGAACCCGCGCATTCCCCAGTTGCCTTTGTGCTCGTCCAGGAAAACAGCCAGTCTTTCCAGTAAGGCCAAATCGCCGGGCAGGTTTTTTCGAATTTTCGGTTTGACGACCTTGAGAACGGCCTGAACCGGGGCCCGGGCGTTTTTCAGGGTCACTTCCGCTGGAACAACGGCGCAGACGCTGGCTTCGGCGCGAACCAAAGGTTGCGGGATGATGGCGTTTCCAGCCGGCAGTTGTCGTACCTGTTTTGCAATGAGCGGTCGGATCTGCCGGTAGGTGACGGTTTTCAGGTTGTCTTCCAGATCCACCAGGGCCTGCTTGAAGGCGGGGTCCAGACCGGGAGTGCGGCAGATGACCTGACCCAGTTTCTGAATGCAGGGCATGTCTTTCACCAGCAAGTACAATCGTTTCCCCTGGTCGGCATGGGGGGAGAGTCTCAACTGGTCGACGATTTTTTCCGCAAGGCGCACAACGGGCAGTTCCTTCAGAATGAAAATCATGGCCTCTATCACCACGGGCTGGAATTGAATATAGCAAGCCGGAAGCAGAGCGGAAAGGCCGGTCATGGCCGCCAACGGACGTGCCACCTGTTCGACGGCGTCATCGCGTTTCAGTCGTTTCAATATAGCGGTCACCCTGCGTCTCATCATGGTCGGCGTCGGTCGACGTCCATCGACCGGGGCCATTGCCGCCAGGAAGGCCTGCATGTGATCGGTTCTGTGTGTAGCGCTTCCCATCGGGTCCTCCCGAAAACCGGAACATTCCTCTTGACAAGTTTCCGGTCTCAAGCCTAAGCATAACGCAGCGCGTCATATTCGTCAAGGCGGCTTTGAAATGGGGCGGTTCCTTCAACTGACTTGAAAGTGGGGCATGTTCCATGATACTCCTGAAACGATGGGGCGCTTTTACCGAAGCGTATGGCGACGAGCCCGTTGGAACCGGTTATAGCAGCCGGATAATATGGTTTGCGGAAAGTGCATCAATGAGCGATAAAATCACAAGCGGTAAGCAGCATGAGGATCGTTTTTTTGAGTTGAAGCGCGCGCTACAGGCATTCCAGGCCGCCCGTTTGAGTAAAACCTATAAAGATATAAAGGAAAATCCGGAATATACCAAAATCGGAATTTTTTTCTTTGAGAAATTGTACGCCCCTGAAGACTTTTCGTTCCGGGATGAGAGCATCCGGAAACTGCACAAGATTTTGAGAGGTAAAATCTATTCGGGGATCATATCGGCGGTCAACAAGGTCATCGAGTTGCATGAAATAACGGATGAACTGGACAATCGGATGGTGGCGGAGATGGTTGCCCTCGGTATCGGACCGGACCTGGATATGCAGCAATATCAAGAAATCTACCGCCGGCTGGACAACTACGATCAGCGCCTCTATCAGATCCGACTGAGCACCGACGTCACCCGGACATTTCATCACCTGAGCAAGAAATGGCTGGTGGCGATTTCCCTCAATACCGTAAGGTCCGCCGCCCATCTGATCGGCATGGGCAGGATTCTCGATTTTATTTACGACGCCTATGAAGGATTTCGGGCGATCCGGAATATCGATTTTTTCGTGGAAACGGTCGAACAACGCGAAATCGCATGGCATAATGAAATCTGGTCCAACGCAACCGTATAAAAGAGGTCGTTATGTTGCCAGAATATTTTGAGTTTTCGCTCCCGACAAAAGTGGTTTACGGGATCGGCATCCTTGCGAATATCGGCGATGTCGTGGCCCCTTTCGGTAGCCGTAAGGCCATCCTGGTGACCGATGCCATCCTGGTCAAGGCCGGGCCGGTGGAGAAAGTCAAAAGCGGTTTTCAAAAATCGGATATCGAAATCGTCTGCACTTTCGATGACGTTCCGCCGAATTCCACCATTGAGACCGTCGAAAAATGCGCTGCCCTGGCGAAAAAAAACAGCTGTGATTTGATCATCGCCGTGGGGGGCGGCAGTGTCATCGATACGGCAAAGGTGGCCAATATTCTGCTGGTGAAGGGGGGCAAGCTGGAAGATCACATGGGGGCATATCTTCTGGGAAGCCGGGAGCGGCTGCTGCCGGCGATTTTTATTCCGACCACGGCCGGGACCGGTTCCGAAGTGACCAAGGTAGCGGTGATCGCCGACCCGCAAAACGACGTCAAACTTCCCTTTGCCGAGGAGCAATTCCTGCCCCAATTGGCTGTTCTGGACCCGGAAGTCACCACTTCCATGCCGGGCAAATTGACGGCCGGAACCGGGATGGATGCCTTGACCCATGCGATTGAAGCCTATGTGGACAAGGAGTGGTCACCGGCCACCGATGCATTGGCCCTGCATGCCGTCAAGCTGATCTCCGGCAATATCCTGCAGGCCTGCGCCAAACCGGATGATATGGAGGCCCGTGGGGCCATGCTGGTGGGGAGCTTTCTGGCCGGCGTGGCATTCTCCCATTCCATGGTGGGAATGGTTCATGGTATTTCCCATGCCCTCGGCGGCGTTTACCACATTCCCCATGGCTTGGCCAATGCGTTGGTCCTGCCGGAAGTGATGGCCTACAATCTGGAAGCGCAATACGACCGGTTCGCCGACATCGCAGCGGCCATGGGAATCTCTTTCCCGCAGATCGTCCATCAGGGAAAGAGCATCCTGTCCTCCAGCCGTTTCGATGTTCTGTCCAGGATCGTGAGCCGTTCCGAGGTGGATTCTCTCAAAGAGCTGGTCAACACCGGTTCGTTCCGCGCCCGGGGACTGGCGGCAAGAGCGCTGGGAAATTTCGAGTTTATCGATCAATGGGTCAGAAAACAGGCGGCACTTGCGGCCATCGAAAAAATTCGCACCCTGAATCGCCAACTGGCGTATCTGACGAAAATGCCCCTCTCCCTGAAAGAGGCCGGTATCAAAGATAATTTGGCGAAACTGGAACAGACGGCCGCAACGGCCATGGAAGACGGTTCCATGTTGTACAATCCGGTCGAGCCGGAAAAGAACGCCGTCATGGAAATCATTCAAAAGGTGTATTCCTCCAAGGCCACTCCGCTGCCGGTTTCCCGCGAGGATCTTCGTGTCGAAAGCGCCGCCCGAAGAGCAAAGGAGCCGGAACGGGTATTCACGGACGCGGTCATGTTGTATGACGTGTTGATCGGTTTTTATGAAGAACTGAAGGACAGCCCCGATATCGGCCCGGCGCTCGCCAAAACCAGCCTTTGTATACAGTTCCGTTATCAGAAACCGACCGCGGTCATCACCATCGACGCCACCGGCAAAACCATCCGTATCGTCAAAGGGGCTTTCGACGGCAAACCGGAAGTGACCATGACCATGAACGCCGATTTTGCGCACAAGTTCTGGCACGGCAAGGCCAATTTGGTCAGCGCCCTGACCCGCCGGCAGGTTTCGGCCAAGGGCAACGTGCCCAAGACAATCAAATTACTACCAATTCTAAAGCCGGCCTACGCTCTCTATCCGAAGTTCTTGAAGAAAAAAGGGTTGGGAAGTCTGACTATTTTATAAGACAGCCTAACTAATAGTATTTACAAGAATATTGACATTCTGCAAGCCGTTATGGTATAGTGCTATAAAAAACATACAGCTACAAATTGTCCGCTTTTACCCTGTTTGTTCTTCCGGTCTCTCTTCCTGCGGCAACCGTGAAGGATGGCTGCCGTATGCACTTCCCCGGAGGTGAATCATGCATCCTGTAGTTATATTGGTTGCCGCGGCGTTTCTTGGCCTTTTGTCGGGCTGCAATGACGGCGGTAAATCCGGCGAAAACAAAACAACTCCCGTCGCATTGAAGATTCACGCGTGGAACGGCTATGTGCTGGAATACCGGGAAGCCTTTCAAAAGTACGCGAAAACCGCATTCGGTTTGGATGTTGAGATTGTATACACGTCGACCTCGGGCTTTGATTCCAATGTGGAAAACATCAAAGGTGGAACACGGGCCCATCTGATTTCCCCGGCCAACGACCTGCTGGCGCCGCTTGTAAGGGAAGGGCTGCTGACGGTGCTCGATACGGCCAGGTTGACCAATTTCAAGCAAATCAATCCGGTAGTAGTCGAGACGAAATGCACGGAGGTGAACGGCAAACCATATGCCGTGCCGTTCAATTTCGGCCCATACTCTATCGCATACAACAGGGATAAAGTACCGGAGCCCACCTCATACAAGGTATTATGGGACAGCAAGTATGCGAAACGCGTTTCGATCCCGGGCGAATATGACACCATCAATGTCTATATGACGGCGCTCATGCTGGGTATGCATAAAAATGATCTGTTCGACCTGAACGATGAACAGCTTGCGGCGGTGGAGACAAAGCTGCGGGAACTCTGCCGCAATCAGGTCGGCGAGTATTGGCGGGACAATCTCGACCCCGAGAGCCGCGATCGGGTTGATGTGGGAATGGACTGGGGTATCGGTGTGAAACAGATCAATCAGAAATTTCATGGAAACTGGGGACTCGCCATACCGGAGGAAGGGGCCACGGGATGGATCGACACTTGGGCGATTACGATCAATGCAATGGACCCCAAAGTGCTGGAGGCTGCATATGCCTGGATCGATTTCATGATCAGCGCCGAGCGCCAGGCCCAAATGGCCAGGATTACTTCCTATGGGCCGATCAACCCGTATTCGGGAAGATATCTCACCGCGGAAGAAAAGAAGTTGTATTATTTGAATTACCCGAATTTCATGAAAAATCTGATATTATGGCAACCCCTGAAGCCCGATGTCCTGAAAAAGTACCAGGAAGCATGGAGGCGCGCAAGGCAATGAAGTCAAATCCCACGAGTATCTATGGCAGGATGCTGACCTTGTCCATCGGTTCCGTACTCGTGGCGGCGATCGTTTCCACCGCATTATATATTTTGATCACCAGACAGGCGTTGAGATCCCATATCGATTCGAAAATTGACTACAATCTCGCCAAGCTCGGCCAGATTCTCTCCGTGCCGCTGATCAACCAGGATTACGTTCAGATGGTCAATATCATCGATCAGGAATCAAAAGGCGGTGATCTGCAATTCATCTGGCTAACGGACAAGAGCGGGCGAGTGATTGTCGCAAACGACGAGAACCAGCTGATGGCGCCCATCGCAGCCGAGTACCGAGCCATGGACGGCTTCCGCCGATGGAAACTCGACAATGACTGGTTCTTGTGTGCCATTCCGGATTACGGCATCATGAATTCCATTCTGCCATTGGTGATTCCCTGGAGCCTATTGGTCCTTCTCCTTTCAGTTGCCGCATCCATATACTTTTTCATCCGGTTGATCAAAAACATCACCGTACCGCTTTCCAATGCCATCCAGGCTTCCTCTGGAATGGCCGGTGGAAATTTCCGCATCGAATTGACCGATTCGGGGATTACGGAGATCGATACGTTGAGCCAATCCCTGACATACACCGGTCGAAAGCTTTTGGAGCTTACCCAGCGTCTCAAGACCGAGAGGGATGAACTGGAGCGTAACCGCGAAGAAATTCGGAGCCTTTCTGAATTCAGGGAAAGCATTATCGACAACGCCACCGTATGGTTGAACGTTCTTGACCAGAATGCGCGCGTGATTGTCTGGAATAAGGCAGCGGAGGATATCAGCGGTTACAGCCGGAAAGAAGTACTCGGGAATACGGATATATGGGGTTTGTTGTATCCGGACGACGAGTACCGGGAGCGGATTTTTACAAGGGCCTCGAACATTATCCGCAAAGGGGATGTCGCCGAGGACTTGGCCACGATGATACGGACCAAAACCGGGGAGCGGAAATACATTTCATGGTATTCGAAGCACCTGAAATCGGCCGGTGGTGAAACGGTCGGGTCCATCGCCATGGGGATCGATATCACCGAGAAGATGCGTATTGAAGAGTCCTTGCGCCAGGCGCAGAAGATGGAGACGGTCGGGACTCTTGCCGGAGGCATCGCCCATGATTTCAACAACGTCCTCATGGGAATCACCGGTGCCGTTTCCCTGGTTGAGTTTGAGCTGGACCGTCAGGAAGAGCTGTCGAAGGAATCGATCAACAGATACGTGACAACCATACGGAATGCCGCCGAACGAGCGAGTGATATCGTCAAGCACCTATTGACCATTTCCAGACGCCAGGAACTTGAGCTTGCCGTCATCGATTTAAACATGGCCATGGGCCACATCTTGAAAATCTGTCGAAGCAGTTTTGACAAAAGCATCAAAATCAGTGTCGCCGATATTTCCTCACCCGCGACCGTTATGGCGGATCTCACCCAGATCGAGCAAGTTCTGTTAAACCTTTGCATCAACGCCTCCCACGCCATGACCATCATGCGGCCGGAAGGCGAAAAGTGGGGCGGTACGCTGACGATATCCATAGAAGACGTTTGGGAGTCACAAGCATCCTTGGTTTTGGAACTGCCGGCCGGAAACTACTGGAAGCTGTCTGTGGGAGATAGCGGGGTGGGAATGTCCAAGGATATCATTCAACATATTTTTGACCCGTTCTTTACCACAAAGGAGAAAGGCGTCGGTACGGGTCTCGGGCTGTCCATGACATACAGCATCGTCAGGGCGCACAACGGTTTCATCACCGTGTATTCGGAGCCCGGCCAGGGAAGCGTATTCAGTATATATATGCCGATGATCGAAGCGGATGTCGCCAAAGATACGGAAATTCGATCATATGAGATCGAAACCGGCAGCGGACTTATTCTGGTTGTGGACGATGAACAGACCAATCGGGAAATTGTCAAGATGATGCTGGAAGGTTGCGGTTACGAGGTCGTCACGGCGGATAACGGCGAAGAGGGGGTGCGGGCTTATGCAGCGCTTTCGGGAAGCGTAAGGGCCGTCATCCTTGATATCGTCATGCCCAAGATGTCCGGGGAAGAAGCCTGCGCCCGCATACTGGAAACGGATCCCCACGCCAGGGTGATCGTATCATCCGGATTCCGCGACGACAGCAGGGTCAAAAAAGCACTGGATCGCGGCGCGAAACTCTTCGTGCCCAAACCCTATTCGTTGCAAGGTCTGTCATCCGCAATCAAATCCGTCCTGGAATAACCTCCTCGGCACGCTGCACGAACCAGGTCATAACCCCTTGCGGACAATCGCCACCAGCAGCCAGATGCCCATGACGGCTGCGGCCAGGAAACCGATGATGCCGATGAAGGAAATGCCGTAGAAGAGCGGCGGGGTGGCGGAAATGACGATCAGGGCCGAGCCGATCAAGAGGGCGGCGATGATGATGGAAAAGGCCAGGCGGTTGCTGATTTTATGGTAGGTTGCCAGGGTTGTTTCCATGCCTTTGTTCTCGACATTGATGCTGATCTTTTCGTTTTTGATCATGCGGGTGATGTCGAGAATGTCTTTGGGCACTTTCTGGAGGAACTGCCGGAGATCACCGGCCAGGTTGACCAGGTCGAAGGCGATGCGTTCCGGGTAAAAACGGGCGATTTTGACTCGGGCTATGAACGGCGCGGCCTGGGTGACCATATCGAATTTCGGGTCCAGGGTTTTGGCCACGCCTTCCACGGTGGCGAGGGCCTTGATCATCAAAAAAATATCCGGCGGCACCCGCAGACGATGGTGGGACACCAATTGCAGCAGCTGCTGCAACAGTCGGCCGATCTCGATGTCTTTCAGGGGCTTGAATAGGTATCTGCCGATGAAATCGGCCAGCTCCCGTTCAAGGGCCCGGATGTCCGGCTGGTCTTCCCAGTCCGTTATCCGCAGAATGACCTGGGCGGCCTCGGCGGCGTTTCGATGAATGATGCTGTCCAGCAGATCGACGAAATTTTCCCGGGTTTGGCGATCCACCGTCCCGACCATGCCGAAATCCACCAGGCAGATGATATTACCGGGCAGGACGAAGATATTGCCGGGGTGGGGATCGGCGTGGAAGAAGCCGTTGTGAAAAACCTGTTTCAGGGTGAGATTGGCTCCCCGGGCGGTGATCAGGCGGGTGTCGAGCCCGGCCGCTTTCAGGGTTGCCGTATCGGACACTTTTATGCCGTTGACGTACTCCATGGTGATGACCTGGGAGGTGGTCATGTCACGGTAAACTTTTGGAACGTATACGGTAAGGTCTTCCGCGAATTGCCTTGAAAAACGTTCCATGCTGGTGGCTTCCAGGTTGTAGTCGACTTCCTTCCCGAGGGTGCGGGCGAATTCCTCGACAATCTCCGTCGGGCGGTGCAGGGAAAATTCCTGGATGTTCCGTTCCATGAGACTGGCGATATACAGCATGATTTCAAGGTCGACTTCGATGGTTTTACGAATGTCGGGGCGCTGGATCTTGACCACCACCTCGCGTCCATCCTTCATGCGCGCCTGGTGAACCTGACCGATGGACGCCGAAGCCAGCGGGGTTTCTTCAAAGTGTTCGAAGAGTTCCTCCGGCAGGGCGCCCAATTCCTGTTTGATGGTGTTTCTCACTTGATCGAATGGAAACGCCGGGACTTTGTCCTGTAATTTCGACAATTCGGTAATGAATTCGATGGGAACCAGGTCCGGGCGGGTGGAGGCGATCTGGCCGAATTTGATGAAGGTCGGCCCGAGTTCCTCAAAAACAATGCGGATGCGTTCGGCCCGTGTCATGATTTCCACGCGCTCTCTTCTTTTGCGTGTGATCATCTGCAGGCCCAGCTCGATATACTGGTCGATATGGAGTCGGTTCAATAAATCGTCAAAACCATATTTCAGGAAAATGGTCAGGATCTGACGGTACCGGTTCAAATGGCGATAGGTTCGCCCGACGGCGGTGACTTTTTGAATACTCAGCATAGGGAGCGTCTTATTTTATTCCTTCCGATTGCTGTTGCCTTCGACCATGGCCTTCAGGGCGGCGATCTCCGCCTTCATCTCCTTTATTTCTTCCGAGGTGGGAACGTCCAGTTTTTTCAAGATCTCCCGGACTGTTTTTTCCATCCGCTGTTCCAGACTTTCCCAGGCTTCCTCATAGCGCTTCATCAGTTCGTTGGTGAATTTCTCCCCTTCGTTTTCGGTAAGTTCCCCTTTTGTAACCAGTTCCTTGGCCCAGTCTTCCACTTCGTCCTTGGTTTTCAATGCAAAGCCGATGCCGGTCATCATGGTTTTTTTGGCGATATCAAAAAAATCTGGCATCCCTTTTTTCCCCTTTCAGAAACACCGGTTCACCGTGAAAGTGGTCGGCGCTTTCACGGTAAACCGATCGTTGACGATTGCCCGAGAAAACGGTCATGTTCGGGCGTGAATGATCACCAGCAGGCTAACCGCCGAAAGCGGCATCGATCATTTCGACGGCGGCCCCGTCGGTTTTTATGATGGCCGCCAGTCGGCCCATGGTGACCGGCAGAATGGAATGGATGAAAAAGCGGGCCGTCTTGATCTGGCCGTCATAAAACGCGGCATCCTTGTTTTTTTCCGCTTTGGCGCGGATGGTTTCCGGATCGGCTGCGCCGGCCAGTTTTTCGAGTTTCGGCGCGGCCACGGCCGCTCGCCAGAGCAGCATCCAGGCGATGGACAAATCGCCAAGGGATTCCAGGTAGGGGTGGGCAAAGGCGTATGCATACTTGATTTTGTCCGACATGGCGGTTTTTCCGAGATGCATGGCCGCTTCGCTCACGCGATTGAACACCTGGTCGACGTTTTCCGCCAGGTCGGCGATCATGGGGATTTCTTTGGCTGCTACAATCTGTTTGCGGATTTCTCCCAGGTAGTCGAGGAAGGTTTTCCCCTTGTTCATTCCCAGCTTGCGACCCAGAAGATCCATTGCCTGGATACCGTTGGTGCCTTCATAGATCATGAAAATGCGACAGTCGCGCATGAGCTGTTCCACCGGATATTCCTTGATGTATCCATACCCGCCATAGATCTGGACGGCGTGACTGGTGACCTCCAGGGCTTTGTCGGTGATGTAGCCCTTTATGATCGGGGTCAGAACGTCAATCAGTCCCACTTGTTTGGCGCGTTCCTCCTCGGTCGTCGCCGTGGCGGCCAGATCCCAGCATCGTCCCGTATAGTACGTCAGGCTGCGCATGCCTTCCACATAAGCTTTCATGATCATCAACTGCCGGCGGACATCCGGATGATGGATGATGGATACCGGGCCGGCTTTGGGATTGGTCAGGTCGCGGCTTTGGATACGCTCACGGGCGTAATTGAGGGCGTGAATGTAGGCGGTCGTGGAAACCGCGAAACCTTCCAGGCCGACGAATTGACGCGCTTCGTTCATCATGGTGAACATGGCGCTCATCCCTTTGTTTTCCTCTCCCAGCAGGGTGCCGATACACTTCCCCTTGCCTCCGAGTGTCAGGGAGCAGGTTGCGTTGCCGTGAAGCCCCATTTTTTCCTCGATGCCGGTGCACACCGCATCGTTGAATTCTCCCAGACTGCCGTCCGCGTTGACCCGGTATTTGGGAACCAGAAACAGGGATATCCCCTTGGTGCCTTCCGGCGCCCCTTCGATGCGCGCCAGCACCGGATGGATGATGTTTTCCACCATGTCTTGTTCCCCGCCGGAAATGAATATTTTGGAACCGGTGATGGAGTAAGTGCCGTCCGGGTTTTTCTGGGCTGAAGTCGTCAGCGCGCCGACATCGGATCCGGCTTCGGGTTCGGTCAGCAGCATGGTGCCAGACCATTTCCCCGTATACATGTTTTTCAGGTAGATTTTTTTCTGTTCTTCGGTGCCGTAAGTTTCGACCAGCTTGGCCGCCCCGTGGGAAAGGCTGTGATACAGCATGAAAGCGGCGTTGGCTCCGTGGAAGTATTCGTTGGCCGCCAATGAAACCAGCTTGGGCATTCCCTGTCCGCCCCATTTGGGATCGTCGGTCATGGCCAGCCATTCCCCTTCATTATAGAGTTTGTTCACTTTGTGAAAGCTCTCCGGCACCGAAACCTTTCCGTTTTCAAAGCGGCACCCTTCATCCCCCGGCTGTTGGGTGGGGAGTATCTCCTTGATTGCCAGGTTCCTCGCTTCGGTCACGATCAGGTCGATGGTCTTTTTATCGAACTCGGCGAATTTTTCCTTTTTTGCCAGTTCCGCGGCTTCCATTTGTTCATGAAGAACAAAATCAACGTCTCTTCGATCTGCAATTAACTGCGCCATAGGTTTGTTTTCTCCTTACAATATGGATTTATTGTTTCGTGGCGGCCGCCGTGTCATTCGGCAACGGCGTTGCTGTCACGAGATTATGTAAACCAAGGATGGACAGCGAAGTTTTCTTGTCCGACTGTGTTGTAAGCTAGTCGGCTTTCGATGTCAAGGGTCGATGAGGTTCGGATGCTGTAATAACAATTTGTTATTACAGCGTATGCTGATTTGCGATTCGGCAAATCCAATTTTTCATGATGACAATTGCACCTTGACGGCAACCCATATCTGGCTTAGATTGTTCTTCGATATTATTATGGTAATTCAGTATCCGCAATCCGGTAATGAGAATTGCGGATCGAAAGGAAAGGAAGGATTGCAATGCCGTTTTCAATCGCTCTGGCCGGAAAAGGCGGAACCGGGAAAACCACCGTCTCCGGCATGTTGATCAAATATCTGGTGAAGAGAGGAATGACGCCGATTTTGGCCGTGGATGCCGACAGCAACGCCAACTTGAACGAAGTCCTCGGTCTGGAAGTACCCGAGACGCTGGGAAACGCCAGGGAAGAAATGAAAAAAGGAAAAGTGCCCAGCGGCATGACCAAGGATATTTTCATGGAAATGAAACTGGAGCAAGCCGTCGCCGAAGCCGACGGATATGATTTGATCGTCATGGGGCAGCCCGAAGGATCGGGATGCTATTGCGCGGCCAATACATTGCTGACCAATTTTCTGGATCGGCTGCAGGACAACTATGCGTATATCGTCATGGACAATGAAGCGGGCATGGAGCACATCAGCCGGATGACCACCCGGAATGTGGATGTCCTGCTGGTGGTGTCCGATCCATCCCGCCGCAGTTTGCAAGCCGCCACACGGATCAACAAACTGGCGGCCGAACTGAATATCGGGGTGGGCAAGAGCTGCCTGATCATCAATCAGTCCAAGGAACCACCGTCATCTCAAGTGATTGAAATGCTGAATAAAGAAGGCTTGAATTTGGCGGGATTGATTCCGGAGGACGATACGATTTACGATTTTGATGTCAACGGGCGGCCGACCATCGACATGCCGGAAAACAGCCGGGCGGTTGCCGCGGCCTTTCAGATTTTCGACAACATTTTTTCATAGGGCGCAGCCGGGGCCGATCAGACGATAAGGCATGATGACAACCCAGACCACCACTGCTGTGCTACCCGAATATCAAGTCGGCGTCACACCCCATGATGATCTTCATATTTACTACATACAGGGCCGGATTGCCGAGGAACTGCCGCCGAAAGGGGAAGGCTTTATCGGTAACTGGGAAGAAGAGGGCTTTTCTTTCCTCTTCTTTTCCCGTTCCGCGGATGAGATCGTCGCCCGGATCCTCTCCCGTCAACCGTCGCTTGTCCTGCTGGACCGTTTTACAATGTCGTATGCCGACTGGCTGGGGGAAGAAATCCGCCCGCTTTCCATCGGTGGTTTCCGGATCGTTCCGCCCTGGGGAAAAAACGGCGCGACCATGGTCGAGGATCGTCGCAACATCATTCTTGATCCGGGAGTCGTTTTCGGGACCGGCACGCACCCCACCACCCATGACTGCCTTGAAGCCTTGGAGCAACTGTGCTATAGAGAGACAATTGAAACAGTACTCGATCTCGGTACGGGGACGGGACTGCTCGCCATCGCCGCCTGCCGATTGAATTGCCGGAATGTGTTGGCCGTGGACCTGAATTATTTAGCCGCCCAAACTGCCCGGCAAAATGTCGTCTTGAATGGAATGTCGGATCGCATCCTGGTGGCGCAGGGCCGGGCGGAGGATTTTATGGACAGGCCTGTGGATCTTATGATATCGAATATACACTATGAAGTCATGAAGGAATTGATCGGTTCGGAGTCTTTTCTACTCCACCGATGGTTCATTCTGTCCGGGCTGTTGCGCAGTCAGGCGAAGGCCGTTTCCGAACGGCTGGGGGAACTTCCGGTGACGGTGCTGAAGACATGGGAGCGGGACGGCATCTGGCATACATTTTTCGGAAAAGGGGCTGGGGTAAAGCTTACCGTCTGAAAGGGTGCGCATGTACATTAAATGTTGGGGTTCAAGAGGATCGATACCGGTATCGGGAAGGGCTTTCAACAAGTATGGCGGCGATACCACCTGCCTGGAGATTCGAACCCGAAGCGACGATATCATCATCGTCGACGCCGGAACCGGCATCCGCAGGCTGGGCAACAAATTAATCGACGAAAAACGCTACGAATATCATCTGCTGTTCACCCATGCCCATTGGGATCATCTCATGGGTTTCCCTTTTTTCAAGCCCCTGTTTACCCGCAAGGCGCACATCAAAACCTACCGCTGCCCGTTTCCCGGACGATATGTCGAAGACATGATTTCCAAGATTCTGGCCCCTCCGAATTTTCCGGTCAAGTATTCGGACTTGAGCGCCAATTTCATCTATAAGACAGGGTGTCCGGACATCATTACAATCGGATCCGTCACCGTGATCCCGATTCAGCTGAGTCATCCCAACGGCGGCAGCGGATACAAATTCATCGAGGGCGATAAGACCTTCGTGTTTTTGACCGACAATGAACTCGGCTTTGTGCACGCGGGTGGCCTTGCATACGCGGACTACCTTGGGCACGCCAAGGGCGCCGATCTTCTGATTCACGATGCCGAGTATACGCCGAAGGAATACCAGACCCAGATCGAGTGGGGGCATTCTTCTTACACCGATGCACTCGAGCTGGCGTTCCAGGCCGGTGTGAAACAGCTCGGTCTGTTTCATTTGAACCAGGAGCGCACGGACCGTCAGATGGATGGGATCGTCCGCACCTGCCGAAAGATCATCGGGGAACGGAAAGAGGCCCTGGAATGCTTTGCCGTGGCGAGTGATATGGAATTTCACCTGTAGTTTCGATTATGAGAAATTCAAGTCATATTGAAAGCGCAGCCCGGCAGATCGCCGCGGCGGACTATGTGGTCGCCTTGACCGGCGCGGGGATTTCCGTGGAGAGCGGTATCCCTCCCTTTCGCGGCAAAGGCGGACTGTGGGAAAAAATCGATCCCATGAAATATGCCCATATCCGGTCTTTCATGGCGGACCCGGCGGATGTGTGGCGGGTCCTGCTGCGGGAAATGAAAACGCTGCTGGAGACGGCCGAGCCCAATGACGGTCATCGGGGACTGGCCCGCCTCGAAGAGATGGGGTTTCTGAAAACCATCATTACGCAAAATGTCGATGGGTTGCATCAACGCGCAGGCAACTCGGATGTCATTGAATTCCACGGTAGTTTTGCCGATTATTATTGTCTGGACTGCAATCTCCGGAAACGCTTCGGTGATATCGATCTGACTACGCTTCCGCCCCGCTGCGCATGCGGCGGCATTATCCGGCCGGATTGCGTGTTCTTCGGCGAGGCCATCCCCTTCAATTTTCTCCAACGATCCCGGGATGTCGCATCTCAATGCGACCTCATGCTGGTGATCGGCACCTCCGCACTGGTGCAGCCGGCGGCTTTTATGCCGGTCATCGCCAAGGACCATGGGGCCGTCGTGATTGAAATCAACCCCGAGCCGACCCCGCTGACCGGAAGCGTCAGCGACCTGTTGATTCAGGGCAACGCCGGTGCCTCGTTGAACGCCATCATCACCGCCCTGGAGCAGATGCGCTGATGTTCCGAAGACGGTATGCGATGTCGGATCGATGGATCCACCGGCGGCAACCTCTGCCGGCAGGAAGGGGAAGGTGATGGGCACGGAACATCCTGGCTGGGTTCGGACCCTGCGCCTTGAAAAGCCCAGTCTGCAGGACAATACGGCCGATGCGGACCGGCTGCTCATGATGGTCAAGCGGCAATTGCATGTCGAAGATATCGAGATCGACCTTGCCTTGCTGCGCGAACTTCCGGGAGTATTGCGACGATGGGACTACCACGTTCGCTGCGTCGTTTTCAAAGACGGCGGCCACTTCCGTTTGACCGGCATCCTCGGCGGAGAGGAAGAAGCCGCGCCCATGGGTCTTGCGGTAGATCTGGGAACCTCGCGGGTAGTGGTCCGGCTGATCAATCTCGAAACGGGAAGCGCTATCGCGGAAACGTCCTTTGACAACCCCCAGATCGCCGTGGGGCCGGATATTCTGGCCCGTATCCATTTTGCCGATCAGACGCCGACGGGTCGGCAACAACTTCAGGATCTCATCGTCAACGGATTGAACCGCTGCATTGACCACCTGTGCCTCACGCACGCCGTGAACCCGGACCATCTTTTTCTGCTGTCGGTTGCGGGGAACACCGCCATGACCCATCTGTTCCTGAGACTCGATCCCCACTGGCTGATCCGGGAGCCGTATATCCCGGTAGTGAATGCGCCGGCCGGTATCGACGCAGCGCAATTGGGCATCCGGGCCAATCCGTGTGCCCGGGTTCTGGTTTTTCCCAATGTGGGAAGTTATTTCGGCGGGGATCTGATCGCCGGAATCCTGTACGCTGGAATGCAGGATGGCGACGAAACCGCCATTCTGGTGGATGTGGGCACCAATGCGGAAGTCGTGCTCGGCAACCGCCATTGGTTGATGGCCTGCGCCGGGGCCGCCGGCCCGGCCCTGGAAGGGGGCGTCACCAGAATGGGGATGATGGCCGGACCGGGGGTCATCGACCAGGTGGCCATCGATCCGCAAACCCGGAAGTTCCATATTCACACCATCGGGGAACAGCCTCCCAGGGGAATTTGCGGGTCGGGACTCATTGATCTCGCCGCTCAGATTTTTCTTGCCGGGATCATCGACATTCGCGGAAAATTGCAGCCCGAGCGGGCGCCAGGGCTGATCTTGGAAAAAGACGGCATGCTCCATCTGACCGTCGCGTCGGCCGACATTTCCGCCACCGGAGAGCCGTTGACCATCAGTCAGGCCGACCTGGACAGTCTGGTGCGTTCCAAGGCCGCCATGTATACGATCCTGGAAACCATCACTACGACCGTGGGCGTTACCTTTCAAGATCTTTCCCGGTTCTATGTGGCTGGTACCTTCGGTGCTTTCATTCGGCCGACTTCGGCCATTGCCATCGGCATGTTGCCGGATCTGCCGCTCGACACCTATCAGGTCCTGGGCAACAGTTCCCTTGCCGGCGCCGCCATGGTCCTGGAATGGGCGGATCGGATCGATGAAATCCGCCGGATTCGGGATCGGATCACCTATATGGAGCTGAATGTGAATCAGGAGTTGATGAACCGTTTCAGCGCCGCCAAGTTTTTCCCTCATACGGATGCACAGCGGTTTCCGTCGGTGCGGGTTTGGGATCGCCGATGATGATATCTTTTAGTTGATGTCATCTCCGAACATCCGTCGAACGACTTCCTGGACCTGCGTCAGCCATTTCTCCCGTTGTTCCCATGTGCTCGTTACGACGACCGAGAAGGTCTCGCGGTAAACAGTTTGAACGCCGCACAGTCCGAAAATGCAGTTCCTCCAGATGGTTTCCAATGGGTCGCCGAAAACCGTCACCTCTCGTTCCGCGACCGTATTGGAAGTATTGAAGACGACAGCGGCTTTGGCTTTCAACAATCCAATTGGAACGCCTTCGCCGTTGTCCCCGTCCACGAATTGGTAGGCGACACCGGGGCGAATCACCCGGTCCACCCATCCTTTGAGGATGGCCGGCGGTTGTCCCCACCAGTTGGGGTGGACGATGATGATGCCGTCCGCTGCGGCGATCTCTCGGCAATGGGCCGCCACCGCTTCTGGAAGCACGGTGTTTTTGGGAATTTCCGCGGCCGGAAGAATCGCATCAAATTGTTCGGCGACCAGATCATGGAAAACAACTTGATGGCCGTTTTTCAACAGTTCCGCAACGGCGGTTCGGGCGATGGCATGATTGAAACTGCGCGGGTCGGGATGCGCTAAAATGACCACGAGGTGCATGACGAATTGGTGTCCTTTGTTAATATCCTTAATTTTATAATATCTTTCGGCATCGTAAATTTTTTGCCTCACTGTGGTAAGTGGAACGTAGTAGTCTTTTATTTCAAGCAGCCTGTTTTTAGCTTGGGATAACTTTTCTTTAATAGATTGTTGCTTATTTTCATTGCCGATAAGCAGAAAATATTACTTATGTCGATTTCGCTTTTTGTCCGTGCGGGGTTTGATCTCCTCGCCGGCCTGCTCCAACCAAAGCAGGGTGTCAATATAGGAAACGAACCGGTTCAGATAACTCGGCGATAACTGACGCATGGCGAAAAGCGAGCGCGTCACCAGCATCTGGGAATTGAGGGGGCCGGCATTTTCCGGGCGTTCCTTGATGGCGTGCGAGACCAATCTGTCGGAGTAGAGTTTCGTGCAGGTCTCCTTGAATAGGTGGAATGCGTTCAACTCCCGCTTATCTTTGCTCGTAGACGCACCATTCCGTGCCATGGAATTGCCGACCGACTGAAGGACTTCATCCTCCTGCCGCCGTAGCAGATCATCAAAGGAGAGCGGCATGGTTTTCTTGTCCAGTACCTGGCCGCTTTTCTCAATCCGGTCTGTCAACGTGACAAGCGCACTCTGCCGGGTAGTGCGCCGAAGCCTTGCGGCCAGCCGTTGCAGCCCTGTGAAGTCACCTTCTTCGAAAAGCGTCCGCGCCCGGTCGGTTGAATCGGGATATTCCGAGGAAACACGGGCCATCATATCCGCCGCCGATGAACGCGCCTGGTCAACGCAATGCTGGTAGTCAACGAGGGCCGCCAGGGCTTTTCGCTCGATCAGCCGACAAACCGCTCCGTGCTTTCCGATGGCTCTCCGGGCCAGGGACTCGATATAACAGAATCGGGCCGGATCGAAACGATGGGCTCCGTTTTCCATCAGCGCGGCAAGACGCGGCCGAAGGGTGTCCTGCATTTCAGTCACTGGTTGCCTCCCGGTTTTTGCTTTTTGGAACCGGCGCGATTTCCACTCGACGATTTCGAGACCGCCCTTTTTCGTCCCGGTTTGGAACCACCGGCTGGTGGTCACCGAATGCGGCTGCAAAAACAAGCGTCGGCGGCATTCCGGCCTGGATCAACGCCCGTGTGACCGTCAGCGCCCGCTGGGCAGACAGATCCCAGTTGTCGTCGAACCGGGAATTGTCGTTATGGATCGGCAAGTCATCGGTAAACCCACTGATCATCAACAGCTCGTCGCGTTCACCGAGATAGACACGGAGGGGCGCAACCAGGGTTTGGAGGAGTTCTTTTCCTGCCGGCTGCAATTGGGCGGAGTTCAGCAAAAACAGAACGCTGCCGCTGATACCGATACGGCCGTCGCGCAATGTCACCCGGCCTTGCGCGAGTGGATCGGCCAAGGCGTGTTCAAGCGCGATGCGGCGTTGTTCCTCCGCTTTTCGTTTGTCGATCTCGCTCTTCAGCGATTGGGAGAGTTCCACCTGGAACCCAAGGGTCCAGACCAAAAGGACGATGAATACACCGACGAGTCCCGACATCAAGTCCCCGAAAATCGCCCAAATCGGCGGCGCATTCGATATGGCCTCTTCTAGTTCTTCCATTCGCCCGCTTCGAGAGTGACGTTGCTTTTTTGGCGGAGCTGTCGCAACTCTTCAAAAATTTCCTTTTGCGACAACATGCAATGATCGATAATTCCCCGTGCTTGGGCTACGTAATAACCCAATTGCTCATCGCTCCGGGAGGTTGCTTTATCCAACGACTCCTCGATTCGGGCGAGATTCTCGATCAAATTTCCATTGGACGTGTTGAAGACAGTGACGGCGGCGCCGAACGTGTCGCCGAGACTTGCCATCTCCACCGCACTGACGGCGAAACTCTCCGCAATCTTGGAAAAATTCGATGCCTCCGAGCCCATATGTTCGGTAAAACGGCGGGCGACCTCTTCCAACATGCGTTTGGATGAATCGACCAGTTGTTCGATGGCTTCGTGTTGCTGATTCGAAGTCGACGCCAGGGAATGTGACAGTGTGTCGAGTTCTGAAAGGATGCCGCGGTGTTCTTCGAGGAGGCGGTTATCGCGTTCAACACTTTTTGAGGCCTCCTGCCGCAACTGTCCGATGACTTCCGCTGCGGCGCGCGGAACCTCCGAGGCCGTTTGAATCAGGCGTTTCATGGGATCTTCGAGCTCCTTGCCGATCCTCGTCAGGTGGGATGCAAGCGTGGATTCCAGAGTTGCGAGTCGCTCCACCGCAGCTTGTCCGCGACGATCTTCATCATCCCGGAGAGCGCCAAGCTCATTCCTCATCGCGGTTGTGATGGTATCCACGCGCTCACTGTGGCTCGCAATCCATGTCGCTTCCGTCTCCATCCGGGTTCGAATCAGGTCTTCGGACGATTTCAATAGTCCCGTAACCTCATGGTGCATCCGGGTCGTGTTCGCCAAGGTATTGCCGGTCAGTTCGTGTATGGTCGCCTTGAGAGAATCGGCGATTTCTTGTTGTTGAGAAAGCGTTTTCTGATTGAGAGACGTAAGCATGGATTCGGCCATGTGCTCGAATTGTTCCTTGAACGCTTCAAGCGAGGTGCCCATGCGCTCTATCAATGCTCCGTTTGACAGGGCGTGAGCCTCCACGCCCGCTTTCCAGGACTTGGTGACTTCCTCCGACGTGACAACAAAGAGCCTGGAAAGTTCTTCGAGGTTTTCTTTGGTGGATAGGGTCAGCAGTCCGTGAACATGCTGCGTCTCCGCCGTGATGGCGGTCATGGCGTCTTGCAGGAGCGGTTTGATGTGGTCGCCCGCCAGGCGAACGCTTTCGATCAGGTTCTCCTGGTGCGTTTTGTTCACCGCAGCGGCGAGTTCGGCATAGATGGTCTTCGCCGATGTGTGAAACAGTTCTTGATTTGCGATCAATCGATCACCCAGGCGGTCCAACTTGTCCGCAACCGTGGTAAGCTTCTCCGCCACTTCGGGAATCGCCCGGGTCTGAAGTTGAAGCGCCCGAAACGTCTCCCGCTGGTCGTAGGCCAAGGAAAAATGCGGAAAGACCGTTGCCATTTTGGTATCGAGGTGTCGCGTGGCCAGTATCCGGTCGCGCCGGCTGAGGGTGGACATGAGCCCCAACATGGCGGATGTCGCCACCCCCGCCACGGATGTGCCGAATGCCAGGCCCAGTCCTCTGATGGGAGCGGCAAGACCCATCCGGATCGCCTGTATTTCCGTGGCGCCCTCGAGCGCGCTGACCGCGCCTTTCAATGTGACGACCATTCCCACGAAAGTCCCCAATAACCCCAACATGACCAACAGGCCGACCAGATAGGGTGTGAGGATGGGAGACGGCAATCCCCCACGCGAACCTTCGATACGCAAACGGACTGAAATTCGAAGGGAGGAATGGAGTGTATCGAGCCATTCATCAAGGGCCGGAACTTTTTCCTGCAAAGGGGCGAGCGCTCGCGACAGCGTCGATGTGGCAAGCCGGAATTGGAGGAGTTCGATGACGCCGATACCGTATACGCCGCCGATGACCAACGTGACGGAGAGCGCCAACACATTCGTATCCACAAATGCGGCGCTTATCCAGACAACTGCGGCAGCCCCAAGCAAAAGTGCTGTATGAAAGAGAAGCCTAGTCACGGTCCTGGTTTTTTCCTTCATCACATGTGCGATCAGCGATGGATGACTCGGGTAGTGAATCAATCATCCCCAAAACCGGCTGCAAGCGAACTTCCAACTCGGCGAGAAGCAGTTCCCGCATTTCTCCACAAAAGGTCGATATCCAGCCGCCCGGCTGCATCCACTGCTTCAAATCGGAAGCCTCCGGTTCGCTCGGAAGCTCCCGCCAATGTTCATCGAGTAAACAACCGAAACGCCTTTCCAGGAGCCGTGGCACCGCGGCCAGGAGATCACGGGTACGCACCGAGAGAACGCTGTCCAGGGATGCGTCGAGTTTCGCGAGCTGCGCAAGCTCCGGTGAAAGACCGGAAATCGAATTTCCGATATGAGATCGAAGACGTTGAATGGTGACGGCGAGATCCTTTTGACGCGTCACATACATTTTCCGGTAGGGCTCAAACGCCGCCGAATGGTTCTTGGGCAACCCCGGGCGCTTGGGCGCGTAAACCCCCGTCAACTGAAAGTGTGCATGAAGTCTATCCGGAGTGGGAAGCGTATCTCGCATTCGCCCGGGAATCGGGGTAAAGCTCATGGCGATGGCGCGCACCAACGACGTGCGCACCCGCAGGAATTCATTCTTGATCGCCTCGGGTGAAACCTCAACCGGTTTGAACTCCATCGCTTGCAGTTTTTCGTGGGCCATGGAGAGGATGATCGAACCGGACAACCCCACCAGTTGTCCGAACCGATCCGCAAAATTGCGGGAAGGCACCTCGACCCCCGAGGGATTGAAGTCGGATAGGAGGCGCACCAGTCTCGAGTCGTACAAAGATGCAACGATGGGATTATCCATGGAATGATGCCGCCTGTATCCTGGGAAAGAGTTCATTCCGCGCGCATGGTTTTTTTGTGACTTTTCGTGAAATTACGGGCATTATCGCCATATATGGACCCTTAAACAGACTTATATACAATATGTTGGGGTAATATGGTTAGCATAACTCATTCGCCATTTCAATTATTAATTATCGGCCGGTAGGATCAAATCATTGGTGGGCCTGTATTGTTGAATGATATTGAGTTGTTTTGACCTTTTATCCATTGTCGATATTCCCGAAGAGGTGGGTACCGGCGCCATGCTCCTGATCCATGGGATCCCCGTCAAATAACATATGCAATATTGCGGTTGGTTGTGGTATCTCCGGAGAATGGGGAACGGGATACGGCTTTTCTGGTTTTTTCCACGGACAACAAACGAGCGAAGGTGGATGCGTTCGTATCCAAATACAACCTGCCCTTTCCCTGTTGTTGGGTGGAGCCGTAGTCTCCCGGAAAGCGGACGGAATCCATGAAGCCTATCGGCATTCAGATTGGAAAAACGTTTATAAAAGTGTTTGTGAATTTGACGGCTTTCCGGTATAGCGGTACCCAATTCGAAAAACGTTTATATAAAGGTATGGATAATGGAAAAAGCGAAAAATGCGGAAGAGTACATCGCCATGAGCCGAAGGGCCATTGCAATGAATCCCGAATGCGGCACCTCCCACTACAACCTGGGGGTTGCGCTGTTGGGGGTGGGCAAGATCGATGAGGCCGAGAAAGAATTCATGGAGGCGGTCGAGTGCAGTCCGACCCTTGCGGAAGCCTATGTTCAATTGGGAGGCATCTGTCTTCATCGCGGTGATCTGGACGGTTGTCTGAAATACAATAAACAGGCGGTCAATTCCCGAGCCGGGTTTGCGGAGGGGTACGGCAACATCGGGTTCGTGCAATTGCAGAAAGGCGATGTCGATGAGGCCATCAAGGCGCTTCAAAAGGCGATCCGGTTCAATCGGAATTTTTTGCAGGCGTATGCGACACTGGCCAATGCCTATCTGATGAGCGGCTTGGTGGATGAAAGTATTGAAACCAATTTGAAGGCCATCGAAATCGAACCGAATTTTGCCGTGGCCCACAACAATCTGGCAATTGCCTACCTTGAAAAAGGACAGCACGAATCGGCCATCCGATATGCGGACAAGGCTCGGGAACTCGGCTATCCGGTGGCGCCCCAGATTCTCAAGGAGCTTGAATCCTTTCGATAGGTTTCCCATGCTTCCCCACCCCTTGATCTCGTTTTTTGTTTCCGGTGATGTCCACCCTGTCAGCCGAACGGATGCGCTCTGGAAAGAATACCTGCCCATGAATCGATCGGCGTCCTCCTCGGCAACGGATGGGCTTTTTCGATGCGGGGAGTATTTCGAAGCCCTGGAGCGCTTTCTTTCCGCCGACGGCTTCGGCAGTCTGATTCAGGCCTTTGGGGAACAAAATGGCGATACGCCTCTGGCCGGGGATCTGGAGCACATTCACATTTCCATGGAGAAACACGGGCCGTTTTATCATCCGGCCCGAATCATGGTGCAGGCCCGGGGGCGGACTTTTTTTTTCGTTGTCAATGTGGCGCTTTCGTCGGCCGGTTGCCGAATGATCGAGGGGGAGTATCACTGTCTGAAGCGACTGCGGGAGTCGTTTGCAGAACAATATGTGCCAAAGGTATATGCCATAGGCCGGGTCGTCATTCACGATGACTGCGAAGTATGTATGTTCCTGGGAGAATGGTTCGACGGTTTTCATGAATTTCACCTATCCGTTACGCCCGAGGGTGAACAGGGGGTTACGGTGTGGGATTCCGAAATCGGTCACTACCGGTTATCCAACGACCAGGCAAACGGGGTGTATTGCATGGCAAGCCGGATATTGACCTATTACTATGATACCCATACAGGCCGACAGATTTTCCCGTGGCATCATGCCGCCGGTGATTTCATCCTGAAAAATGTGGGCGGCGAGTTGTGCGTGCATCTGGTGACGGTGAGACAATATGCGGCCATGATGGAACTGGACGGGAATGATCCGGCCGCGATCCTGAACGGGCTGTTGGTTTTTTTTCTGAATTTGTCCATCCGCATGCGCATCGATCGACTGGACGGTGTGGGTGAGCTATGTTGGATCGGAGATTTTATCCTGCCGGATATCGCCCAGGGTTTCCTGGAGGGTCTGGATATGAAAACGGATTTCATGGGAGAAGCGCATCCTTCCATCCGGAAACAATGGGCCGACTATTTCGGTTCTTTTTCCGTTGAGGAACTCATGGAAATTTTCAATTTGATTGTCGCTTCCTATTCAGCGGAAGCGCTGGAGTCGACCCTGATTCGCCAACATCTTCAGCGGCACGCGGAGGGATTGACAGCTGCCGTGCATGGGTTGCTGCCGTGATGTTCCCGACCCCCATATGGTGTTTAAATTCAAATACCGGCCACCATATGAGGTGTTTGCCGACACAATACGGTACCGTGATTCGCGGTGCCGGGAAACCGGGCTTTTTTATTGACAAACAAATTCTTTGCTTCTATAGTCTCAATTTTGATTCTCATGGGTAACGATTTTTGGATTTTCGATACAGATCATAACGATATGGTGATAATGAATGGAGGTGGCCTGGATCGCCCCTGCCAGGGAAGCGACAGGTCGGTTACTTTTATCTAATGGAGGTAAACAATGGCAAAACACAAGACTCCTTTGTTGGACCAACTGGAATCTGGGCCGTGGCCGAGCTTCGTGTCCGACATCAAGCAGCATGCGGAAGCGAGAGCCAAAAACGCGCAAAAAGTTGAATTCCAGATTCCCCAAGATGTCTGCGACGATGTTCTGGGCATCCTGGAACTCTCTTTCAAACATGGTCGGACACACTGGAAACACGGCGGCATCGTTGGCGTGTTCGGGTATGGCGGCGGCGTTATCGGTCGTTACTGCGACCAACCGCAAATGTTTCCGGGCGTGGCTCATTTCCACACCATCCGCGTCAATCAACCGGCCGGTAAATTTTACAAAACCGATTATCTGAAACAGCTTTGCGATCTGTGGGATTTCCGTGGAAGCGGATTGACCAATATGCACGGATCCACCGGCGATATCATTCTGATCGGAACCCAGACACCCCAGTTGGAAGAAATCTTTTTCGAACTGACCCATAACATGAATCAGGACTTGGGTGGTTCCGGTTCCAACCTGCGGACGCCTTCCGATTGTATCGGCCAGGCTCGCTGCGAATATGCCTGCTACGATACCCAGGCGCTTTGCCATTTTCTCACCAATCAATACCAGGACGAATTGCATCGTCCGGCCTTCCCCTACAAATTCAAGTTTAAGTTCGACGGCTGCCCCAACTGTTGCGTGGCCTCGATCGCCCGGGCCGACATGTCTTTCATCGGCACCTGGAAGGATGATATCAAAGTCGATCAGGCAGCGGTCAAAGCCTATGTGGGCGGCGAATTCCCCCCCAACGCAGGCGCGCATTCCGGCCGTAACTGGGGTCCCTTTGACATTCAGAAGGAAGTCATCGCTCTCTGCCCCACCGAATGCATGAAATATGAAGGCGGCAAGCTGAGCATCAACAACCGGGAATGCAACCGCTGCATGCACTGCATCAACGTCATGCCCCGCGCCCTGAGAATCGGCGATGAACGCGGTCTTTCCATTTTTGTCGGCGCCAAGGCCCCCATTCTGGACGGCGCCCAGATGGGATCCCTGCTGGTTCCCTTTGTCCCGGTCGAAGAGCCGTATGAGGAAGTCACCGAAGTCATCGAAGCCATCTGGGATTGGTGGATGGAAGAAGGCAAGAACCGCGAACGGCTTGGCGAGCTCATCAAGCGTCAGGGCTTCCAGAAGATGTTGGAAGCGACCAACATCAAACCGGTGCCGCAGCATGTCCAGGAACCGCGCCATAATCCGTACATCTTCTGGAAAGAAGATGAAGTCGAAGGCGGATGGGATCGCGATGTCAACGAATTCAGAAAACACCATCTGAGATAAGAGGGGGGTATAGAATATGGCTTTTGTATCTTCAGGTTACGACCCAAAAGAACCCATGAAAAACCGGATCACCGATATTGGTCCGAAAGATTACAATGAATTTTATCCGCCGGTCATCGCCAAGAATAAAGGCAAATGGCTGTATCATGAAATTCTGGAGCCCGGCGTTCTGGTCCACGTGGCCGAGTCCGGAGACGAAGTCTACACGGTGAGAGTCGGCGGCGCCCGTCTGATGAGCGTCACCCACATCCGTGAGATCTGTGAAATCGCCGATAAGCATTGCGGCGGTCACGTGCGCTTCACCACCCGTAACAACATCGAATTCATGGTGGACAGCAAGGCCAAAGTCGCACCGTTGAAAAAAGACTTGGAAAGCCGCAAATTTGCCGGCGGCAGCTTTAAGTTTCCTGTGGGCGGCACCGGCGCCGGTATCACCAATATCGTGCATACCCAAGGCTGGATCCATTGCCACACCCCGGCCACCGATGCTTCCGGTCCGGTCAAGGCTGCCATGGACGTGTTGTTCGACGATTTCAAAAGCATGCGCATGCCGGCCCATGTCCGCGTTTCCCTGGCCTGCTGCTTGAACATGTGCGGTGCGGTGCATTGCTCCGACATCGCCATTCTCGGTTATCACCGCAAACCGCCGCTGCTGGATCATGAGTATCTGGACAAGCTGTGCGAAATCCCCTTGGCGATCGCGGCCTGCCCCACTGCGGCGATCAAACCGGCCAAGATTGATTTCAACGGCCAGAAGCTCAACAGTGTCGCGGTCAATAACGAACGCTGCATGTTCTGCGGCAACTGCTATACCATGTGTCCCTCCATGCCGCTTGCGGATACCGAAGGCGATGGGATCGTGTTGATGGTAGGCGGCAAGGTTTCCAACCGGATCAGCACACCGAAGTTTTCCAAAGTCGTTGTGGCCTTCATCCCCAACGAAGCACCGCGTTGGCCGAAAACCACGGATACCATCAAGCATATCGTCGAAGCTTATGCCGCTGGCGCTCGGAAATACGAACGCGTCGGAGAATGGGCCGAACGAATCGGATGGGAACGTTTCTTTGAAAAATGCGAGCTCGAGTTCACGCATCACCTGATCGATGATTTCCGTGATCCGGCTTACTATACCTGGCGACATACGACGCAGTTCAAGTTTTAGTTGAATCACGTTGCGAAAAGTTGTTTCCGGGACGGGTGCAAGCGCACTCCGTCCCGGACTTACTTTCATGAAAAGGAATGAATATGGATATTGAAGCTGCAAAAAAAACGATTGTTGAAAATCTTGAGAAGAAAGCCAAATCCAAAAGCAAATTTTATCTCAAGGACTTTTATGGCTTTCTACCGGAAGAAAAACCACGTACCGTGAAAAATCTGGTCAATGACATGGTTGCCGAAGGGATTCTGGAATACTGGTCAAGCGGCAGTACCACCATGATCGGCCTGAAAGGCACCGGCAAACAGGCTGGGGCCGAAGACGAAGATTAGTCAACGCTTCCTCTTTTTTTCGGACGCAATTGAAATCGGATGAATTCGCGGCGGAAAGAAACGGGGACTCCCGGAGTCGTCATTTCAGCCCTTCGAGGCGGCGCGGGAAAGACCCTGCTTACCATCGGCATCGTGTCGGCGTTTCGTCTGGATGGTCTTGTTGTCGCCCCTTTCAAAAAGGGTCCGGATTATATCGATGCAGGGTGGCTCGCCCTGGCGGCGGACCGCCCTTGCTACAATCTAGATCTGTTCCTTACTCCCCCCTCGTATGTAGTCCATTCGTATGCTGCCCATTCGGCTTCCGCGGATATCGCCATCGTGGAAGGCAATCGCGGGCTGTATGACGGCATCGATATCGATGGTTGCACCAGTACGGCCGAGATCGCCAAACTCATCGGTCTGCCGGTAATTCTGTGTATCGACGGCACCAAGAGCACCCGTACCATGGCGGCGGTGGTGGATGGCTGCCGACGGTTCGACGAGGACGTCCGAATCGACGGCGTGGTTCTGAATCGGGTGGCCGGAGCCCGGCATGAATCGATTCTGCGCAGAAGCATCGAACACCATTGCGGCATCCCCGTGATCGGCGCCTTGCCCAAATTACGGCAGCAGGATTTCCCGGAGCGTCATATGGGGCTTTTGCCGACCCAAGAGCACGCCTGGGCCAGGGAGTCCATTCATGTCGCCGCGGAATTGGTTCGTCGGCATGTCGATCTGAACCGCCTGCGCGTCATCGCCGGAAACACGCGGCCGCAAGCCGGGAAGACCGCGAACGTCACTCCGTCGGGACCGACTGAGATCACTCTGTCGAAGGTTGACCGAATCCAAGGGGAACGGCCGATCATCGGAGTGATCAAGGATTCCGCTTTTCAGTTCTACTACCCAGACAATATTGAAGCCCTGGAAGCCGCCGGGGCTGAAATCCTTTTTGTCAGCCCTTTGAAACAAGACGCACTGCCTCCTGTCGACGCCCTGTATATCGGCGGCGGTTTCCCGGAAACCCACGCCGAGGAGCTGGCGGGAAATGTCCGCTTCCGAACGGACATCAACATCGGCGCCGCAGCAGGCCTGCCTATATACGCGGAATGCGGTGGGCTGATGTATCTTGGCGAGAAAATTGTCATCGACAACCGTTCCTTTGAAATGACCGGTGTCCTGCCCATCGTATTCGGTCTGTCGCAAAAGCCCCAGGGGCATGGCTACACCATCTCCGTGGTCGATCGAGCCAACCCGTATTTCGACATGGGTACGGAGATTCGTGGGCATGAATTCCGCTATTCCACCGTGATGGAATGGCGCGGACAAGATGCGGATATGGTTTTTTCAACCCAGCGGGGAACCGGATTTCGAAACCGTCGCGACGGCATCCGTCATCAAAACGTGTTGGCCAGCTACACACATCTGCATGCAGCGGGAACTCCCGGCTGGGCCGAGGCGCTGGTCCGCAAAGCCATTGCATTCCGAAACAACAAAAGGGCGACCACCCATTTGGAATGATCGCCCTTCGATAACACGAAGCACCCGGACGGGAACCCCTATTTTTTGGGATGGCAGTCTTTGCAGGTAACCGGTGCGGCTTTGGTCTTGGTTTTCTTGTTGTGGGTTTTGTGGCATTCTATGCAGTTGGCGTGCATGGCCTCGGCATGAAACTGTTGGACCTTCTCTTTTTTCGAGAGTTTGGGTGCGTTTTTGCCTTTGGGCGCCAAGCCCGGCTTGCTGTGGCAATCAAAACAGTCTTTTACATCGTCCCCTTCCTTGAGGCTCGCAAGCGGCTTGCCTTTTTCATCGTGGTGACAATCACCGCAACCGGCCTTGTATTCCGTGGCGTGTTTTTTATGGGAAAACTGGACAAGACCTTTGGTGTGTTTGGCATAGCCCTTGTTTTCCATTTTGACGACATCCGGAGCCGTTGTGCCGGCGTATAGCCCCGTAATGCCGACAACGAAAAGGGCGATGGTCACCATGACAACCGATCGTACAAAATTATGTTTCTTCATTTCCTTTTTAACCCCCTTTCAATTCTGTTATATGTGTTTACTACCTGTCAGCTCGAAATTGAATGGATCATTAGCAAGTACGGCCCTTAATGTCAATCACAAAGGAGGTGGGGAACCGCCCCGGGAGTAGGCACTGCGACATCATCCTGTTTTCATTGGCGGCAGGCCGGACAGACGCCGAATAAAAAAACTTCGTGCCCTTCGGTTACAAAACCGGGCGGGGTCGCCCCCTTTTCGTCCAGGGCGCAACCGGGGAGGTTCAAGACCCGCTCGCAAATCCGGCAATGGAAATGATGATGGTGATCCTGGCCGATTTTTTCATACAGCGGGCCGAGAACCGGATGGCTGATTTTGCGGATAAATCCATTTTGAATCAGGAGCTTCAGATTGCGATAGACCGTTGCCAGATTCAGCGACTCGACGAGGCCTCGGCCGGCTTTCAAAATGTCCTCAACTCCTAGGGGATGATCGACATGCTGCAGCACTTCTCGTATGGCGTCTCGTTGAGTTGTTTTCCGTTTCATGGTGCCTCGATCGTTCCTGGTTGCTCGTTGCAAGCCGTTTGGCGATAGCGCTTGACAGAACCCATAGAATCAAGTTACGTTATTGCAAAATGATTTGCAATAAAAATCCGGGTTCCGATATGAAATGGCAATGTAACAGGTTGATATGGATTGGTTTATGGATTGTCGTCCTGGCGGCTTCCCCTCCGGTGCGCGCCGAGGAACGGGAGTTTCGGGTGCTGTGCAGCACCTTCCCCATGTACCAGATCACCCGAAATGTCATAGGCGGACAGGCGGGTGTGACGGTAAGTCTGATGCTGCCGGCCATGCTGGGATGCCCCCACGACTATGCCCTGACACCCCGGGATATGCAGAAACTGGCCCGAGCCGATGCATTGGTCATCAACGGCCTTGGAATGGAAGCGTTCATCGGAGCCCCCGTGCAAACAGCCAACCCGTCACTCACTTTGGTGGATAGTTCGCAGGGGATCACGGCGCTGCTTTCCTATACCGAAGAAGACGATCCGGCGCTGAATGGAGAACCGGTCCATTCCCATCCGGATACGAACCCTCATCTGTTCGTAAGCCCCCGGATGAACGCGCAGCTCGCGATGAACATCGCCGGACAACTCTCGAAAATCGACCCCGTGAGAGGCCCGGAATATTTGAAAAACGCCCAAGCCTATGCCGCTGCGCTGAATCGCCTTGCCGACGATGTCGCGACACTCGGCAAGATCCTTAAAAACAACCGCATTGTCACCCAGCACGGTGTTTTTGATTATTTCGCGCGGGACATGGGGCTTGAAGTCGTGGCCGTGGTGCAGGCACACGCCGGGCAGGAGCCTTCCGCCGCCGACATGCTGACAATTATCAGGACCATCCAACAAAAACACGCCGGTGCCGTTTTTACGGAACCCCAGTACCCGGAAAAAGTCGGACGTGTCATTGCGGCGGAAACCGGTATTCCTGCAACCATGCTGGACCCCGTGGCCACCGGCCCCGAAAACGCGGGGCTCGATTATTATGAGCGAATCATGCGCATGAACCTGAAAGTCCTGAAAGACACAATAGGAGTGCAATAAACAATGTCACTGTCTGCTCTCACAAAAGGCGCCATCGTCCATTTGCAGGATGTCACGGTAAACTTCGGCGGCGTAAATATCCTGGATCATGTGAGCGCTTCGGTGCCGAAAGGGAGCTATACCGCCATCGTCGGTCCCAACGGCGCCGGTA
This sequence comes from Desulfobacterales bacterium, assembly GCA_041740615.1. Lineage (GTDB taxonomy): Bacteria > Desulfobacterota > Desulfobacteria > Desulfobacterales > SURF-7 > DYJD01. The sequence goes on from JBGSLR010000097.1 coordinate 104,126, forward strand.
AAACCACACTCCTTCTGGCCATTCTTCAAAAAGTTCCCTACACTGGCCGCATCCTGGTAACCTGTGAACCCCCCGGGCGTCCTGCCCGTATCGGGTATGTTCCCCAGCGGTTTCAATTCGACCGCGGGACGCCCCTCACCGTGATGGAATTTATGGTCATGGGGCGCCAACGACTACCCCTCTGGTTCGGTCATCAGCGGTTTTACCGGGAGAAGGCCCGTGATATATTGCGGGCGGTCAAAGCCGAAGCCCTGGAAAGCCGCCGGCTTGGCGCCCTGTCCGGGGGGGAGATGCAGCGGGTTCTTCTGGCGTTGGCCTTGCAGCAGGAGCCCGACCTGCTGGTTCTTGACGAACCCTCGACGGGACTAGATTTGCAGGGTGAGCATATTTACTGTGAACTGCTGGACGGGTTGCGCACGCAGCATGGTTTTACCCAGCTCACCGTCAGTCACGACCTGGCAACGGTGACCCATCACGCCACACATGTGATTTGCCTCAACCGCAGGGTCGCGGCGGAGGGGGCGCCCCGCAGTGTGTTGACCAGCGAGGCGCTGACGGCCATTTTCGGTCTGCACATGGGACTGGTGGATTCACGCGCCATGCCGGACGGCAAATCGAATTGCACCGCACCCTGTTGCGCGCGAGATGAGCATGCCTGATCTGACCTTCGTATATGACTTCATTTCCGTGATACTGCCCTTCGACTGCATGCAGGTGCGGTTTATGCAGAAGGCGCTCTTCGGCCTCATCCTGCTGGCCCCCATGACGGCGGCCATGGGCGTGCAGGTCATTAATTTCCGAATGGCTTTTTTTTCCGACGCCGTGAGCCATTCCGCATTTGCCGGCGCCGCCATGGCGCTGATTTTTTCGACAAATCCCCATTGGACCATGCCGGTATTCGGATTGATGGTCGGGCTTGGCATTATGGCCATGCAGCGCGGCAGCGCATTGTCCTCGGATACGATCATCGGTGTTTTCTTTTCCGCCGTTATCGCGTTCGGTCTGGCGGTCGTCAGCCGCGACCGATCAGCGGCCCGCAACCTGCAGAATTTTCTATACGGGGATATCCTCACCATCACCGATATGGATATCAATTGCCTGGTCGCCCTGTTTGTCATTCTCATCCTGTTTCAAACCTGGGGGTACAACCGTATGATTTATATCGGGTTGAATGCGACCCTGGCCGAGACACATCAGGTACGGGTGGCGGCGTACCAGTATGCCTTCGCCGGATTGCTATCCCTGGTCGTTATTTTTGCCGTTTATGCCGTCGGGGTCCTGCTGGTGACGGCCATGTTGATCGTACCCGCGGCAGCGGCGCGAAATCTTGCCCGATCCTCCGGAGGCATGTTCTGGTGGGCCCTGCTGGCCGCCGTCTTTTCCGCAGTCGGAGGCTTGATCGTATCCGCTCAGGAATGGGCCCGCACCGCTTCCGGCGCGACCATCATCCTGATCGCTTCCCTGTGGTTTGTTGTGAGCGCGGGAATATCGCATTTCCAGAATCGGCGGACGCCTTGAATCCCGCTTGATCACTTATCCATCCATGTCTTTCAAGGCTGTGAAAGCCGGATCCTTCCGATCCGGCTTTTTTGTTTTCGGGCTGCTGCAGCGGTGGAGCGGAAAAGAATAATATTTTATTTGCTAACATACAAATAAAGGAGTATGTAGAATAGCGATGTAAAGAAAGTGTCTTTTATTTTTAAACTGGATTGTCGTGTTGGAATAAATTGTATTATTACAAATAAAAACCACCGCTGCCGGATACCATGGAATATATGCGCGTCGGTGGAAAGAACCAATATGGGGGGTGGGGTATTCGATGAAGGTGAAAACGAAATTACCGAACAATCTGGCGCATGTCCCCAGAAGCGGACTCGACCAGATGTTGTTTGAAGCCATGGCCGCCATTTACCATTTTGAGCGTCGAAAAGTCCAGTTGTTTGGGATCAATTATGAAGCCTTTTATCTGTTGTATTTTTTGCGAAGACGATCATCCGCGGGCATGCGCGAGATCGCGGATGAAATGAACATCCACTTGAGCACCGCGAGTCGCACCGTGGAACGGCTCGAAAAAAGGGGGCTGGTGATCAGGCGGAAGGCACCCCACGATAAACGCCAAATTCTGGTTTCCCTGGAGCCGGCAGGGGAGGAGCTGGTGAGGGCGTCGGAGGACCATTCGTTTCGAATCATTATGGGCAATATTGAAGGTTTGGAGGAGACCGATGTCGCATCGCTCGTGAAAACAGCGACACTGCTGCGAGAAGTGTTACGAATACCGTCACTTGCGGAAGACCGGGATTCGGTCCGTCCTCAAAATACCATCACAAACTAAAGAAGGTGCTGTATGAATTATTTGGCTACAATCGGCATGGTCCTTGGCGCCTTGTTCGCTTTTGCAATACTGCTGAATCTGATCAATATATTTCAGGCCGGCGGCAAACGTCCGGATGGTCGCAGTATGGCGCAGATCCTGGGAAAAGATCCGGAAAAAGCGACGGTTGACGATATTGAAAAATTATCCCGCCGGGAGAAAATGCAGCTATTTTATGCCGCTGAGGAACCCCGTTTCCAGGAGATTGAGGGAGAATTCGCGGCAAGAATCTTAAGCGGCGGAATTTTAGGAGCCGCATCGGCCTGGTTTACCCATCATATTTTTCCTACCGGACGAATCACTTTGGATACGCACTGGATTGGAAAAGGATTTCATGCCCAGGGGGTAGAGGAGGGAAGGGGATATAATATTTTTTCGATCGGTGGCGTAGCCGGGAAGAAAAGAGATTTGCGTACCCGAGAGATGGAAACGCATATGGGGGCAACCAAGGTGGGGTGGGACGGGAAAAAATCTTTTCACCTGGATTACAGTGCGCATAACGGAGGGCCGGTGCGTTCCATGCGTGATGAGATCCGAAAGGTCAACGATCGGCTGTTTATCGGGGCCGGTTACATGGGGCTGGGAGGGGGCTCCTGGAATCCGGCGCCCTTTGTGTTGATCGGACCACCGAAGCCTTGGGTCGGCCCGGATCCCCACAAAACCACCTTGTCCGAAAGAGTCGAAACAACATCGGGAGCGGATCATGGGAAAGTGTTCATTAAACGCTGCGAGAGCTATGATCGCGATCTGATTCAAGCCGCCATCCGGGAAGGCATGGCGGCGTTGGGGTATCAACCCGACGGCAATGTTTTCGTCAAGCCCAATGTGGTTTTTGCGACCAAGAACGGGCGATACGGCGATACTGCCTATACGAACCCCGCTGTCGTGGGCGCCACGCTTGTGGTGCTGTCTCAGGCTCCGGGGGTCGATCGGGTGGATATGGGCGAAAAGACCGCCATTGGATATCCGACGAGATTGACCTATCGGTATGCGGGTTATTATGACGAGCTGCGATCCGTGCGCCGGAACGCCCGAACGCCGGTGGATATCTTCTGCATCGATGAATGCCTGCGGGACCGGGTTTTCGTGGGCGGCATGGTCCATGATACCTTGCGGATCGCACGAAAAATGGCCCGGGCGGATACCAAGGTCTATCTCCCCAAACTGAAATGTCATTGTGTCAGCACGATGACAGGCGCGGTAAAATTGAATATCGGGATCTGTTCGGACGACGAGCGCGCCATTCGTCATGATTTCATGCTCAACGATAAAATCGTCGACTTGCTTGCCGTCGGCTATCCGGATTTCATCGTGATGGACGCCATTGAAGTCGGTGTCGGCAACGAAGCCGTACCCACACCGCGTAAACTGGGTTTGTTGGTCATGGGAACAAACCCGATGTCGGTGGATATGGTCGGCGCCAGATTGTTGGGCTATGATGGTATGGATGTGCCGTATCTGAAGCGAGCCGTGGAGCGGGGGTACCGGCCGGAAAGTCTGGCGGATGTGCTCCTGTGCGGGGATCTGCAGACAGTGGAAGAACTGGATCAGGCAGCCGGGCGACTGCTGCCCCACGATGACGGATATACGAGTTGGCAGAATATCGAAAAAGAACTGGCGCGCCTGCATTCTCCGATTCGGTTTTACTGGGGATATACAAAAGCCGATAAAAGTCGGTGTGAAACCGGCTGTGTTATGGGCGCCAAGATGTTTTTCGGCTTTCTGGAGCGTTATGCCGGAGAGCGGGCTTTCAAGAAAGCCCGACCGGTGGTCATGATAATTGGCAACATCGAGGAAACCATCGATGCCAGAGGGCAGGAGGCATTCCTGATCGGCAGTTGTTCCCGGGCGACCGTGATCAATGCCCGGAAAATCACTCGCATCGACAATTGTTTTACAACCGCGGTGGACATCGCCCAAGTGATCCGGGGACGCCTGGGAATTCCGGCTCCCATATTGGATCCCGGACAGGTCCTGCCGCTGGTCGGCGCCATGTCTTCGGCGGCCGTGATGAAGCTTTTGAATTTCCGATATTTCCAGGATATCTGGCAGTTCGTCATTCGGGGGCTGCAAAAACGGATTTGAGGCCATGACGGGTCAACATCAATGAATGGGAGAGGGGATATGGAGAATGTTTTAATCACCGGCGTTTCCGGTTATTTGGGAAGAAGACTGGTCCGGGCGCTCGTCGGCCAAAAGGAAATCGGCAAGATTATCGGCATCGACATCGTGTCACCGCCGACGGATGAACCGGGGCTGTCGTTTTTAAAATTGGATATCCGCGATCCGGAAGTCGGCCGTCTGATCACCGAACAGCGCATCGATACCGTGTTTCACCTGGCTTTTGTGGTCAAGCCCATTCATGATCTCAAGCGCATGCATGATATCGATTTCAACGGGACACGCAACATCCTGGAAACCGCACGATCCGGGGGCGTCCGGCATCTGATTGCCACCAGCAGTACGCTGGCGTACGGCGCACATCCGGATAACCCCTTCGAGTTGGAAGAAGACGCTCCCCTGCGCGGCAACCGCTCCTACCCGTATGGGCATAACAAAGCCATTGTGGATCGAATGATGCAGGAATTCGCAGGCGCCCATCCGGAGATGATGATCAGCATTCTGCGGCCTTGCACCGTATTCGGGCCTTCCGTGGATAACTACGTTTCACGCATGCTGTTCCGACCCCTTACCATTGGTATCGCCGGCAGCAATCCCCGGGTGCAATTCGTGCACGAAGAGGATTTCGTCGAGGCCTGTCTGCTTACCCGGAAAAGGAAGAAGGGGGGCGCCTTCAATATCGTGGGCGATGGCGTCTTGACGGCCCGGGAGATTGTCGCAATGGTCGGCGCCAAAATGATTCCCTTGCCGGCGTCCGTTTTGTATCCGCTCCTGGAAGTGCTCTGGCGGCTTCACCTCCCAGGGGTTGAAGTCAATCGCGGGTATCTGGATTACGCCCGCTATGACTTCATCGCCAGCGGGCGGAAAGCCCGGGAGGAGTTGGGGTTTTTCCCCCGGTATACGTCTATCCAAGCTCTCGCGTCGGCGGCAGGCGTCAAGATGCAGCGTTCCGACTGAGGCAAGTGGCGGGCTCTGTCAGTCGCCCGCACCCGCTTTGAACTGAATCCGGTCGTTTTCCACATCCGCGACGATATCTTGATCCGCCTGAATTTCTCCCTTCAAAATGGCCATGGACAATGGGTTTTCGATGTGATGCTGAATCGCCCGCTTCAGGGGCCTGGCGCCGTATGCCGGATCATAGCCCTGCCGAGCCAGGTAATCGGCGGCGGCCTGGGACAGGGTCAGTCGAATATGCTGTTCCGAGAGCCGTTTGGCCAAGCGTTCAAACTGAATCGTAACGATATGGACGATCTGATCCCGGGTCAGATTATGAAAGATGATGGTCTCGTCGATGCGGTTCAGGAATTCGGGTTTGAAACTGGCCCGCATGGCGCCCAGCACTGCCGTTTCCATTTCGGCGCGACGGGAAACGTCCAGCTCACGGATATACTGGCTGCCGATATTCGATGTCATGATAATAATCGTGTTCTTGAAATCCACGGTGCGTCCCTGGCCGTCCGTCATGCGGCCGTCATCCAGGATCTGCAACAGGACATTGAATACATCGGGATGGGCTTTTTCGATTTCATCGAACAGAATGACCGTGTACGGCCGTCGACGGACGCTTTCCGTCAGATAGCCCCCTTCTTCGTACCCCACATATCCGGGAGGCGCGCCGATGAGTCGCGCGACGGAATGTTTTTCCATATACTCGGACATGTCGATGCGCACCATGGCCTGTTCGCTGTCAAAAATGAATTCGGCCAGGGCTTTGGCCAATTCGGTTTTCCCCACCCCGGTGGGACCTAGAAAAATAAAGGAACCAATGGGACGGTTGGGGTCCTGAAGTCCGGAACGGGCGCGCCGCACGGCATTGGAAACGGCTTCCACGGCTTCTTCCTGCCCGATAACGCGCCGGCGGAGCCGATCTTCCATGTAGACCAGCTTCTCCTTCTCCCCTTCCAGCATTTTCCGCACCGGAATACCGGTCCAGTGGGAGATGACTTCGGCGATATCCTCGGCATCCACTTCTTCCTTGAGCATGCAGTGATCGGCCTGCAGGTCGGCGAGTTTCCGGTTGGCGGTTTCCAGTTGTTTCTGGAGTTCGATACTCTTGCCGTACCGGATCTCGGCCACTTTGGCCAGATTCCCTTCCCGTTCGGCCTGGGATGCTTCGGTGCCCAGTTGTTCGAGGGCCTCTTTGATGCCGCGAATGGTCTGAATCATATCTTTTTCGTTTGACCAGTGGGCTTTCATCTCCCGGATATCCTCGTTCATGGCCCCCAGGTCCTTTTCCAGTTTGGCCAGGCGTTCCCGCGAGGCCGGATCGGTTTCTTTTTTCAAGGCCTCCCGTTCGATTTCGGCCTGCAGGATTTTGCGTCGGACTTCATCGATTTCCGTCGGCATGCTGTCGATTTCGATCCGGAGTTTGGAAGCGCATTCGTCGATCAGGTCGATGGCTTTGTCCGGCAGAAACCGGTCGGAAATATAGCGATGGCTCAGGGTGGCCGCAGCGACAATGGCGGCATCCTTGATGCGGACTCCGTGATGCACTTCGTATTTTTCCTTGAGGCCCCGCAGGATGGAGATGGTGTCCTCCACGCTGGGCTCCTGGGTCAGCACCGGCTGAAACCTGCGTTCCAAGGCCGCGTCTTTTTCGATATACTTGCGATATTCATTCAGCGTGGTTGCGCCGACACAGCGCAGGGTGCCCCGGGCCAGGGCCGGTTTCAGCATGTTGGAGGCGTCCATGGCTCCTTCGGCCGCGCCTGCGCCGACGAGCGTATGTAATTCATCGATAAACAGGATGACCTCGCCTTCAGCGTTTTCCACTTCCTTGAGGACGGCTTTCAGTCGGTCTTCGAATTCACCCCGATATTTGGCACCGGCGATCAAGGCGCCCATATCCAGGGAAACCAGTCGTTTGTTTTTCAGGGTCTCGGTGACATCGCCGGCGATGATCCGTTGGGCGAGTCCCTCCACGATGGCGGTTTTGCCCACACCCGGCTCACCAATGAGAACCGGATTGTTTTTGGTGCGTCTGGAAAGAACCTGAACGATGCGGCGGATTTCCTCGTCGCGGCCGATGACCGGATCCAGTTTTCCCAATCGGGCCAGTTCGGTCAGATCCCGGCTGAATTTTTCGAGGGCCTGGTATTTTTCCTCGGGATTCTGGTCGGTGATGGTCTGGTTACCCCGCAGACCCATCAGCACCTTCAGGATCGTTTCCCGGCTGATACCATACCGGCCCAATATCGTGTTTGTCTCTCCGCCTTTGTCATCAACGATGGAAAGTAGGATATGCTCGATGCCGACATACTGATCCTTCATTTTGGAGGCTTCGGCAAAGGCGGCCTCCAATACGGTTTTGGCGCGTGTGGAAAGATAGGTCTCGGTCTGACCGGCGCCGCTGATTTTCGGCAACCGATCCAGGGCCAGGGTCAACTCTTGCCGGATGCCGCCCGGTGAGACTCCCAGTTTTCTGAAAATGGAGATGGCGATGCCTTCCTTTTCCGCCAGCATGGCGGCGAGGAAATGCTCGGGCTCTATCTGTTGATGGTGGCGTTTGGACGCCAGGGCCTGCGCCCCGGAAACCAGTTCCTGTGACTTGATGGTGAATTTATCGAATCGCATACAATCTCCTTTAATGCTGCGACGTTGTTATGATTGGAATGAATTTTGCCCTTCCCATGAGAAAATAAACACGGACCGAATGATGTCAAATCGGTTACCCCCCCCAAACTATCATTGTCCCCCATCCACAATTTCTAATTCGTAATTCCCAATTCGGTATTGTTTCTTCGGTTTATGCCTCTTCCTCGTCCGGTGCATTCACCAGTCCCCATTCCTGGATGTATTTTTTTACGGTCCGGCGATCCAGACCGGTGCGCCTGGATACCTCTTCAAAAGTACCGCTGCGTTGATAGAGGAGGGAGCAATAAGCGGATGTCAGGTGCTGAGCGCTGATATCGCCGCTGTCGATGTGATGTTTGAGCTTGGCGTTCAACTCGGTGGCGGCAAGCTGGAAATCTCCGGCATAGGTTCCTTTCAGCAGCACCCGACGCACGCATTGTTCTAACTCCCGGACATTGCCGGGCCAGGCATAGCTCTCGCCCAACTGCTTGTCGATGACGGCGCGAACGGTGCCGACCAGCTCCGGGGAGGGGGTGCCGATCATCTTCTCCACCGTGAATGACAAGAGCCGGTCCAGTTCTTCCGGCGCTTCCTGAATTCGCTGACGCAAGGGCGGAACGGTGATGATATCGGAGCAGAGGCGGTAATAGAAGTCATCGCGGAAAAGACCTTTTCCGCGGATTTCCTCAATGGGGCGGTTGGTGGCGGCGATGACCCGTCCGTGGAATCGGTTTTTTTTCTGACTGCCCACCGGGCTGAAAACCCGCTCCTGCAATACCTGGAGCAGTTTGATCTGGATAGGAGGGGAAACTTCACCGATTTCATCCAGCAGGATCGCGCCATAAGGACTGCAACGATCGAATACGCCGCTGTAGTCTTCCACGGCGCCCGTGAACGCGCCTTTTTTATGACCGAAAAGTTCCGATTCGATCAGGGTTTCCGGGAATTGGGAAAGGTTGAGTGAAACAAAAGAACGCGTAAAACTCTCCAGAAAAATGCGTTTGCGTTTGTCCAGAGGAATAAAACCGGAGCGACCGATGGCAAGGGCGGCGGTACCCTTACCGGTTCCGGTTTCACCGAGAATCAGCGTGGAAAAATCTTCCAACCGGTTCCATAGGTAACGCTCATAAAATTCGGTATTATGAGTGAACACGTTGTTCCAGAGATCCAGCCGCAGCATTTTCATACTGCGGCTGTTGCCCACAAGCGCCCGGTCGATGAAGAAGAAGGCGCGGCGGGCCTGAAACCCCAGCTCGAAATAGCGTCTGAAAAGATCTTCGCTGAATCCCCGTCGCAGCATCAGGGCAAGGGCTTCCGGATAAAACGATATTTTGATGGGATTCTCGCCGGCTTGAATTTGATCCTGGATGAACTTATCGAAACGGTCTTTGAAGCGATAGAAAAAATCAAAAAGGAATGTTTTTTCCAGGATTTTTCGATCTTCGGCGACATACAAATTGATATCGGAGCGTTTTTCCTGTTCGAGACCGTCGATTCTCTTGGTGACTTCCTCGACGGCCCGGTGAATGATCTCCGGTCGACTGGCAAGCGGATACTGGCCGGCGATTTTCTGGTCGAGATCACTTCGCTCATCGCTGAACGGGTTGACAAACGTGGCGCGACTCACCAGGGAGAAAAACTCCCGTTCACTGGCATTCAGTTGTATTTTATGTTGCATGGCTCTCGCTGTATATTCCGGCGGTCTCAATCAAGGGGTTTTTTTTGACGAAACCATATGGGGCAGGAAGCCCGGTGTTTGCAATACAATTCAGGATCTTTGCACGCAAGGCATTTCTCACAAAGATAGATATCATGTTTCATACAGATATAGCGGGTTTCCCGGTCGATATGATTAACGCATTTTCCCATAGACTTGTTTCGAAAGATATCTTAAGTTGCAAGCAAACGCTATTTGCCGTCGCGGGCGCAACGACCGCTCCTCGTCGTGCCCCATATCGTAAGCGCAGGAAAACGATTGTCAAGGCTGGAATGTCTTTATCATGAATGCAGGGGGCTGATGAAGGATTTTTTTACCGTAGCGGATCTACCTCATGTAATGGCCATGCGCCTCGATCTTCAGCCGGTGCAATCCGAGGAGATCCCCCTGATGGAATCGCTGGGCAGGGTGCTGGCGGAGGAGATCAAAGCGGATGTGGATTTACCGCCCTTCCCAAGGTCCACCATGGACGGGTATGCGGTTCGCGCCGTCGATACTTTCGGCGCCAGTGAAGGCAACCCCGTTTATCTTCGAACGATCGGCGAGGTCGCCATGGGCGACGCTCCCGCTTTTCAGGTGAAACAGGGGGAAGTCGCCGGAATTTCCACCGGCGGCATGCTGCCCCGGGGAGCCGACAGCGTGATAATGGTCGAGCATACCACCTTGTTCGACGCCAATACCGTTGAGATTTATCGCAGTGCGGCTCCCGGGCAGAATATGGTGGCGGCAGGCGAGGACTTTCCCCGAGGGGGGACCGTTCTTGCGTCCGGTTTGCGATTGCGGCCCCAGGAAATGGGACTTCTGGCGGCACTGGGAAAAGAACATATCCGGGTGTTCAGGCGTCCGGTGATCGGCATCATTTCAACCGGCGATGAGCTGGTTCCCGTGGACCGGATTCCCGTCGGGGGAGAGGTTCGCGATGTCAATACTTACAGTCTGGCCGGATTCGTTCATGCCGCCGGCGGGATTCCGTTGACCTTCGGTATCGTCAAAGATCATTCGGACGCCTTGGTCCATGCTATCCGCCAGGCGGACCAACAGAGCGACATGGTTATCCTGTCGGGGGGGAGTTCCGTGGGAATGCGCGACCTGACCATCCAGTCGATTTCATCGCTCCCCGAGTCGCGTATTCTGATCCATGGGATTGCCGTCAGTCCCGGCAAACCGACGATTCTGGGATTTGTCGGGAAAAAAATGGTTTGGGGGCTGCCCGGTCATGTGGTTTCGGCCATGATTGTATTCCAGATGATCGTCCGTCCGTTTATCGAACGGCTCGGCGGTCTGTCCGAAACCCAGGAAAGGCGCTTTCCGATTTACGCGTCCCTTTCGCGCAACATCGCCTCCGCTCAAGGTCGGGTGGATTTCGTGCGCGTGAGGCTATTGGAGAGCGGGGGCCGGGTGACGGCCGAACCGGTTTTGGGAAAATCCGCTCTCGTGAATACCATGATCAAGGCGGACGGTCTGATCGTCATCGAAAGAGATCAGGAAGGGCTGGACAAGGGAACTGTTGTCGGCGTCATCCCCATCTGAGCAACGACCGACGAATGTGGATACAGGGTTTTCAATGAATATGCATCATCGCAATGTCTATCTGAACATGAAACCGCTGGCGGAGGCCAGGCAACTCCTGTTCACCGCCTTTGCCGATTATCGTCCGCTGTCGTCGGAAAGGATTTCGGTGCCGGATGCGGTGGGTCGCGTACTATTCGAGCCGGTTGCGGCGGTACTGTCGTCGCCCCAGTTCCATCTGGCGGCCATGGATGGGATTGCCGTGGAAGCCTCTGCAACCTTCGGCGCCGGACCTGCTTCGCCCAAACAATTTACGGCCGGGAAAGACGCTTTTTTCGTGAATACCGGCAATGTCCTGCCGCCCCGCACCAATGCGGTGATCATGATCGAATATATTCAGGAACTGGAAGAGGGGCGGATTGAAATTGAAGCGCCGGCATTCCCTTGGCAGCATGTGCGTCGGGTAGGTGAGGATATTGTAGCCACGGAACAGTTGTTTCCCGGAAATCATCTGATTACGCCCTATTGCATCGGCGCTTTTTTATCCGCCGGGGTCGCCGCGGTCAACGTGAAAACCAGACCGCGGGTTCTGTTGATTCCCACAGGATCCGAACTGGCCGATTATCAGACAGCGGCGGCCGAGGGTCTGGGGCCCGGTCAGGTAATCGAGTCGAATTCATACGTATTGGGGAAACTGGTGGAGTCCTGTGGTGGAACCTATGTCCGGCATGATCCGGTGGGCGACGACCTGAATGTCATCAAATCCGCCGTGCGAAGAGCCGTTGAAGATGATTACGATGTGGTCCTGATAACCGGCGGATCTTCGGCCGGATCGGAAGACTTCGCGCGAAGCGCCATCCAGGGACTGGGACGGGTTCTGGTTCACGGTGTGACCATTATGCCGGGGAAACCATTGATCATCGGTGAAATCGGATCCAAACCGGTGTTCGGTATTCCCGGGTACCCGGTATCCGCGGTCATTGCCTTCGAACAGTTCGTCGGTCCGCTTTTGATGCAACTGCTGGGACAGCCGGAAAAACAACGGGAACGCCTTCTGGTGTCGCCCACCCGAAAGATCCCATCCAAACTCGGCGTGGAGGAATTCGTACGGGTCAAACTGGGCAAGGTCGGAGATCGTATTGTGGCCACCCCATTGGGACGGGGGGCCGGCGCGATTACCACGCTTACCCAGGCGGACGGTCTGATTCGAATCCCCGGACACGTGGAAGGACTTCGGGAGTTCGAACCGGTTCAAGCGGAATTGTTGCGTCCGCTTGCCGCCGTTGAACAAACCCTTGTGGTGGTTGGCAGTCATGACAACACCCTGGATGTACTGGCCGATCGGATTCGCGCCGACCATCCGGAGATGACCCTGTCTTCGAGTCATGTGGGGAGTATGGGGGGGCTGACGGCCATCCGGAAAGGCGCCTGTCATCTGGCCGGGGCGCATTTGCTTGACACGCAGGATGGAACCTACAACCTGTCCTATGTCCGCCGATACCTGCCGGAGCATCCCGTGAAACTGGTCAATCTCGTATTGCGGGATCAGGGGCTGATCGTGGCCAAGGGTAACCCGAAGGGAATTCAGGGGATCCATGATCTTGTGCGTCGCGATGTGACCTTTATCAACCGCCAGGCCGGATCCGGCACCCGGATTTTATTGGATTATCGGCTCAACCAATTGGGTATCGACCCGTCGGCCATCCACGGTTATGAAAACGACGAATTCACCCACATGGCGGTGGCCGTGGCGGTGCTGAGCAATGCCGCGGATGTCGGGCTCGGAATCTTCGCGGCGGCTCGCGCCCTTGATCTTGATTTTATTCCGGTTGTGACGGAGCAGTATGATTTGATCATTCCCGAACCCTATTTCGAGACCCAGGGTGTTCAGCGCCTGCTGCGGATCATCGTGTCGGATGACTTTCGGAAACGGGTACGGGCTTTGGGCGGATACAGCACCCAAAAAACCGGGGAAATGGTTTCCGTGTAGCGGTCCGGACGAATACCTTGAAAGATGAATTGACGGCATATTCCTTCATTGATCATACGGCCGATTTCGGCATACGGGTTTCGGGAGACGATGCTGAGGCGCTGTTTGAAAACGCCGCCGGCGCGTTATGGGAGCTGCTTGCCGATCCGGACCTCGTCGGGGATGTCAGCGTTCTGGAATTGGATGTTTCCGGTTGGGATTACTCCGATCTGATGTTCAACTGGCTCCGGGAACTTCTGTATTTATGGACCGGGAAGGCATGGCTCGGCAAGGGTGTTTCCGTCACTGTGATTTCGGAAACCCTGCTTTCCGCGCGTATTTGGGGGGAGTACTATCATCCCGATCGGCATCGGCTGTTGAACGATATCAAGGCGGTAACGTACCACCAACTCGTGGTGGAACAGCGACCCGAGGGCGGTTGGGCTTGCCAGGTGATTTTCGATGTCTAAACGGTTATCAGGAGTACACGAATGGATCTGAAGCAGATTGACGCCTATCGTTGGGAAATACCGCAGGTTGGTGCCATGCGGGTTCCCGGTCGACTCTATGCCAGTGCCGCCATGATTCATGATCTTACCCGGGATGAAGCGGTTCAGCAGGTGGTGAATGTGGCGCATCTTCCCGGCATTGTGGGCGCCTCGATGGCCATGCCGGATATTCACTGGGGGTATGGGTTTCCCATCGGCGGCGTGGCGGCCTTTAATTGGGAAACAGGAGTGGTGTCTCCCGGAGGTGTGGGATACGATATCAATTGCGGCGTTCGTCTGGCGGCCAGTCGTCTGACCGAGGACGACCTTCGGCCGGTGTTGTCACGGCTGGCCGATGCCCTCTATCGGGAAATCCCATCCGGCGTCGGTGCCACCGGTTCATTGAAGCTGTCCAAAAAAGATGAAAAAGCGGTGTTGCTACAGGGTAGTCGCTGGGCGGTTTCACAGGGTTTCGGGGAAGAGATGGATATTGACCACACCGAAGACCGGGGTTGTATTGCCGGCGCGGATCCCCAGGTGGTGAGCGAGCGCGCTCTTGAGAGAGGTCTGCAGCAGCTGGGTACCCTTGGTTCGGGAAATCATTTTGTCGAAATCGGAATTGTCGATGAAATCTTCCAGGAGGATATCGCGAGGCAATTCGGACTGTTTCCGGGGCAGGCGACCCTGATGATTCATTCCGGGTCCCGCGGACTCGGTTATCAGATTTGCGATGATTTTCTCGCCTATACCGCAAAGCGGGTCAAGTCATTGGAAATTGATCTGCCGGATCGGCAGCTCTCCTGCGCCATGATTCAGTCCCGCGACGGGCAGGATTATCTCGGAGCCATGGCCTGCGCCGCCAATTATGCCTGGGCCAACCGTCAGATTCTGATGCATCGGGCCCGGCAGGTTCTCATGAAGGTTCTCGGAATCGGTCCGCGGGATCTTTGCATGAATCTGGTATACGATGTCTGTCATAATATCGCCAAAAAAGAGGAGCATCTGGTGGACGGCCGCCCCATGACGGTCTGTGTTCACCGAAAAGGGGCGACCCGTTCTTTCGGTCCCGGCCATCCGGCCCTGTGCGAAGACTATCGGATGACCGGCCAGCCGATTTTGATTCCGGGAGACATGGGAACGGCCTCGTATGTCATGTCCGGCACGCAAACCGCCATGAACGAGACCTTCGGCTCGACCTGTCATGGTGCCGGACGGGTGCTGAGCCGCACGGCCGCCAAGAAGGCGAGCAGGGGAAGGTCGATCCATCGGGAGCTCGAGGAGCGCGGAATCTTGGTGCGCTGGACAGGAAGGTCGACGCTGGCCGAGGAAATGCCGGACGCCTATAAAAATATCGCGGATGTCGTGGAAGTGGTCCACGGCGCCGGAATATCGAAAAAGGTGGCCCGTCTGAGACCGCTGGTGGTACTCAAAGGCTGATCATTTTGAATCTTCGGTATTATCCTCCGAGGCAATAATGATGTTCAGCAGCAATCTTTCCTTGCAGACCTGCTTTTTGTTGACAATCAGGGTGATCTCAATCCCATGGCGACCTTCTTCCAGGGGTTGGTGAAACCAATCCTTTTTTCGATCCACCAGGGCATTGGGCCAGATGGTTCGGATAAAAATATCGTTGGCCTTGATTTTTTCACGCGGGATGGACAGTCCCCGATCGTTGTACGCAATCCCGTCAAACATGAAACTGCTTACCGGTTCCTCATCATTCAGATAGAACGTTTTATCCCAGTCAATCTCCAGTTCTTCGCTGGTTTTATTCTTGACAATCAGGCGGAAGGCATAATGGTAGTCCCTGGATCGAATGGGCGTGATACTTACATAGTAAAGATCATTGTCGATGAACTGATATTTCGGATCGCTGATGGAGACGATCGTCGACGCGCAACCGGGCATGGACAGGGGAACGAGAAAAAGGACCATGATGAAACAATATGTATATGATACCAGCTTTCGCATCCTATTCGCTCCCGTTGCGTTTCGACCCGACTACCATCCTTTGCGGGAAATGATATCTTTTATTTTTTCCTCATTTTTCTTTTCAACCAGGATCATCTTTTTAGCCTGGGCCCGGTGTATTTTTTGGGCGATGGTTTCGAAATCGGCCGGTTTCTCGATTAAATCCATGGCGCCGAGTTTCATGGCCTCGATCCCTTTTTCAACGGTAGCATGTCCGGTCAGCAAAATAACCTGCAATTCCGGTTTTTTCTTCTTCATGATTCTCAATGCCTCCAGACCGTCCATTTCGGGCATTTGGAGATCGAGAACCACGGCGTCATAGGCTTCCGACTCGACCTTCTCCAGTGCCTGAACAGGTGATGTGGTCGCGGTGACTTCCATTCCCCGCGCGCGCATTCTTTCCCCAAGGGCCTCGATAAATTCTTCCTCATCATCAATCAGCAGAACTCTCTCAGTCATGATATGCCTCCTAATAAATTGTTTTTTAATTATATATTCGTATCGGCAGACGCCGCCTTCCCATATCCGGCAGCCTGGCCGATCGATGGAACCGGTTATCTGCGTCTCGGCAGGGTAAGAACCATCCCCGTGTCTCCGTCTCCGAGAACAACGCTGCCGCCAAGATTCTCCAGAATCGCCGCTTCTTTTTCCCCAGGAAACAACGTATTCCCATATTTGGTTGCTTCCGTCAAGCCGTTGAAATGGACACGGACGTTGCTTTCGGAATCGGTTTCAAGTCCAATGCTGATGGACGGGCTGTCTCCGGCGGCGCTCATGGCGAAATCAAAGCAATGCCAAAGGATGTTTTCCAGGCCAAACAGATTCGTCACCAAGGTGATGGGCTGTTCCGGACGGATCAAATCCAGTTTTTTCCTTCGACCGGCGGTCAATCTGGCGCAGATTGCGATCATGAACTCGATGGTGTCGGCCAGGTCGACCGTCATGCAGGTTTCATCAACGCTGTGGGAAAAACGGTTCAACCGCTTGATAATGTCATCGGCCCTGGCCACCTGGTGTTGAATTTTTTGCGATAGTGTCTCAAAACGGGCGGGATCGACCGCTTTTCCCTGTTTCTGCATCTGGATAAAATCGGCCAGCAGTCCTGCATTTTCATTGATGATGGCAAGAACGTTTTTGATGTCATGGGAGACGGAGGCAGTGATTTTCCCAAAGAAGCGAAGTTCCGACTCACAAGGGATGGATGGTTTTTCGTTGATGGCGCACCTCCTTATTGTTTGAGCACCTCATTCATTTTTTGAATAAGGGTATCGATATCCACCGGTTTGATCAGATAATAATCCGTGCCGGCTTCGGATTGTCCCGTGATATAGTCCTGTTGGGAACCGTGCCCGGTTAGAAAAATGTATTTCAACTCGGGTCGCAGGGTTTGCATTTTTCGTTTCAGCTCAAAACCGCTGATGACGGGCATCTTGACATCGATGACGGCGATGTCGAAGGGTTTATCGGAAAGCAGCTGCAGGGCGTCATGTCCACTGGTCGTCCATTCAGCTTCTATCTCCCTGAATGCCAGTCTTTCCGCCAATGTGGAGACGAGTTCCTGCTCATCGTCGACTAATAGGACGCGCATTCATTTCCTCCTCTTTCTTCATTTTTAGCGGTAATCGAACCGTAAAGCGTGTCCCTTTACCGGCTTCACTTTTCACATCGATGGTGCCGCCGAGTTCATGAACCAGCCCGTAGGTAATGGAAAGACCGAGACCGGTGCCGCCGACATTCGTCCGGGTGGAGAAAAACGGTTCAAAAACGTGTTTCAGGTTTTCGGCTGAAATGCCGCATCCCTGGTCCGCACAAATGATGGAGATATGGTCCATGCCCTCCGGGCTGGCGCTGATTTCGATTTTGCCGCCGTCCTGGACTGCGGCGAAAGCGTTGTTGACGAGGTTCAAGAGGATCTGCTGCAACTTGCCCCGGTCTGTTTCAAAAGGGGTGATTTTATCGGATAGATCCAGCCGGATTTCGATGGAACGGTATTCCGCTTCCTTGGCCAGGAAACCCAGGACATCGCCGATGACGTCCTTCAGATTGATCTGTTCGATCTTGGCGTCCATATGCCGCGCAAACCCCAACAGGCGGTGGGTAATCCTGCCGCCGCGTTCTACGGACGACAGGATGGAATTCACGCAGTCTATCAGTTTCGGATCGTTGTTATACACATTTTTATACGTAAACAGATCTTTGATATAGCCGGCTTTTTCATTGATGATCGCCAGCGGGTTGTTGATTTCGTGCGCCACTCCCGCGGCCAGACGTCCGATAGAGGCCAGTTTGTTGGAATATTCCATTTGATGCAGCGCCATCAGTCGTTTCTGATCGGCGTAATACATATTGTTGACCATATAGGTGGCGAACCCGGTGATGGTGATGAGAATAAAAACAACGCCGACCGTCAGGAATCCCAGCATTTGCACACGGGTTTTCCGCCAAGGCCGCATGAGTTCTTCTTTGTGCTTGATAATCATCAAAATGAAAGGAGTGTTATGAATATAAGCATACCCGATGATCAGGCCGTTACCGTCGATGTCGATTCGCTGAGCGACTTCGGTTTCATCGGCATACGCCGGAATGTCCAGGCTGATTTTTTCCAACACCCGGCCGTAGTGTCGCGACGGTGTTTGCAGAGTCCCTTCCTGATTGATGATAAACGCGTCGCTCTTTTCAACCATCTCCAGATTGGAGAGCAGATCGGTGAACTGAGCCGTATCAACGGAAGCGCGCAGAATATAAAAGAGGCCGTTGGGGATCGTGTATTTAACGGCGATTACCAGATGCGGCAAATTCCGAAAACCCAGGAAGACGTCGCTGATATAAATCCCTCTTTCCAGTACTTCATTGAACCATTTTTGACCGCTGTAGTTTTTGCCTTCCAGATCATACTCACCGATATAGGCGATTTGGCGTCCCTTACGATCGATAACGCTGATGTCACTGACGCCGCCGAAGGAACTCTTGAGGTTCCGCAGTATTGTCGTCAACCGCTGGTGATCGACGATTTGCTCCGGCGAATTATCATGGACGATATAATCCAGGGCGGCTTGTCGCACCGATAGAAAGAAGGCGATGGAGCGTTTGGTGTTGGATACGATGCGTGATGTTCTGACAATGACTTCGGATTCGGCTGATTTCTGTGTCAGGTTGTAATCGATGGCCGTGATGACGGCAAGGGGCAGAATGGCGGAAACGGCTGTCAGGAAAACAGCCGTTTTCCAGATTTTCCGGAAATTGAACATATGACTGAAGTGCGAAGCGTCCGTTCTATTTCGCTCCTTCATGAACGTCGGTTTTATGCTGTTCAATAATCCCATCGTCGTTCTCGTTGACTCAGTCGCTGGTTGATTTTTTCTGCATGATCGTTTCATTGGCCCGCTGAATGGCGGCGCTTAACGTGTTGATATCCACGGGCTTCTGTAAATAAGCAAAGGCGCCGAGTTGCATGCAGATCTGTTTGTCCGCTTCCGAACCGTGGCCGGTGAGAATGATCACTTCAATTTCAGGTCGGGACTCTTTTACTTTGCGCAACACCTCGATTCCATCGATGCCGGGCATTTTCAAGTCGAGAATCATGACTTCCGGTTCATCATCATGAATCATGGTGAGGGCCGTCTCGCCATCATAAGCGACTGCGGAGCCCATGTCGCGCATGATCAGTCTTTCGGACAGGGTCTGAACAAATTCGCGTTCGTCATCCACCAACAATACCTTGGAGGGGACTTGGAAATCATATTTCCGGTAGATGTCGGTCTGATGAAAATTTTTACCGACTTCCGTTACAATAGAGCGGACGCCGGGAATTTGGCCGACAATTCCTTTCAACTCTTCTTCAAGACGGTTGAGCATCAATACCTGTTTTTCGATCGTGAGGCGAACCGCACCGTTCTTGGAGGCGACCTTGACGTTATGACCCTCCTTGGCCAGGGTCGTTTCGATTTGAGCGGTCAACAGAAAATCCCCATGGGTTTTTTCAGACAGTTCGGATCGCCGCACGATATCGCTTGTCCCATGTTCCACGATGGCGCTGACGGCGTCGGCGACACTGGTTTTATCCGTGGGTAAAACCATATCATAATGCTTCGCGTTCCAGGGATCCGTTTCTTCATATATGGTCGCCATCCAATTGGCGCATTTTTCATCTTCCTTGCGAATGAGTTCAATGGCCGCTTTTTCGGAGATGGCTTTGTCATCTCTTGCCGTGGTCACCCGCGATTTCAGATCGGCGATCAGGCACACCCGCAGGATGTGACCGATGTCTTTGGGGATGAGGTGAAGGGGGAAACCGGTAATGATCAGGTTGTCGTGGGATAGGATTTCCGCCACGGCCCTCCGCAGATAGGCAATGGACCGTTCTTTTTCATGGGTGAATTTGTTGAAAACGGAAATTTTGGACGAGAACGCCCCTTCAATTTTTTTTTCCGGCATCATGGCCAGCGATCCGGCTTTGGTGATGATGTCCTGTTCCGTGACGAGGTGGTACGCGGTTTTGGCGACCACCCCCTGGATGATCGGGGTCGAGCGGCAAAAGGCGCCGCTGAAAATAGTGATGACTGACATGGATTAACCTCCCTATTTCGATTTCTATGCGATACGGCAAACGGTCGTCAATGGACAAAGCGCTTCGGCCCCGTTGTGATGGGCTTTGTCGTGTACAGCGCAAATAGCCTTTTCCATGGTCGGATAAATGTTGTTTTTACCGACTTTAGCGATCAGATGGGTTCTTTCCAGAACCGCCATCACCGATTCATTGACGCCGCTGAAGGACATTTCGACACCGGCGCTTCGGATGTTGTCGATCAACAGGGAAAGGACTTCCTCTCCGGAGGCATCGATATCGCTGATGGCATTGGCAACGATAATGATATGTTTTAAATTTTTTCGGTGCAGCATGCGATCGTTGATCTGGTCTTCGAGATAACTGGCGTTTGCGAAAAAGAGAGGGCCTTCGAATCGAATCATATCGATATACTGGCACTCCTGAAGACCATGAAAGACGGCATTGCGCAAGGCATCGTCTTCATGGCGGGATAGCGAACTGACGGTTGGTCGCATGCTTTTATACAGGAAGACCCCGAGCGAAAGAACCACGCCGACCATGATGCCTTTATCAAGATGGGGTGCGAAAGCGAGGGTGCAGATGAAGGTAAGAATCGAAATGGCGCCGTCATACCACTGCGCTCGCCAGGCATGAACGAAGCCGGATATATTCAGCAGACTGATTACGGCCATCATGATGACCGCCGCTAGAACGGATTGGGGCAGGTGATACAACAGCGGCGTCAGAAAGAGCAGGACAATCAAAACCGTCAGGCTGGTGAAGGCGGAGGAGAGTCCCGTCACCGCGCCGGCCTGAAGATTAACCGCCGATCTTGAGAAAGAACCGGAAGTCGGGTAACTCTGACCGATAGCGCCCAGTATGTTGCCCAATCCCTGACCGATCAGTTCCTGGTTGGGATCAAGACGCTGGCCGGTTTTGGCGGCGATGGCCTTGGCGATGGAAATCGCTTCCATAAATCCCAGCAACGAAATGATTGCGGCAAAGGGGAGCAAGTGAAAGATGATACTCGGTTTGATCTCCGGAATGGTGAGGGAAGGCAGTCCTTCCGGCACGACGCCGACCACCGCTCCCCCTCCCATCATGGGGAGGGCGTCGGTCTTGATAGGCGAATTTCCGACTTTTATTCTCCAGATACGACCATCATGATCTCCGGCGGCGTCCGTTGAGAGTTGAAAACGTTTCTTGCCGTCCGAATCTGTTGAAGCGACGAACAGCATGCCGCGAAGGGTTTCCCGAGATAAATGGGCGTCTTGATTGTGTGCGTCGATTTGAATGTTGATTCGATTCACCGCATGCTCGGCTTCCAGTTGACGGATGGGATCGTTTGTTTTGCGAATTTCTTCCAATTCCTGGGTCAGGCGTGTGCGTTCCTCGGAAGCGCTTGCCGCGGAGCCGACGGCTTCGTTGAATTGGGAGACCAGTTCTTTGGCTTGTTGCGAATCAATGGCGCTCATATCCACGGAAAGATTGTTTTCAAAGCCGATAGCCCAGGAAAGGACGGAAGTGCAGGCGACGGCAACCAGCACATTCGGAATCTTGGGGTTGAGGCGCTTCAATCCGTACATGATGCTGAAGGCCAACAGGCCCATCCAGAAGGTCGGCCAATGCGTAAAATTCATTGCCGCCCGGCAAACATTCAGGATTGTTTCGTAATGGTGCTGGGAAGCGTCCACGGAAACACCGAACAGCTTGGAAAACTGGGAGGAGGCGATAATAATGGCCGCGGCGTTGGTGAAACCGTTCACCACCGGATGGGATAGAAAATTAACGACGATCCCGAGTTTCAGAACCCCCAGGAGAAACTGGAACAATCCCACGATGAGGGCCAGCATGATGGCGTAGGCAATGTAGCCTTGGCTGCCCGTGGTGGCCAGGGGGCTGAGAGAGGCGGCCGTCATCAGGGAAACAACCGCCACGGGACCCGTGGCGAGTTGGCGACTGGAGCCAAAGAGAGAGGCGATCAGCGGCGGTAGGAAAGCGGCGTATAATCCATAATAGGAAGGCATTCCGGCCAGCTGGGCATACGCCATGGACTGGGGGATCAACACCAGGGCCACGGTCAAGCCCGCGATGGCGTCAATCCGTAATTTGTCGAGATTGTAGTCACGAAACCAACTCAAAAAAGGAAAAATTTTCAACAACATCGGCATCACCTAATTTCTATTGTTTGCAACCATACGACGACAAGCCAAAATCAACTCATTATATAATGCTCCGGCATCGTATAAATTATCCGTTTTCAGGCGTACGATGCCGTCAACCATGGTGAGAATCAGCATGGCCATTTTGCGGGGAGACAGGGAGCCCTCGACGGATCCGTCTTTTTGGCCCTGACGCAGCGCGATCTCGAAAATATCCACCAGGCAATTGTAAATCTCTTCCAGGTATTGTCGGCAAAGCGGGTTGGTCTCGGCCAGTTTGACGGAATGGTGTCGATGCAGCAGGCAAAACCATTCCTCACGGATGCCGGCCAGATAGATATAGAAGGACACCGCTCCTTCCACCATATCGATACCGGTTTCGAACTCATTTTCCTGGAAATACCGTTGGGATTCACGGACAATTCCTTCTCTGACCTCCTGGAGGATGGCCATGAACAGCTCTTCCTTGTTTTTAAAATGATAGAAAATCGTGGCGCTGGCCACACCGATCGTCTGGGCGACCTGGGTAATGGAGGTGTCCCTGAATCCGTTCAGGGCGAACAAGGTGGTAGCTGCTCGAAGGATGTCCTTTTTTTTCGACATACGTATTTTCAATCCAGCGATGGGTGATTGAAAAAAAAACCGACTAACTGATCAGTCGAACTGACTAATTGATCAGTATATAACTTGAAATTGCACACGTGTCAACAGTAAAAAAGGCTGATGACAAAAGGTGGTAAAATAGATTTCCGGCAGCGGCCGTATGGCAT
This sequence comes from Desulfobacterales bacterium, assembly GCA_041740615.1. Taxonomy (GTDB): domain Bacteria; phylum Desulfobacterota; class Desulfobacteria; order Desulfobacterales; family SURF-7; genus DYJD01. Next base: position 127,323 of record JBGSLR010000097.1, read on the forward strand.
TTATTTCAGAATTGTTAAGACTATTATGCCACAATTATTAGGGAAAAAACTTACATAGAGAGGGATGACGGATATCCATCATTCGACCATAAAATATGTAACGGGCGGAATTTAATTATATTTATCAGCTAATGTGAATCGGGTGCATCATTTTGGGGGTTTGGCGTATTTATTGCGTTTAAAAAGGCACGTTGTCCATTCGGATTGTGCCATGTTATCCGGATGAAAGTGGATTTAGTGTGATTCGCAACTCCAAAAAAGTAATCGATAATGAATATGTATATGTCTGACCATATTGAAAAAGCCAACCTATCGGATAATGGTGGCAGACGTCGCGGCAGCGACAGAAGGCTGTTTTCGTATACCTCCTACATCCCGGAAAGACGGACGGGTTCGGACCGTCGTTCCGGAGACGACCGAAGATGTGTTCCGCGTCTGTCCAAAGAATAACATCGTCCGGTTCGACGAATACGAGGCATGACGCCTCGCTGTTCAATTCCCCATCCAATCCTTTGAATTGACACAGTGTAAGCTTTCGGATATGTTCTTTTGGCATGAACAAATGGACCATACCGAACCCCCCCGACAGTTGCCGAGAGATCGCATGGAACTAAAACCGCCAGTTCGTCAACAAGAGAGCGATGATTCGCAGGAACTCCCATCTTGGGGATCGCCACTTCACGACATTGATCGTTTTTTGGAGTTCACCATAGAGAAAGCCATTCGGATCATGCGGGCAAAGGCCGGTTCCTTGTTGTTGCTGGATCCGAAAACCCGCAAACTCTATTTTAAGGTCGCCACCGGTGAAAAAAAGGAAGAGATCAAACAATTCGAGATCGAACTGGGAAAAGGGATCGCCGGTCAGGTGGCCGAGACCGGTAATCCCTTGTTGATTCGGGATGTATCCCGGGATGGACGCTGGAACAAGGAAATAAGTGATTCCATCGGGTTTCAAACCCACTCGATTGCCTGTGCGCCCATGAAAATCGGCAGTGAGATCATCGGCGTGGTGGAGATTATCGATAAGGCCGAAGGCGGCCAGTTTCAGGAGACGGATTTACGAATTCTGATGGAGTTCGCCGATTTGGCAGCGCAAGGAATCGGCAACGCGCGTCAGGTGCTTCAGGTAAGGAGAGAAAATAAGGATTTACGGGAAGAGCTCGGCATAAAATACCGGATTGTCGGAGAAAGCCGAGCCATCCAAAAAGTCATTGCGGATGCCCACAAGGTGGCCGACTCTGATGCCACGACGCTGATACTGGGAGAAAGCGGAACCGGTAAGGAATTGTTGGCCCGCCTGATTCATCGAGCCGGGCCGCGCAAGAATAAGGCGATGGTGGTGCTCAATTGCGCCGCCTTGCCGGAATCGCTTCTGGAAGACGAATTGTTCGGACATGAAAAAGGCGCCTTTACGGGCGCTGTTTCGCGAAAAAACGGCAAATTTGAATTGGCCGACGGCGGGACGATTTTTCTGGATGAAATCGGTGAAATGACTCCCGGAATGCAAGCCAAGCTGTTACGTGTTTTGCAGGAGGGGATGTTTTACCGGGTGGGCGGAAACAACCCGGTGTTCGTCAATGTGCGGGTTATCTCGGCGACCAATCGCAATATCGATCAAGATGTGACCGAAGGAAAATTCAGGGAGGATTTGTATTATCGATTGAATGTCGTCCGAATCGAGATGCCGCCGCTGCGTGATCGAAGAGAAGATATTTTATCGATCTCCGAACATTATCTGAGCATTTTCAAACAGGATCGGGGCTTGCCGCAGCTGACGATTTCAAAAAACGCCTTGGAAAAAATGCTGGCCTATGACTGGCCCGGGAACGTCCGTGAATTGAGAAATGCATTGGAACGGGCCGTGGTAATGGGAAACAGGCGGGAGGTTTTGCCCGAGGATCTACCGATTCTGTTGGCGAAGACGGATTACCCGGGAATGCAGGTGGGGTTGACGCTGAATGAAGCGCTGAATCGATTCAAGAAGGAATTCATTAAACTGAATTTGGACCATACAAGCGGTAATCGCAGCAAGGCCGCCAAGGTCATGGGAATTCAGCGTACATATCTGTCGCGTCTGCTATCCAAATATAAGCTGCAGGACAACAGCTGAGTTTATTCAACGGGCGGCTGGATGTTGAGATCCTGAATTTTATACAACAGGGTCTTATAGCTTATTTTAAGTATTTTTGAGGCTTTGCTTCGATTCCAGCCGGTTTTTTCCAAAATATACCCAATCGCCTCCCTTTCCACGCGGTCAAGAGCCTCGCGTTTGATTTCCTTGAGCGAGAAGGATTCGAGTTGACTGATATCTTCTTTCTGGAACAGTGAGCCGTTAAACGGGGATCCGGATTTCGGGGACGGATCGGCTGAAAGCGGTCCTCCAATCGACTGGATGGGGGCAAAAAGCTCATCGATAATATCGTCCCAGCTTCCCAATACCAGTACTCGTTTGAGCACGTTCTGAAGTTCCCGGACATTGCCGGGCCAGGGGTATTGGGATAATTTTTCGAGAACCCGCGAGTTCGGCTTCAGCATATGCTTGTTGTTGAATTTGGAGGTATAGATGGTGATGTAGTAATCGATCAGGAGCGGGATATCTTCCGGTCGTTCTCGCAGAGGCGGTACATAAATTTTGATGATGTTCAACCGGTAAAACAGATCTTCGCGAAATTTTCGGTCCTTGATTTCCTGTTCCAGGTTATGGTTTGTGGCCGCAATCAGCCAGGTGTCCGTTTTTAATTCTTTTTCAGAACCAAGTGGCGCAAATTCACCGCTCTGAAGAACATGCAGCAACTTGGATTGGAGCAACAGCGGCATATCTCCGATTTCATCCAAAAACAGAACCCCGCCGTTCGCCAGTTCGAATTTTCCGCGGCGTTTTTGGTCGGCACCCGTAAATGCGCCTTTTTCATATCCATATAGCTCGCTTTCCAGTAGTCCTTCCGGAAGCGCGGCACAGTTCACTTTTACAAACGGTTTTCCCAATCGTGGTGAGTTCTGATACAGATTCTGCGCCACGACTTCCTTGCCGACACCGGTTTCTCCGGAAATGACGATATTCAGGCCGGTATCGGCCACATGTTTGATCAGATCATTGATCCGTTCAATTTCTTTGCTGATGCCAATAATCGGAGGGCCCATTTTGTAACGCTAATCCATTTAAATTTTGGTTGAACGTAAGACAGCAACCGCTCGGATGGATACGATTGGCGAAACGCTGCTTGCCCGGTATGATCCGGACGCCCGTAACAAGTCGTCAGTCGTTGCTGTCGGCCTTTTTTTTCTTGTGAATCAAATCGATGATGATGTTATCCAGCTCAATCAGGTCGATGGGTTTTTCCAGGACCATGTCCGCTGATGCTTCCAGGGCCAACACTTCCGGATGTTCCCCCCAACCCGTGATGGCGATTACCGGTATATCGGGATGTTTTTTTTTCAAAATGGTGATAATCCCTACGCCACTGATATTGGGCATGACGATGTCGGTAATCACCACATCAAAACTTTCTTTTTCGGATTCAATCAGCTTCAACCCATCCAGGCCGTTTGTGGCCGTGGTGACGAGATATCCTTTTTTTGTGAAAAATTTGTTATAGGTACCGAGGATCACCTGGCTGTCATCGATGATCAACATTTTGTATTGCCTGCTCATGCTTGCCTCTGAAATTTCCATGCAGCCGTCATTCCGAATCCATGTGTTATTCATTTCACAATTGGGGCATAGGTGCTGAGAATATTTCTATTTTAGTAAGAAAATCGACGTGTTTCAATACCAGTATATTGTGTCATTTTTTTCATATAGCATTCCGGGCGGAAGGGCAAGAACAATCTATATGGCCGCCGTTCATTTGCCGATGACCCGGCGGGTTGGGGGAAAAAAGGGAAAAGTTCCTATTGATTATCTGGAAGAAGGAAAATATACAGTCTGAGGGTTATAAGATTGCCAAATTTTGCTGTTGGAGTTTGTCTCATGAGGAAGCTTGCCATTGCCATGGCCAAAGGCGGCGTTGGAAAAACAACCACAGCCGTCAATCTGGCCCACGGGCTGTCGATGCTGGGACATCGCGTTCTGCTGGTTGACTGTGACACCCAGGGACAAACCTCCAAATTTTTGGGGGTGAAGCCAACCCATGGCCTTTATGAATTTGTGACCGGTCGAGATAAAAATGGTGATTTTATTTCAAAGACGGAGGTCATTTTCCCCTGCCGAAAAAATCTCTGGCTGTTAGCCGGCGGTATCGGCTTGGTGGAATTGAAGAATTGGCTCGGGGAACAACCGCGGGATGTACGTCAGACAATTCTGGGAAAAGTGCTGGTGCCGAAGCAGGGTACCCTCGACTATCTGATATTTGATTGCGCTCCGGGGTGGGATGTTCTGAGTGTCAATATCCTGATGGCGGTGGATGAGGTTCTTTGTCCGGTTGCTTTACAGGGGCCGTCCATGGAAGGCCTGAAAACGTTTTTCGGTTATCTGCTGTCCGCTCAGAAATTGAATACGGAATTGCAACTCAAATATATCCTGCCGACCATGTTCGATCAGCGCACCCGGCAAAGCCTAGAGATTTTAACCCAGCTGCGCCGGTTGTTTAAAAAACAGATATGCGATCCGATTCATTACAATGTCCGTCTGTCGGAAGCCCCGTCTCTGGGTCAGACTATTTTTGAATATAAAGAAAAGGCGGTGGGGGCGGACGGATATAAAAAACTGATCAGGAGGATAAACGAAGATGGCCTCTGATACAGATCGGTTACCCGCTTTTTTCGAAGATGATTTTTTCGACCCGGTGAAAACGGCAACCGGAACCGGCCGAAAGCCGTCCGGCGAGGCGGTGATAAGCACTCCCGCGGATCAACCGAAGATATCGCCGCCAAGCGAGTTGCCGCACACAGAGAAAAAAAAAGCCGGCTTCTATTTGTCCGTGAGACTGTTGGAGCGCTTCACCCGCAAATTTCATGAGCTGAAGCTGGCCGGCGTCAATATCGAAAACAAGTCCGCTCTCATCGAGGCGGCCTTATCCTTCGCCCTGGATGACATCGATCGGGGCGCTTCCAGCAGTGTGCTGCAGGAAATTCAGGGACGCGGTCTTTCCGGATGACTTGATTCCCGATCCGGGATGCCGTATGATAACATCCTTTCGGAAAAGTAGTGCATTGCTACAATAAATTATAAAATTCAATAGGTTACTGCTTGGAGGATATGGGGGATGAGAAGAGAACGAGCGTTTGCAGTCGACAATGCCGGCTTCACCTTTATCGAATTGATGGTGGTGATTGTCATTTTGGGCATTTTGGCGACGATTATTACGATCAATTTTATGGACGCGCCCGATGAGGCCCGTCAAAATAAGGCCCGCATGGATATCGTGGCATTGGAAGCGGCCTTGAAATTATATAAACTGGATAACGGCGTATATCCCAGCACGGAACAAGGACTCCAGGCTTTGGTGGAAACGCCCACCGTTGGCGTACTGCCCAGAAAATGGCGTCGGGGGGGGTATCTGGAAAAGAAAAAGGTGCCCAAGGATCCGTGGGGGAACGACTTCGTTTATCTGAGCCCCGGTCTGCAGGGTGATTATGATATCATCTGCTACGGTGCCGACGGTTCCGTCGGCGGAGAAGACGCCGGCAAGGACATCAGCAATTGGGACGTGGAGTAAGAGCGGATTGACGGGCGCGCCGGATCATCGTCCATCCGGTAGTGTGTATCACCGCAAGCGAGGCGAAATCGTATTCAGCTTCCACCACAGGAATGTGCCATTCCGGCCGGTAAATCGGGGATTTACCCTGATTGAACTCGTCGTGGTCATGGCCGTTATTGCGATCATGCTGTTTGTCGCTACCCCTCGTTTTGCGGCTTTTTTGTTTGATGATACCGCCGACGCCGCCATCCGCTTTTTGTTGGTGCAAACAAGCCGTTTAAAAGGGGCTGCGGTTTCCCGGCAAAAGGACTTCACCCTTCATCTGGATCTTAGCGGACAGCGAATGTGGGTTTCCGACGAAGCCATGGCATCGGAAGAGGAGTTGGAGCAAGCCGCGAAAAGCGCCTATCCGTTGCCGGAAAATTTGCGTCTGACGGATGTCGAGTTTTATGGGCAGGGAGTGGTGTCACAGGGAGTCGCGGATGTTCATTTTTCCAAAAAAGGGTATTCCGACCGTGCCGTCATCCATCTGATCGGGAGGGATGAGAAACCCCTTTCCCTAGTGATCGAACCGTTCCTTGCAAGCGCCGAAATCAGAGAACAATACGTGAGTTATCAACAATGATCATGGGAATCCGTCCGCGCAATCGGAAGGCTGGTTTTACCTTGCTGGAGGTCATGGTGGCCCTGGCCATTATCGCCATCGCTTTGACCGCCGTTTTTCACGTGCATTCCCAAACCGTCGTGATGGCCAACAGTACGCAGTTCTATACGGTTGCGCCTTTGCTGGCGGAGCAGAAAATGGCCCAGATCGAAACCGGCCTGAACGAGGGGCGGGAAGAAGACAGCGGGGATTTCGGCGACCGATTCGTCGGATATCGTTTTCAGTATACCGTTCAACCGGTGGAATCGGAAACGCTCGGTGCTGTCGCAAGAGACCTGAAACGAATCGATGTCACCGTTTCCTTGAATGCCGGGGAGAGTTCGTACTCCCTGAGAAGCTATTGTTTTTTAGCACCGTAATCCCTTTTGACGGATTCCGCCGATCCTTGGTCCGGCGGCTTTCGGAAAGGCCAGCACCAGGTGAAAAAAAAGCGAACGGAACAGGCGTCGGGCTTTACGCTCATCGAGGTATTGTTGGCCGTATTCATCCTCGGTGTCATCATGGTGACGATCTTCGGGTCGTTTCAGGTCCTGTTTTCCAATACCGAGGCGGTGGAGGGGCACCTGCGGGCCTATGAGATGGCCCAGGGTTGTTTTTCCCGAATCATGTCGGATCTTATGAATATCCACATCACAGACGGCCAGATGTACAAACCGCCGGAGGGAATAACGCCTCCGGATCCATACCGGCTGGTTTGCGAGCAGATGGATACTCCGGGCGAGGGCGCCCGGTTCAAATTGCGATTCGCAAGCGGAGCGCATCTCCCCTTTTCCAGTCGTCTGTCCGGAGGAATCGGGGAAATTACCTATTATGTCGATGGAACCGATGATGGGCAATCACCGTTGCGGCGCTCGGATTGCAATGTCCTCGAGGCGTCGCCGGAATTGCCGAGAAATGATCCGATCTTGTGTCGTAACGTCAAATCGTTACAGTTTTTTTTCTATGATGAGACCGGGTCGGAGCATGAAACCTGGGACTCGGATGCCGAGGAAACCGGCAATGCCACACCGGTTGCGGTTCGTATTGTTCTTGAAATTGAAAACGAATCGATTGCCTATTCGTTTGAAACGATGGTGGCGTTGCCGGTCCGGCGCTTGAAGAGGGAGACGACACCGTAGGTGAAGCCGCTGCCAACCGTTTTAGACCGTCGAGGAATTGCCGTCCTGATCACGATGACGATCATCGTCCTGTTGATGACGACGGTCATGGAATTGAATCGAAAGGTCGGATCGGCCGTGGAATTGACCGGGATCGTTCAAAACAGGATCGCTCTTACCCATATGGCTTCATCCGCGGTACAGGTGGGCATGGCGCTGCTGGTCAAGGACAGGAACGAATCCGAAAACGTGGACTCCCTGCAGGAAGAATGGGCCGATCCTACCATTACCAGTCAAGCCGTTCAGGAAATTCCTTTCGAAGAAGGTGCCCTGACCCTGACGATCAGTGATGAACTCAGTCGGATACAGGTAAACGCCCTGGTCAACTTTCCGGAAGGCCAGACGCCGAACAATCCCCAATTCCAGATGTGGCTTCGTTTCCTGCGGTTTATACGGCCCATGGAAGGGCTGAATGACGACGATACCAGTCCCATGGCCATTGTCGATTCCATGAAAGATTGGCTGGATTCAGGGGATGACGACGCCATCACCGGCGCGAGCGGGGCGGAATCGGACTATTACCAGGATCTGGAAACACCATATCACTGTCAAAACGGCCCCATGCGCGACATTTCGGAATTGTTGCTGGTCAAAGGGGTGCGGAAGCTCTTGGATGCCATAGGGAATTCGGAGTTGATCTGGGACTATCTGACCGTTTACGGGATGGTCGAGCAGGATGGCCAGAAATATACGTTCCCCGGGAAAATCAATATCAATACGGCATCGCTGCCGGTGATCGCCGCTATTCTGCCGGATGGCGAGAATCCGAGTCTTGCAAAAGAAATCGTCGACTATCGTGATGAGATGTCCAATGGGACGTTTGTTCATGATCTCAGCAATCCAAACTGGTATCGGAGCGCCCCGGGCCTCGGCGATGTGACCATCGAACCCGAACTCATTACCGTTCAGAGTGATTGCTTCCGGATTGCGGCATCCGCTGAACTGCATGGCGTCAAGCAATCGATCCTCGCCGTCGTTCAACGGGAAAAAGATAAAAAAACAGGTAAATGGCGATGCCGGGTCTTGAGTTGGGAGATGGAATAGATTATAGCTTATTTCGCCGGTTGTGGAAGTGCGCCTCCGTCAAGCGATTTGAGTTGGATTGCCGTAACGGTTTTCGAACCAAAAGAACATCGGATGTGAACAAGCAGCCGATAGATTGACAGGCTCGGCCTAGGGAATGTTCCCGTGATCCCGGCGAATGTCGGGGAAACGACTTGGATGCAATGATTCGAATGTTCTTATGAGTAGAAAATTTTTTGGTATCGATATCAAGCAGGATAGGGTTTCGGCGGTATTGATTGCGAGCGGCATGAAAGGCCTCGAAGTCGAATCCCATGCCTGTGTGATGCTTGCGGATTTGCCGGAAGCGGAAGACAAGACCGTCGAAGCACTTAAAACCATCGTTGCGGATATAGACCCGGCCGGCAGTGTCTGCATGGTGGCGTTTTCCGCAGACCAGATGTCCTTCCGGAATCTGAGCGTGCCTTTCAAGGAAACAAAAAAGATCAAGCAAATCCTGCCGTTCGAATTGGAGCCCAGCCTACCGTTTCCCATTGATGACGCCGTGACCGATTTCCATGTCCTGGATCTGCCGCAACCGACCGGTCATATCGCGCTGCTGACGGCGACCGTGGAAAAATCCCTGTGGAATTCTCTCCGGACGCGGTTGTCCGCCGCCGGAATTGAAGCAGATACCATCGCCGTGAGCGGCCATGATACGGCCCATTGTTTGAATCGCCTGCCGGACATCCCGGAACAATTTCTGATGATCGACATGGAGCCGCGCAGGGGAACCCTGTTTGCCGTGCATAGCGGCCGGATCTGTCTGATTCGGGGCTTTGGGCTGGACGATGACGGTCCTCGTCGCATGGAGATGCTCGGCACCCATATCCGGCGCACGTTGCCGGCGGCCGAAGAAATATTGGGGATCGTCTTTGTTCCGGGGGAGCTGTATATTACCGGAATGGGGGCGATGCCGGGCGATTTTACGGAGGACCTCGCTCGCCTGCTTTCGATCCCCGTAAAAAAGGTCAATCTGATTCAAGACGCGGGCTTGGGCTTTATTAAACCGCCGGATGCTTCCTGGCGACCCTTGTTGATGGACAATGCCCTTGCGCTGGCCCTCAGTAAGGAACTGAACGCCCCGGGGTTCAATTTCGGCGTCCGACCTTTCACTGCCATGAAGCAATGGGTGACGTATAAAAAAAATATCCTGCAGATTGCCTTTCTGGCAGGCGCGGTGCTGGTAGCGGCTTTCGCCAATCTGCTTTTTGATTTTCACGTCATGGGCAAACGGATCGACGAAATGAACGGCCGCATCGAGGCGATTTTCAGGTCCACCTTTCCTCAGGTGACCCGCATCGTCGATCCGGTTCAACAGATGCGGGCGGAAATAAAGGCGGTTCGAGAGACCTCCTCTTTATCCGGTGATGCGGCGCGGACGGTTCGCGCCATTGATATACTGAACGATATCAGCAGTCGAATTCCGGATCGGATCGATGTCGATCTGACCCAGCTGGTCATCGGTCCGGACAATGTCCTGCTGACCGGTGATACCGCCACTTTCAATATGGTGGATGACATCAAAGGCGTTCTGGAAAAAAGTGAATTGTTCACTTCCGTGACCATCAGTTCGGCCAATCAGGATCGATCGGGGAACCGGGTGGTGTTCAAGCTGAAAATTCAGTTATGATTTGTTTTCGGGCGCTCCATGCGCAGGCAATGCATTGGTTATGATCAGGAAAGTGAAACTGTATATCGAGAGGAAACTGAGCCGTCGGGAGCAGATGGCCGTTTATGCGGCGGCCGGTATTATTTTGCTGCTGCTTGTCTTCCAAGTGCTCGTGGCGCCGATTTTTACAAAACGAGAGCGGATGGGGAAGGCGTTGCACGGAAAGATCGCGGTCTTGAACGAGGTCCTTACATTGAAGAAGGAATACGATGGGTTGAGGCGGGAAACCGAACGGTCCTCTCGGCGCATCGCTTCGCGGGAAAAGGGGTTTACCCTTTTTTCCTTTCTCGATAAGTTATCCGGGAGTGTCGGCGTCAAGGATAAAATCAGCTATATGAAGCCGTCGACCTCCAACACCCCCAATAGTAATTTGAAAAAGTCGACCGTGGAAATGGAACTGCGAAGCATATCGGTCGAACAGTTGACGAATTTTTTATACGGCGTTGAGACTTCCGGTAAGATGGTGAGTGTCAAACGCCTATCGATCACCAAAAAAGACAAACAGGACGCCGCTTTGGTCGTGGTGCTGCAGGTTGAAACCTTTGAGTCGTGAGCAGCGGCGTACAAAACGCTGTGAATGAAATATGAGTAGAACGAAGGTCGTCCTTTTATATGCCGGGTATAGTATTTTATCGATCGTATTCTTCGCTTACTATCTGTTCCCGGCCGAAGAGGTCAAAAACCATGTCGGCGCTTATTTGCGTCAAAAGGCGCCGGGAATGGATGTGGAGATCGGCGATGTGCGTCCGGCCTTTCCGCCGGGGGTGACCTTTCGAAATGTAAGCCTGTATTATCAAAGTCAGGTCGTGCTGGATGCCAAAAAACTCACATTATCATTGGGCTGGCGAACGATTTTGGGAAAGGAAATTCCGCTCGTTTTTCAGTGCCAGGCGTATGAAGGCAGTATTTCGGGCGATGCTGTGATTTCCCGGGAAAAGTCAGGGCGATTTTCGGCCGAGGCGCGCCTGAACGATATTCAGCTGCAGGATATGACGTCACTGAAAAAATGGATTCCCCATGACCTGTCCGGGAAACTCGGTGGCAGCATCCTGTTGGCTCTGGACGGGGCGACGGATCGATCCGCCCAGGCGAATGTGCGTCTGACCGGCGCTGGTATCGAGTTCGTCGATCCTTATTATGGGATCGACCAATTGGCGTTTAATGAAATCGAGGCCGGTCTGACCTTGACCAACAATCGATTGACCATCGACCGGTTCAAAACCAAGGGTGCCGATGTGGATGGCAGCATCACGGGGTCTATCGTGATCCGAAATCCGGCGGACAACAGCCTCCTGAATCTATCGGGAGAAGCGCTTCCCCAGCCTTTGTTGCTGGATAAACTGCGTCACAAGCTGCCGCTGGATGCGCTATTGAAAAACACGGGGAAAAAAAGTATTGCTTTCCGTATTGACGGAACCCCTAAAAATCCGAAATTTTCACTGCGATAAGGGAGAAGTGGAAGTCCAATGGCAGTCGCTGTCAACATGAACACCGTTTTTACCATCATCAATCTGTTCTTCATCACCTGGCTGTCCTTTTTCGGGGTCAAGGGGTGCTACCGTATGGTAACGATTTTCCCGGCGGCGGTGGAACCGATTGCGACATCCGTCGACGTTCAGACACCAACCGCCAATGATGTTGTCCAACCACTGGCGGCGTATGCCGCGATCACCCGCAGAAATCTGTTTCAAACACAGAAGGCGACGGAGAAAGAAACCCTGAAAGTGGATCTCGAAGGGTTGCAGCAAACCGAGTTGAGTCTCAAGCTGTGGGGGACGGTCACCCGTGACAAGGAAAAGGGTGCCTATGCCGTCATCGAAGACACCAAGGAGCGCAGGCAGGATTTGTATCGGGAAGGTGACACCATCCAGAACGCGGTTCTGAAATTAATCCTGCGGGAAAAGGTGGTTCTCACGGTCAATGGGCGCGATGAAATCCTGTCCATGGAAGAAAAAGCCGGCGCCGGAATGGCCGGAGGGCAACAGTACGCCGCTCGTCCGCCCATTTCTTCCAGCCCCGTCACCCAGCGAATCACCCTGATGCGTTCCCAAATCGATGCGGCCATGGAAAACGTAACCGAATTGATGGGCCAGGTCAAGGTGCGCCCCTATTTCGAAAACGGCCAACCCGATGGTCTGATGCTGAGCAGCGTCAATCCCCAATCGATTTTCCGAAAAATGGGGCTGCGCAACGGCGATGTCATCACCGGGGTGGACGGTCAGAAGATCGAATCCGTGGATGACGCCTTGAAATTTTATGAAAGCATCCGATCATCCTCCGGTTTAAAACTGGATATCAAACGCCAGGGACGGCCAAGGTCCATCGAGTACATGATCAAATAGGACGGGAAGAGATTTTCGGCGGGCCGGTTTTTGCGGCCGGGTGCCGGGTGAAATGACATAAACCTGCAACGGTATGGAATATACGGAAATCGGGATAACCTTATGACTGCACTGTATACGATCGGCAAGAGACGGTTGCTGCTGGCCGCCCTCATCATGACTTGGCTGCTGGCCTCTTCAACGGGTCTTTGGGCCCAGACCGCGGCGCAAACCGCTCCGGCGAAAACCCCCCAGGCCAAGCCGGAGACCGCCAAAAGTCCGACAGATCCATCCAAACGATTCGTGTCCATCGATTTCAATAATGTGGATATTCAGGTTTTCATTAAATTCATCAGCGAGTTGACCGGCAAGAATTTCGTGGTGGATGAACGCGTCAAGGGTAAGGTGACGATTATCTCGCCCTCCAAAATCACCGAGAAAGAAGCCTACAAGGTTTTTGAGTCGGTGCTGGATGTTCATGGATTTGCAACCGTGAAAGCCGGAGAAATCATCAAGATCATTCCAGCACCGGATGCGCGGACAAAGAATATCGACACCCTGTTGAAGGAATCCGGCCGGGAAATGGACGACAAAATTATCACCCAGATCGTCCCGCTGAGATATGCCGGCGCCGAGGAGGTGAAGCGCCTGCTGGCTCCGTTGATCTCCAAAAACAGTGTCATGCTTTCCTATCCACAGACCAATATGCTGATCATGACCGACACCCATTCGAATATCAATCGGTTGCTGCGTATCATCGGCGCAATCGATGTCACCGGGATCGGTCGTGAGATTTCGATTATCCCCCTGGAATCGGCCGATGCCGTCAAGCTGGTGAAAATTCTGGAAACGATTTTCAAGGAGGAGGTGCGGGGAGGCGCCAGAATGCCGCCCACCGCGCCCACTTCCGACACCACCAAATTCGTCGCGGATGATCGAACCAATACCATCGTTTTACTGGCCAGCGAAGTAGATACCCTGCGGGCGAAAAAACTGATCTCGCTGTTGGATCGGGAAGTGCCCCGGGGCAAGGAAAACATACATGTGTATTACCTTGAGCACGCCGTGGCCGAAGATATGGCCAAAGTGTTACTGATGCTGCCTTCCAAGGGGCCGGAAACCGCGAGCGCCGCCCAGGGCGGCAAGGTCACGCAGCCAGTTGTTTCCGAAAAGACCAAAATCGCGGCAGACAAGGCCACCAACAGCCTGATCATCATGGCGGACAAGGATGACTACCTGGCCCTGGAGGAGATCATAAAAAAACTCGATATCCCCCGTTCCATGGTGTATATCGAGTGCCTGATGATGGAAGTAGATGTGCAAAAAGGCTTTGCTCTCGGAACGGAATGGATGGCCGCCGGTCAGGCCAAGTATAAAGGCAAAGACGGCGTAGTGGGCGGCGGATTCAGCGGCAGCACGGAAACGCCGTACTCGAAAATCGCGCAAACAGCGGCCACCGGGGCGCTTCCGGCAGGGCTGTCCATGGGTGTATTCGGCGAGGGCATTGAACTGAACGGGGTGAAATTCCCGACAATCGCCGCCTTGGTTCAGGCGGCCAAAAACGAACAGGGAATTCATATCCTTTCCACCCCCCAGATCGTCACCACCGACAACCAGGAGGCCACCATCAATGTGGGGCGCAATGTGCCGTTCCTGACCAAGACCGGGACCACTTCCACTGCCGTGGAGCAGATCTATAATAACTACGAATACAAGGATGTGGGAAATATTTTGAAAGTCACTCCCCAGGTGAGCAAGGACAAACTGGTGCGCCTCAACATTTCCCTGGAAATCACCAAACTGGATACGGCCGCCATTTCAACGCTGCCGGAAGGCCAGACCACACCGGTCACTTTCAAACGGACGGTGGAAACCACCGTGATCGTCAACGACCAGAACACGGTGGTGATCGGCGGGCTCATCGACGACAGTTTGACCAAGTCCAAATCGACAATTCCCTGTCTCGGGGATATCCCCATGCTGGGTTGGTTGTTCAAATCCATATCCGACTCCAACGAAAAGACCAATCTGTATTTCTTCCTGACCCCTCACGTGATTCGAAATCCGGCTGAAATCGATGACGTCAGCGATCGGAAAAAGGACGAGATCAATAAGGTTATGAAAGAGGGCAACATCAAGCTGTATCAGGGAGAGACGGGCCTTTTGAAAATGGAGACCGACTCCGAGGAGATCAATGAATAGGGCCTTCAAGCACGATCATGACAGAGACGCATGAATAAATCATTTCAACAAATCTTGCAGCAGTATTTCGGGGTTTCGGAAGAGATCTACCAGAAGGCCCTGGCGGAGAAAAGCACCGGCGGGGAATGCCTCGGAGATATATTGGTCGAGATGAAGATTTTGACCGAACGGCAGTTGTTGGAAGCCTATAGCGTTCAATACAACATCCCTTTTGTTCCCGAGTTGGCCATCGGCAATATTCGACCGGATCTGACCCACCTGGTGTCGATCCAGTTTCTGAAAAAGAATGTCATGGTGCCCATGCAGGGGAATGCACCATTGCCCGGAAAAGAAGACCAGACAGCTGCCGATCAAAATGGGTCTGCATCCAGAAGCTGTCTGATCGCCATCAACAACCCTACCAATTTTCAGCCCGTGGATGACCTGATCCGTATTCTCGGCGTTGAAACGCATCAATTGGTTCTGTCCACCCGGGAAGCCATTTTAACATCCATCAACCTGTCTTTCGACCATGGATCGGGTTCCGCCCAGCAGTTGGTCCAAGATATGGAGGAGAACGGCAGCACCATCATCGACGCCATCGAAGAAACAGCCGATCTTCTGGACGACACCAGCGACGCCCCGATCATCAAACTGGTCAACCATATCATCTCCCAATCGATCAAGGCCGGAGCCAGCGACATTCATGTAGAGCCCTATCAAGACAGCTTCAAGGTCCGTTACCGGGTGGACGGGATTTTGTATGACCTGTTGAGACCACCCAAATGGATTCAGGCGGCGCTGATTTCCAGAATCAAGGTGATGGCCCGGATGAATATCGCCGAAAAACGATTGCCCCAAGACGGCCGAATCGAAGTCCGCAAGGGAGACCAGGTAATCGATATTCGGGTGTCCACCATTCCGATTTCATTCGGGGAGCGTGTCGTGCTGCGTCTGCTGAACAAGACCAGTGCTCTTCTGGCATTGACGGACATCGGGTTTGAACCGGACAAATTGGAACGGATCAAAGACCTGATTACCGCCCCCAACGGCATCATCCTGATCACCGGACCTACGGGTAGCGGCAAGACGACGACATTGTACGCTATTTTGTCCACCATCAACAAACCGGATATCAATATCATCACCATTGAAGACCCGGTTGAATATCAGATTCAGGGCATCGGTCAGATTCAGGTCAGTCCCAAGATCGGACTGACATTCGCCCGGGGACTTCGGTCCATCATGCGGCAGGACCCGGATGTCATGCTGGTGGGTGAAATCCGTGACAAGGAAACCGCCGACATTGCGGTCCAGTCCGCCTTGACCGGCCATCTGGTATTCTCGACGCTGCATACCAACGATTCCGCCAGCGCCATTACCCGGTTGGTGGATATCGGCATCGAACCGTTCCTGATTTCTTCTTCGGTGATCGCCGTCGTGGCCCAACGGTTGGTGCGGGTGCTCTGCACCGATTGCCGGGAACCATACATGCCTGACGAAGCCGCCTTGAAGAGCATCGGTGTCGATGCGGAACAGGCGCGCCAAGGGACGATTTTCCGCGCAAAAGGTTGCGAGAAATGTTTTCATACCGGCTATCGGGGTCGGATCAGCATCACCGAAATCTTGATTATGGATGCCCGTATGAAAAAGCTGGTTCTGGAAACCTTCGATTCGAACCTGATCAAGCAAGAAGCCGTGCTGCAAGGGATGATAAGTCTTCGCGGGGACGGCATCACAAAGGTGCTGCGAGGCGTGACCAGTATCGCGGAAGTGCTGCGGGTGACGCAGCGATAAAACAATTACGAATTCGGAATTACGAATTGCGAATGGTGGATTGGGATCCATTGATATTCCAATGGGACGAACCGAAAAGTGGACGGGAAACGACAAATGAGCAGGGTTGCAGGGTTGCTGTTGGTGGTGCTGATGGCGACCGTGTCGGCGGAAAGGGCGTGGTCTCATGAAAATGCCGGCGCCAAGGAAACGGAATCCGAATGGGCCGGCGGGTTGCTTTGCCCGTTGATGCTGTTTCGAAACTATATTTCCGCGGTGGATGGGGATCGTTGTCCCATGACGCCCTCCTGTTCTCGGTATTCACTAGACGCCTTTCACAAACACGGCGTCGTCATGGGATGGATCATGACCAGTGACCGGTTGATGCGTTGCGGACGGGACGAACTCGCTCATACCGGCTCGGTGCGGACAGGGGGGACGATATTCAGTTTGGATCCCGTCGAAAACAACGATTTCTGGCTGCCCGATCGCGGTTCGCAACAAAAGGATACCCATGCGCCGGATTTTCCCTGATCGGTTTCGCACCATCCTGCTGCTGATTGTATTCCTGCTTGGGGTCTCCGTTCCCTCCTCGAGAGCCATTTCCATCCAGGCAGATGATCAGTTTCGCTATGCCCAAACCCTGTTCGAGGACCATGACTATTCACAGGCAAGCGCGGAATTCCGGCGCTTCCTCCATTTTTTCCCCGATGACCCGCGCGCCCAAGAGGCTCTCTATCGGATCGGGATTTCCCATTACCGCGCCCATGACTATCGCATGGCCATCCGATCCTTTCGACGGATGGTCGACCAGGCGGATTTCAGCGGACCGTATTTTTCCTCCTATTATATGCTCAGCCAATGCTACCTGCGCCTGGATCAGGCCCCTTCCGCCGTAACGACCCTGAACAATCTGGCGGTGATCACCGACGATCCCAATGAGAAGGACGCGGCCCGCTATGCATTGGGCTGGATTCACCTGGAGGACCTGTGGGCCGAAGGCATCCACATGCCCTTTGATTCGTTTGCGGCTGCGCGAACCTATTTCGACAAAATCGGCCCGTCAAACCGCAGTATCTACAAGTTGGATCTATTGGAAGCGGAATTTCATCGCGCAGAGAGGATCCCGGCTAAAAATCCCTGGGTGGCCGGGAGCTTGTCGATCATCCCGGGCGGGGGGCAGCTGTATTGCCGACGCTATCAGGATGCCGTGACCGCTCTCATCGTCAACACCGCATTCGGTGTGGCGGCATACGAATCGTTCGACCATGAGTTGTACGCCCTCGGCGGGTTGATCAGTTTGGTGGGGATGGGCTTTTACGTCGGCAATATCTATGGGGCCGTATCGGACGCCCACAAATACAACCGGGAACAGCGCCGATATTTCATACATGATCTGAAAACCAGGTTTCAGGTTCACTTTTCGATGGACAAGCCGTTCGTCTTTTCCATCCAGACGGTTTTTTGAAAAACGTTCTTGATCTTCGGAACAAGGAATTGTATATATGCCAGCTTGATGGACAGCGGATCTCAACCATTGCCGATCCGATTCCATCAAAGCAGGGTGTCGAGTCCATTTGTCTGGATTCGGTCAGTATATTACAGGAGGAAAGCGATCATGCCGGTATATGAGTTTGAATGTCCCCACGGGACGATTACGGAAAGGCTGGTCAGTATCGGAACCGAAGAAATCGAATGTCCGGAGTGTCGACAGAAAGCGAAAAAAATCATATCCCAATGCACCTTTACACTCAAGGGCGGCGGATGGTATGCCGACGGGTATGCCGCCAAGAAATCATCCTGAGGATTCCGCAGCCCTTCTGAAGTTCGTGCCTCTATTATTCCGTGACGTATCATCGTCATATCGGCGGACAAATTCGATCCATTGGATTTGTTCGCACGTCTTGCATTGACAGGAGTTCGCCGGGGGTCGGCGCCGTCAAAGCGCCGACCACGGCAACTCGTTTTTTTTTGTCCGTTCGCCGTCGCCCCGGCAATGGCTAACCTGCTTCTGTCGACAACTCAATCCATCAGCTGCTCACGAAGTTGTCTTTTCAAAACTTTACCTGCCGCGGAGACCGGTATCATATCCACGAATTTGATGACTTTCAGTTTTTTATAAGCGGCCACCTGGGAATTGGTATGAATCATCAGATCCTCGACCGTCGTTTTTTGGCCTGCTTTGAGTTGAACAAAGGCAACGGGCATTTCTCCGGCCTGTTCATCCGGCTTGCCGACGACCGCGCAGACCTCCACAGCCGGATGGAGGTACAACACCTCTTCGATTTCCCGCGGATAAACGTTGTATCCTTTATAAAGGATCAGGTCCTTTTTACGGTCGGTGATGAAAAAATAACCGTCTTCATCCTCCCTGCCGATATCTCCGGTATACAGCCAGCCGTCTTTCAGGACCTCGGCCGTTGCTTCGGGACGTTTCCAATATCCGACCATCACCTGGGGGCCTTTAATGCAGATTTCGCCTTCAGTGCCTGGGGGCAGATCCTTGCCGGTTTCCGGATCGACCACCTTGCATTCGGTATCGAAAACCGGCAACCCCACGGATCCTGGTCTGGTCAGGGCGATGTCAGGTGGATTGCTGATGGCGCCCATGGTGCATTCGGTGAGGCCGTATGCTTCTAGTACAATGCCGCCGTTAAATGCCTCCTGAAGGGTTTTCAAGACAGAGACCGGTAATGGAGCGGCTCCGGATGCAGCAAATTTTATACCGGATAGATCATAGGTCTTGAAATTGGGTAAATTGACCAGAGGCAGATATAATTGGGGGGCCCCGCCCAGCGTGGTGGCGGAAAATTTTCGAATACCCTCAATATATTCCACGGGGTCAAAACGTGGAAAAACCACCATGGTGGTTCCTCCTGAAACCAGATTGTTCAAGTATCCCACCGTTCCCATGGCGTGAAACCAGGGTACCACCACCAGAGTGGTTTCCCGGTCCCGGGCGACCATCCTGTCTTTTATCGGATCGACCCCTTCCGGGAAAACGGGTTCAACAATGCCGTCACGTTCTTCCAGTCGGGCGCCGTTCATCCAGCAACCGAACTGACTGGTATTGGCCACTACATTTCGATGGGTCAGCATGACTCCCTTGGAGACACCGGTGGTGCCGCCGGTGTATGCCAGATGGGCTAGATCGGTATGTACGTCGATATCGATTTCCGGGGGGGTGGGTTGATGGTTGCGAATCAGCTCTACCATATCCAGCGTGTTGGGAACCGTCAGTTTGCCAATGGGTTTAAGGGGGGCGATGATGGCGTTGTAACAGTCTCCAATGCTGGTGGAGATGACCCTTCGCACCTCAGTTTGCGGTATGACGGTTTCGATTCCGGGATGCAGAAGATCCAATGTGATCAAATTGGCGGCGCCTGCGTCGTTCAATTGATGGATGATTTCCCGGGGAGCGAGCAGGGGACTCAATGGGGTAAAGACCGCACCGATTTTCAAAACTGCATAATAAGCGATAGCGAACTGAGGGCAATTGGGCAGGTGGATAGCCACCCGTTCTCCTTTTTCAATCCCCAGCCCGAAGAGGGCGGTGGCGAACCGATCGGTCAGGTTCTTCAGCTCGGCGTAGGTGAGCACCATACCACCGAAGTGAATGGCGATCCGGTTGGGCACACGGGCGGCGGTTTGTTCCAGAAAGGTATGGACCGGTCTGTCGGGGTAATTGAGGCTGCGGGGCCATTGTTGCGGCCAGCATTTGAAATTTTTTACCATGTCGTCCTCCTTGCATGAGGTGGGGCCTGATAACACAGGGATCATGGAAACGGGCTGTTGAATTCGACACATATCATATATTCCTTTTGTGTCAAGAAAATAACAAATACAGTATGTTAATGTAGATAGGACTGTCGCGCGGGTGTCGGGAAGCGGTTGCATTCCTTGATCATATCGGGTATGCATACCCTATCGTAAGGTATCGTCCGGGAATAATACGGGAACCGCAAAGGAAGGAGCATGGAACAATGAAGAATCGGGTGACGACTGCCGTTGTGTTGGCATGGATGGTTGTGGTTGTGTCCGGATGCACGCTCCGGACGGTCAAGACCGTCGAAATCGGCGATATGGCTCAGTTCGAGCACAGCGTGCTGATTGCGACGGAATATAGCGATTTCAAGACCGCCGTCGTGGACGGTGTCATCGACGCATTGAAGAACGACCGGATATATATCAAGGTGATCGACGTCACGAATTTGAAGGATGAAAACGCCGAGGATTATGCTGCGGTTGTCATTGTCAATACCTGTATGGCCTGGACTTTAAGTCCCGAGGTCCTGAAGTTCATGGATGCGGTTCCGGCAAAGGATCGCCTGGTGGTTCTGGCCACCGCCGGCGATGAGGAATGGTCCCCGGATTTGAAAGACGTGGATGCCATGACGTCGGCCTCTAAATTGGAAAATACCGCTCAGGTGACGGCGGAAGTCGTCGGGAAAATTCAGTCGGTGCTGTCCGCTCGGACCCGAGGGTAGCGGCAGATTTTTCCCGGCATCGGTCGTGGTTGGTATCGATAACCCCAATTCTTGCCCGAACAGATTGCTTCATTCCATCTGGCGTGGTTTCAGAAGGCCTCTTGCGCCGCAATGGCTGCAATGGATTTCGCTTTCCTCCTGATCCAGAGAGACCTCAATGGGTTTGCCGCACCCGGCGCATTTGATTTTGGCTTTCTTTTTTAATTTTCGGAGGGGTGGTCCATAGGCGATGGTTTCGGCAAAGGAATCTTTGACGCCGCCGCTCTTTCCGATAAAGGCGTCGATTGCCTTGCGGATGCATTCCCGATCATCAGCTTGGCCCCGCTCCCGTAAGGCTTCGTATTCGGCTTTATCAAGAATCAACTTGATGGAAAGGGTCTGGGAATCTTCCATCGCCTTGTTCAGGTCTTCCAGGGCTGCGGCCAACACTGCGAATTTCATTTCACCGGAATCGATTTTTTTTTGAATTTCCATGGTGAGGTCATTGACCGTGAGCCATCTACCCTCGTATTCGATGGTTGCGTCATTCAGATTGATATTGCGCATGGGCGTCCTCGTACGGGTTGACTTTTCGGGGAAATGTGCCGGTCGCCGCCCGCCGGCGGCAAAACGTCATAATCGATCCTTCATAACAGATTTGTTCCAGGATGGCAATATTTCCATGGTGTGGTGACAGGGCAATCGCATATCTTTGATGGCATAGAATTTGATGCATTGAATTGAGTGCCCATGCATCTATACGCATAACCACTCAATTTTATAAACAATATCATTATTAAACAACCTATTGAAAATATTAAATAAATCTAGACA
>JBGSLR010000098.1:0-168214 GCA_041740615.1 Desulfobacterales bacterium
AAAAGAGACCTGTCGAAAAAAGAAGATCTCATCATTCAATGTGATCGTAGACGCGTTATCCGCCTATTTCAAAGAGCAACAGCCAGATTTGGCATGGATCGGATGAGTTTTACTAGTTCACCCGTCTGAATATGTACAAAAGTTTTTCTCTATCCGCTGCATCAAAAAAAGGATGACCCGGTCGAGATTATTTATCGGATAAACGACATCACCGAAAAAAAGTTGTTTGAAAAACGATTGATTCAGAGCGAGAAAATGGCCTCTCTTGGCGTCCTGGTATCCAGCATTTCCCATGAAATCAATAATCCCAATGCCTTTATCATGTTCAATTTGCCCATCTTAAGAGAATATGTCACACAATTGATCGACATCATCGACAATTATCCCGAGAAATATCCTGAACTGGAATTATTCCATATGTCTTACCCGGAATTCCGCGATGATGTTTTCAGACTGCTTTCCAATATTGAGCACGGCTCGGAAAGAATCAGCGCATTTGTTTCCAACCTGGGGGAGTTCGCCAGGACCAAGTATAATAGCAAGAAAAAATGGATCGACGTGCCGGTGGTAGCCGAGAAGGCTGTTTCCATGTGTCGCGAAAAGATCAAGAAAACGGTTAAATCCTTTACAATGGACATTCCGAAAGGTTTTCGACGGATCCACGCCGATCCCGTTGCGCTGGAGCAGATACTGGTCAACCTGTTGATCAATGCCGCCCAGGCCGCGGACAAAGAGGATTCCTGGATACGGTTGAGCGCTGTAACGGGCAGCACCTGGCGGGACCATACCATTATTGAAGTGCAAGACAATGGTTGTGGTATCGATGAAAAAAATATAAGTCGCATCTTTGATCCCTTTTTTTCCACAAAAACACCGGCCGAGGGAACGGGGCTGGGATTATATGTCTGTCATGACCTGGTTGCTGGATTGGGGGGGCGTATCGAGGTGGACTCTGCGGTCGGGGAGTTCAGCTCGTTCCGTGTGATTATTCCCGATCTGGACCGGAGAAAAGAGAAGCGGGGAAGATCTTCATTCGTTAGGGAAAGGATGCGAAATGAATAGCAGCATCATGATCATCGACGATGAACGCGATTTCCTTGAAAGCGCTAAAAGAGGATTGATAACAAGCGGTTATAAAAATATCACTCTCGTGGAAAATCCGCGAAAAGCGGTCGTTCTCTGCGAGAATGGGGAGAATTTCGATATCGCCTTGATCGATATCACCATGCCGGAAATCAGCGGAGTCGAACTGCTTGAGATGCTGAAAAGAATCAGCCCGGGCACGGAGTGCATTATGGTCACGGCCATCAATGAGGCCAAAGTTGCCATGAACTGCCTGAAAAAGGGAGCCTATGATTATCTGGTAAAACCTTTTTCAAGAGAGGATCTGGTTTCATCCATCGATCGCGCTCTGGAAAGAAAGAAGCTTGTCGCTATTCTGGATCTCGGAAGAACAAAGACCGTGCCGAAATTGCAACATGCGGAAGTATTCAAATCGATTGTCACGAGATCCTCAAATGTCTTGAAAGCCCTGAAGGAGGCGGAACTTCACGCTCAAGGCGATGCGCCAATCCTGATCACCGGAGAAAGCGGCACGGGAAAGGATCTACTGGCCAAGGCCATCCATGCGGCAAGTCGCCGGGCGAAGTTCCCCTTTACGCCCATCAACATGGCTTCTCTCACCGGGAACATGTTTGATGCCGAGTTTTACGGCCACACAAAGGGCGCCTTTACCGGTGCTGAAAAAGATCGAATCGGCTACCTGGAACAAACGGACCGGGGGACCCTATTTCTGGATGAAATCGGTTCGCTTCCAGCCGAGTTCCAGGGGAAACTGCTGCGAACCCTGCAGGATGGCGAATTCATGAAGTTGGGAAGCAGCATCGCCCGAAAAGTAGATATCCGTTACATTGCGGCCACCAATTCAGATCTGGAAAGCATGTTGGCCAAAAAAACATTTCGCAAGGATCTGTACTACCGCCTCAAGGGAGGGTGGATACATTTACCGCCCTTGAAGGAGCGGAAAGATGACATACCGTTGCTGATCAAGAGATTCCTGGAAGAATTCGTCAACTCCTCCGGGAAAATCGGCATTGAGGAAAACGCAATGGATTTACTCGTAAACTATGACTATCCGGGGAATATCCGAGAACTGCGATCTATTGTTCAGGCCGCTGCGAGACTTTCCCAGGGAAAACCGATAACCGCGGATTCTTTATCCAGCTATTTCGGGCGCCGAAATTTTCCATTAAGGGTTCCGCAACCATCGGACCATGATTCGATTGTTCCGCTCAAGGAAATGGAAAAGGAGTATATCCGTAAAGCTTACGATCAAACCAACCGGAACAAGTCCGAAACCGCCAGACTCCTCGGGATCAGTATCAACACCCTCAGAAGAAAACTGGACGCGTATGGGGAATAAGCAGCTCCCATGTTGCGAATTCTTGGCCGATGGTTTCACGTTACGACAATAACGCGGACGTTCCAATATGGTCTATGCCAAAATGGCGTTTGCCATGATTAACTATTTGAATACAAACCTTTTGCTTTGTTGAGGTGTTCTAATTCGGGTTGCCCGACGGTCTGATCTATATTGTCGCAAAAGCCCCTGCCTTTTGAAATTATGTATACGTAACGATATAAATTCATTTCGTTTATTTTCTATTCCGACGGAATATTCCTGCCTGGCACATTCTTTGATTAAGATATTGTCCCTCCACAAATGGTAAATGTTGGTCCAGGGAACGGCCCGAGCTATTTTGAAAACCGAGGCGTAGCAGCGCTACATCGCGGAATTCAAAACAGCGAGAATATCAGCCTGGGCCGAAAGACGCCATTAATGGATGGATATAAGCTACGTCCGATGGATCAGCAACCTCCAACGGGAGAACTTGCGGTATCAAAACCATTATATGCTTATAAAGAGGAGAAAATGTCAGTCGAACGAAAAAAGTTTCATCGATACATCCTGCTACCCGATACATTGTACATCTTCGTTCCTAACTCCATTATACCATGGGAGGTAATGGACATCGGGAAAGGTGGGCTGTCCTTCCAATATACTCCCATTCCTGGCGAAATAGTAGCCTCCGAACGAATTGATATCGTATGTAGCGGTTGTGATCAGTATGATTTGTATGATCTATCGGGCATTACATGCAGTGTTGTTTACGACAATCTTGTCCTTTCAGAAGGTGGGCGATTCACCGGTAAGGAAAAAAGACGTCGTGGTTTGAAATTCGCTGAACTTACGGAAATGCAAACCAATAGCCTGGATTCCCTCTTGGATAATAGGAGCGTAATGCTCGCCTCCGAGCTCCGGGCTCTAACCAATCGAGTCGGGGAAGTGGAAGTGCGGAAAAAAGGATGTGCTTTCGTCGGAAAAAACAAGGAGATTGTTCCGGGCTTCAATCCCTTAAAACAGTCAATGGCAAATTAAGTACAAAAGGAACGGAAGGGCGCAATGAAAAAAGTATCATTTATTATGCATTTAAATGCAGAAAATAAGATCTTTCCAGGAGGCAGCAAATGAAAAAGATAGTGATCAAAGCCGAGTGGCCGGAAACTTCTCATCTTTTAGCCGCGATACTGGTAAAAATTTTTCCCGAATGTGAAATCCACATTCCCGAAAATAGTGATGGAGTATCAGAATCGTCTTTGGGTTCTCCTTGTCAGTATACCGATACATCTCACGATAGTGGGGGGGGCAAATGGCAAAAATTTTAGTCGTAGATGATGAAAAAATGGTGCGCGATGTCCTGGCGGAGATGCTCCGCAGGATGGGCCATGGAGTCAGAACGGCCTTCAACGGGTTCGAAGCCTTAAGACTGTTTGGTGAAAAACCCTTCGACCTCGTAACCACGGATTTGAATATGCCGGTGATGGACGGGTATATACTGGCCAAGCGAATAAAACAGACCTCTCCGGATACACCGGTGATCATGGTTACCGGCTGTACAGTCGCGGTAGAATCGCGAATAACAAAATCCGAACATGTCGATTTCGTCCTATCGAAACCATTTACGTTTAAAACCCTCGAAAAGGCAATTGCACGATTCCTGCATTCCGTTTCTTTAAAAAAGAAAACAGCGGTGCGTCATGACGATACGAGAAATTCAGTTCTGGATTACGATCGGCTGGGAGATAACCTGGCGCATTTGAATTGTGCATCATTTTCCGATAACCAAATGAAAATCAAAGTAAAAAGTTTCCCATAGGCGTTGATATGAAAAAATTTGAATACAAAATTACGAAACACTCAGGAGAGGAACTCCGTAAAACAATTTACTTTTGTTCCGATGCTGGAGAATGTGGTTTGGAAGAAATTCCAAATCAGGAAATTGATTTTCTGAAAAGGATATTGGATGAACAAGGCAACCACGGGTGGGAGCTGATACAGTTTATCTTTGGGAAAAATGGCATAATGGCTTTCTGGAAAAGAATTCCATTATAATTGAACCGGCATGTATTTATGCCGATTCAAGGCGAAGCAACTTTTAACAAGGTTCGCATTCAATATACCGGGTGAATAGCAAAATAAAGGGGATATGGGGCAAGAACTGTAGGGATATTGTTCTCAATAGTTTGATCCCATAGTAATCGTAATAGGGAAATGGGGCATCATTCTGTCATAGCGGTTCATGCAAAAATTGTATTTAATAGCAGCAGGAACCATTTACGGACCGTTTTCGATTGAACAATTGGAGCGGTACTAACATTTTCGATGGAAAGGATTATAAAACATGCTTGCAAAAGAAAATCCATGGGAAAAACTTCGGAGACCAATATTGAAATCAACCATCGTATCTTTATTTTTGTCGGTATTTATTTTGTCGATGTTTGATGCGACTGCCTCTGCCGAAGGTTATAAATCCCTTGAAGGCGTCAAATCCGTAAAGGCAATTTTTGATTTCAGGGACGCAGATCCTGGGAGCGCGATGGTCCACCTCAAATTAATTTACGATACATATACGGATAAAGCCATCAAGGCAGATAAGCCTGAATTCGCGGTGATTTTTATGGGCCCTTCGGTAAAGCTCCTGTCAAAAAACAGAGACGGGTTTTCAGCGGAAGAAAAAAAGACGCTCGGGGAATTCGATAAAGTCATAACCGCCATGTCCAAGGATGGAATCCGGCTGGAAGTGTGTCTATTCGCAGCCAATTTGTTTGGTCTTGTGTCGGACTCGATATTGCCGGAAATTCATCATGTGGAAAATGGCTGGATATCTTCCATCGGGTATCAGAAGAAAGGCTACGTTCTGATCCCGGTGTTTTAAATCAACCTGTTGTGACAGAAATACGATTCAGGAGCGGTGTTTTTTTTCGGATAGGGGTATGTTTTATAAATAATTACCGACTGGTTGCCAGTACTAGGAGAGAATCGAAGAGGCAACCCTCTTGTTGCTATTGAGAATGCGTGGGGTCTATAGAACCCGCTCTTGATTTCGTTTCGAATTAGAAAAATAATCTATTAGGCGCGTGTCATCAAAAAAAACACTTAGACTCGATTCAACCCCAAAAAGGAGAAAACGATGTCTGAAGTCGCAAAAGTGCAGGAAACATACACGACCATCCTTAAACATTTTATCCACACGGGGCGGGCGCCACACTATACGGAGTTATCTCATATCTTGGGAGTAAATCCGGATGAAGCCAAGGCATTGCTTTGCAAGGCTTCAGAGGCGACCATCGGCTGTTGGCTCATTCGTGACACGGACTATATCGAGTCATGGGCACCGTTTTACAACGCCGCCACCAATTATGGTATCACGGTGGATCAGAAGCAAAAGTGGTTCGGTCAATGAGGCCTGGAATCGCTGGCCGTGCGCTGGCTTTTTCCCGGCACCGAGGTCCGCATTGACGCCCGGTGCTTAGACTGCGGAGAACCAATTCAAGTCCGAATGAAGGATGAAGAAATCCTGGAAATAAATCCACCAACGACCGTAGGTCATATGAACGTACCGCTTTCGAAAGTTCTCACAGGGGAAGTTTCATTTGGATTTGCCTGAGGTCGAATGAATCTCTTCCGGTCGGAAGAACATGTAAAAAATTGGTCTCAATACGACTCTTTATCCGAAGAAGCGATTATGCCATTGACTGTCTGGGCAAAGGTTTTCAGTGGTCCCTTATTCCGTGAGCGCCTGGAGCCGGATTATCTGTCAAAAAATGAGAAGAATATGATTGAATTTTTGAACTCATTTCAGGAACTCGGTAAAGCAGGGTCATTTTGGACTCCTCAATAGACCCAATATAGGAACCGGAACATGTTAAGGCTCTGACTAACATAAAGAAACACAACCTGGGGCTGCTACGGATTCGGTTCGGTCTCTGCAAGGTTCCGGCGGCGTTAGTCGTATGCAGCGCCGGAACCGCTTATTCCTTGATTTATCCAGTCAGTATTTGTTCATTTTTAATTTTGTTACTGATTCGGACCTTCCAGTGAAGGTTGTCGATTCTTATAATTCGTCCGGTTGCAGGCAGCGTTCCTGGAAAAAAACTTCAGGAACAGTTTTTTAGCTACATTTGGGGGCCGATTAAATTTTAGCGAAGCACAACAGGCAGGATGGAGTTTTAATGAAAACACACACCATAGATACGGATTATCTCATCATTGGTTGCGGCGCTGCTGGTATGGCATTCGCGGACACCCTGATCACGCACTTAGATGCGCAGGTACTCATGGTCGACCGACGGCACGCACCGGGCGGACACTGGAACGAGGCATATCCGTTCGTCCGGTTGCATCAGCCCTCTGCGTTCTATGGCGTAAACTCGATGTCGCTCGGCGAGGACGCCATCGATCGCTGCGGCATCAACGCGGGATACCACGAAAGGGCAAGTGGCCCCGAAATTGTCGGGTACTTCCGGCGAGTCATGGACCAGCGACTGCTGCCTTCGGGGAAGGTGCGCTACTTTCCGATGAGCGAATATGTCGGAGAGGACCGATTCATTTCGCGGGTCTCGGGCATTACTTATGAAGTTAAGGTCCGGAAGAAGAGGGTCGATGCCACCTATTTGCAGTCCAGCGTCCCTGCGAGCTACCCACCGCC
This sequence comes from Desulfobacterales bacterium, assembly GCA_041740615.1. Lineage (GTDB taxonomy): Bacteria > Desulfobacterota > Desulfobacteria > Desulfobacterales > SURF-7 > DYJD01. The sequence goes on from JBGSLR010000098.1 coordinate 7,050, forward strand.
ATTTGATGTAGCGCCAGGCGTGCTGTGCTTGCCGATCAATGCCCTCGCACAGATTTCGGAGCCGGCGGAGCGCATGGTTGTCGTCGGCGCCGGTAAGACTGCTATCGATGCATGCCTTTGGCTGCTCGAATGTGGTGTTTCTGCAGACGATATCTGCTGGATCCGCCCACGGGACGCCTTGCTTGCCAATCGAATCACCTTTCAACCAGGCGACCTGGCATTTGAAGGCTTCTCCGTCATGGTGGAGTGCGCCGCACAGGCAGAGAGCCCGAGTGATATGGTCATGCGACTCATCGAGCGGAAGCAGTTCTTCCCGCTGGATGAAAGCGTAGAGCCCACGATGTTCAAATATGCAACTGTCAACGAGATCGAACTCGACCAGCTCCGGAGCATCCGGAACGTCGTTCGCCTTGGAAGGATCCGCCGCATTGAGCGCGACACAATCATCCTTGACGGAGGCACCATCCCAACGAGCCCTCGTCACCTGCACATTCACTGCGCGGCACCCGGCCTGCGTCTGTCTCCCGGTGTCCCGATCTTCGGAGAAGACACCATCACCTTGCAACCGATTCGCGCCGGAGCCGCCCCGTTTGCCGCGGCGATTACAGCCTACGTTGAGGCGACCCGCGACAATCTCGCCGAAAAGAACAACCTCTGCCCCCCGAACCCTCACATGGACGTCCCCACCGACCTCGTCCGCCTCACTCTCATTGGTATGAAAGCCGAATATCAATGGAGCAAACACCCCGATATCGCCGAGTGGTTGCAGCAATCCCGCCTGAATATTATCCGCGGTGTCTTGCAGCGTATGGACGAGCCGCGTGTGCAGGAATCGATGACGCGATTCCTGCAGAACGCGCAGTCGGCTTTGGGGAATTTGAAGCGGATGATGGAACAGTTTCAGAGTTAAACAGTTTTTGATGAGATTTTTAATAATCTGTGCGGGCAATACGTCGCCGCACCATGCCCGGATTGGCCGCGCCATCTATATGAAGGGGGGAAAAGGGGGAAGTCTTCGCACGTTTATTTCATGAAAAAGATGGTTTTGCCACCAAAATTTTGCCATACTTTGAGGTGGTTTTGGTAATCCGTAGATCGGAGGGATTTACTATGAAATACAATTATTTCAATGGAGCGACGTGCGGAATCGAACCGCGGACCTGCCGACTACGAATCACCTGCCAATATACCCCCCGCAGATAGAGATTAATTTTTCCATCCGGGGTGGTATCTCGTGGTCGTTTTGTGGTCGAATCGAACAACCGACCGGTAATATTTTACAGATTCTTGAATTTAAATGCAATTGTGGCGGAAGTGCATGGGAATAAGACCCATACGCTTCCGTTTTTTTTATTCTGGTAAATATTTTTTTGTTATCGTTTTCGGTGCGGATTTTGTGCGCGGACAATGTAACTATATGAAATAATAGATGGCATCGCAGGTTCAAATCCTGCTGTCCCGACCAATCATCAATTTTTACCCCCCCCCAAAAAAAATCGATGCAGAATTCGTATGCTTTATCCTGATCTATACTCGATTTTCAGGATTGAAAAGCGCCCCCTGTTCAACTGGTTGTATTCACAATTTTCTTGACACACAACTGCCCTAAACGTAGATTTCACGTAAATTTTCTTGGGAAAAAAGCGACTTCTTATCCCTCATAGGGCGATGGAAAGAGTATGAGGTGTTCTCCGGGTTGTTGCTACATAATTTATAGAAAGGAAAATCCGTCATGCGCATTTCAATAAAAGAATTATTCATTGCGTGTAAATTTTTATGGGTCTTGAGCGTATCTATCTTCTTTATTCCCATACCAACTCCCGGTTTTGCCGAAACCCAATGGAATGTGGGCGTCACCGGTGGAAATCAAGGCATAGAAGGCTTTAATCTTTCCATCGGTGAATACTACAAGGTTCCGGAAAGAGAGGTCGTTGTTGTTCATGAACGGGGAATACCTGAAGATGAACTCCCGGTCGTGTTCCATGTAGCCCAACATGCACGTGTAAGGCCGGAGGTCATCGTAAATATGCGGCTCAGGCACATGAGTTGGATGGATATCACCTACCATTATGGATTAAGCCCTGAAATATACTATGTCCCCGTGTATCATGGACCTCCCTATGGGAAGGCTTATGGCTATTATAAAAAGCACCCAAGCCGGAAAGAATGGAAAAAAATCCATCTCAGGGATGAAGATGTCATCAACCAGGTGAACCTAAAATTAATGTCGGAACATCATGGATACGCGCCCGACCGAGTCATGATCTATAGAGAAAAAGGCCAACGGTTCAGCGTGATTGACCATGACATACGATATGAAAAATACGGCAACGGCAAAAAAAAAGACCGGAAAGAAGATAAGCACAAGGGCAAGAATGCAGGCGGTAAGGATCAAAAAAAACAGGGAAAAGACAAGGGCAAGAAATGACCAACCGTTTATCAATGGCGGGTTTTGGATAAAACAAAATAGGTAGATATTGATCTATTCCCAGGCGTTCGATACGAGAATCGGCTTCACTTCTTCCTGACAATCACAGCCCCGCATTTGGGGCAAGAATCCTTTTTTCCGTACTGAAATAGCCTGCATTTCTTGCAAAAAATTCCCCTGATGGGTAACGGTGACTTATGCGCATCAAAGAAAATACATTCGCCTTCAGCCGTGATCTCAAAATCGGTGAGGCAAACCCGACAGGATACCTTCCCCGGTTGGAGTTTGAATTCACAGTTCAAACAGAAAGGGCAACTGATGGTATCGGTCTGGCTATCCATTGCCATTCGCCCGGTCCCTCAAAATTCCGGAACATATGAATGTCACCACACGCTTGGCGTCCAGAATGAGGTCCTCTCCTGTCACCGGGTTTCCTCCTTTTTTTTGATGTGTTTCCTTGACGTAGAATTGACCGAAACCAGAAAGCAGCGCATCCTCACCCGTTTCGAGGTCTTGTCTGATCAGTTCGATGGATAACGTTACAAGATCCTGGCATTCTTTCTCCGAAAAACCGAGCTCGGCGTATAATTCTTTACCAATTTTCGCTTTCGTCAGTGGCATTGATATTTTCCGTTTGATTTTGGTTCAGATGAAACGGCATTTTTGAATGGTTGAAAATATTATAAAAAACAAATTAAGTCAAATAAATACGCGGACTATTGATTGGAAGGGCAGGGCGCGTGGGAGTATATAGTTGCGCCGGCTGTATTGGCCGGGTATAGAAAAGGAATGGATAAAACCGATCGAAAGGACCGAGCCATGGTATCACTGACCCATGACCAGATACGACAGTTCATCGAAAAGCCCTTCGCCTTTGTGGAACGCATCGGGCTCCGAGCGCTTGTTCTCGAACCACGACACATCAAGCTCAGCGTCCCCCTGGAGGGAAACGTCAACCACATCGGATCCATGTATGCCGGAGCCTTGTTCACCCTGGCCGAGATTCCCGGCGGCGCCCTTTACCTCACCACCTTCGATGTCCACCGGTTCTATCCGGTGGTCAAAGAGATGACGCTGCGATTCCTGCGTCCGGCCGCAACCGATGCCTTTATCGAGATGTCCATGAGCGAATCCGAAGTGCGGCGCATCGAAGAAGAGGCCACCGCCAACGGCAAATCGGAGTATGTTCTGGAAGGTGACGTCAAGGACGCCAACGGTCAGCTGGTGGCCACCAGCCGCGGCATCTACCAGCTCCGGGTCCATGGGAGATGACCTGGATTGTGGATACGAGCGGATCGTTTCGGCAAGCCTTCCCTCATTGCAAGATCCAGACAGGATGCATCATAGCTGGATAGATTATTTGTCCTCGCCAACGCCAAAATCGCTTTCATCCTCTTTTCCGGTCGTTCGTATTCCTCAACAATCGGAAGCGCGGAACTTTTCCGCGGAATCACCTAAAACCTCGCGGACTTTGGCGGCAAGGGTTTTGACGGAAAAGGGTTTCTGAAGGAAATGAATTCCCTCTCCGAGAACACCGTGGTGGGCGATGACGTCGGACGTATAACCGGACATGTACAGGGTTTTGATTCCGGGCCGGGAAGCTGCGATCCGTTCCAATAAGTCTCTGCCGTTCATTTGAGGCATCACCACATCGGTGATCAACAGGTGGATCGGTCCTTGGTGCTGTTGCGCCTGCGCCTGCGCCTCCGCGGGTGTGCCGGCGTCTAACACGGTGTAACCGTAGCGCTCTAAAATCGCCTTGCCGATTTTCAGAATCGGCGGTTCGTCTTCCACCAGAAGCACGGTTTCGGCGCCCCGCGCAGGATTTTGCCGCACCTCCTCGGATTCCGTCGCCACCTGGATTCGGGTTCGCGGCAAGTAGATTTTGAAGGTCGTGCCCTGGCCAAGCTCACTGTAGACGTTGATGAACCCATCGTTTTGCTTGACAATGCCGTAGACGGTCGCGAGCCCCAGCCCCGTTCCTTTACCGACCGTCTTGGTGGTATAGAATGGTTCGAAAAGAAGCCCGATGGCTTCTTTTTCCACACCGCAGCCGGTATCGCTCACCGCCAGCAACACATATTCCCCCGGAATGACATCCTGGTGCATCATACAGTACGTTTCATCGAAAAAAACATTTTCGGTTTCAATCGTCAGATTTCCCACACCGATAATGGCGTCCCGGGCGTTGACGGCAAGGTTCACCAGAATCTGGTCTATCTGAGACGGGTCCATGTGAACCGGCCAGAGCGCCATCGCCGGTTTCCAGACCAAATCCACGTCTTCGCCGATGAGACGATGGAGAAAAGTGATCATTCTGGAAATCAGTTCGTTCAGGTCCAGCACCTTGGGTCGGATGGTCTGCCTGCGGGCAAACGCCAGGAGTTGACGGGTGAGATCGGCCGAGCGTTGCGCGCATGAAAAAATTTCGTGAAGTTTTTTGTGAAGCGCTGTGGAGGGCTCGGTTTCCGCCATTGCCATTTCGGTATTGCCGATGATCGCCATGAGCATGTTGTTGAAATCATGCGCCACCCCGCCGGCCAGTCGTCCGACGGACTCCATCTTCTGTGCCTGCATGAGTTGGTCCCGCAGTTTCTTTCGCTCTTCCTCCGCGCGTAAACGCTCCGAAATATCGCGCGTGATGGAGATGATATGCGGTTCGTCCTGCAAGGAAATGACTCCGGCGGACATGAGCGCGGTCGTAAGGCTCCCGTCTTTCTTCCGGAACTGCGCTTCGAGGTTTTCGCAGTAACCGTTCTCTTTCAAAGTCGTTACCAAACTCTGCCGGTCTGCCGGATTATGCCAGATTTGGATTTCTTTGGACGTTTTGCCGATCACATCCTCACGGGTAAAACCGGTCAGTTTCGTGAATCCCTGGTTGATATCCACGAAAAGCCCGTCTTCAAGACGGTTGATGTTGACCGAATCCGGACTGAAATCAAACGTCAGGCGATATTTTTCCTCGCTTTCCCGCAGCGCCTCCTCAGCCTGCTTGCGGTCGCTGATGTCATAACTCAGCACGACAATTGAAACGACCTTCCCGTTGGCGTCGGTAACGGGCGTATAGTTCACTTGAATCCATCGTTTTCCGGAAGTCAGGCCAAAGGTATTTTGGTAAGAAACCGACTTCCCCGATCTCACGATGTCAATGAATTCCAAAGCAAATTGATAATTCGCTTCCCCAATAACATCTTTAATATGGCTGCCGATGATTTTTTCCCGTGGGATGCCGAACGATTTCTCAAAGGCGTCATTCACAAATTCGTACACCAATGTATCTGCATTGACATACGCGAAATACGCAGGGACGTTGGCGGCAAGATGCAGAAATCGGTTATTGCTTTCCTTGAGCGCCTCCAGGGCTTCTTGGTGATCAAATTCCGCCTGTTCCAACGCGGCGACTCTTTTTTCCAATTCTTCGTATGTGGGTCTTGCCGACATCCTCGTCACCTAAAAGAGTAAGCGGTACGTTTCTGGTTTGGGGGGGCGGCCGGTCGAATTGCACCGGCGAGATAAGTTTGAGGTAAATGCGTCATTATGTCAAATATGATTTTCCGTGAACAAATCATTTGACCTATGTCATTCAATGATATTTAAGGGGAAAGCCGACAGGACATTCGTTCCATAGGCTGCCCGACGGAAAATGTCGGCGGGAATCATTTATCCGAACGATTCATGCGAGGAACCTCTATGCCCGAACCGCGCATTCTGATTGTCGATGACAGCGCTGCGATCCGAAAAAGTCTATCACAACTGTTGTTGCCCTTGAATGCCGCTATCACGGAAGCGGAAAACGGCAAGGTCGCCTTTGATCGCGTCTGCGCCGATCGATTCGATTTGATTCTCAGTGACATCGACATGCCCGAGGTGAACGGAATCGAATTCTGCCGGATGTTGAAATCCAGGGAATCCACCTGCGGCATTCCCGTGGTGGTGGTCAGTTCCTTTGATTCCGATCGGGATGTGGATATGGGCTTCCAGGTGGGTGCGGCCGCCTATATCTCCAAAACCGATGCCAAAAATTGCCTTCTGGAGACCATTGAAAGAATTCTGGATCGATCCCGGTTTAAACGCAAACAACTGATATTGGTGGTCGATGATTCGGCGGCCATTCGTCAGATGGTCGAATCCGGTCTCGCCCAGGCCGGATTCAGAGTGGTCACCGCCAAAAACGGCAAGGACGCGCTGGATCGATTGGCCGATCACCAACCGGACCTGATTCTCAGTGACCTCGACATGCCGGTCATGGACGGATTTGAACTCTGTGAAACGTTGCACTCGGATTCGCGCTTCTCCGCCATTCCCTTTGTCGTGATGAGCGCCAACAGCAATCCCAGCTATATGCGACGGATGATTCAGCACGGCGCTGCCACCTATCTGGTCAAGCCTTTTAACATGGACGAACTGTCCATTTTGATAGAAAAAATATTATCGGACCAGTTTCTGTTGCTACTAAAGGAAAAAGAGCGTCTCGATACGGAGCGATCCCTGATAATCGCCACGATTACCAGTCTGGTCGCCGCATTGGAAGCCCGCGATGCCTATACGCGCGGACATTCGGAACATGTCGGCCATATTGTATCCGGCATGCTCGGATTGGCCGGCGCGGAACGCACGACCATTGAAAACGCATTGCTGGGCGGTAGAATGCATGACATCGGCAAAATCGGTATTCGGGATGATATCCTCTTGAAACCCGGACGGCTCACGCAGCTGGAACGGTTGAAAATCAATCAGCACCCGGTGATCGGCGCCGATATTCTGAAATCGATCCCAAGCCTCGCCAATGTCATTTCCATTGTCCAATTTCATCATGAACGCATGGACGGGAAAGGATATCCGGCCGGACTGAAGGGAGACAAAATTCCGTTATGGGCCCGCATGACCGCCGTAGCCGATACGTATCATGCCTTGACCAGCGATCGGCCCTATCGAAAAGCGGTGCAACCGGAAAATGCCCTTCAAATTATTTCGGAAGTGAGCGGGAAACAACTTTGTCCCGAATGTGTGGAGTTGTTTTTTTCCTGGATCAAAATCCAACAAAAGGAAAAACAGGCCGATACACTGAATGCGATCGGTGGTAGTGTCGGATGATACCAAGTTCCGTACGAAAATTACGGCAATCGGTTATGAAATAGACAACCGGAGAGACCTGTCATGCGTGTGGGAATCGGTTATGATGTTCACAGACTGGTAGAAGGACGAAAGCTTGTCATCGGGGGCGAGACCATTCCTTTCGAGAAAGGCCTGTTGGGGCACTCGGATGCGGATGTCCTGGTCCATGCCATCTGCGACGCTATTTTAGGCGCGGCCGGCTTGGGAGATATCGGCGTTTTTTTTCCGGACGATGATCCCCAATATAAAGATATCGACAGCCTGAAGCTGTTATCCAGAACGGTTGACATGGCGCGACAACACGGATATTCCATCATCAACGTGGACTCAACGGTATTCGCCCAGGCGCCGAAACTGATGCCCTATCGAGAATCCATGCGGAATAATTTGGGACGGACGTTGCATATCAGTCCGGAAAGAATTAATATTAAAGCCACGACCACGGAAGGACTCGGCATGATCGGCGCTGGGGAGGGCATGGCGGCCATGAGCGTGGTCCTCTTGGGGTTTTCCGAATAAGAACACGATTGCAGAGAAAGAATGATGACCATTCGAATTTACAATTCACTCACGCGCAAGAAGGAAATCTTTGAACCGGTTCGCCCTGGAAAAGTGGGCATGTATGTCTGCGGTCCGACAGTGTATGATTCCTGCCATATCGGTCATGCCCGTTCGGTGGTGGTGTTCGATGTGATTGCCCGGTACTTCAGATCACAGGGATATGAGGTTACCTATATCCGCAATTTTACGGATGTGGACGATAAGATCATTCAACGCGCCAACCAGCTCGGTTTGACCACCACAGCGCTTGCCGAAAAATATATTGCCGAATTCCATGAAGATATGGATGCACTGTATGTGGAACGTCCCACATATGAACCCAAGGCGACGGACCATATCGCCGATATTATCGATGTAATCGACAACCTGATCCGGAAAGACCTGGCGTACGCAATCGACGGAGATGTTTTTTTCCGGGTTGCCGCCTTTGATCAATACGGCAAATTGTCCGGTAGGCGCCTGGAAGATATGGAAGCCGGCGCCAGAATCGATGTGGATCAGCGCAAACAGAATCCTTTTGATTTTGCGTTATGGAAATCCGCCAAGCCCGACGAACCGGCGTGGGAAAGCCCTTGGGGTATGGGCCGGCCGGGCTGGCATATCGAGTGTTCCGCCATGAGCAAACACTTTCTGGGAGAGAGCTTCGATATTCATGGCGGCGGCAAGGACCTGATCTTTCCCCATCATGAAAATGAAATCGCCCAGTCCGAGGCGGCCCATGAAAAACCATTCGCAACATATTGGGTACACAATGGTTTCGTCAATATTAACCAGGAAAAGATGTCCAAATCCCTGGGAAATTTCAAAATCATTCGGGAAGTCCTGAAATCCATTCACCCGGAAGTGGTCCGGTTGTTTCTGTTATCCCACCATTACCGCAACCCAATCGATTTTTCAGACAAAACCATGACGGAAGTTTCTTCCGGTCTGGATAAACTCTACGGCGCACTGGAAAGGCTCGATCAGAGCCTGACGGCCATGCCGGAAGCACCGGAACCACATGGTGACGACACTTGGGAAAAATTCCGGGAGGCCATGGATGATGACTTTAATACCGCCAAGGGAATCGGCATCCTTTTCGAAGCGGTTCGTCACATCAATCGCCTGCTGGATGCGGAAGACGGAAAAAATGCGGTTTCAGCAGCATCACAACTGGCGGCCATCCGGGTGGACATGCTGAAAATCGGTCGAATCCTGGGAATTTTCTTGGATCCCCCTCACGTCTATTTCCAACGACAGAAAGAACGGGCGACGCAAACGGCGGACATCGACTCGGCGCGGGTCGAGCAGCTGATCAAAGCCCGGGAAACCGCCCGGAATACAAAAGACTGGGCCACTGCGGACCGCATTCGGGCCGAACTCACCGCCATGAATGTCGTGCTGGAGGATCGGCCCGACGGTACCCTATGGCGTGTGGAAAAACCATAATCAGAAACGCCCATGTCCGATTTTAAGATCGTTTCTCCTTTCAAGCCCGCCGGGGATCAGCCCCAGGCCATCCATGCGCTTGCCGACGGAATACGTTCCGGCAATCCCCACCAGGTCCTGTTGGGGGTGACCGGCTCCGGAAAAACCTTTACCATGGCCAACGTCATCGAGCAGGTTCAGAAGCCCACCCTGGTCATCGCGCCCAATAAAACGCTGGCAGCGCAGCTTTACAATGAGTTCAAGTCGCTGTTTCCGGAAAATGCCGTTGAATATTTCGTCAGCTATTACGACTACTACCAACCGGAAGCCTATATCCCTTCCAGCGATACCTATATTCAGAAGGACTCTTCCATCAATGAAATGATCGACAAATTGCGACATTCGGCCACTCGATCGGTGTTGTCCCGAGACGATGTGATCGTGGTGGCAAGCGTCTCCTGTATTTACGGACTGGGTGCACCGGAAGACTATCTGGCGATGCGGGTCGAATTGGAAAGCGGCCAGGAATTGACCCGGGATAAACTGCTGGCCGATCTCGTGGCCATGCACTACGAACGCAACGATGTCGATTTTTTTCGCGGTGTTTTCCGGGTGCGGGGTGACCGGGTCGAGATCTTCCCGGCATATGAAGAAGACCGCGCCATCCGGGTGGATTTTTTCGGTGATGAAATCGAAAGCATGGCGGAAATCGATCCCCTTCGGGGCAATCTCCTGCGGAATATTTCACGCACCGCCATTTTCCCGGCCAGTCACTACGTCACCTTGAGACAGACACGTGAACGCGCCATTGAGACAATTGTTTCCGAGCTGAAAGAACGCATTGCTTTTTTTCGCGATGAACATAAATTGATCGAAGCGCAGCGCATCGAGGAGCGAACCCATTTCGATCTCGAGATGATGCAGGAAATCGGTTATTGCAATGGGATCGAAAACTACGCGCGTCATCTGACCGGAAGAAATCCGGGGGAACCGCCGCCGACGCTCCTGGATTATTATCCGGAAGACTTTTTGATCTTTATCGATGAAAGTCATATCACCGTCCCCCAACTGAATGCCATGTACAAAGGCGACCGCTCTCGCAAGGAGACACTGGTGGGATACGGTTTCAGACTTCCTTCGGCTCTTGACAACCGCCCCCTGAAATTTGATGAATTCGCCGAAAAAGCGCACCAGCTGATCTATGTATCCGCCACTCCGGCGGACTACGAACTGACGCAGTCGAAACGGAATCTGGTGGAACAGATCGCCCGTCCGACGGGTCTGATGGATCCGGTCATCGAAGTACGTCCGGCCAAAAATCAGGTGGATGATCTGTTGAATGAAATCCAACTGCGCGTCGTCCGCAACGAAAGGGTGCTGGTTACGACGCTGACCAAACGGATGGCCGAAGATTTGACGGATTATTATGCGGATATCGGCATTCACGTCCGCTACCTGCACTCGGATATTAAGACAATGGAACGAATGGAAATTATCCGGGACCTGCGCATGGGGGTTTTCCATGTGCTGATCGGTATCAACCTGCTCCGGGAGGGCCTCGACATTCCGGAAGTCTCTCTGGCGGCCATCATCGACGCCGATAAAGAGGGGTTTTTGCGATCCGCCAGGTCTTTGATCCAGACATGCGGCCGCGCCGCCCGCAATGTCAACGGGAAAGTGATCATGTATGCGGACACCATCACGGCTTCCATGCGCCAGGCGATGGAAGAAACCGGGCGCCGCCGAAAAATCCAGTCGAAATACAACACCGCTCATGGAATTACGCCGGAAACCATTCGCAAAGAGATCCCGGCCTCCTATTTAACCGTTCCGGGGTTGGTGCAACCGGATGGAGAAAAGGTCGCTGAAACCATTGCGGGGTATGAGATGACCGAAGATGCGATTACGAACCGCATTGAAGAAATGGAAAAGGAAATGCGTCAGGCAGCCGTCGAACTTGAATTTGAGAAAGCCGCCGCTATCCGCGACCGAATCCGACAACTTCAGAAAATGCTGGTATTTGACTATTAGACAGGGTCCATCCACATCATGGACATAATATCCGATCAGACCGATCATGGGAAACCGCTCCGGGACCTGCTTCAAAAGGCCCCGTCCAAACCCGGCGTTTACCTCATGAAAAACAGGAAAGGGCAGGTCATCTATGTCGGCAAAGCCAAACATTTACGGCGACGGTTAACCACGTATTTCAGTCGAAAAGAAGTGCCGGATCTGAAAACCAGTGTCCTGATTCAACATATTGCCGATCTTGAAACCATTGTCACGGCCTCTGAAAAGGAGGCGCTGATTCTCGAATCCAACCTGATCAAAAAATACCGTCCGCGCTATAATGTTATTTTAAAAGACGACAAACGCTATCCTTCTTTGCGCATGAATATCAGCGAGCCTTACCCCTATTTATCCATCGTCCGCAAAGTTACCAATGACGGCAACCTCTACTTCGGTCCCTATGCATCATCAACGGCCGTCGCCAAAACCCTTAAAATGATCAATCGGACGTTCAAACTGCGCAAATGCCGTCATCGGGATTTTCGAAACAGGACGCGGCCCTGTCTGAACCATCAAATGAATATCTGCCTGGCGCCCTGCTGTTTGGACGTCGATCCGTCGGAATATCAAAAAATTGTCGATGAGGTCGTTTTATTTTTATCCGGTCGTACGCCGGCGCTGATCAAAACCGTCAAAAACGATATGATGAACGCCGCCGCAAATGAAGACTACGAGCGCGCCGCATTTTTACGAGATAAAATGTTTGCGCTGGAGAAAACACTGGAGAAGCAGGTGGCCGTCTCAACCGACTTCGCCGATCGTGATGTGGTGGCCATGGCCGGAGATCGGGAACTCAAGATCCTTACCATTTTGTTTGTGAGAGGCGGTTTTATTCAGGGGATTCGGCATTTTGTTTTCAAGGAGAATCTGGCCGGCGACCCCGAGCTGATGGAAGCTTTTTTGCGCCAATTTTACGAAGAAGCCCCTTTTGTTCCCAATGAAATCCTGCTGTCGGTGTTTCCGGAAAACACATCCCTGTTGGAGGACTGGTTGCACACGATAAAAGGGCGAAAGGTCCGACTTCTGGCGCCGCAACGGGGAGAAAAAAAATTATTGATCCACATGGCGTTGAAAAACGCGGAGCAAGAACAGCGCCAGTTGACCGCTGCCGATCATTCCCTTCAGGGGCTTTTGGAGCGCCTGCAACGAAGATTGTCGCTGCCGAGACCACCGGTACGAATTGAATGCTTTGACAACTCCACGCTGGCGGGCAATTCCGCGGTGGCCGGAATGGTGGTGTATCACCAGGGCAAACCCGACAAATCCGCCTATCGCCGATATCGAATCAAAACGGTTACAATACCGGATGATTATGCATCCATGGAAGAAGTGATGAAACGGCGGTTCGGTCATCGAAAAGCGGATGAACCATTGCCCGATTTGTTGCTGGTGGACGGCGGCAGAGGGCAACTCGGAGTCGTGCAGGCCATATTAAAGGGACTCGGTTTGTCGGATCAGGTTCCTGCGGCCGGTATCGCGAAGAAAGAGGTGGAAAAAGGGGAAACCGAAGACAAGATATATCTTCCGGGAAGGTCCAACCCCATCCAATTCGGCATGGAAAAGGATGTATTGTTGTTTCTGCAGCAAATTCGGGATGAAACCCACCGATTCGCCCTGAGTTACCATCAAAAGCACCGGACGGGTGTTTCGTTGACATCCGCGTTGGACGGAATTCCCGGTATCGGTCCGAAAAGGAAAAACAATCTGCTGCGATATTTCGGCAGCCTGGAAAAAATCCGGGCAGCCACCCCGGAAGAGATAGGGGCCCTGCCCGGCATGAATCCGACCCTGGCATCAAGACTCTTAGAAGATTTACATCGTTTGGGCAAACCAAATCCGAAAGGTTAGTCCCTCCCGCTTTCCGCTTCCTACTTTCCGCTTCGGGCTTTCATCTTCTCCATGTCGTTGACCAATTGACGAACCGCATCCGCGGATTTGAGCAGCGCCGCCTGTTCGTCTTCGCGAAGCTTGATTTCAATGATTTCCTCAATCCCATTGGCGCCGAGTTTGACCGGAACCCCGATAAAAAGGCCGTCAATGCCGTATTCGCCTTCCAGATAAGCGGCACACGGCAAGATCTTTTTTTTGTCTTTCAGGATAGATTCCGCCATTTCCACGGCAGCGGAGGCCGGCGCATAATAGGCACTGCCGGTTTTAAGGAGCGAGACGATCTCGGCACCGCCGTTTCGGGTTCGTTTCACGAGGGCCTCAATCCGATCTTCGGTCATCAATTCCGTAATGGGAATGCCGGCCACGGTTGAATATCGCGGCAGCGGAACCATGGTGTCGCCATGCCCTCCCAAAACAAAGGCGTGGGTATTTTCAACGGACACATTCAGTTCCATGCCGATGAATGCCCGGAATCTCGCAGAGTCCAGAACCCCTGCCATGCCGATGACCCGGTTCTTGGGAAATCCGCTGGTGTTGAACGCCACATGACACATGGCATCGAGGGGATTGCTTACCACGATGATCGTCGCTTCGGGAGATAATTTTACGACTTGGGAGCACACGCTTTCCATGATACCGGCGTTGGTGGCAAGCAAATCATCCCGGCTCATACCCGGCTTCCTTGCGATCCCAGCAGTGATGATAATAATATCGGAGCCTTCCGAAGCATCATATGCATTCGATCCCGTCAGGTAGGCATCATGTTTTTCAATCGGTGCGGCCTCGTTCAGATCAAGGGCTTTCCCTTGGGGTATGCCTTCCACGACATCGATAAGAACTACATCCGCCAGTTCTTTTTCACATAGCCGCTGCGCAGCTGTTGCACCGACGTTACCCGCGCCCACTACGGTCACTTTACGATTCATGAGAATGTCTCCTTAGGTCTTGACTTCATTTGTAATCAGGGGGTTAAATACATATTTTTTTGCGGAACAACCTGTATCATAGCCGACTCGTAAAAGCAACCGATGGAATTCGGGTGATCGGCAATGTCATGGACCGAAGACATCCATTTTCATGAAATGATTGAAAAAGTAATAAAATTAAATGCCTTTCAGATTTCGGAATTGTTTTTTTCGGAAAGACCGGTGGTGAATTACCGAAAAGTGAAGGATTCTTGCCATTTAAGGCTTTCAAATGTTGACATCCCGCATAAAAAAAAATATAGATAACAATCACGCCAAGCCTTTTTAGGTTGCCAATATTTAATATTGTTGCTATAATTATAGCACGTTATCTGGCCATAGGATAAAAACATGGGCGCGGCATCGAAGCGGGGAACAGGAATGATTCAATTCGGCCTGGATGAGGTGATGTCTGAAAGCGTGTCGAGGAATATGAAATGACGAACAAAATAAAAGTACTTTTACAGCAGGCGGAGCTATTTCGAAAGCAAGGATTGCTGGGCGACGCCCGAAAAAAATACAAGCTCGTTGAAGAGATGATAACAAAAAGCAACAGCTTGCCCAATAAGCAGAAACTACTGGAAGGTCTCGCTAAAAAAGTCTCCGCCCTGGATGAGGATGTCAAAGCCGTTGAGCGGGCACCGTCGACGCCGGAGATGTCCAGTCATGTAAATGACCTGATCAAGAAACTGTTTTCATTTGCCGCAAAAGATAAAGATGAGAACGACGCCGCCCTGGAGGGCGCCATTGCACTTGCCAAGTTTGGTCAGTTTGACGGCGCCTTGGAGGAATTCCATAAATTGCTTCACGTCATTTCCGTCCGCGTCGCCTCTGCCAAAAACATCCTGAGATGTCACTTGGAAATGGGCAATCCGGACGCTGCCCATACCCAACTTGCCCAATGGCAGGGAAGCGATCTTTTTTCCCAAGATCAATTTGAAAAAGTGACCGCTTTTTTCGAGGATATCCTCGAGAAAAAAGGGCTCAAAAAAGACACGCCCCCCGTTGCCGAACCAGCCACGGAAGCATCGGTTATGGAGGAGGATGAAGAGGAGGAATTCCTCGATATCAGTGCCGTCGCCATTACATTTGATAGCGGCCCCCATAAGGGTGAGCAGGTTGAACTCGATGTCAGCTTTCAGTCCGGCAATGTCATCAGTCTCATCATTTCAAGCCGGGATGAGCATCTGATTGAAAGTCTGAAGGTCGGGGTCAGATTAGATGATGTCCATTTTTATTCTCCAGTGGCGATTTTTCGAGGCTCCGGGATCGTTTCCGCAAAAACACAGATTAAATCAGGACCGAAGAAAGGTGATTTCAGCATTGATATAAAAATCGAAAGCCTGTAAAGACCGGCTCTGTCAATCGGCGCTATGTCCTTATACGTCAGGGTTCGTATGGAGAAAAAAAGGACGGTTGTGCGGTTGATGATCCTTTTATAATCAGGCAAAATATGATAGCCTTGTAACATTACTCGTGGACAGGGATTTGGAGCTGAAATACATATGGCCGTTTTCAACATAAAAAAACGTGAAATTGAGTGCAAGATCGTTTACTATGGTCCAGGTAGATGCGGCAAAACAAGTAATCTTGAATATGTTTTCAAGTCATATAAGAAGCAGGTAGAAGGAGAAATGGTATCGATCAATACGGAAGGGGATCGAACTCTCTTTTTTGATTTTCTACCGATGGATCTTGGCAAAATCAAGGGATGTGATGTCAGGGTGCAGTTGTTTACGGTTCCCGGACAGGTGCAATATGCCTCAACCAGAAAACTTGTCCTGCGCGGAGTCGACGGCATTGTTTTCGTAGCGGACTCGCTTGATGTCCGTCGTGAAAAGAACATGCTCTCCCTGAAAGATCTGCAGCAGAACCTGAAAGATTACGGATTGAATATCTTTAAAGTACCGCTCATCATGCAATATAACAAACGGGATCTTGCCGATGACGGCATTCCGATCATGTCTCTTGAAAAAATGGAAAAGGATTTGAACCGGCAGCTCAAGGTCCCTTCTTTTCCCGCCAGTGCGGTAAAAGGGGAGGGCGTCGGGAAAACTCTTCAGGAATGTCTGAAGCTGACGTTGCAGTCACTACAAAAACAATTCAGTTGGGCACAATAAATTATTTCCATGAAAAATAGCTACGCTCTTGCCGGTTCGTTGGATTTCTTAAACCTGGGCGAATTGTTCCAGCTCCTTGGAGCAAACAACAGTACCGGTACATTGCGTATCATCAGCCGATATACGGAAGAACCCGGCATCATTTATTTTCAAAAGGGGAATCCCATCAATGCTTCCTCCGGCAGTCTTGCCGGGTTGGATGCGGTTTATTCTCTGTTCGGATGGTCGGATGGCGAGTTCGAATTTATTCGGGAGCCGGTCGACCATAAAGTCGTCATCAAAAAAAACCGAATGGAAATCACCCTTGAAGGCATGAAAATGCTCGATGAGGGTCTGATCAATAAAATCGGTCCCGTTTCCCTGGCAAAACAACCCATCAATCCATCGGGCGCTGATGCGTCTTCTCTGCCGATCGTGAAAGGTCCTTTAGTGGACTATATGTGTGTGGCGGATGAAGAAGATTATGCGGCCGGAGAAACGATCGTCAAGCAGGGGCGCCATGGGAACTGGATTTGGGTCGTCCTCGACGGAATTCTGGAGATCCGTAAGGAGACGCCCGGCGGACAGGTTCCCATCCTTCGTATCGGTATCGGCTCTTTTATCGGGAGCATCGCTTCCTTTTTGACACAGGGAAGCGTCCGGGCATCAACGGTTGTCGCCATCACCGACGTGCAACTCGGCGTACTTGATTCTCAGCGTATTTCAAGAGAAAATGCCTTGTTTTCGGATAGTTTTAAAAAAATCGTCAAAAGTCTGGACAAGCGCTATAAGCAGTGCGCCAACCTGGCTACGGACGTCCAACAGAAAAAACGGAAGTCGGATGATTTTTTAATCGGCAAAGAGCCTCTGGTTCGAGAGGGGGAGAACAAGGAGGGGATTTTTCTGATTGAACAGGGAAATGCATTCGTCGCGCGGAAAACCGATCGGGGATACATCCCACTTGCTCGGATAGAAGAAGGGGATTTCATCGGCCAGATGTCGTTTCTGCAGATGGGCCATGAGCCCCATTCCGCGTCTGTCTTTGCTTCCGAAGATTTGCAGCTGAAACAGCTGTCCAAGGAAGAGATTCAAAAAGAATATGAAAACCTCTCCATCACCATGAAGAATTTAATCGAAAATACCGCTACCTCCATTTCAGCGCTGACGAAAACCACCTGCGATCTGTACTCAAAAATTCGGTAGCATTCAATATGGCCGGGAACAGGGAGTGATAGGCATGAAGAAATTCACCGATAGAAAGCACGAGCGAATCAATTCACTTAACCTGTTGAACTATACCTGCGTCGACCAAAAAACAGATGAAATCATTCAGGGGATGGGTCGGACACTCAATGTCAGCCAGGGCGGGATCTTGCTGGAAACGCGCGTGCCCATGTACGCATATTATTCCGTAGCACTGACGATCGGACTGGAAGATGAAATGATCGATATTGATGGCCAGGTGATCTATTGTCGGGAAGGTAGTAAAGGAAAATACGAATCCGGCATCGAATTCAAGGATATCAATGAAACCTCTCTGCGAATCTTGAACAAATATATCGTCGCTTTTCGCGAGCACCAGAAAAAGTCCAGGGAATCCGAGATCTGAGAGCCGCTGGACTTTCTGCGGTCGATCCGATTTGAGTGCTACAGTGAAATTTTCGACTCCAGCGACGACAACTCTTTCCGTGTCGGTAGACGATCGATATAACATCATTTAAGAAAGCTGCTAAGGGAACAAAAATCATGCCGAAAAGCGTAAGCGAAACCAATTTCAACGGGTTGAACCTCATCAAAAAAGGAAAAGTAAGGGATCTGTATGACCTGGATGACAAACTGTTAATGGTCGCGACAGATCGAATTTCCGCGTTCGATGTCGTCATGCCCGATCCGGTACCCGACAAAGGGGTCATCTTGACGCAGATTTCCCTATTTTGGTTTGATATGATGAAACCGCTGGTGGACAATCATCTCATTACCGCTGATGTCAACGAGTATCCGGCAGCCTGTAAACCGTATGCGGAAATTCTGAAAGGCCGCAGCATGCTGGTTCAAAAGGCGGAACCCCTTTCCATCGAATGTGTTGTCCGAGGCTATCTGTCCGGATCCGGATGGAAATCATACCAGGAATCACAATCCGTCTGCGGCATCAAACTGCCCAAAGGGCTGAAAGAGTCCGACAAACTGCCCGAACCGCTGTTCACCCCGTCGACAAAAGCGGAGATCGGGGAGCATGATATCAATATCGACTTCGCGGAAGCCGCCGAACGGATCGGAATGGAGCGGGCCCGTCAAGTGGAATCGCTCAGTTTGTCCATCTACCAAAAGGCGGTTGAATACGCAGCGACCAGAGGGATTATTATCGCGGACACCAAATTTGAATTCGGGATCGTCGACAACCGAATTATCCTGATCGATGAAATCCTGACCCCGGACTCTTCACGCTTCTGGCCCAAGGCCACCTATCGTCCGGGGGGGGCACAACAGAGCTACGACAAACAATACGTCAGGGATTATCTGAAAACCCTTGACTGGGATCAAACCGCCCCGGGCCCCTCATTGCCCGAGGATGTCATCACCCATACGCGGGGAAAATACATCGAAGCGTTGTCTTCCTTGACCGGCGTGGATCATGGATTATAGTATCCATGCGATTTCAATTGCAGCCATTGACGAGACCAATCAGCAATTTCGCATCTCCACGAATGGGCATTGCACAGATCTGCTGGAATCAATTGAAGTCTTGGGAGTGATCCATCCGCCTTTTCTGTGGGAAACGGCCGCCGATGGCCTGGTGATCGTCAGCGGGCGTCGACGAATCGAGGCCAGCAGAAAGTTGGGCCACCAACAAATCACCGCCAGGATCATTCCGGCAGAGGTCACGATTTTTGATTGCGTAAAACTCGCCGTGGCTGACAATTCACTCCAACGTCCATTGAATATCATCGAACAGTCAAGAGCCTACCGGATGTTGACGCCGCATGTGATCGACGCGGAAGAGCGTCGCCACCTGTTTCGTCTTCTGGATCTGCCCCACCATCCGGCCATGGTCGCAAAAATCGAGCGTGTCTGTTCGTTTCCGTCACCCCTCCAATCCTTTTTACTGGACGGATCGATTCAGTTGCCGGTCGCATTGTTGTTGGCGGAAATGCCCCAGGAAAGCGCTCTTTTTCTAGCCCAACTGTTTGACGATCTCAAAATCGGTCTGAACAAGCAACGTGAGATTTTATTGACCGCCTCTGAAATCGCGATTCGTGAAGACATCGCATTGCTGGAAATATTCAACCAGGCACCGCTGTCCGATGTCCTCGCGTCGCCTGATTTAGACCGCCCCCGGAAAACACAGAAAATCAGAGACGGCTTGAGAAAGAGACGCTTTCCGAACATAGCCGCAGCGGAAGAAAAATTTACAAAATGTGTCCAGGAATTGCCTCTGCAGGATACGATATCTCTGACGGCGCCACGCCATTTCGAGGGGACGACTTATTCCGTAACCATGGAATTCAGTAATATGGATGAACTGAAGGATCGGTACGAACGGCTTGGTTCCCTGGTCGGGCATCCGGCATTGGAAAAAGTAATTTGTTCCGGAAACGGATGAACAAGCGGAAGAAGAAATCACACTTGACCCGTATACTTGATTTCATTATGATCTATCCATACGATATCACGAAGAGCGGAAAGGAGCCAGCATGGCTGTCATCACCATATCAAGACAATTCGGCGCCGGAGGAAAGACACTCGGTGGAAAAATCGCAAAATGCTTAGGATACGCTTTTGTCGATGAAGAAATCATCGAAAAGGTGGCGGAGCGGGCCCAGGTATCCACCAACTGGGTTCAATCCGTTGAAAATGAGGCCGGCGGATGGTTGATGAATTTTATCAACAGCCTGGTCTCGAAGAGTTTCATGGAGCGAATTCTGAATGGATCAAAAGGCTACATCGACGAAGATGTGTATGTGCAGACCTTGCGAGAAGTGATTCACCAGATCGCCGAACAGGATAATTGCGTGATTTTAGGCAGGGGAGGGCAATTCATATTGAAAGACCAGAAGAATGTCTTCCATTTGTTGTTGGTCGCCGAGAAAGAAGACCGGATCAAATTCATGGAGACCCATTACAGCATGCCCCCCACCCAGGCAAAAAACATTATCAATATTCATGACAAGCGTCGATATAATCTGCTGCGCCGATTTGAAGCGGAAAATTACGAGCAGGCTTCTCTATACGATCTGGTGATCAATATGAGCAAAACACCCGTGGATAAGGCAGTGGATATTGCTTGTAAAATGATCAGCCGGTAGGGCTGTTTTCCGTTGACGATTTCCAAATTGTACATTGATCGAACCGTGCAGGATCATCCACTGGTCGAGCGCATTCGAACGCAATTAAAAATCCCGCATGTCATTGTCGACGACGGCCGTATGGTTTTTCAGGAAATCGACCATGCGGCCGATCCGATACAGAGTGGCAAGGAAATCCTTTTTCTGACCGAAAACAAGGGGCCATATCTCAAGAAATGCCCCGGGACCCGTACATACCGTTGTTGCGATTATCAAATTCTTCACGTTGCTTCTTTTTGCAGCATGGATTGCGCATACTGCATCCTGCAAATCTACTTCCATCCCCCGGTGCTGCAATTTTTTGTCAACCACGAAAAACTCATGGCCGAGCTGGATACGGTGTTTGCGTCCGGCGTCGTCACCCGAATCGGAACCGGCGAATTTACCGACAGCCTGATCTGGGAATCGCTTTGCGATCTCACAACCCGTCTGGTGACGGCTTTTTCCGCACAATCCCACGCCGTATTGGAATTGAAAACCAAAACGACCCATATCCAACCGCTGAAAAATCTGGTTCATAACCGCAAAACCATTATATCCTGGTCCCTGAATACGGAACGGATCATCCGCACGGAAGAACGTCGGACATCATCCCTGATCTCCAGGCTGCAGGCAGCTGAAAAATGTCAAAGCTGGGGGTATCCCTTGTCGTTCCATTTCGATCCGCTCATCATTTACGATGGTTGCGAAGCCGACTACCGGGAAGTCATCACGGCCCTGTTCGATCATATCGCACCGGAGAATATCGCCTGGATCAGCCTGGGCAGTTTTCGATTCATGCCGGAATTGAAAGCGGTTATACAGGCTCGGTTTCCCGAGTCCAAGATCGTTTATGGTGAGTTCATTCCCGGACTTGACGGCAAAATGCGTTATTTCAAACCCTTGCGAATCGCTCTTTACAAAGAAATCATCGCCGCCATCCGCTCGAGAGCACCCGACGTGACGATCTATTGTTGCATGGAAGATGATGACGTCTGGTATCAATCCCTGGGGTTTGTTCCCGCGGACAGAGGGGGGCTTTCGAATATGCTGGATGAAAGCGCCATCCGGTATTGTGGTGTGAAACGAGGATAATCGCAGACGGTCATCCAGCCACGCGAAATCGAAAGAGCCGGGCTCCATTGAACCCGGCTCTTTCGATTTGGACCTACCGTATTGTTACTTCTCTTGCTCTTTTTCGCTGTTCAATGCCTCGATCAGCTTTTCCGCCAGCTGACTCGGAACTTCCTCATAATGTGAAAATTCCATCGTAAACAAACCGCGACCGCCGGTCATGGAATTCAGATCCGGGGCGTAGGTGAGGAATTCCGACATGGGGACTTCCGCTTTGATGATCTGATATCGGCCCTCGTTGTCCATACCGAGAACACGGCCGCGTCTCGAGTTCATATCCCCCATGATATCCCCCATGAATTCGTCGGGCGTTTTTACGGCGACTTTCATGATCGGTTCCAGAAGCACCGGCTTGGCATCTGCGGTCGCCTTCCGAAACGCCAGCGAGCCGGCAATTTTGAAAGCCATTTCAGAGGAGTCGACCGCATGATAGGACCCGTCGTCCAGTGTAGCCCGGAAATCGACACAGGGGAAACCGGCCAAAACGCCTCTTTTAGCCGATTCGACGATCCCTTTTTCCACCGCCGGTATATAGGTTTTGGGAATCACGCCGCCAACCACCGCGTCAACGAATTCAAATCCCGATCCTCTTGGAAGCGGTTCGATCTGCACCCAACAATCGCCGAATTGACCATGACCGCCGGTTTGTTTTTTATGCCTTCCCTGTACGCGAACCTTTTTCTTGATGGTTTCCCGATACGGAACCTTGGGTGTCTTCAGGACCGCCTCGACATTGAATTTCCGCCGTAATTTTTCTACGACGGCCTCAATATGTACCTGTCCCAGGCCGGACACGAGGATTTCCTTGGTTTCCGAGTTTCGGTCGAGGCGCAGGGCAGAGTCCTCTTCCAGAAGCTTGTTCAGAGAGCTGAAAATTTTATCTTCATCTCCTTTGGATTTGGCTTCGATGGCAAAGGAAATCAAAATTGGCAGAGGCTCTGCGCAAATGAAGCGGAGTTTGCTGCTCTCATCGCAGAGGGTATCCCCGGTGGTGGTTTCTTTCAGTTTGGCGACCGCCACGATGGACCCGGGGACAGCCTGAGAGGCCGGTTTTTGTTCCTTCCCCATAATCGACAGCAACTGATTGTAGCGTTCTTTCGTATCCTTGTTGACATTGAAAAAATTCCCATCCGAACCCAGGGAGCCGGATACCACACGGATAATGGAAAGTCGTCCAGCGTAGGGATCCGCCACGGTCTTGAAAACAAAGCCGGCAAAGGGAGCGGAAGGGTCGGGCTCCCGGGTGATTTCGGTTTCGCCCTTGGCGTCCATAGCGCGCCACGCCTTTCGATCGAGGGGGGAAGGAAAGCAATTGACGATGAAATCCGACAGCAGGTTGATGCCGATATTGTGGGTTGCCGAACCGCATAGAACCGGCACGAAGTTGCGCGCGTGGGTTCCTTTTTGGAGAGCGCTTTTTATTTCTTCATCTGTCAGGGTTTCGCCTTCCAGATATTTTTCAATCAGAGAATCATCCGCCTCCGCAACGTTTTCGATCAGGGTTTCACGCTCGGCTTCAACCATTTCCATCATGTCTGCGGGAATGTCACCGACGGTCGCCTTTCCGTTTTCGTCATATGTATAGGCCTTCATACTGATCAGGTCGACGATTCCGTTGAAATTCGCCTCTTTCCCGATGGGCAGATGCACCATGATCGGTTTGGGCTGCAATGAATCGGAGACCTCCTGAAAGGCGCGCTGGAAATCGGCGCGCTCCCGATCCAGCTTATTGATCAGGATGGCGCATGACAGATCGAAATCCGTCGCGAACGTCCATGCCTGCTCGGTCTGGACCTTAAAACCGTCCACAGCGTCGATGACGACCAAAGCGGCATCCGCAGCCTGCATGCAGTTTTTCGTATCTGAAAAAAAATTCTGATCGCCTGGGGTGTCGATAATGGCGATGGTGTGTTTTTTCCAAGTATATTGATGAAAACCACTGCTGATGCTTGATCCTCTTTTCAACTCTTCGGGTTCGAAATCCATGACGGTATTCCCGTCTTCCACTCTTCCAAGCCGCGTGGTAACTCCGGCGTTATAAAGCATCACTTCGGCCAAGGAAGTTTTGCCTGCCCCGGTGTGACCGACGATCGCGATGCTTCTGAGTTTTTCCGCAATCTCCTTAATCTCCTTCATTTGGGCTCCTCTCCACAGATTAGAAATTTGAAGGTAAACAATCAAAATTACTTATATTGTAAGGTATAAAAAAGCAAGCGTAAAAAATATGTCGGCGTGACGGAATTCATGCCGGCCATGCCTCTGCCAGTCTCAGCGGCAGTAAAAACTCCCGGTTGCCTTTGGGGCCCGTAATAGGGGAGGGGATGACGACGCCGGGGAAAAGACCCATTCCCGTGCAAAAGGCACAGAGATCGGCGATCACGGATTCATGCAGATCCGGGTCCCGGATGACACCGCCTTTCCCGACATTGTCTTTTCCGACCTCAAACTGCGGTTTGATGAGCGCGATGATCATGCCGTTCGACCGCAGGAATTTCGTTACACAGGGAATGACGATCTTGAGGGAAATAAACGAAACATCGATGACGGCGATATCGACTTGGGTTTTGATACGATCCGTCTCCAGGGAACGGACGTTGGTCCTCTCGATGGCCTCCACACGCGGGTCTTGGCGTAATTTCCAGGCCAGTTGCCCATAACCGACATCCACGGCAAACACCTTCGCAGCGCCGAACTGCAGCAAACAGTCCGTAAAACCACCGGTGGAAGCGCCGATATCCAGACAAACCTTTTCATGAATGTCCAGGTTGAGCTTTTTGATGGCGGCTTCCAACTTCAAACCTCCCCGGCTCACATAGGGCAGGTCTTCCTTGACGAGGATGGTCGCATCGGGCGAAATGCGGGTGCCGGGTTTATCGACGGGATGATCGTTTACCAGGATTTTACCGGCCATGATCAATGCCCTGGCCCTTTCTCTGCTGGGCGTCAAGCCTTTCTCGCACAAAAGGACGTCCAGACGTTTGCGGCTTCCGTCAGCGGTCATTTTTGCAGCATCTTTTGCCCCTTTTCAACAATGGTATTGGCATCAATACCATATTTTGAACGAAGCAACTGTTGGGGGCCGTGCTCGATGAATTGATCCGGTATACCGATTCGCTCCAGATGAAATCCCTGAACACCGGCATCGTTCAGACATTCCAGTATGGCGCTGCCGAATCCCCCTTGGCGCACGTGCTCCTCAATGGTAATGACCCATGGAATCTTTCGAACCATCGAAATGATGAGTTCCTCATCTATCGGTTTTACAAACCTGCAATTCACCACGGTTGATGCGATTCCCCGTTCCAAGAGCGTTTCCCGGGCATTCAAGGCCTCGCAGACACATCGGCCGATGGCCAGCAATAACAGATCATCCCCCTGGACCAACACTTCTCCTTTACCGATTGGTATCGGATGAATGACCGGATCCAGCTGAACTCCCGTGCCTTTGCCGCGGGGATAGCGAAAAGCGATGGGTCCGTCATGATTCACGGCCGTCAGCAACATCCGACGAAGTTCGTTTTCATCCTTGGGGGCCATGACGGTCATGTTGGGCAAGCTTCTGAGGTAGGCGAAATCAAAAAGACCATGGTGGGTCGGACCGTCTTCACCGACAAGCCCCCCTCGATCGATTGCGAATACCACATGGCTTTTTTCAATACACACATCATGCAGAATCTGGTCATATCCGCGCTGCAAAAACGTCGAATAGATGGCCACCACCGGCGTGAAGCCCTCGGTGGCCATTCCTGCCGCAAACGTAACCC
The DNA here is from genome assembly GCA_041740615.1 of Desulfobacterales bacterium. Taxonomy (GTDB): domain Bacteria; phylum Desulfobacterota; class Desulfobacteria; order Desulfobacterales; family SURF-7; genus DYJD01. Next base: position 32,805 of record JBGSLR010000098.1, read on the forward strand.
CATGCTGCTCCGCAATTCCGACATCGTAAAAACGCTCTGGAAAATGTTTTGAAAATTCCACAAGCCCGGTCCCCTCCGGCATGGCGGCCGTAACGGCAATGATTTTATGGTCCATCCGTGCCAGTTCGAGCATGGCGCTGCCGAACACTTCCGTATAGGAGGGTGTGGACGAGTCGCTGCTCGTGCATTTACCGGTTTCGATTTCAAAACTGCCGACCCCGTGAAAATAGACGGGATTTTGTTCTGCCGGTGGATAGCCTTTTCCTTTTTGGGTCGTGATGTGCAGCAATACCGGCTCGTTTAACATTTTTATATTGTTTAATATATCGATCAGATGATTCAAACGGTGTCCATTGATCGGGCCGAAATATTCAAAATTAAAGGCTTCGAACAACATTCCCGGCGTCACGAAGGTTTTAAAGGATTCTTCCGATCGTTTGGCGAATTGATAGATATCATCGCCGATTTTCGGGAGCGATTTCAGAAATTCCCCGAATTCCTTGCGCCATTCCTGAAGATATTTGGACGATAGCTTGCGGCTCAGGAAAGAAGACAATGCCCCGACATTTTGTGCGATGGACATGTCATTGTCATTCAGAATAACGATCAGATCCTTGTCCTTATGGATGTCGCCGGCCTGATTAAGTCCCTCGTAGGCAATGCCGGCCGTCATGGAACCATCACCGATGACGGCGATTACCTTGCTGTTCTCTTTTTTCAACCGTTTGGCGCAGGCAATCCCGAGTCCGGCGGAAATCGATGTGCTGCTATGCCCGGTGGTGAAGGCATCATACGGGCTTTCACTCATCCGGGTGAAACCGGATAGACCGCCATGTTTTCGCAGGGTATGGAATTGGTCTTTTCTATCGGTCAGTATTTTATGGGCGTATGCCTGATGTCCCACATCCCAGATGACCTTGTCTTTGGGGACATCGAATACATAATGAATTGCGATTGCCAGCTCGACAACCCCCAAACTGGAGGCCAGGTGGCCTCCGTTGGTGGAAACCACATCGACGATGATCTGTCGAATTTCGGCGGCCAGTTTTTTCAAATCGCCGATGGATAGCCGTTTCAGGTCTTTTGGTGAATGGATACGGTCAAGCAGTTCCATTATCGAAATACTCTTTCTTTTATCAATTTGGATTGATGTACGATTCGCACCATGGACTACCGTTTTCTCCGGATGATGTAGGCTGCCAGCGCTCGCAGCGGTTCGGCCCTGTCATCCAAAAAAGCGATCGCCTTCAACGCGTCTTCAACCGCTTGGATGGAAAGTTCTTTTGAGCGATCGATACCCAACAAAGAGGGGTAGGTCGATTTATGTCGATTTTCATCCGTTCCCACCGCCTTGCCCATCAGTTCCGGATCCCCCTCCACATTCAGAACGTCGTCGGTCACTTGGAAAGCAAGACCGATATTCCGGGCATATTGCCGCAATCCATCCATTTGCGTGGAATCGGCGCCGCCGAGAAGGCCTCCGGCACACACCGAGGCCTCAATCAATGCGCCGGTTTTCGCACGATGCATCGCTTCCAGCTCATCCAGACGGAGCTTCGTTCCCTCCGCCTGAATGTCCATCATCTGCCCGGCGATCATTCCCTGAAAACCGGACGCGACACTGATGGCGTGGATGATGCGCATGTATTCCCGGGCAGGGATTTTTCCCGGCATATAACCCGGATCGGACAACACCTCAAAGGCCAGGGTCAGTAATGCGTCTCCGGCCAGGATTGCCGTGGCTTCATCGAAGGCCACATGACAGGTCGGTTTTCCCCTTCTGAGAACATCATTATCCATGGCCGGCAAATCATCATGGATCAGAGAATAGGTATGAATCATTTCAAGAGCGCAGGCAGTATGCAGGGCTTCAACCTCCGATCCTCCCACGGATTCTGCGGAGGCAATGCACAGAATGGGCCGCAAGCGTTTACCCCCGGCCATCAGAGAATATCGCATGGCGGAAAAAACGCGGCTGCTATCATCAAAAACGTTCAATATCTTGCACAACGCCTGATCGACTGTTTCTCGTTTGACGGATAGAAAGGATTGAATATCACATTTCATCGAGGCAAATGCTTCCTGTATTTATTCATCCCGTCCGGTTTCAGCCCCGGGAACGGAAAAAGGGATTTCCTGGACTTTCCCATCCTGGTCTTTCAGCAGCATGGTGATTTTCTGTTCGGTTTCATCGAGTTTCTCCGCACAAAACTTGGACAGCGCCATGCCTTCTTCAAATTTTTTCAATGCCTTTTCAATGGGCAGATCCCCTTTTTCCAGTTCGTTGACAATCTGTTCCAATTGTTGCAATGACTGCTCAAAATTTTTCTTCGTCATTTTGATATATTTCCTTAACACAACATGTTATCGAACCTTTTGAAAGCAATACCTCAAGTTTCTGGCCTTTGTTGATTTCCGCTGAATTTCGTACCACCTTGCTTTTGGGCAGGGTGCGCGTAATGCTGTACCCACGCTGCAAAATCGCCCGTGGATTGAGGGTCTGAAGTTTCCCATCAATGGCCTGGTGCTCCAATTTTTTTATGCTGAACAATTTATACATATTTTTATAGATGGTTGAATCGTATTGTTCAAGTAATGCTTTTGTTCTTTTGGCACGATGGCCAGGAGAGCCGGCCAGTAGTCTGTGGTGTAAAAAACCAAGCAACTCGGTTTTTCTGTTAAGTTGCATGGAAAACAATCGCTGCATACGTCCGGAATAATCATCGAGTCGGATTCTGTAATCTTCAATTCGTTTCCGGGGATCCCGAAGACGTTTTGCGAAATGTGTCAGTTTATCCCGCGCATGGGCCAGGCACATCGTCATGGCGGCTTTGAGTCGATTCTCCAGGGCAGCGTGCTGCCGCATCAACGCGAACTGGTCCGGAACCACGAGTTCGGCAGCTGCGGACGGAGTAGGGGCACGCAGGTCGGCCACAAAATCCGCGATGGTAAAATCGGTCTCATGGCCGACGGCCGAAACAATGGGAATTTCGGAAGAAAAAATCGCCCTGGCGACCGCTTCCGAATTAAAGGCTTGGAGATCTTCCAGAGACCCGCCTCCGCGCGCCAGAATGATCACTTGGGCCGGTTCCGGCATTTGGTTGAGAAGCTGGATGGCTTCCGAAATTTCGGTAATTGCTTCGTCTCCCTGAACCGTTACCGGTGCGATCACCAGTTTAGACGACGGAAATCGTCGTCTGACGATGTGAATGATGTCGTGAACCACGGCGCCGGTAGGGGATGTCACCACGGCGATTTTGCCAGGCAGATAGGGGATTGGCCGCTTTCGGTCCGCATCAAACAACCCCGCGTCCGAAAGTCGGGCCTTGAGTTGCTCAAAGGCAATCTGGAGGGCGCCGACCCCCTTGGGCTCGACATGTTCCAGTATGATCTGATAGGTCCCGCGCGGTTCATAAATACTGATTCTGCCGAGACCGGTAAGTTGCATGCCGTCTTTCGGCAGGAAGGCCAATCTTCGGTTTTGTCCGCGGAACATGACTGCCTGGATTTGGGCATCCGGGTCTTTTAAGACAAAATAATAATGCCCTGATGCCGGCCTGCTAAAATTGGATATTTCGCCGGTAATCCAAACCATTGAATATGTTTCTTCAAGCAGCGTTTTAATTTCAGCGGTCAGCTCGGAAACCGTGTAAATCGTATGATGATGCAATGCTGTGGTGTCGTTTTTCACTGATTTTTTATCGGTTCCTTACGAAAAATCACTGGGGCGGATTTTCCGTGTTGCAAACAATCTGAAAATGGAAAGAACTTATTTGTCTAGCACAATTAACCACTGCGTTCAACCGCAATTTCACGATCGGCACCCCTTGAAATTCTGCCTGGGTTTGATTGTACTGTAACGTCCGATAAGATATATTATGTAAACTTTTTAAAATTCTGTATAAAACCATGCCTGCCTTGTCTTCCATCAACCGCTTTGTCGTTCTCAATCTTCATCTTCTTCCGGAACAGAATCGATTTGGCCGCCATACTGATCCAGAATTTCCCGAACCGCTGGAACGATATAAATATCCTCCAGCGACATACGGCCCAGACAGGAAGCAAGTATGGCGGCTTTGTCACGGACGTGCTTGTGTTTGTCCATGATGAATCTCAGTTGACCCTTCACCTTGCACAGGCCGCTTTTCACCTTGATACCGGGCGTTTCACGAAGATTCTGTTCGATCACGGCAATGCCGAGCTTTTCGGAGAGGTCTTTCAATTCTTGATACAATTGTTCGGGTTTCATGGCTTCTTCCGATATCCAGTGAAACAGGTCGCTCCCTGTCGAAAGGCAATTAACCATTTTGCGATACGTGAATCAAGTATTTTTCACCGGCGAGGATAAGCGGATTGAGATGTATTTATTTGTTTTCAACTTGAAAATCGTCGCATCTGTGTTATGTTATCGATGATGAATGGGGAAATCACGGCAGTGTTACGCCCAATCGATTATAAGAAATCAGGATATATTGAAGAGGAGGTCGGCAACATGCAGAATACAATTGGCTATCAGGGTACTCAAACCCAAGTCGCGGTAAATTCCTTTATTCGATCGGTCTACAATTGGATGGCCATAGGCTTGGCATTGACCGGTGTCGTGTCCTTTTGGGTCGCCGGCAGCGAAACCATGCTGAACATGATTTTCGGGAATCGACTGGTCTTTTTCGGATTGATCATCGGCGAACTGGCCCTGGTGTTCAGTCTCAGCGCCAGGGTTCACAAAATGGAGGCTTCCACGGCCACGGGGCTGTTCCTGCTGTATTCGGCGTTAAACGGTGCCACCCTATCCGTGGTGCTGCTTGCCTATACCATGAGTTCCATTGCCACGACTTTCTTCATCTGCGCCGGTACCTTTGCCGCCTGCAGTATTTACGGCATGTCCACCAAACGGGATCTGACCGGTATGGGACAATTCCTGTTCATGGGATTGATCGGCATCATCATCGCGACGGTTGTGAATATATTTGTCAAAAGCTCGGGCATGGAGATGATCATCAGCTATCTTGGGGTATTCGTCTTCGTCGGCCTGACCGCCTATGATACCCAGAAACTGAAGACAATGGCGCTGAGCCAGCCCGCCGGTCTGGATGCCGCGGTGATCCGGAAAGGCGCCATTCTCGGTGCCCTTTCCCTGTACCTTGATTTTATTAATATGTTTTTGTTTATGTTGAGAATATTTGGAAGCAGCAGAGACTAACCGTTCTTCACTGCATGCTCGTGCTCAACGACCGAAAGGCGTGGCGCCGATAACGGCAACCCTTTCGCCGGAGCACGAGTTTTTTTTTCGGGGTCGCATCCAATGTCAGCCGAGATGCTCCTGGATGACGGCGGCAATCCGTTGACAATGGGCCTTGGTTTCGGCGACCGTAGGGCCTTCCACCATCACCCGGCAAATGGGTTGTGTTCCTGAATAACGAACCAGCACCCTGCCCTTCCCGGCCAGATCCTTTTCAGCCGCCGCGATGGCCGTGGCGATATCCGGCATGGACTCCAGCGCAGGCTTGCACTTGACCTCTACATTCACGAGTTCCTGGGGAAATACATCCATAACCTCTTTGAGAAAAGACAGGGGCTTGTCGGCAAGTTGCATGGCCTCGATCAATTTGATGGCCGCCAGAATGCCGTCCCCGGTGGTATGGTGGGTCATGAAAATCAAATGCCCGGAATCTTCCCCACCCAGGACCGCTCCGTGTTGTTTCATGGCCTCCATGACAAACCGATCCCCCACCTGGGCCGCGATATGTCGAAGTCCCATTTTATTCAAGGCAACCTTGAATCCCATATTGCTCATGACCGTACTGACGACGATATCGTTTTTCATCATACCTTGTTGTCGCATGGCCTGGGCGCAGATGGCCAGAATCTGATCGCCGGATGCCGGGTCACCGTTTTCATCCACCGCGATCAGTCTGTCGGCGTCGCCATCGAAGGCCAATCCCAGATCGGCCCCGGTCTCCTTGACACGCCGGATCAGCTCCTCAGGATGCTCGGAACCGCAGTCGGCATTGATATTCCGACCGTCCGGCGTCGCATACAACGTTTCCACGAGATCCACCCCCAATTGGTGAAACACGCTTGGGGCTACCAGGGAGGCGGCCCCGTTGGAACAGTCCAACAGGATCTTGAGTTTTCGACGGGAAAGTTCCGGATTCCATGCATGGAGTAAAAAACGGCGATATTCTTCGACCGCTTCGGGCAATCGCCGAACGATTCCGACGTTTCGAATATCGCTTGCCGTTGTAACGGTGTCGCTCAGAACCAGGGACTCGATTTCTTCCTCTATCGCTCGGGACAGCTTGAATCCATCACGATCAAATACTTTAATGCCGTTATCGTAGTAGGGGTTGTGGGATGCGGAAACGACGATCCCGGCCCGGGCCCTGCGCTTGGAAACAAGATGTGCGATGCCGGGTGTGGGCAGAACACCTGTCAAGCAGACATTGCAACCCATGGCGGTGATGCCCGCCACCAGAGCATGTTCCAGCATGTCTCCGGAAATCCGGGTATCCTTACCAATGAGGATCTCCGTTTCGCCCGGCTCTTTCGGATCCTGCTGCGCGAGCAGATGGGCGACGGCTTTGCCGATCCGCAGGACCATTTCCGGCGTCATGGGATATTCATTGGCCACTCCGCGTACACCATCGGTTCCAAACAGTTTTGTCATGTTTGCCTCATTGTTGTGTTAAAAAGAATCGTGTGGGAGATATGATCCGGCATGCACTTAAAATCGAAAGGTCGGCAGCAAATTGGCGATGTCCTGCGTCAGGCGTTCGACGAAATCCTGCAACCAGCGTGTGCCGAGGGACGCTTCTTCCGGCGATAGATGTTGAATCACCGGGAGATACCGCCGCCCGTGCCGACGGATCCCTTCCTGGATGACATTCTGGAAGGGATCGAGCAGTACACGGCTTCCCTCCATTTCCAGGGAATTTTGCAGTATTTCCTTTACCCCGGACCAGTTTTCGACAAAGGCTCGTTGTTGCAGCAGCAAGGACGAGGCGTCGACCGCCCGCTCCGGGTTGCCGAACCTCTCGATGGAAGCAGACACTTTTTCCCAAAGCCTGTTCAGTTGTTTGATGCGCTCATCCAATCCCATTCGCAGCGTGCCTACCAATCCCTTCCATAGCTCATCCGGAAAGGATTCGGAAATGAACAGAGAGCGAATATGTCGATACCACTGCATCAGCGCGGCCAGATTGGCCGCATAGACCACGTTGTTGACGATGATGCGCTGAATGGACTGAAAACCGCCGCCCCCGAACGGCACCGAACCGCCTTTGGCGACGCCTCCGAAAATCAGACGGCCGGGATGATTTTCGTCTTTTCGAACAATGGTGCCGGCCGCCGTAACCGTACCGAACGTCAATCGGCAGGGACCCACGACGCCCCCCTGCCCTCCCAGAAAAACAGGCGCCTGGTTCAGCATGACCCCGTTGGGCACATCTCCAAAGAGGGATGGGGTCGCCTTGTCCTGGTTTGGAGTGAAGTTGAAATGAATGAAGGAGCTACCGACCTCACTGTGATGTGTGGGCCCGGTTCCGCCTGACAGGAGGCAATCACAGAAATTGATCAGGCTTCCCAAGGTGACGAAAGGAAACAGAATGGTTTGTTTTAATCCCACCGTGTGAGCCACGCTGGCGGCTTCTTCCAGAATCGTACCCTCACGAATTTGCGCCCCCGATCCCACCGAAACCTTCTCCAAGAATACCGACTTGTTGAAATAGCCGCCTTTCAGTTCCACTCCGGGTCCCAGCAGGCAATCATCCAGCGTGACCGGCCCTTCCAACCCTAACGTCACATTGTCCGAAATCAGGGTGGATTTTCCGAACAACTTGCACCCGGGATAGAGGATCGTACCGGTTCCTGATATTCGATCCAGATCGACACGCTCGTCCAGATAAACCGTCGACGGATTGGGAATCGCCACGCCTTTGCGAATCAGACTTTCGATCCGTACGTTCATTGTCGTTTGAAATTTCAAAATCGCTTCCGCCTTCTAATGAATCAACCTCTTTCCGTTGCGGATGAATACCTGCCGGGATCTTTTACCGATACCGTTTTCATTGTCAAGGAATTCTTGATCCGGACGATCCGGAAGACCCTGGTCGGAAAACGTCGAACGAAAATGTTTTTAATTGAAGTTTTTGGATAAAAAAGGTAACATAACCCATAAATTACCGCCGGACATATTACCATAACCGTTCCGTACCCTGTTTCCCTTTTTCTGTAACAGCCACATGTCGAATTCCGTGAGTAAAACGGAGGGCTTTGCGGTAAACAACCATTTTGGAGCAACTCAATGCGTTCACAAAAACCAACCGACTTGCCGCTATGGAAGCAACTGGTTCAAGCGTCGGATCGGATGAACCAGGAGGAAAAGCATCTGCGCCATATGCTCAAGGACCCGGATCGGATCAACCGTTTCTCCAGATCCGGCGGCGGTCTTTTCTATGATTTTTCCCGTCAGAGAATCGACGATGACTGCCTGGCGCTGTTGTTGGACTTTGCGAAAACGCGCGGCGTTCAACAAGCGTTTACCGAGATGATCCGGGGCGAAAAAATCAACCGTTCCGAAAACCGGGCGGCCCTGCACACGGCAACGCGAAGTTTTTCGAACAAACCGCTGGTGGTGGATGGACGCGATATCCTTCCCGATATTCAATCGGTGAAAGATTCCATGCAACGATTCGCACACCAGGTGCATAGCGGTCAACTCCTCGGCGCGAGCGGAAAGCCGTTTACGGATATTGTGGTGATCGGTATCGGGGGTTCCTATCTGGGTACCGAATTCGTGGCCACGGCGCTGCGCTTTTATGCCGATAAAGGTCTGCGGCTGCATTTTCTATCCAATGTCGATAGTCATAATTTCGGTGAAATCATTTCGATGATTGAAGCGGAAACGACGCTTTGGATCATTATTTCGAAAAGTTATACAACCGCGGAAACCATGGCCAATGCCAATCTGGCCTATGCCTTCATGGAACGACGCGGCATCGCTCCTGAAAAGCATGTCGTAACGGTCACCAGCAAAGGCAGTCCCGGAGACAATCCGAGCAATCCGGTTCTTTCTTCCTTTCATATGTTTGACTTTATCGGCGGAAGATACAGTGTTTCCTCGGCCGTGGGTGGCGTTCCGTTGAGCCTTTACCTGGGATATGAGCGCTATGAACGATTCTTGAAAGGCGCCGAAGAAATGGATCGGCATGCCGGTGAGGCGCCTTTGGAACGGAATCTGCCCTTGCTCGCGGCGCTGATCGGTATTTGGAACAATAATTTTCTGGGGTATGCCGCCCAGGCCATTATCCCCTACGCCTCTCCCTTGGCCAAACTGGCCCCTCATATACAGCAGTTATACATGGAGAGCAACGGCAAGTCGGTGACCGTCGACGGCCACCGCATCGACCATGATACCGGCGTGATCATCTTCGGCGAACCCGGAACAAATGCGCAGCATTCCTTTTTTCAACTGGCGCATCAAGGCAGAAGTTTTCCCATCGATTTCATCGGAGTCCTCAGACCGCTCTATGAGACGGATCCATCCCGGTACAAAGGTGTTACCAATCACCAGGAATTGTGGGCCAATCTCATTTCACAACCAACCGCCCTGGCCATGGGCAAGCAGGACAAAGATCCTTTCAAATCCTTTCCGGGCAACCGTCCCTCATCGACGATTCTGCTCGATGATCTCAAACCGGAAAATATCGGGCGCCTGCTGTCCTTTTATGAAGCCCGGACCGTTTTTGAAGCATTCCTATGGGGCATCAACCCCTTTGATCAATTTGGTGTGGAGCTGGGAAAAACACTGGCCAAAAACATTCGGGAGGAAATGAAGAAACGCAACAATGATCCGGATTACCGGTTTTCGGCTGAGGATTCGATATCCACTTTCTATCTGAATGCGCTATTTAGCGGGCGGATACATCTTGACAGCCAAAAATAAATCACCTAAAGTGATCCGATCATCTTATAACTACCGGTAACCAGTGATTATTTCTTTTGCATCTATTTTATGAAGAAGGTGATCTTGCCATGATTAATAAAATTTTGATCGTCGATGATTCTCCAGTGGCGCGCAGAATGCTCCGAACCAGCATTCCCAAAGACAAAGGTTATGAAATTTTCGAGGCCTCCAATGGTCAGGACGGTGTTGAAAAATACCAGGAATTGAAACCCGATGTTGTCTTCATGGATCTGACCATGCCGGTGCTGGATGGTTATCAGGCGACCGCCAAAATCAGGGAACTGGACAAAAACGCCACCGTTATTGTGACAACCGCTGATATTCAGCCCAAATCCATCGCGAGTGTAATGGAACTGGGTGCATTCACGCTGCTGAAAAAACCGGCCAAGGCCGAATCGATCAAAGAGGCCCTCAGCAAGGTCGAAATGAAGCTGAAAAAGCTTCGGGAGAACAAATGATGACACCTGAAGCGCTGGATGTTTTCTCCGATGAAGAAAAAGATATTTTACAGGAGATCATGAACATTGCGTTCGGCAATGCAACGGCCGATCTGGCCGATGTCGTCGACATCTATGTCAAACTGAGCGTCCCCAGCGTTCAGGTGATCGGCATCGGTGATCTGCCCGAATATCTGAAAACCACCATCAAGACCGACGGCACCAGCAATATTATCGAGCAGAAGTTTTGGGGGAATTTCAAAGGCTCCGGCCTGTTGGTTTTTCCCGGTGGCACCGAAAGAGATTTAATGGCCATCCTGGAAGACCAGGACCGGGAGGAAGTCGCCAGCACCCAGATGGCGACACTGGAAAAAGGCGGTCTGCTGGAAATCGGAAACATTCTCATTGGGGCCTGTGTGGGGAAAGTATCCGAGTTGCTCGATACGTTCGTTACCTATTCGCCGCCGCAAGTCCTCCAAGGCGACACGCACAATTGTAATTTTATTGTGGAACAATTTGATCCGTCCCAAACGGCGATCGTCATGAAAACCCTTTTTACGTTCAAGGAGAAGGATATCAACGGATTTTTGCTGATTCTCACCAATCATGAATCGATCGGTTGGCTACGCAAGGCGTTGAAAAATTTCATGGATTCCTACGAATGATTGTTTCCCAAATATTTGATATGCTGGATGCCGGGATTGTCATCCTTGACCGGGATCTGGTTGTTTTCAAATGGAACCGCTGGATGTCGACACACAGCAAGATTTCATCCGAGGAAATCGTCGGGAAACCGCTTTTCGAATTTTACCCGGAGCTCAACAAATCTTGGTTCCTGAGGAACTGCAAATCCGTTCTCACCTTCGGGAATTTCGCTTTTATTTCACAGAAGCTGCACAAATACTGTTTTCCATTTAAGTCCTATTATAACACCCTGGGTTACCGATTCGATTATATGCAGCAAAGCTGCACCGTCGGTCCGTTACGTGATGAGAACAATGAAATTACCTATATTTATATTACCGTTCAGGACGTGACGGAAATTGTGGCCTATGAGCAGAAACTCATCGAGATGAACATCAAGGACGGACTGACCGGTGTGTACAACCGGCGGTTTTTCGAACCGCGGCTGGAAGAAGAATTCCAACGCCACCGACGCTACAACAGGGCCTTGAGTCTGATTATGCTGGACATCGATCATTTTAAACGGATCAACGATAACTATGGCCACCAGGCGGGCGATTTCATCCTGAAAGCCCTGACGGCACTGGTGGAGAAAAAAATCCGGATTGTGGATATCTTCGCCCGCTACGGCGGGGAAGAGTTCTGCTGCCTGTTGCCGGAGACGAGCATCGACTCGGCCAAAGTGGTGGCGGAAAACATCCGCAAGCAGGTGCAAGACGAGCTATTTCAATTCAAGGACATGGAGATCAAGCTGACCGTCAGCCAGGGTGTGGCTGCTCTGAGCAAAGATATCGAAAACGCCGAATCCCTGCTGAAAAAAGCGGACGACGCGCTCTATTCCGCCAAGAATACCGGCCGAAACAAAGTGGTCACCGCCAAATAGCCCCCCCATCCTCTTACCATCTTTCCGAGCAGACCTCGATGGTGAAATCACCGTGGGCCGTATGATATGGAAGCGCCACCACCGGGTGCCCTTCCAAATGGACAATCGAATGGGACCGTCCCATTTGAACGGCTGACATTTTCACCTTCATCTTTTTACCCAGCTCGGTCAACTTGGTCGTCGCCTGACCGGAAATCATGTTGGCCATCTCCCCCACCGCGTCTTTGATTTCATCGTTCAGTTCCTTCATCTCCTCCCCGAACATGGCGGACACCACATGCAGGATGAGTTCTTCGGAAAAGCTGACGGCAATGGTGCCCCTGAAATCCCCACTCGCTTCCATCAAACCGCTGACGGCTCCCGGAGCGGTCTGATTCTGTTTGAGGCATGGTTTTCTGGCCTTGGCGGTCGTCGCTGCCGTTGTTTCGAGTATATGGAGGGTCGCTTCGATGAATTTATTGACACAATCAGCATCCATTGGCTTTGGGTTCGCCTCCTCATGAAGATGTTCGTTCAGATGCGGTATCGGACCGTTTGGGTTTTCCATGTATTCCGGATCGGCGCTACCACGTTACCGGAACGCGAACGGTTTGCCCCGCCTTGTTTTTAAATAGCAGATACCCGTTTTTTTGTCCGAATAAAAAAAGATCCCGGGTGATCTTCACATCCGAACGGCAGTACTGGATGATGTCACTGATTTTTCCTTCCTTCCACCAGACAAGGGCTTGAAGACCGTCGGCCGTTTTTTCCGTTCCCAGGGTGTTGCTGGCCAGGTGATCCAGGGATAGACGATAGCCCAGACGTTCATGGACTTTTTCCAGGATATCGAGGGTGTTGAATCGGCTGAAATCAATATCCGTATAATGACTCAGCACGGAATAATCAAACCGCTTGATGTTGAAGCCCACAATCAGATCCAGGGTGCTCAGATGCTGAACCAATCGGTCGACCTGGGTCTCCAGATATTCGAAATAATCGTCTTTTTGAGAATCATACAGGACGACGCAGCTGATCCCCATCTGATCCGCCCGATGCCATCCACCGACTTCCTGGGCCGATCGCTGGGTTTCAAGATCCAGCACGCCGAAATGCATTGTCTTGGTCAGTGCGTTCCCTTTTGGAGTCGGTTCGGCAACCGGCTGCGGCATCATCGTCTTTTTCCGGACATTCGGTCGTGATGAAGATGCATTGATGCGATCCAGCAGAAAAGCAGCCGCTGCCTTATCGATGGGCCGGTTACCGGAACCGCATTTGGGGGAATGAACGCAGGCCGGGCAGCCGTTGTCACAATCACAGTCCCGGATGATGACATGGGTATGGGTCAACAATTCCGAGGCCTTGTCGAACGCCTGGCGGCTCAGTCCGGCCCCGCCGGGAATACCGTCATAGACGAAAACGGCCGCCCTGCCGACCTGAGGGTGAAAGGGAATGGAGATACCGCCAAGATCGTTTCGGTCCGTCATGAGGAAAAAGGGCATCACCCCGATCATGGCATGTTCCATGGCGTGAATGCCACCCATAAAATGCAGGTAGTCCTTCTCGGCCGCTTTCTGGAAGTCTTCATGAATGGTTACCCAAATCCCTTCCGTTTCAAAAATCAGGGGCGGCAGGTCGAGGGGAATGATATTGAGTCTTTTTTTCCCATGAATCCGCCATTTTTCATATCCGGTGATCTGCTCGGTGACCTTCAGACGTCCCAGAAAAACGGCTGCGCCCCGAACCTGTTTTTCCTCGATCACCTCCAGAATTTCGGTTTCCTTGTTTCCCCTGACCCGGGTGTAATAGTCCAGTGTGGCCGGCGTGACCGTCACCGTCGACGTGGCCATATCCAGCGCTTCAACGAGATAGGTGTCTCCGCGATGTAGATACACCGCTCCGGGATGGGTTTCCTTGAAGGCCCGGAAGCCGTCGATTTCTCCGCGGCTTTCGCCGGTCTTGCTGCAGACGATGGTGAATCGATTGCCGGTGCCGCGCAGATCCACATGCCGATGGGGGTGTTTCCGGCCGGCGTATAGTCGTCCGCCTTCCGAATCGCGCAACAAGTCTCCGCTGCGTTCAAGACGCAGAATCATTTCCCGGACGGCTGTTCCATTGCAATAGGGTTCAACGACCCGCAAGGGAAGTTCGGCGGCGGCGCAGATCAAATGTTTTTCCAATACTTGTGAATTGAAAGGATTGATCACCGCGGCCTCGGGCTCTTTGCGCATCAATACCTCCGGATGATGGATGAAATACTGATCCAGGGCGTCTTCTCCGGCAACCAGGGCCAATGCGGATTCCTGACCGCTGCGCCCTACCCGTCCGCTTCGCTGCCACGTGGCCATAACCGATCCTGGATATCCCACCAGAATACAAAGGTCCAGATCACCGATGTCGATGCCGAGTTCCAGTGCACTGGTGGAAATGACGGCCAGCAGGTCGCCGTTGGCCAAACGCCCTTCGATTTCCCGTCTTTCTTCCGGCAAAAAACCGGCTCGATAAGCGCTGATCCGATCTTTATACGGTCCGGATTCGCTGCCGGCCCAGATGGCGATGAGTTCGGTCATCTTTCGGGATTGGGCATACACGATGGTGCGAAGCCCCCGATGCAACGCAGCTTTCAGCAGCAGGATAGCGGTTTGGGCCGGGCCTGAATCCGGATTCATCAGAATCACATGCCGTTTGCCGCGGGGGGCGCCGCTTTTCCGCACGATTTTCACCTCCAGCCCGGTCAGTTGAGAGGCCAGTTGATCGGGGTTGGCGATGGTGGCGGAACTGAAAACGAATGTAGGCGCAACACCGTAATACTCGCAGATCCGCTGCAAGCGTCGGAAGACCTGCGCCATATGGGAACCCATCACTCCCCTGTACGTGTGCAGTTCATCCACGACAATCATGTGAAGATGGGACAGAAACGTCTTCCAGCGGTCATGATAGGGAAGCAACGACAAATGGAGCATATCGGGATTGGTCATCAACACATGGGGGGGCGTCGTTCGAATTTTTTTGCGGAACCATGCGGAGGTGTCGCCATCGTATATGGCGGCTTTCGCTCCCTTGCCGGCGGCCATCAGTTCGAAATTCCGCAACTGATCCTGGGCCAGGGCCTTGAGGGGAAACAGATACAATGCCTTGAAATCCGGATCGTGCTGAATACGCTCCAATACCGGCAGGTTGTAAATCAGACTTTTGCCGCTCGCCGTTGGGGTCGCCACCACCACATGAGCGCCGGATCGAACCAGGTCGATGGCCCGTGACTGATGGCAATACAGGCCGTCGATCCCCATGGCGGCCATCTGTTGCCTCAAATTTTTCGGTATGGGACGTTTGGTGGTTGTGATGATTCCGATTTCAGGGGGGATTTCCTGATGATAGACGACCTGATGTTTCATCCGCGCCGAATGGATCAGAGAGTCGATATATTCGGCGATATTGCCCTTGATTGCCATGAAGTACCCTGTTGATCAGCGATCCGTATGTAGGTCTTTTCCGGCGCGGCCGGAAACATGTCGCCCTGCTCACCGAATCATACGAATACCTGTTTTTTTCCGGTAAAGCAATCCGTCAAGACAGGATATCGCACAGGTGTTGTTACAGGAGGGAGACCGTCATCGCTTGCAGGCCATCAGCACTTCCAGGGCGATTTTGTCCAGCGGCAGCACCTTATCCACACCGCCTAACTTAATGGCTTCATTGGGCATACCGAAAACGACGCAGGAGGCTTCATCCTGGGCGATGGTATAGGCGCCGACCTCTTTCATCTCCAGCATGCCCTTGGCGCCGTCATCACCCATTCCGGTCATGATCACGCCCACTGTATTTTTACCGGCGTAACGGGTGGCGGAGCGAAACAGAACATCCACGGAGGGACGGTGGCGACTGACCAGGGGGCCGTCCTTTACCTCTACGAAATAGCGGGCGCCGCTCCGTTTCAGCAGGGTGTGGCGATTTCCAGGAGCGATGAGGGCGTGCCCCGGAATCACCGTGTCGTTGTTTTCCGCTTCTTTGACGGAGATGCGACAAATCCCGTTGAGGCGGTTGGCGAAGGCGGTGGTGAATTTTTCCGGCATGTGCTGGACGATGACGATTCCGGGCGAATCCAGGGGCAGAGCTTCCAGAAACTCCCGCAGCGCTTCGGTGCCACCGGTGGAGGCGCCAACGACAACGACTTTTTCGGTGGTTTGAATCATGGCCCGTGATTTCGATGGCGGCAGGATGACATCGGCACTGAGCTTTTTGGTGACCGTCCGCATGTGGGCGGCCGGTATGGGACGCATGCGGGCCTGGGCCGCCGCTTTCACGGCGTCGCAGATTCGGATGCCGGATTCCTTGAGAAAATTCTTGGTGCCCAGCTTGGGTTTGGTGATAATGTCCACGGCGCCGTATTCCAGGGCTTTGAGCGTCGTTTCCGCCCCGGATTCCGTCAGACTGCTGCACATCACCACCGGTATGGGGTGCTGACTCATGATCTTCTGGAGGAACGTGATGCCGTCCATCTTGGGCATCTCCACATCCAGGGTAATCACGTCCGGCACTTCTTTCTTTAATTTTTCGGCGGCGATAAACGGATCCGCCGCCGTGGCGATGACTTCGATGGCCGGATCCGCATTCAGAATTTCCTCCAAGGTCTGGCGAACCACGGCGGAATCGTCCACAACCAACACCCGAATCTTTTTTCCCATACAACAATCCTTTCGCTGTGGCGGCGCTTCACCCGGATCGGTTTATCGTTCCGGAAGCCATGGATACCAGGTTCCGGTATTGCGAACCTGGCTGTCGACAAGCCGCAGACGCTCTTGTTCCTGTTCCAGGAAACGACGATGGTCCCCTGCGGGAATCCTTTTTAAGAATACCTCGCCGGTGTCGGTATGAAAGTAAATTTTACGAACATCCGTTCCCCCCACATCCTGGCTGATGATGGGAATTTTTTCCACTTTCAGGAAATCCATTACGAATTCCGAAAGACTCCTCCCCACTCCCCGGTCTTTGGATATGGATGTCAAGAGTCGTGCTCCCCCGAAAATTTTCGCAACCAGGCGACTGCGCGCGCCGCCGAGTCCCATGACGCTGCTGATGAGGACTTCGATCGCATTCCGGGCATATCGAAGGGGATCCGCGTCCGACGGAGAAACGGATTTTCCAGGCAACAGGATGTGATTCATACCACCCGTTTTCCGGTCCGGATGGTGTAAACAGACCGCCACGCAGGAACCCAACAACGTGTAGATGACGGTGGGTTCCTCGCTCACGTAGAACTCACCGATATGGATGGACACCTCTTTTTTCACATGATCCGATTCACTGTTCGGGTTTGCGATACACGGAGGTGGCCACGGTCGCAAACCGGTCATTGATCCCGTGCAGCGTCTCGGAGTGACCGATAAACATGAAGCCGCCCGGAACGAGTTGGTCATAAAATTTGACAAACAACCTCCGCTGGGTATCCCGATCGAAATAGATGATGACATTGCGGCAAAATATAATGTCCATCCGGACTTTCAGGTCAAATCGGTTGCCTTCATTCAGATTCAGTCGACCGATCTGCACCCGGTTTCTCAATGCCGGGGCGACACGACAAAATCCTTCCTGGCGCCCTTTTCCCCGCAGAAAATATTTGTGTTTCATCTGGCTGGGAACCGGATGGATCAATTCTTCGGGATAAATCGCCTGCCTGGCTTTCTCCAACACCTGGGTCGAAATGTCGGTTGCCAGAACCTGAAAATCGCCGGTATGTTTCGCATAATACTCCGCCAGAACAATGGCCAATGTATAGGGTTCTTCGCCACTGCTGCATCCGGCACTCCAGACATTCAATTTTCGGGCGCCTGTACCGCGGCCCATGTCCGCCAAGGCAGGCAGCGCATTCTTGACAAGAAAGTCGAAATGCCGGGGTTCGCGAAAAAAATCGGTTTTGTTGGTGGTCACCACATCGATCATGTCGACCAGTTCGCGTCGCCTGCCTTCGGGGCTGTTGACATAATCATAATAGCGGCTGAAGGAATCCATGCTGAGGACCCGTAACCGTTTGACCAGACGCGATGTCAGCATGGTCTTCTTGGCCGGAGGAAGCTTGACGCCGCACTCTGCATAAATGAACATGCTGAAACGCTGAAAGTCCTTATCCGACATATGGAGGCTTCCCGGAAGGCCAGGCGATTTCGACTCCTTCATCACCACGGTGCTCCCCATCATACCCGCGCTTCGATTGTATCCGACAGCATGCCGACATCCGATCCCATGCTTCCGGACGGGACGCCTTCGCTGCTTTCCCGGACCAGGGCCAGTTCTTCGGATGAAAAAACCCGGTCGATGTCCAGGATGATCAAAAATTTATCATCCTGCTTACCCATGCCTTTGATGAATTCGGTTTTCAAGCGGGTTCCCAGTTTCGGCGGCAGCGCGATATTGGCGGCGTCCAGGTCGATGACTTCCTTGACCGAATCCGCTATTGCTCCCATCTGGGTAGATTCCCCGTCCACTTCCAACTCGACGATGACGATGCATGTATCCACCGTCCGCTCGACGGCCCCCATGCCGAGTTTCAGGCGCATGTCCACCACCGGAACGACGTTGCCCCTCAGGTTGATGACACCTCTGAGAAAACCGGGCATGCGCGGCACTTTGGTGATGGTGGTGTAATCCAGCACTTCCCGTACCTTGGAAATCTCCAAGGCGAAGACTTCTTCGGCGATGGTAAAAGTCAGATATTGTCGGACTTGGTTGGTGTTCATGATGGACCTCCTGTATCGGGAACCGTTGATACGTGGTTCCTTCCAATGGCGTTCGGGACATTTCCGATTATCGCGCCGGGTTGGTTCAATATTTTTCGAATTCGCTGTCGTCCGGGTCTTTCATTTTCAAGGAAATTCCTTCCGGGTTTCCGCGACCGCCGTTTCCTTTCTGCTCGGAAAGATGCCGAGGATCGGGCAATCGTTTATAGGACCCGTCTCCGGTGGTGCTCATGATGGCTGCCCGGCCTCTTTGCTGCGGGGATTGAAAGAACGATCGCCCCGAGACATTTTCCACCTTGAAAAACGCTGCGGCGTCTTTGAGTTGTTCCGCCTGGCTGGACAACTCCTCGCTGGTGGAAGCCATTTCCTCGGTGGCCGAGGCGTTTTGCTGGATGATCTGGTCCAGTTGCTGTATCGCGGCGGTCACCTGGCGGATTCCGTCCGCCTGTTCAGCGCTGGACGCATTGATTTCCTGGACCAGTTCGGCGGTTTTCTGAATGCTCGGCACGATGCTTTCCAGAAGCTTGCCGGCCTTTTCCGAGATTTCGACGCTGGAGATGGACTGGGCGCTGATCTCCTTGGCGGCGGTCTGGCTGCGTTCGGCCAGTTTGCGCACTTCGGCGGCCACCACGGCGAATCCCTTGCCGTGTTCACCGGCCCGGGCCGCTTCGATGGCGGCGTTCAGAGCCAGCATGTTCGTCTGGCGGGCGATCTCTTCAATGATGCCGATTTTCTCGGAAATGTTTTTCATGGCGCTCACGGTTTCAGACACCGCCCGCCCTCCTTCCTGGGCATCCACGGCGGCTTTTTCGGCGATGCCGGCGGTTTCCCGGGCATTGTCCGCATTCTGCTGCACCGTGCTGTTCATTTCTTCCATGGATGACGACACTTCCTCCACGCTGGCCGACTGCTGGGTGGCACCCTGGGACATCTGCTGACCGCTGGAACTGATCTGCTGGCTGCCGGACGCCACCTGATCCGCGGCGGTCTGGACATTGACGGCGATCTCGGTGAGATCCTTGACCATTTTTTCCATGGCGATCATGAGTTCGTCATTGTCCGAACGCCGTTCCACCTTGACCTGAAGGTCACCGCCGGATATTTTCTGGGCGATTCTGGTCATTTCGTTGGTGGCCTTGATCAGTGAATTGATGTTGTTCTTGATCTCGTTGAAATCCCCCTTGTACGTCTCGCTGATCTGCTCCGGAATATCACCCTTGGCGATACGGTCCACATATTCTGCGGTGACGTTGATGGGTCTGACAAAGGCGTCCACCAGTTCATTGAGTCCGTCCACCAGATGGCGCCAGCCCCCGGTGAATTGGGCCGCGTCCCCCCGGGCGTCCAGCCGTCCGTCCCGCACATTCCGGGAGAGGGTGTTGATTTCCTCGGCCAGCTTGCGGATATTCTCCACCATGACGGTCAGTGATTTCCCCAGGGTATCCTTGTCGGACAGGATGTTGACCGTGACGGCCAAATCACCGTCCGCCAGTTTTTCCGCCACCTGCACCGTGGCCCGGAGGTTCTCCACCATGGTTTTCATGGCGGCCAGCAGTTGGCCGGCCTCGTCCTTGCCCGGCACCTGGATCTCCATGGAGAGGTCGCCCTGGGACAACCGTTTGGCGGTTTCGACACCAACGGTAATGGGCGTCGTGATCGCCCGGGTAATGATCCAAGCGAACGCAGCGGCCGCCAGAATACCCAACAGGGTCAGGACGATGGAAACCGTTTCCACTCGATTCCGGATGCGATCGAACAGTTCATCGGCTGCTGTGGTTTCCTTGGCCAGGGAGTCGGTTATTTTTTCCAGGGGCGCCATGGTGGCTTCCCGGAACTGATCGGTCTTTCCATCGAATTCCCGTATCCGTCGTTCGTCTTCCGTAACTTCCAGGGCTTCCTTTTCCAAGGACTGGTTGATCTTTTCCAGGGAAGCGATGGTTTTCCCGCGGACCGTATCGATCTTCTCATCCAGTTCCCGGATTCTGGCGTCATCCACGGCCCCTGATTTTTCCAGAACCGGCATCAATTCCCGTTCAAAAACGTCCAGGTAACGTCGGTAGGATTCGGTGAACTCTGCCGCTGCCGCATGTTCGGTTTCGGTATCCGCCAGCCGGTTCACGGCCTCCATGTCCTTGAGGGCCGATGCCTTGGCAACCTCGAATTCCTTTGCGGATTCCTTCAGGTCCCGGTTGATGATGGCGTCGGCCACAATACTGTAGATACCGTCCACGCGGCCGGCGATGTCCTTGATTTCCAGGGCGTCACGCAGACGTTTCTCTACTGAATTTTCCTTTTCCAGAATGGGCAGGGTGCCGGTTTCAAAGGTCTGCAGGTACTCGGTGTAGGCCTTCTCGAATTCTCCGGCCCAGGTTTTTTCCTGATCCGTATCCGCCAGAGCGGTGACCGTTTCCATGTCTTTCTTAGCCGCTGTTTTGGCATCCTGGAACGCTTTCTGGGTGTCCGCGAGATTGCGGTTGATAATACCGTCCGCCATGACTGCATATACTTCTGTGGCTGAACGCATAATCCGGCCGATGGCGATGGATGCCGTAGCTCGTTGGGCGCCTTCGTCCTGAAGACGGCCCAACTCCTGCATCTGCAGGATCTGGTAGACCGTGATCAGCAGGAAGATGGCCACGACACAGGTAAAACTGCCGAACAGTTTGTTGCCGATTTTGATATCTGAAAATTTCATGGGTCCTCCTAAGTCGATAATATATGGTTTCTAGTATCGTTCGAATTCTTCATCGGTTTCGTCGGTCAAGTGAAGATGGACGCCTTTTTCCCTGTGGGCCGATTTATCGGTCGTTCCTGTGGACGGTCGCCGGACAGGAGGCTTCCCACCTCCGTTCTTTCGGTGCGCTTTCTGACGCGTGGCGGAAGCAACAGTCGCTGTTCGCTGGCGCTGGGCGGAATGGGGTGTCAACCCGGTTTCCACGATGTCTTTCCCCACGGTGAAAAATGCTGCCGTATCCTTTAAAAGGGCTGCCTGCCCGGAGAGTTCTTCCGAAGTCGACGCCATCTCTTCGGTGGCGGCGGCGTTCTGTTGGATGATCTGGTCAAGTTGCTGGATCGCCTCGGTCACCTGGCGGATCCCGTTGGCCTGTTCGTTGCTGGCGGCCTTGATTTCCTGCACCAGTTCGGCTGTTTTCTGGATACCCGGCACGATGGTTTCCAACAGTTTGCCCGCCTTTTCGGCAATTTCCACACTGGAGCCGGAATGGGCGCTGATTTCCTTGGCGGCCGTCTGGCTGCGCTCGGCCAATTTCCGGACTTCGGCGGCCACCACGGCGAATCCTTTTCCGTGTTCCCCGGCCCGGGCCGCTTCAATGGCGGCGTTCAGGGCCAGCATGTTGGTCTGACGAGCGATTTCCTCGATAATATTGATCTTGTCCGAGATGAGTTTCATGGCCTTCACCGTTTCGGTCACGGCAATCCCGCCTTCCAAGGCATCGGCGGCCGCCTTGGTGGCAATGACCGCCGTTTCCTTGGCATTATCGGCATTCTGCTCCACGGTGCTGTTCATCTCCTCCATGGAAGCGGATACTTCCTCGACACTGGCGGATTGTTCAGTGGCCCCCTGGGACATTTGCTGACCAGCGGAACTGATCTGCTGGCTGCCGGATTCCACCTGATCGGCCGCCGCTTGAAGATTCCGGGCGATGCCGCCTAAGTCCTGAACCATTTTATCCAGGGCATTCATCAACTGGTCATTCTCGGACCGGGCTTGAATCGTGACCGTCAAATCGCCACCGGCGATTTTCTCGGCAGCCGCGGCGATTTCGTTCAACGCTTTTATCAGACTGTTCAGGTTGTCTTTGATGGTATTGAAATCGCCTTGATAGTCGGCGACGATCGCTTCCGGCACGTCGCCTCTGGCGATACGCTCGATATACGCCGCCGCCATGTTCAACGGTTCGATAATCCGATCCAGGGTCTGGTTGACGGCCTCAATGATCTGGCGATAATTGCCCTCGAATTGATCCGCATTCGCCCGATTGGCCAGATTGCCTTCCGCGGCATCGCCGGACAGTTTCAGGATCTCCTGGGTGATGTCCATTTCCTTGCGGATATCCAGAACATATTCCAGGGCGCCGACGATGTTGCCTTTGGCATCTTTCAGGGGGGAACCGGTGTAGCGGATGGGGATCTCTCCGGACGGCAGGCGGGCAACCGTATCTCCGGAAAAGACACCGCTCATCTGCATGGCTTTTCCGACCCGGCATTCGGGCGTATTGCAATGGGCCGTATTGAACAAATTGAAGCACTTCATCCCCTGGCACTCCTCGGGTTTTTTCCCGACCGCCTGAGCGCCGGCGGGATTCATGAACGTGACGCTGAAATCGCGATCCACCGCCATGACCGGTGTGGGGATATTGTTCAGGTAGGCGACCTTGGCGTCGGCATCGGCCATCGCCCGTTGAATTTCCGTCTGATCCATGACGATCTCCAGGGCGCCGATGATGTTGCCCTTCCGGTCTTTCAGGGGGACCCCGTCATACTGAATGAACAGATCCTTGTCGCCTGGATGGGCGTCGGTGTGGCCGGTTTCCTTTCGCCCCGATCCCATGGCCTTGGCACAGGCGCAATTGGCGGTGTGGCAATCGGAGGTCCTGAAAAAATCATGGCAGGGTTTTCCGATGATCTGTTCCTTTTTCATGCCGATGACGCCAATCCCGGCCTGATTCATATAGCGAACGTTGAAATCCCGGTCGATGATCATGAGCGGGGCCGGTATTTGATCCATGTGCCCCACCAGGGTGCCGATGGTAGTGTTCATACCCTGGATGATACCGGCGTAAGCGCCGCCGAAACGCGATTCATTGCCGCGGAAATCCAGACGACCTTCCATTGCCGCGTTGGTCAGGGTGTCGGTTTCTTCCTTCAACCGATTGACCACATCAATGCATAGGTTCAGGTTGTTTTTGATTTCGTTGAAATCGCCTCGGTATTCATCCGTAATTTTATCCGGAATATCGCCGTTGCCGATGCGTTCGATATATTCCGCGGCCACATTCATGGGGTTGATGAAGGCATCCAGCATCTGGTTGACGCCGGATACGATATCCCGGTAATTTCCTTCAAAAGAGGCGGCATCTGCGCGGGCGTCCAGACGTCCCTGTTTGGCGGATTCGGCAAGGGAACCGACAGCGTTCGTGATGGCGACCTCGTTACTGATATCCACGACAAATTCCAATCCGCCGATGATCGTTCCTGAATCATCCTTGATGGGAACGCACGTGTAACGGATGGGGACCTCTCCGGAAGGAAGCCTGGCCCTGGTATCGCCGATCAGCATCTGATTTTCCTTCATGGCACGAACGAGGCGACAGTCCGGGGTGTTGCAGTGGGTCGTGTTGAACTGGTGAAAGCATTTCTTGCCCACGCAATCCGAGGCTGTTCGACCGAGAACTTTCGCGCCCGCGGCGTTGATATAGGTGATGTTCAAATCCGTGTCCATCGCCACCACCGGCGTGGGAATCAGGTCCAATAAACGGCTTTGCGCTTGGGCGGCATTCAGGGCTTTCCGGCAGGCTGTAATTTCCTTTTTGAATACGGTTTCATAGATGTCTTTTATCATGGAGCATTCTCCTGTTCTGCGGTCGTTCATCCATCCTTTATATGGTTCAGCTATATGGTTCAGCGTTTCCGAAACAATTGTGCGTGGGACACGACGCGCCGAAACAAATCGGCCACTTCGACGGGAAGCACCTGGGTCTGTTCCATCACCAGGAATCCCTCTTCTTCCAGGGCGGCATGAAACATCTTGATGACGTCAACCCGTTCCTTTTCCGTAAAATGCAGCAAGACGTTCTTGCAGACGACCAGGCCGATATTTTTGCGGATGGGTTCCAGTCGAAGCAGATCATGGCGTTGGAAGGAAACACGTTCTCGAATTTCGTCCACCAGTTCAAAATGTCCTCTTTCCAAAGACGGTCGAAAGTATTTTTCCAATACCTCTTTTGGAATCCGTTTGACCTGCTCAGTCGGGTACACCCCCTTTATAATCGCCTTTCCGAAACGATCGCTGATATCGATATCCGTGGCGTGAATATGGATGTTGCGATAGATCATGGCCCCCATGGATTCGCGAATGATGATGGCCAGCGAGTAAGGCTCGGGTCCATGGGCGCAGCCGGCGTCCCAGATATGAAAATACCGGCGGGTCCGCATGGCCGGCGCCACATGTTCCCTGACGATTTCCAACGTCTGCAGGTCTCTGAAAAAATATGTAAACGCCATGTTGTCAATATCGCATGTTGAATCCGGAATGCAGAAGTCGGGGAAGAGAAGGAAACGGCGTCGATGAATTCAGCAGACAGTCTTCCGCATTTTTCCGTTAGTTGCCGGCGGCAATCAGTTCCGTTTCTTCCTGATTCGCAAGGCGCACCAGTTCCGGAATGTCAAGAATCAGGGCCACGGTTCCGTCCCCCATGATAGTGGCCCCGGAAACCCCCTCGGCGTTCTGGTAGACTTTCCCCAGCGACTTGATGACGGTCTGGTGGTCGCCGATGATGTGGTCCACCACGATACCCACCCGCAGCTCTTCGACATGGACAATGGCGATATGCTCGATATCCGGTGGAGAACCATCCAGTTCAAAAAAGTCCCGCAACCGGATGAAGGGAACCAGCTCGCCCCTGACCGGGATCATGTTGCGTCCGTGTGTGGCAAGGGACTGGGCGCTGGTGAGTTCGACGCATTCTTCGATCATGGACAGGGGCAGTACGAAATGGCTGTTATTGACATTGACCAGCAACCCGTCGATGATGGCCAGGGTCAATGGCAGGAACAGTTGAATGGTCGTGCCCATGCCTTTTTTACTGCTGATTTCGATGCCGCCACCCAGGGAATCGATTTCCTTCTTGACCACATCCATTCCGACTCCGCGACCGGAGACGCTGGTCACTTTCTCGGCGGTTGAAAAACCCGGAGCGAAAATCAGGGCGAAGATTTCCTTTTCGGACAATTTCGCTTCCGGAGCGATAAGGCCTTTTTCCACTGATTTTTCTTTGATCAATACCGGATCCAGCCCTTTTCCGTCATCCTGAATGGTAATGACCACTTCCGCTCCCCGATGGGCGGCGCTCAGACGAATCCGGCCGCTTTCGGTCTTTCCCTGGGCCTTGCGCACATCGGGGGATTCGATTCCGTGATCGATGCTGTTCCGGATCAAATGGACCAGGGGATCGCTCAGACGTTCGATGACGGTTTTATCCAACTCGGTTTCCGCCCCTTCGGTGACCAGGGTTATCTCCTTGCCCAGTTCCGCGGAGAGGTCCCGAACCAGGCGTTTAAACTTGCTGAACGTGGTTCCGATGGGCAACATGCGGATATTGAGCACCACATCACGGAGTTCCGCCGTGAGACGCTCCACTTCCTCCACTGGCGATGCCAGTTCCATTTCATTGATATTTTGAGAAATCTGGGTCAGACGGGCCTGGGTGATGACGAGCTCGCCGACCAAATTGACCAGGCTGTCGAGCTTGTCCGAAGGCACGCGGATACTGGAGGCTTTGGCGATCGCCCGCCGTTGTTCGATGATTTTCTGTTCCTTCAGCGCCGAGGCGATCTTGCCGCCGGAGACCTTGCCGGAATCAACCAGCAGTTCACCGATTTTCTTCCGACCGCCCATTGCCGTCTCGATATCGGAAGGATCGATGTCTCCCTTCGCCACGAGAATTTCTCCCAGCAGGGGGGGGGGTGCATCCAGATCGATCATGTCCTCTTCTTCAATGCCTTGAATTTTCAGCCGGCAATGATCTTCGATAAAGATGAACACATCTTTGACGGCATCGATCCCATGGCGCGTAATCAGGGTGATGTCCCAGAACAGATAGCACTGTTCAGGGGAAAACTCCGAAAGCAACGGGATTTTTTCCGTTTGGGGAACAATCTGGCAGTCACCCATGTTGCGCAATTCGTCCAGAATGTCGGCCGGATCGACGCCGGCCTTTCCAAAATCGGCATGGGGCTCAAAGCGGATGCGATACAAGCGCTCCGGGCCATGGATACTGCCTTCTCCCCTTTCCGGATCGATTGTCGCCTTCCCCTGGGTGGCGGTTTCCAGGCCTTCGATGATTTGTCGGGCCCTTTCAGGGTCCACCGGACCGCTGCCGGCGGCTTTTTCGAGCAGGGCGTTGATATGATCACGGGAAGCCAAAATCAGATCGATGATTTTCTTGCTGACCGGCACACTGCCGGCGCGCACCTTATCCAAAGCCGTTTCCACATGATGGGTAAAGGCGGCGATATCATCGAAACCGAACATGCTGCCGGACCCTTTGATGGTGTGCATGGCGCGAAACAGCTTGTTGATGCTCTCGCGATCATCCGGATTCTCTTCGATTTCCAGTACGGTTTGTTCAATTTCGGCCAATAATTCGTCGGCTTCTTGTCGAAAGGTATCGATGAATTGGTTGGATTGATTCATGGGATCATTCCCTCACTGGACGGTGCTCGATCAATGGTTTTTGCGCCGACAGCGGCACTGGGGCATCAGTTTTCCGTTTGAAACCCGAGTCGATCGAACTGCTTGCGGATTGGGTCCGACATTGCGGTGATTTTCAGTCCGGCTCCGATTTTTTCCGCGGTGCAACGGGCGGAAATCAGCAATTGAAGACCGACATAGTCACATTCAACCAGTCGACTGAAATCGACGACGATTTCTTTTTCGGCTTCCAGTTCGCTCAAGAGCTGCGAGGCCAGTGTGCCGGCGGTTTCCATCGATAACTCACCGATAACATGAAGGAGGATCCTGCCCCCCTCTTTTTCTTTTTGTATTTCCATTTTAGATGATCCTGTTTCTGATCGGAAGTTTGATGAAGAAAGTGGTGCCCTGGCCTGCATCAGATCTCACAAAGATTTCGCCTCCGTAGGATTCGATCATTTCTTTGCAGGAAGCCAGTCCCAGTCCGGAGCCGGTGGGTCGACCGTCATCGGCTGAAAGCGGCTTGGTTGAATAAAAAGGGTCGAAAATTCGATCCAGCAGCACCGCCGGAATACCGACGCCGGTATCGGTGATGTCGATATGGATCGACTGCTCGTCACTATAACTCTCGATGGTCAACTGCTTTTGAGGCGTGTCGTACATGGCGTCGACGGCGTTCTGAATCAAATTGGCGATGATCTGACTGAAATGCGAATAAACGCCGGCGTATAATGGAACCGGCTTCAGATTGATCTCCAGTTGCACCCGGCTTTTGAAAAAGGAATCGGCTTGCATTAATTCCAACTGTTCTTTCAGAACCTTATTCATATCGATCAAGGTCATTGTTCGATTGCTGTGACTATGGCAGGTCACCAGGAATGTGGCGACCATCTCCTGCAATCGGAAAGTCGCTTTCTGGAGGGAAACGACATTTTTATTTTGCGGATCGTCGAGTTCAATCAACTGCGCATAGCCCATGATGGCCTGCAGCGGATTTTTCAGATTGTGGACGATACCGGCCGTGTTCTTCCCGATGGCCGCCATCTGGGCGGTGTCCAGGAGTTGTTCAGTGCGTTTTTTCACCAGTTCGTTCAGATTGGCGTTCATCTCTTCCAGCTTGTCTTCGAGGGACTTCAACCGCATGAACACCTGCACTTTGGCCAGGAGTTCTTCTTTCTCAAACGGTTTTCCGATGTAGTCGTCAACGCCGGCCTCATAGCCTTTCAGGCGTTCCTGCAATCGACTCTCGCTTGAGATCATGATCACTTTGATGAAGCCGAGACTGCGGTCCTTTCTGATTTTTTTGCATACCGCATATCCATCCATGCCGGTCATGACCACATCCAGCAGCACCAGATCCGGCTTATAGGTTTTCATGACGTCTATCGCTTCTTCCCCGCTGTGCGCCACCTTTAGGTGGAAATGATGCTCGAGGGTTTTGGAGATAAAGTTGACGATCGAGATGGAATCGTCGACAATCAATACCTTTCCGCCATGCGATTCGGTCTTTGAATTCAATACAGTGTCCACGTGAATATCATGCGGTTCATACCGGTTCATCGATATATTTGGCTATTTTGGATCGCAATTGATCCGAAGTAAATGGTTTGGTGAGAAAGCCATTCACCCCCGCATGCTCGGCGAGTTTTATCTGAGACGATTCGGATTCGGTGGTGATCATCACGATGGGCGTTTGGCGATATCCTTCATGGTCTCTGGCCTGTCTGGTGAACTCGATACCATCCATCACCGGCATATTCATATCCGTCAAAATCATGACGAATTCGTCACCGCGCCGGATCATCTCCATGGCGTCCCTGCCGTTTTCAGCAGTCGCTACCGCAAAGCCGAATTCTGTCAAGGTCGTTCTGTAGAAAGCCAGCATGGCTTTGGAATCGTCGGCTGCCAATATCCTCGGGCCGGATTTCTTCACCGAGACGCGCGATAACTTTTCGGCGTCCTGAGATGCGGTCGCCTGGGTCATTTCCGATAGTTTTTGTCGGAAGGAATCGGTTATGGACGGATCCTTGACGTTTAGAATACAATCGATCAACGCCGGAGCCAGCTTTGGCTCATCATATACCTGTTCAAAGATTTTCAGAGACTTCGACCTGACGATGGCCTGAATGACGGGTTCCCGCTGGGCATCTTCCTTCAGGAGGAGTTCCTTTATCTTATTGATCACCCCGGGATTCACCTGGGGTTCAAGAGCGGCTAGGACGGCGGTCAGAATCAGAGGATCCTTTTCCGTCAGACCGTCCATCAGGAAGATGATCCCTTTCATGAACGGGATATGGCCAAGGGCCTCGTATACCGCATATCGCACGTTGGGATCGTCGAGCAATCCACGGTCTGCGGCGCCGATGAGCACCTCCCCGCCGCTTTTTTCGCCGATTGATCCGATTAGATTGGCGGCCATGATTTTTGCGTCCACATCCTCCCCCTCAAAAATCTTGCTGAGGAAGGGTATGATTTTAGAGCCATGGGATATCAGAACCTGGTGCACCATCAATCGACCCGTGGGGTTCCGATAGTGCAGTTTGGATACCAGATATTCGAGAACCCGGTCATCGGACATGTGCCCGAGGGCTTCAATGGCCGCACCGGTTCTGATATCGCAGATCATATAGTTTTCATCGGCCTCGCCTTTTTCCAGAATGCCCATCAATTTTTCGACGACCGAAGGATCCTTGTAGCGGCCCGCCATATCAATCGCCAAGGCGGCGATATGTTCTTTGGGGGAATCGATTTGATTTCGGAATACCTCCAGAAATTCCGGCGCCTGAATTTGAGACATGGCGACCAGTAGTTCGTGGAGCATGGAACTGTCCGCATTTTTTGACAACAACTCAAGCAACAGCGGAGACGCTTTTGCGAAACGCTTCTGTCCGCAGATTTGAATGCATAGCTTTTGAATCTCTGGATGATCGTGCCCCAGGCCTGCGACGGCCTCCGTTTCATTGTCGGCCAATAGTTCCCGCAGGGTCATGCCGACCATGTAGTCAATCGTGCTGTCGTTGAGACGATGGATAAACAGGTCATACAACTCCGGTAATCCTTCTGCCGATTTTCGACTCTTGATCTCTTCCAAGGCTTGAATTTGCCCCATCAGGTCTTTTCCCCTGAAGTCCAGCAATGTACTTGTCATTGTCGATCACCTCGATATTGTATTAATGCCCCATGATCAAAATTCATTGTCTCATTTCTATTTCCGCCGGAAATGCGCAGAAGTGTTTTCCACACAACGAGAAAAGACGGGTCTAACCGATTGCGATATATTGGAGTTTAAGCCGCCGAGAGGAACGGTCTGTCTGCCGCAGAGTGATTTTTCTTGATGATTGTTGAATTATACCCAAAATATTGCAAAAAGCAACGAAAAAAAATAACGGGAACCATCGCCGATTCACGAGGGAAGCGCGTTTTTATAAGGCGTTGGCCAACGCCAGCATGTTTTTATTGACGGATAGATGGTATTCCGGTTGAACCAGCTCATGAAGGTTGTCCGTGAATGGAAGGAATACCAGTGAAAAACGTTCCGAAGCAATCCCGATCTCCGGCAACCTCGGCAGAAACACCCCGGATGGTTTGAGAAAATTGGCCAACAGAATCTTCAAACTCTCACGTGCTTCGATTACCTGCAAGGTCACCGGATGACATCGCCGGGCATCGGGGATCTCGCATTGGAGCTCTCCCTGGGGTTGGGCAAGGGTCAGGCCGGTTGCGAGTTGCAGAAAACGCTGGGGTCGAATTTTGAACGCCTGAACCCAAAAATAAAAAGGCATGTCCCGCATTTTGGGTTGGACCACTTTTGGTAGATTCGCCGCTTGCACCAGGTCCGCAACCGTTTGGAGTTCCAACCCCGATATGCGTGCCTTGATCCGCCAAAAAGGCAAATAATACGCGTTATTGTCCAATTCGCCCATTCGACCGAAATCCAGTTTCATCAACCCCTTCGGACCGGCCTGCCAGACGGCCGGACAATTGGTGCAGATCAGCGCCAGGGCTTGGTTACGACCTTCGAGATCCCGTCCGCAATCCGGGCAAATGGCCGGGATAAACCGCAGCGCCCATCGGGCGGCTTCCGTGGGATAACGGATAATGTCCGCGATGGATTCGCCAGCAAGCGTCCGGGCTTCCCGTAAAACACCGTCAAACAGCTTATCCTCGAGATAATAGGGGGAATAAATCATGGTCAGCGAATCGCCAATAAAGGCCCGATGTAAAATAATTTCTGCATTTCCCGGTTTTATCTGTTCTTCCATGGTTTTCATGACCTGCTCAAAGGACAATTGTGGAACGATAAAGTTTCCCGCCGTTCCGGGAACGGCAAAGCGCAGTTTCAACGCCTGTGAGCGAAGACCGACGGAAATGGGGAAATGAGGCGAATGAAAGGCCTGATGACTGATATCGACAAATCGATGCTCAATCCCTTGGGGCTTGCAGGAAAACACCATCCCTTTAAAACGCCAGTACGGAAAGAAGAGCGCCACCTTATCCCCACCGAGGGAATGGGGGAACCAATAGCGGAAAAATCCGTCACCGAGCAGGAAGGATTTTACACGACAATATTCACATGCAAACAATCGCTCGCTTTCATCCAGAACCGCAGGTGCGCCACATTGTGGACAATGATGCTCAATTGAAAAAATCATCGGTTGTTTCAATAAAAGAATAGTTGAAAAAAAAAGAAATTACATGTACAAGGTTTATTTTTTAAATCTGAATAAAGGGGGATGGACATGCTTGGATTTCGAACGATTGCCATGGTTCTCAGTAGTTTAATGATCGCGCTTTTTTTCGGCACACTCGGTATGGCCGGCCAAACCGGTCAGGAAACTTTTTATCAAGGATCGGACGGCGCACTATGCGTCCCCATGGGAAATTTCACCATAGATCCTCCTGCGGACATCAAGCCGCTGCGGGCCTCGGTCAATTTCCCCCATACCCGGCATTTTATCTACAATTGCAAACGTTGCCATCACAAATGGAACGGTGTCCAACCTGTCAAGACCTGCCGGACATCCGGCTGCCACGAACAGGCGACCCCAACGGAGAAACCATTGAAAGACGGCTCGTATACGGATACCGGCATGAAATACTACAAGTATGCCTATCATAATCAATGCCGTGGGTGCCATCAAGAGATTCGTCTGCAGAAAGAGGAAATGGCCAAATCGATTCAAACGGTCGAACATCTGCCGGAAGCCGGACCCACCGGCTGTATTGAATGCCATCCCAAATGATACTGCTGAAATCCGTATAACCTTCCCCCTTTTTGATCGGACGGCGGGATACCGTTACATCCTAACACTGTTACGGCATCCCGTCGCGCCCACGAAAGGGGGGCTCCCCTTTTTCGTTCTCCGTTTCCGTCAATCCGCCAGTTTTTCACCACATTCATTGCAAAAAAGGGCTTCAGCCAGATTCTCCATTCCACATTTACCGCATACGAGGGCTGTTGCAACAGTATCCGACGGTCGACCGCACCGTGAGCAGAATTTGGCTGTCGGTGTCATGTTTTTTCCGCAGCCGGTGCATTTTTGGAAAATAACCTGCTGATGACCGCAATAGGGACAAAATTTAGCATCTCCCGGAATGACCTTCCGGCATTCCTGACAGGACACCGTCGGCAACTGGGCGGCGGCTGATATATCCGGTGGTTTTGTCCCGGAAAAATACTGAGCGAACATGGCCGGCAGCAGCAAACCGATCCCGGCCCCCATCCCCTCCCCCGCAGCTCCTTGGGGAGACTCCGCCGCTTTTTCCATGGCCATCGCCGCCTTCATCTGCATCAATTTTGTCATGTCGTCGAAAACCCCCATTCGACTGCGGTCATCAATGGCCTTTTGTACTTCCGGAGGCGGCGTTACGGAATTGATATACAAATTCGTGAGCGCCAGACCGAACTGACCGAAATCCTGCTGCAGTCTTCGCGACAATCCCAATGATAGCGCATCGTATCGGGCCGGCAGATTGAGGATAGAGTCGATTGTTTTTCCCAGGTAATCGTTGAAACGGGAAACGATTACCATATTCAGATAGTTTTCGATATCGTCCGTGCGAACCATTTGTTTCGTGCCGACCAGGCTGTTGATGAACAACACCGGCTGGACGACCTGAATATTGAAAACCCCGAACGCCCGCAGACGTATCAGGCCCAGTTCCTGATCCTTGAAGGCTACCGGATCACGCGTTCCCCATTTCAGATCTGTGAAAATTTTCAGGTTGGTAAAATAGACTTCGGCTCGAAGCGGGCTCGTCGCGCCCCAAGGCGCGCTCGCAATCTTTGTGAGAAGAGGAATATTGGCCGTTTTCAGGGTGTGTCTGCCAGGACCGAATGCCTCAACCGCTTTCCCCTGATAAAAGAAAACCGCCGCCTGGTTTTCACGAACCGTCAGTTGCGCCCCCCATTTAATCTCTCCGGACCCGGTCTCGGGAATCCGGTGCACCAGAGTGGCGCCGGTATCGTCAAACCATTCCAGCACCTCCAGGAAAACAAGGTTGTTCGTTCCCATGTCTGATTTCCTTTTTCGATTGATGGATGCTTGATTTATATTGGAAGCTCGATTTTGTGTCAAACCATTATTTAACCGGAAAACTCGTTTGACCGGGATACCATTCTTTGATAATTTCACAGGATATGGATATGGAAGCAACCCACGGAGGTCTATATGAGAGGAATTTTGATCATTATCGTCCTGATCGCCATGCTGGTAGTCGGTGTTTTGGTCATCCAGGACATGCGCACCGAGACCGTTAGCGGCGTGGACAAACAAAAGGTCGTCGAACACGCCAGGGATGTCGCCAAGGATGCTGACAAGGCAAGTCGCGAAGCGGCCAGGATGATGGAAAACGCCATGGGGAAAGTGAGAGAAGAACGCTAATTATGCGTTGCTCGGCCGGGGCTTGATAAAGGCGGACAATTTGTCTTCCACAAGGCAACCGATGGAAATCCGAAGCGGCTCTTTCCGGGCGGCGGCGAGCCTCAGCCAATTGACGATTTCCGCTTCCAGATCTTCTTCGCCGACCCCTTTACGAATCACCGGCCGATTTGCAACCGGATGATCCAGACGTCCGGAGTTGACAAACACCCATTTCCCGTTTCGATGATCGACGACACCGGTATGACCACGTGTGGGAGTTGAAAACGACAGAATATGGCCATTATCGAGCACAGATGTTATTTCGCTCTTGATTTGCCGCGCTTGTTTTTCACTATTTTCGAGGGGCAGAAGTGTTCGATCATATACTCGTTTTCCCGACGCTTCCACGATGCCTTCACCGCTGAGATAGGCATTCTCCGAAAGTCCTTCTTCCCTGGCCATCCGGACCAGTTGTGCTTTCAAACCGTCGTTCCCTTGGTATTGCACGCCCATCAGCTGTAGTCCATTGACAAGCAGTTCATAACAGTCGATTTCATCATATCCCCGTCCGATAAAGGATTGAACGGCGCTTGCCAAACGACTTCCGCAAGAATTCGTTTTTTCTCGATCAGCGATCTGCGATGCCTTGCCGGGTTCAGCGACCGACCCGGGGAATTCCTTTGGAGGGGGAAAAGACTCCTCCCAAAAAATTTCATTGGTGGAAGGGTCTAGAAAAACAGGTGTGCCCGGTAACATACGGGTAAACGGTTTGTGACGATTTATATCGGCGTGCACGATCCGCCAACAATCTTTGCTGAATTGCGGATCGTCGATCAACAAATTCGACACCGTGGGAGACTGCCTGTCGATAATGCCCAAAAAGGCGAGACGGTTCGATTGCGATTCCTGCTCGGTAGACGTCATTTTTTTGGCGGATGCCAATGCCGGATCCGTTTTCGTGGCGCAAAGCCGCTGGTCAACACTCCCCTTTTCCAGAAAAGAGGAGAATTTTTTTGTCCGGTCTGTTTTCCGACGCCGGCTGGGTATTGGATGATTTTTTTCGTGATGATTCTCGACAATTTTCATAGGTCTGCCGTCCTGATCTGGTTGATGTTACCTGCATTTTAAATGCAACAACCATACCATCTTGCTTGAACCATTTGATGGATCGGACACTCTGAAATCCCCAAATCGATCGAATCGAACCGGATACGCAAAAACCTCATAAAAAGGCAACTGGATCACCCGTTTCGGAACGCTGCCTGTTTCTCTCCAAACTTCATTTTTTAATTTATTTGTTCGCCTCGACATGATATATGTCCTGCAAAACAGATATTTGAACGCTCATCCCCGTCTTGCAAGCTTCTTCATACCCGACTGTGACGGGTCAACATGTGACTGATACGCGTGAGCTGCCGGTGACCGACGCATGAGTTTCATTAAAAATCATCCTGCGACCATGTGGGGGCTGAGTATTACATTTCTGTTTCTGCTTCTGGTTATGTTTCGTTTGAGTTTTTTGGACAGCCTCGAACTGAAATTTTACGATTTCCGAATCAATCTGATGACCGAACCGGAGGTCCCGAGTCCCATCGTCATTGTCGATATCGACGACGAGTCCATTGAAAAGATCGGGCGATGGCCGTGGCCGAGATCCATTGTGGCCGATGCCATCCGAAAGATCAAATCCGGCGATCCAAAAACCATCGGCCTCAATATTATCTTTAGTGAACCGGAGGAAAGCAGCGGACTCACGGAAATTACACGTCTGGAGGCGCTGTTCATGGAAAACGTGATGGCGCAATCGGGGGAATCGGGAGTTTTGTTTTTAACCGCTCTGAATGAATCCCGAAAAAAACTTGATAACGACAAGAAACTTGCGGAGGCGATCCAATTCGCCGGTAACGTCATTCTGCCGGTCTTTTTCAAAGAACGCGACTTCGGGTCCGCTGTGAGTTCGTCATCCGAGATACTGTTGGCATCCCATGCAATCAACGACGTAAAGGATCCGGAGGCCCTCGGCGCTCCCGGAACTTCGAGTCTCGTGCTGCCGATTCAAGCTTTTTTGAGCGTGGCAACGGGGATCGGTCATATCAATTTCGCCTGTGATATGGATGGGGTCACTCGTCGGGAACAACTTCTGATGGAATATCACCGTCTGTATATTCCCGCTTATACAGTATCGCTGGCTGCTCATTTTTTGGATATCCGACCGGATTCGATTCGGGCTGAATTGGGTTCCGTTGTCCGACTTGGCAAACTGGATATCCCGGTCACCTTGAATTCGGAACTCATGGTCTGGTTCAAGGGACCCCAAAAGAGTTTCCGGGCCTATTCCTTTTTTGATGTCGTCAACGACAAAATCGATCGGGCTGTTTTCAAAGACAAACTCGTTTTGGTCGCGACCTCCGCAGCTGGAATCATGAACCCGCTCAGCGTGCCGACGGACCCGGCTTTGTCGGTTGGTGAATTCACTGCCAATACTCTCTGGACGATTTTGAATCAACGATTTATCCAACAGCCCCCCTGGAGCACCGGAGTCGAAATTCTGCTGATCCTTTTGGTGGGATTGATATTGACGATTCTCTTCCCGCGACTGAAGGCGGTACCGGCGGGAATGCTTTTTTTGGCCGGAATCGTGTTCCTCACCGGCGGTGCGGTGTATACCTTCGTCACCCAACATCTTTGGCTGCAGATCACCTATCCAACACTGCAATTGGTGATCGGCTACATCGGTGTGGTGAGTATCCGGTATTTCATTACGGAGCACCGCAAGGAAAAAGTGGAAGTGGAATCGGCGGAGACAAACCGCATGTTGGGGCTCTCCTTTCAAAGTCAGGGGATGCTGGATATGGCCTTCGATAAATTGAGGCGTGTCCCCGTGGATGATGAAATGAAGGCCGTACTTTACAATCTCGCCCTGGATTATGAGCGAAAAAGACAGTTTAACAAGGCTGCCGTGGTATACGGCTACATCGAAGAACATGATGGGCGCTTCAAAGACGTTGCGGAAAAAAAGAAAAAATTGATCCAGGCCAGCGAAACCATGGTTTTCGGCGACGGATTCATCGGTGGCGGTGGTTCCGCCAGCGATGATCTGCTCTCAACGGCTTCTACGATCCGTCCGACAATGGGGCGCTACGAAATCATAAAGCAGATCGGGAAAGGCGCCATGGGCGTCGTCTATCTAGGACAGGATCCTCGAATCCATCGGACGACGGCCATCAAGACCTTTCGTTTCAATGAAGACCTCGAACCCCAGGAAGCGGAAGAAATGAAGAAAAAATTCTTCCGGGAAGCGGAGAGTGCCGGTACACTGTCTCATCCGAATATCGTGACCATATATGATGCGGGGGAAGAGCAGGATTTGGCATACATCGCCATGGAGTATCTGGAAGGCGAAGACTTACAGAAATATACCAAAAAAGGGAGTCTGCTGCCGATTCGAAAAACCGTCGGCTATTGCGCAGATATTGCCGCCGCGTTGGATTATGCCCACCAACGGGGGATTATTCATCGTGATATTAAACCTGCCAATATCATGTTGCTGAAATCGGGAATCATAAAAATCACCGATTTCGGTATCGCCAGAATAACGAACAGTTCCCAGACCCGAACCGGAATCGTCAAAGGAACGCCGTATTATATGTCGCCGGAACAAATCAGCGGGAAAAAAGTGGATGGCCGATCCGATATTTTTTCTCTCGGGGTGATGATGTTTCAACTGTTAACCGGCACCGTGCCCTTTGACGGCGACAGTCCGGCGGCATTGATGCATCAAATTCTCAATGTTCCCCATCCGGATCCCAGAACGATCAACCCGAAAGTTCTCGCGCCATTGGTTCCGATCATCAACAAGGCGCTGGTGAAAGATCCGGATCAACGATTTCAGCGTGCGGAAGAAGTCAGCAATTATTTACGGAAATTGGCTGGTAGAATAGATGCGGTATTGGCCAAGCAGCAGTCAAAAGTCAAATAGCGTCAGCCGAAATGTATTTCATCTGCCCCATTCGGTGGGTTATAAATTGTCGGGTACCTTTTTTTCGGGCACATGAAGCGGCTGTTACGACAGTATCGAAAAGGATTTTTTTATGACCATTGTTGAATCCGCCGGCCTCACGGATGTCGGTAAAAAAAGAAAAAACAACGAAGACTGCTTCTTGAAAGATGACGAGCTGTTCCTATATATCGTAGCCGACGGAATGGGCGGCCATCAGGCAGGTGAAGTCGCCAGCCAGTTGGTGGTTGCAACCCTTCGGGATTACATGGCGGGTTGCACTGAAAGTGACGAAATTGATAACCTGATTACGTTCGACAACACGCTTACGGATGCCTCCAATCGGATTCTCGCCGGTATTCAACTGGCGAATCGCGCCGTCCATGATATTTCGGTCAGCAAACAGGAATATCAAGGCATGGGATCGACGGTCGCAATCGTTTATATTGAAAACCGGACGTTAACTGCCGCCAATGTCGGAGATAGTCCGATCTATCTGGTCCGCCAGAACGAAATCGAACTGATTTCCGTACCCCATACGGTGATGGCGGAACATGCTGCGCTGGATCCGGACGGCAGAAGAAAACTGGGTGCGGCTTTCAAACACATGCTCACGAGAGGTATGGGAATCGAGGCCTCTGTCAGGGCCGACATCTCCGAATTTCAACTTTTCGATGGTGATGTTCTCCTCATCTGCTCCGACGGTCTCAGCGAAAAAGTATCACCTGACGAAATTCTATCGGCCGTCACATCCCATCAACCGGAAAAAGCGTGCCGATACCTGACCGATTTGGCCATTGACCGGGGGGGGGAAGACAATATCACCGTCGTCATCGTCAAAATCAACGACGTGGAAACAAATCAACGGGGCGCAACTCGTTTTTTTTCAAAGGTGCAGAAAGTCCTGAAAGACACATTTTTCACTTCGAACCAAATTCAGTAAAGGGGATACAAATGCCGACAATTACACTTAAATTCAAAGAGAATATCATTAAGGAGATGCGACTCGGAAAGGATGCATCTTTAACGATCGGACGCCGCGACACCAGCGATATCGTCATCGAAAACCTGGCCGTATCCGGGACCCATGCGAAAATCGATTCGGTTGAAGACGGATTTCTCATTACGGATCTGCAAAGTAAAAACGGCACCTTCGTCAATGACCAATTGATCACTTCCCATTATCTGAATCACGGCGACGTGATCACCATCGGAAAGCATGTATTGATATTCGCCTATGCAGAGGATGAAAAACGGCCCAAAAAAGCGGCTCCGACCATGGACCAAACCATGGTAATGGATACCGATCGGCAACGCGAAATGCTCGCCAGTACCGCATCGGACAGCCTTCCGCCGGGCTTGCAGCAGGGCGGACCAATAGGGGTTTTGTCATTTCTATCAGGCGGTGAAGGGGAAGTCGTGTTGACGAAAAAATTAACCAAAATCGGCAAGTCCCCGGAATCCGATATCGTTATCGGCGGTCTTTTGGTTGGTAAAAGCGCGGTCACCATCAGCCAGCGACCGAAGGGCTATTTTGTCAGCTATGTCGGCGGAGTTGCCAAACCGAAAGTAAACGACAAGACGATCAAAAACTCGATCAAGCTGGAAGAATTCGACATTATTCAGATCGGTTCGGCCAAAATGCAGTTTATCCATAAAAAATAAGCCGCGGCCCGTTACACCAATTGTTCTGCCAGTCGCCGGATGGCTTGCAGGTAAGGACGCATGCCATGATAAAAAATATTGTTATGGTCAGCTCCATCAATTTTCAACAAGTTTTTTCGAGTTGCCGGTGATGCTTCGAACAGGGCCTGACCGTCCGAAAACGGAATGATATGATCGAATTCCGCATGGATGATGAGGGTCGGCTTTGAAAAGGAAGCAATTTTCGATAAATTCCCCATTTCTCGGGTCTCACTGATTCCGAGGGCGGCAACATCGATGCCGATACGCCTCAATAGGGGGAAAGCATAGGCGAATCCGCTTTCGATCACCAGTCCATCGACTTTATCGGGATGCTGGGAGGCGATTTCAAGAGCGGGTGCGCTTCCCAAGGAACGCCCCATAACGATCAAGGGGCCGCTGAAATCATGCTCAGCCAGCCATGCAGCGATGAATTTCAAAACGAAATGGCTATCCCTCATCATGGCGCTAACGGTCGGAGTGCCGTTGGAACGGCCATACCCCCGGTAATCGATCGGGAAAAAATTAACTCCCATTTTTGTGTATAACGGAGCCAGATCGTCATAATCCGCCACGATTTCCCCATTTCCATGAAAAAACAGAATTGATGGCAAACGGTCCCCTGCTATATGAAGCCGTCCACCGATCAAGATGTCGCCTTCGGTAGGAATGGCGATCTCCATGGAACCAGGGATTGTCACCGTCGTACCGGTTTCTTTTCGCGGGTGGAAGAGAAACTGTAAAATCTGCGGGTGATCCAGATGAGAATAGTCGATTTGCGTCCGGTTCGTCATTTTCCGATCCTATCGATACATGGCTTCAATCAGATCGCTATAGGTTTTGTATACGAACTTTCTCTTTACCTTCATGGTCGGCGTTACTTCACCATCTTCTTCATACAATTTTTTAGGAAGAATCGTAAATTTCTTGACCTGTTCAACCCGCGCCAGGGTTTCGTTGACGGTGTCTATTTCTTTCTGGATCAGCTTGCGGATATCCGGGTTTTGAGTCAAGTCTTTGTAGGTCGAAAACTGAATTTTGTGATCCTGGGCGAATTTCACGACGGTATCTTCATCAATCATAATGAGACTGGTAATGAATTTTCGATTGTCACCGATAACGACGGCGTCATTGATATAGGGACTGACTTTTAATTTGTTTTCAATGTACTGCGGTGTAATATTCTTTCCTCCGGCCGTGACGATGATGTCTTTCTTGCGATCCGTGATCGTCAGAAAACCATCTTCATCCAAGTGACCGATATCACCGGAGTGGAGCCATTCCGCGACAATCGCCTCCCGGGTTGCTTCCGGATTTTTGTAATAGCCACTGAATACTCCCGGAGATTTCACCAGAATTTCACCATCATCTGCGATTCTGACTTCTACACCCGGGAGCGACAGTCCGACCGTCCCGAATTTCATCTTCCCGGGCCTTGAAGTACACGTGACACCGGTTCCTTCGGTTTGGCCGTAACCTTCAATCAGATTGACACCGATGGATTGAAAGAACTTCAACACATCCGGCGATATGGGCGCAGCCCCGGAATAGGCAACCCGCATGCGGTCGAACCCCAAGCGTTTCTTCAATTTTCGAAATATGACCAAGTAGAAAACGTGATAGAGAATCTCCAGGGAAAAGGGTACCCGTTGAAATTGCATCCGCAGTGTGGCTCGTTTAACACCGATCTTATGAGCGAAGAAATACAGCAGGCGTTTCAACCTGGTTGCTTCCGACATGCGGATATAAATGAGCGAATAGTACTTCTCCCAGATCCGCGGCACGGCATATCCTACCGTAGGTGAGATCTCGATCATATTTTCGGTTACGGTGTCAAGTTTTTCAATAAAATTTACGGTGTATCCATGAGTGATATGAACAAAAACGGAAAAAAGACGCTCAAAAATATGGCACAGGGGCAGAAAAGAAAGAACCTCGTCCGAATCGAAAACGGGATTTGCCTCGCAAACTGCCTTCGCCATCCAGGAAACGTTCCGGTGGGTCAACATGGCGCCCTTGGGTGGTCCGGTCGTGCCGGAGGTATAGATCAATACGGACACATCCTCCGGTTGAACGGATGCGCTCCGCTCCTCGAACATGCCGGGATTCCCCTGATCGTAGCTTTCTCCGATGGAAATCAGGTCTTGGAACGTCATTACCATCGGATCGGAAAACCGCTTGAGGCCTTCGGTATCCCAGACGATCACCTTCTCTATGAGATTTGTCTGATCCCTGAATCTAAGCCATTTGTCTAGCTGTTCTTCATTTTCGACAAAGAAAAAACGTGCTTCCGAATGACCGAGAACATATGCAACCTGAGGCCAGGCACTGGTTGCATAGATACCCACCGAAATCCCCCCGGCGCATTGAATACCCAGATCTGCCATTACCCATTCGGCACAATTATCACCAATCACCGCGACACACTCACCCTTTTTGAGCCCCATGGATAATAAGGCGCAACCGACTGAGCGAACGGAACGATGGTAATCGTTCCAGGATATATCATGCCACAGTCCGAATTCTTTCTTACGCAGGGCGACACGATCGCCGTATTTCCGAACGGTTGTAAAAAAGATTTTTGGTGTCGTTGAAACTGTCAAGATACTATCTCCAGGCTTTCTTTCTTTTCCAGCGCTGATATCCTTTAGCGGACTCCTCGGATCGGACTCCCATATAGAATTCTTTGACATCTTTGTTTTCCATCAATTCCGATGCCGCTCCTTTCATCACAAACCGGCCGTTCTCCAAAACAAACCCATAATCGGCGATCGATAAGGCCATGCGGGCATTTTGTTCCACCAGAAGAATGGTCATGCCTTGCCGATGAATCGTCTGAATGATGTTGAATATTTCATTTACGAGAATAGGCGAAAGCCCCAATGAGGGTTCATCCAGAAACAGTAATTTCGGACGACTCATCAGTGCCCGACCGATGGCCAGCATCTGTTGCTCTCCACCGGAAAGGGTTCCGGCCCATTGGTTTTCGCGATCTTTCAAAATCGGGAAATACTGGAATACCTGGTCGATATCCTCCCGGATATTCCTGCGATCTTTTCGGGAATAGGCTCCCATAAAAAGGTTTTCACGAACCGAGAGCTCTTCAAACACCTCCCTGCCTTCCGGAACATAGGAGATCCCCATGCGAACGATTTTTTCCGTATCCATCCCGTCGATCCGACGGGATGAAAAGGTGATGCTTCCCTTATCCGGTTGGCCGTCGATCAAGCCCATAACGGTTTTCAGAATGGTTGATTTGCCGGCACCGTTGTTGCCGAGAATCGCAATGATCGCCCCTTCTTCCACAGAAAGGGAAATACCCCGGACCGCGTATATCAAGTCGTAATACGTTTCCATGTTCTGAATTTCAAGAAGGGTGCTCAATGCTGCGAACTTTCTCCCAGATAGGCTTGCAAGACTTCCGGGTGCTGCTGAATCGCCTCCGGTTTACCAATGGTAATCGGGCGACCGAAATTGATAACCAGAATTCGGTCAGAGATATCCATGACCATATTCATATCATGTTCAATCAGGAGAATGGTGACACCCAACTCATCCTGAATGTCTTTCACCCAAAAAATCATATCCTGTTTCTCTTCGGAGTTCATCCCCGCACATGGTTCATCCAGAAGCAGCAACTCGGGCTCCAGCGCCAACGCACGACCAAGTTCTACCAGTTTTTGAGTACCATAGGGAAGACCGCCCACCAGTTTATTCCGTACGGATTGCAAATTCAGCAAAGCGATAATTTCCTCTACTTTCCGGCGATGAATCATTTCCTCTCGTGCGCCGAAAGATCTCCTTCCCCACATGAAGGCCCCATGGAACAATCCCGTTTTCATGTATATATGCCGTCCCAGCATGATATTTTCCATGGTGTTCATGTTATTGAACAATTCGATATTTTGAAATGTTCGTGCAACGCCGAGCCTGGCAATGCGATCCGGCTTTTTGCCATCGAGCGATCTTCCCTTGAAACGGATTTTGCCTTTATTCGCCCGGTAAATACCGTTGATACAATTAAAAAGGGTTGTCTTACCCGCTCCGTTCGGGCCGATGATGGCAAAGACCTCCCCTTTCCGGACCTCGAATGAAATATCCCTGAGGGCTTCGAGGCCGCCGAAAGAAATGGACACATTGGTCAACGAAAAAAAATCCATGAATCACATATCACAAACGATGGAAGATCATTTATCGAGGCAAACAATGGCGACCGGGGAAATCGAATTTCCGGTCGCCATTTCCATTCTCATCGATATTTACTCAATCTGCATCCAGTCGGTCAGTTTTTTGAT
Organism: Desulfobacterales bacterium; assembly: GCA_041740615.1. Taxonomy (GTDB): domain Bacteria; phylum Desulfobacterota; class Desulfobacteria; order Desulfobacterales; family SURF-7; genus DYJD01. Next base: position 76,752 of record JBGSLR010000098.1, read on the forward strand.
CTTGCCGTCGTCCAAGCATTCGATCAAAAAGACTTCGCGCATGCCTTGACGGCAGGATGGATCCTTGGGATCAAACGGTTTGTAGGTAATGGATCCACCGATACCGCGGAAATTATTCAAGCCTTCCAGTTCTTTTACCAATTTTTCACGGGTCAAATCCCTCCCGCAGCGTTTGAGGGCTTCAACGAACGGTTCGGCGAAGAGCATTCCAGCATAGTAGAACGTTCCCCAGCGCTCATCCTTGGCGGCGAATTTCGCATACGCGTCGTTTTTATATTTATTCATCAAATAGTGGTCGGCGTCCGGAAGTTCTCCAAAAGCGGCCGCAATTACGCCTTTCCATAACCCTTTGCTGATTTTGTACATCAACGGAAAATCGGAACAGGTGCTGGTGCTGACGAATTGGGTTTCATAATTCATGGCTTTGGCCGTACCGACAATGCGGACGGCGTGGGTCGGGCTTACCCAAAGAAGAACCAGGTCGGCACCCGACTTCTTCAAGCGCATCACGTGGGGTTTCATGTCCGTGTCTTTGACTTCCACCGGCACTTCTGCAACCAATTTCATTCCGTATTGGCCGAGTTCTTCATTGGCTCCCTGTAAGCCATTTTTGCCGTAGTCATCATTCTGGTAGATAATGGCGACCTTTTTTTTCATCAGCCGGTTGACACCATAGCGCACCAAGGCTTTCGCTTCCAGGTTATACAGCGGATAGACCGCGAAAAGATATTTTTGCGGGGGCGTAATCCAATGTTGCGAACCGGACGCCGGTCCCACCCAGGGGATTTTCTTTTCCATCAAATAGTCCATGACCGAAAGCCCGGGCGCTGTCCCGACTCCGACCACCCAGGCGAACATTCCGGTGCTTTCCTGAAGTTGTTTCACTCCCGCCTTGGTCATGGCCGGATTGTAGGCGTCATCGAACATATGGTGAACGATTTTACGACCATGAATACCCCCCTCTGCATTGATCATCTTGAATAGCGCATCGGTTCCTCTTGCTACAGAGCCCCATGGCGCCGCCGGACCCGTTTGGGGCCCCCATTGACCGACATGGATTTCGGTATCGGTCACCCCTTCCTCGGCCTGGACGGAAAACGAGAAGGTTACTGCAATAGCCGCCATCGCCAACACGAGCAACAACTTTTTAGACTTCATCGTATCACTCTCCTTTTGAAAGGGTTCAACATAGCGCTTAGACTTTTTTTACATAGTGCCGCGCGAACAGACCGCTCGGCTTGATGCAAAGCACAATCACGATTATTACAAAAGCAACCACCGATTTGAATTCGATGGAAACATATCCTCCGAATAGATTTTCAGTGATGCCGAGGATGTAGGCCCCGAAAATAGCGCCGGGCAACGATGTCATCCCGCCCATTACGGCAGCGGCGAAGCCTTTCAGCATCGGGTCCCACATCATATAAGGCTGCATGGTGACGGGAGCGATCAGCAATCCGGCGACACAGCCGATAAAAGCGGAAATTCCCCATGTGATCATCAGAATGCGGTTGGTGGGAATGCCCATCAAGCGTGCGGCGGTTCGATTTTGCTGCGTGGCTTTCATTGCCATCCCCAACCGGGAAAACTTGAGAAACAGAAACAAGGAAATCATCAAACTCAAGGCAATCAACAGGGAAAGTAATTCCAGTGTGCTGATATAAACGCTCCCGATTTCCGCACTGTCATACGGCGATATGGGGAAAGGCATTGTTTTTGGATCGGCTCCGAATTTCCAGGATACGATTCCGATGAGCACCATTTCCATGCCGATGGTGATGATAATACGTCCAAGCACATTCGCTTCCGTTGCGCGACGCAATACGGCGAATTCCAGGAAAGCCCCTAAAAAAACCGAGAACAGCAAGGCCGCCGGGAAAGCGATATGGAACGGCAGCCGGTACTGGTCCAGCATCAGAAAAGTGACAAATACCGAGAGAAGCGCCATCTCGCCTTGCGCGAAATTAACGACCTCGGATGTTTTATAGATCATAACCATCGCAAGTCCCATGAGCGCATAGGAACTGCCCACCGCAATACCGCTGACGACCATTTGAAAAAAATCAATCATATCGTTCTCATGCAAATCAAAAAGGCCATGTTTTCCAATATTTTTTTATGCGAATCCAGAATCCCAATAACCCGAGGGGCTCGAACAGCATAATAAAAATCATGATCAGTCCGAAAATAATAAACTGGATGTTCGATACGCCTGTGATGGAAAAATAGTTTTTTGACAAGGCTTCCAGCCATACACCGACATAGGGAATGCCGAGAATGTTTCGTAACTCCAGATCGAGCCAGCTGATGAGGCAGGCTCCGGCAACCGCTCCGAAAATGGACCCCAGTCCTCCGACAACCACCATCAGCAGAAACATGATCGACATGAATAAAGAGAATACCTCCGGCTCGATATATCGCAGCACGAAAGCGTAAAGTCCGCCGGCCAAGCCGGTGTAAAAAGCGCTGACGGCGAACGCCAGGGTTTTGTAAAACAGGATATTGACACCCATTGTCTCTGCTGCGATTTCAGCGTCACGAATTGCGATAAACGCGCGACCCACCTTTGTTGTCACTAGATTGCGAGCCATCATGGCCAGCAATATCGTAAGAGGTATCAGTAAGTAGTAAAAATCTCTGTCGGATGTAAGATGCCAGGGACCGATCGAAAGTTCCGGAGCATGCAACCCCTGTCTTCCTCCGAAAAGCTCGATCCGACCGATGACCTGGGTAATGGTGAGACCGAAACCGAGCGTTGCGATGGACAGATAGGGTCCTTCCAATCGCAAGGCCGGTAAGCCGAGCAAAAAACCAAAAAGCGCCGCAATCAGGGCGGCACACGGCAAGGCTATCCAGAACGGAAATTGTGCTTTGGTCATCAGAAGAAGCGTGCCGTATGCACCGATGGCGAAAAAGCCACCGTGTCCCAATGAAATCTGTCCGGTATACCCCACCAGTATATTCAGCCCAAGGGCCACGATCACATTGATGGCAATGTAATTTGCCATGTACACATAGTAGTTTTTAAAACAAAAAGGGAATAGGGATAGAAACAGAATCAGCACGGCAAACCAGAAAGAAATCACTCCCGAGGAAAAAAACTGAATATCCTCATAATAATCGCGTTTCATATCCATAGCCGCACGTCCTTCGGAAAGCATTGTTGCAGTGCGAGTCTATTTCTTCAACATCATCTCGCAAGGAATAAGGAGTTTGGATCTGACGCCTGCTTTTATTGTGGCGATTTGAATGCAGAATAATGCGATTCGGTAGCAGATGTCAAGCATGGATAATTCTCCATGGGAAGAAGTGATCGCTTTTTACAGTTTGAATCGTCCGACAGTCCCCTGAAGTCTCAATGCGAGCTGCAATAAATCCTGCGCGTTGGTGGAAACCTCGAGACTACTGTCCGACATTTCTCCTGTGGCCATATTGACGCTCGCTATGTCCTTAAAGATCTGTATGGCGACTTCCGAACTCTTAGAGATATTTTGGTTGGCGGATTGAATACCGCGGGATGCCTGAGAAACATTTTCCGCGATTTCATTGGTTGTCGCGGATTGTTCTTCAATAGCCGCTGCGATGCCCGACACGATATCGTTGACTTCATGTATCACCCGGGAAATGATTTCGATGCGTCTTACAATCATATCGGTCGAGGCCTGGATGCCGGTGATGCGGCCCTTGATTTCCGTTGTCGATGCGGCGGTCTGTTTAGCCAGTTCCTTAATTTCATTGGCGACGACCGCAAATCCCTTCCCGGCCTCTCCGGCTCTTGCCGCTTCGATGGTGGCATTCAAGGCCAATAAATTGGTTTGTTCGGAAATTTCCGTTATGGTCTCGGTGACCTTTCCGATTTCATCAGCGGCGTGGCCAAGTTCCCCAACTTGAATGACGGCATTTTTCGCTTCGTTGACGGCTTCGCCTGAAACATCCCGGGCTTTATCCGATTGGCGCGCGATTTCTTGAATGGTGCTGGTTAACTCATCCGTTGAGGAGGTGACCGCTGCCGTATTCACCGATGTCTGTTCCATGGCGGAGGCGACGCCGGTCATGTTGTCACTCATCTGCTCCGCCGATTTGGCCGCCATATCCGAGCGGAGAGAAGCGGCCTCGATCACCTTTGACATGTTCCCAGACACTTTCGAAAGATGCATCGAAGCGTCTTTCAAATTAACAGAGTCGGCAGCGATATCGCTGATAATGCGATGCAGACGGCTGATGAATGTATTGAACCATTTCGATAGATCTCCGATTTCATCCTCCGTGGTAATTTGCAAGCGATTGGTCAGGTCCCCCTCACCTTCCGCAATATTCTTCAATCCATGAACGACTTCCATCATGGGCCGCAACAGGGAGTTTGAAAAGAAATAGGTAACCGGCAGAATCAAGCAGATGCAAAGACAGGATGCAATCGTCAGATAGATGATCATTCGCAGGGTTCGTGAATAGGCAATACTTTTGGGGTAAAGGGCCGCAATTCCTCCGGTCATTTGGCCCTTGACAAAAACAGGTAAAAAACTCTGAAAATAGCCATTGTTCTCAACCGTTATTTCTTCAAACAAAAAGTCCTGTTCAATAAAACGCCATTCTTTTGAAATCACCGGCGGAGGCGCCGCGATCAATTCCCGATATTCCGGCAAGCTACCGACGGAAAAAGTATGGTCACGAAAAATATTGAGACTGACACCTGAAAAACGCGCCGTTTGTTCCACGAAATTCTGATCAAATCTCTTTGCAGCGACGATAAAACCGATCTGACCCGGTTCAAGCGCCTCTTTCTGAGCATCAAAAACAAGGGCTTGAATCGCGACACGAGCGACCAAACAGATATACTCGCCTACCGGTTGAATCGCCACCGTATCCATTGGGATTTCCATTGAAAAGGGAATATCGATATTTCCCGGCGTTGGTTCCTTTTGCCAAGAGGCCGCATGCAACTCCTCACCTGGTTTGATTCGTATGATTTCAAAATGTTTTTGGGGTGTTCGTTGCGGGTATCCGATGGTGGCTTCCGTTTCCGCGATGGAGACAAAGCCGAGCAAATCACCATCCCCGGCGTACAAGGCAATGCTGCCGATATTAGCTGTCCGGGCTATGTTGAAAATCGTTTGAAGCGCATCCTGGTAAGTTGGTTGCGTGAGCAGCGGGTCGCTGCCGTCTTTTTCTTCCGCAATGAATTGAACCTTGGCCCCCATGTCGTTCATTTTTGCCATTTGATGACAGTTTTCTAAAAATTTTTCCTGCATTGCGGTGACATCCTTGCGAAAAATATTCATCGCCTGCTGCAACCTCTGTTCGGAGTCCACCCGATTCTGATTATTGATGATCAACGCCGCCACAATAATGGAGATCAACAGTAAAAAAACGATGATTCCGGCTGAACCGACAACCAGTTTGGTTTTCAATTTCCATTTGACCATTCGTCTTTCTCCACGTTGTTCATGAAACTTTTTCGGTGCGAAATGTTGTTTCCCTAATTCGCTGCAAGATGAGTGCGAAGAGTCATAATCGACAGCATAACGGCCCATCGACAGTATCATGATTACAAAAAAGTTCAACCATGTTTGAAGCGTTTAAAATGGCTTCTTGACATCCGACCGGGTGATTGTCATAATTCGGAATCCGTTACCGTGACAGCCATGCCATCAATTACCGTTTATAGATCGTTCGGGTGAGATTATGAAAATTCTGGTGTGCTTTGACGGATCAAACGCATCCATTGCAGCAGTGGATCTGGCAGGCAAATTCGCAAAGGCCTTTGCCGCGCAGCTTCATATTGTCAGTTCCATGGTCGGCGGTGCGGATGATACTGCCGCCGAAATTAAACGAATCGAAAAAAATTTGAATCAATTGAAACTTCGTTTTGAAAACAACGGTATTCCATGCGAAGTGCATTTGCTGATACGGGGACTCTCGCCCGGCGAAGATATCGTTTTTTACGCCAAAGAAAACGATATCGACCAAATACTCATCGGGATTGAAAAAAAATCAAAGGTCGGCAAGCTATTGTTCGGCTCGACGGCTCAATACGTCATTCTGGAAGCCCCCTGCCCCGTCATTACCGTAAAATAGGTACCGTGGTGTATACCATCCGCCGATGCGATATCAGTGCAGGCGGAAAATCATACGCTCACCACTTTTTTCGATAATGAACAAACGACTATATTCAGGTCAAATCCTTTTCCGGTAACGCCCATTTGCCCCTTCCGATTTCACAGGGTATACTGATCTTGAGCTGCTGTAAAAAATGATTTCTTGGTATCTCCCTCGCACCAAAACGTTTCAAATGCCCCGTGGTAACTTGGCAGTCAATGAGGTGAAAGCCCTCTGCCGCCAACAATCTTGCCAGATAGGCAAACGCTACCTTCGATGCATCGCCGACACGGGCAAACATGGACTCCCCAAAAAAACATTTTCCAATGGAAACCCCATAGAGCCCGCCAGCCAGATCGCCATCCATCCATGCTTCAACGGAATGGGCATACCCTGCCCGGTGAAGGCGCTTGTATGCCTCGATCATATCCTCACCGATCCAGGTTGGTTCACCGTTCTCTAAACGAATACCCGCGCAAGCGGTAATGACATCTTCGAACGTCTTGTTCACGGTGATGCGAAACTTTTTTTTCCGGATTGTTCTTTTCAGACTTCTGGAAAGATGCAGTTCTAACGGATAAAGGACCAGACGAGGGTTGGGGCTCCACCATAGGATGGGCTCATTTTCTGAAAACCATGGGAAAATTCCCATCCGATATGCCAGAAGCAACCGTTCCATGCTCAAATCGCCGCCAACGGCCAGAAGTCCGTCTTTTTCAGCCAATTCAGGCGAGGGGAAGGTCATGGCCTCTGTAAGAAGAAATACCGGCATGAAGGGTTACGGGTGTTTTATCAAGAAAAAAGGCATCAAGCTGTGAAGATAATTACGACCGATATTCAAATGTCAGTTTATCATCGGTCAATTCGATATGGACTTGGCCGCCGTTCTGTAATTTCCCAAAGAGAATTTGATCGGAAAGCACATCTTTTATTTCCGTCTGAATCAGACGACTCAGCGGCCGGGCGCCGTACCGTTGGTCATACCCATTTCCGGCCAGCCATTTCCGAGCGGCGGGAGAAAGGGTTAGACCCACTTTTTTTGTGGAAAGCTGATTTCCGAGTTCCATCAAGAACTTATCGACCACCTTCTCCATGATACCCAAATCAAGCGGATTGAAGGTAATGACCCCATCCAGCCGGTTTCGGAATTCAGGGCTGAAGAAGGTTTCAAGTGCCTTTTTCCCCTTGCTTTCCGTATCGCCGGCATCGCTACCGAAACCGATGGACCGGCTGCTCATTTCTCGGGAACCGGCGTTGGACGTCATGATTAAGATGACATTCCGAAAATCGGCTCGCTTTCCGTTGTTATCCGTAAGAGTTGCATGATCCATAACCTGGAGAAGGATATTGAACAGATCCATGTGCGCTTTTTCGATTTCATCCAGCAGCAAAACGCTGTATGGATGTTTGCGGATCCCGTCGGTCAGCAGTCCGCCTTGTTCAAATCCGATATAACCCGGGGGCGCGCCGATCAATCTTGCGACGGCATGCTTTTCCATGTATTCACTCATATCGAATCGGATGAATTCAACACCGAGGACTCTGGCGATCTGCCGGGAGACTTCGGTTTTTCCGACACCCGTCGGGCCAGTGAACAAAAAGGAACCGATCGGTTTCCCGGGAGCTTCCAGTCCGGCCCGTGAACGTTTGATGGCCGTTACCAGGGATGTAATGGCGGCATCTTGACCAAACACAACCTCTTTCACCTTCTGTTCCAGCATTTCGAGTTTGGCCCGATCGTTGGTGGAGACCTTCTGTGAAGGGATCCGCGCCATTTTGGCGATGATCTTTTCCACATCCGATGCATGAATTTTTTTCCGCCGAGGGGAGCCGGAAATCTGAATAAAAGCGCCGGCCTCATCAATCACATCGATGGCTTTATCGGGCAGATAACGATCATTTAAAAATTTCGCGGACAACTCGACAGCTGCCTTGAGGGCGCCATCCGTATATTCGATTCCGTGGTACCCTTCGTAATAGGATTTCAGCCCCTTTAATATTCTGACGGTTTGCTGGATATCCGGTTCTGGGATTTCTATCTTTTCAAAACGACGGGACAGTGCCCGGTCTTTCTCGAAATGGTTTTTATATTCTTCATAGGTGCTGGACCCGATACAACGCAATTCACCGGAGGTCAGCACCGGCTTCAGGATATTGGAGGCGTCCATGGAGCCGCTGCTGGTGGCCCCGGCTCCCACAATGGTGTGGATTTCATCAATAAATAAAATGGCGTTGGCTTTGCGCTGAAGCGATATGATGACTTTTTTCAATCGTTGCTCGAAATCGCCGCGAAATTTCGTGCCGGCCAAAAGAGCGCCAAGATCAAGGGCGAAAATGCTGGTTTGTTTCAAGAAATCAGGAATGCGGCCTTCTACGATCCGTTGTGCCAGTCCCTCGGCCATTGCGGTTTTGCCCACTCCCGGCTCGCCGACAAAAACAGGGTTGTGTTTCCGGCGACGACATAAAACCTGAATGGTCCTCTCCAGTTCCGATTCCCGGCCGATCAGCGGGTCCAACTTTCCATCACGCGCCTTCTGAACCAGGTCGATGGTGAATATCGCCAATGGATCGACCTTCTTTTTTTTATCCTGTTTATCTCCCCTGTCAACTTCCTCATTCCCTTCCGGGTCTGGTTCGGCAGGATTGCCGTGGGAAATATAATTCAAGACATCCAGCCTGTTGATGCCCTCTTCTTGCAGAAAATAGACCGCGTTTGAATCTTTTTCGAGAAAAATGGAAGCCAAAATGTCTCCCAGAGTCACCTCCGGTTTTTCAGCGGATCGCGCCTGATTGACCGCCCTTTGAATAACGCGTTGGAAACCGATTGTCTGCTGTAGGACGTACTCGCCCCCTTCGGGCATGCTTTCAAAGCGCTCGGTTAAAAATTTTTCCAGCTTATTCTTCAGATTGACGACATTCCCGCCACAACTTTCGATGATATCGCTTCCGCTGCTGTCCTGCACGATGGCAAACAAGACATGTTCCAGGCAGACATACTCGTGCCGTCTTCTTTTTGCCTCTCTGACCGCAAAACCGAGTGCAGCGCTGAGTTCTTTGCTGATCATTCCTTCACTCCTTTTCCATCGAACATTTCAAGGGAAATCCATTTTCCTGCGCCAGGGAATGGACGGTGTCGACTTTGGTTTCCGCCACTTCATGTGTGTATACACCGCAAATCCCCACACCTCGTCGGTGTACATTCAGCATGATTTGCGTGGCTTCCTCTGGCGTCTTTTTAAAAATAGCCATGAGAATTTCGATAACGAAATCCATGGTTGTATAATCATCGTTGTGCAGAAGTACCCGGAACATGGGTGGTTCGACCACGTTTTCGCGGGTCTTTATCGAAACACCGATCTCAGTTTCCGGTTTGTCAGAACCCATTACACCCTCCCAAAAGCCGTTTGATTTTTTTGGGGTACGCTTCGAAATGTTGCGATAACCATCCAATGACCGCTCGGGGCGTAAGAGATATCGGAGAGACGACGTTTCAACGTCAGAATTATCGGGCGCAAATTACGCGTATTCCGGTTCCCTTCGTGTGACGGCTGCCCGATATACGACCTGAGCCGAACGATATCGGTAACCAGTGGATTGGGACCAATCATCACCATACTACTGAAAATTCTAAGATCGGATCCCAAAAAAATCAAGTATGAATTCATGCCGCATACGAATTATCGTCCACAGCATTTCTTGTATTTTTTCCCGCTTCCACATGGACAGGCCATATTCCTGCCGATTTTATCCGTAACGCGTTTTACCGGTTTCTTTTTTTCATCCGACCCGTCACCATGGGAAAAAATCAGGTTTTGTTCTTTTGGTTTTTGAATTTCCTCTATTTTTTTCGGTTCGGCGATCTGAATCCGAAAAAGGATCGAGACGATCTCCTCCTTCACTCTGGAAATCATGTCCTGGAACATCTCGAATCCCTCTTTTTTATATACAAGCAGCGGATTCTGCTGGGCATAGCCTCTCAACCCAATGCCTTCCTTCAGGTGATCCATGGAAAGAAGGTGGTCCTTCCATAGATTATCGACGGTTTGCAACATGATGACACGTTCGATTTGGCGCAAATCTTCCGGCCCTACCAGGGCTTCTTTTGCGTTGTATACCGACAATGCCTTTTCAACGACCATGTCACTGAATGCATCGGACGTCATTCCGTCAACGGTGTTTTGATCCAGTTGCAGGCGAAGATTGAATTGTTTAAAAACAGATTCGTCGATGCCTTTTACATCCCACTCATCCGGCATTTCTTTGCCATTGGAATAACGGTGAATAATTTCTTCGGCCTGATCGATGATCATGTCCTCGATGGCCTGCTTCAGGTTTTCACCGCTCAACGCTTCGCGACGTTGCTGATAAATCACCTTGCGCTGTTGATTCATGACATCATCGTATTCGAGCAGCTGTTTTCGAATATCGAAGTTATGACCCTCCACTTTTCGCTGGGCGTTCTCGATGGCATTGCTGATCCATCGATGCTCGATCATCTCGCCTTCCTCCATGCCGAGCCGGTTCATGATATTCGTGATACGTTCTCCTCCGAATATTCTCAACAAATCGTCTTCCAATGCCAGATAGAAACGGGATGATCCCGGGTCCCCTTGACGACCGGAGCGTCCGCGAAGCTGATTGTCGATACGCCTGCTCTCATGCCGTTCGGTGCCGATAATATGGAGTCCACCGACCTCCTTGACACCCTCCCCCAAAACAATGTCCGTACCACGCCCCGCCATGTTGGTGGAAATGGTGACGGAGCCTTTCTGGCCAGCCATTGCGACAATTTCGGCTTCCTTGCTATGGTTTTTGGCGTTCAAGACTTCATGCTTGATCCCCCGCTTCTTTAATTTTTCACTGAAGCTTTCGGACACGTCGATGGAAATCGTTCCCACGAGAACCGGTTGCCCTCTTTTATGGAGTTCAACGATTTCGTCCAGAACCGCATTGTATTTTTCATTTTTTGTTTTATAAATGGCGTCCGGGTGGTCGATCCGGACCATGGGCATGTTCGTTGGAACCACCACCACATCTAAGTTGTATATTTTTTTAAATTCGGCAGCCTCTGTATCTGCAGTGCCGGTCATGCCGGACAGTTTGTTATACATTCGGAAATAATTTTGGAACGTGATTGTAGCCAGCGTCTGGTTCTCATTTTCGATTTTGACATCTTCCTTGGCTTCCAGGGCTTGATGCAATCCCTCGCTGTAACGACGTCCGGGCATCAATCGTCCGGTAAACTCATCGACAATGATCACTTCTCCGTCTTTTACGATATAATCGACATCACGTTTAAACAAGGTATGGGCTTTGAGTGCCTGATTGGTATGATGAAGCAGTTCGATATTTTTCGGGTCATACAGATTCTCCACCTTCAGCTTATTTTCGGCCTTGGCGACACCTTCTTCCGTCAACACCACGGAACGGGCTTTTTCATCGATCGTGTAATCCTTTTCTCGAACCAGGCTTGGTATGATGGTGTTCACCTCATAGTAAAGACTGGTTGACTTCTCTGCCGGGCCCGAAATAATCAGGGGGGTCCTGGCCTCATCGATCAGAATACTGTCAACCTCATCCACAATGGCGAAATTGAGTTCGGGTTGCACGAGGGATTGCCGATAAAATTTCATGTTATCGCGCAGATAATCAAAGCCGAACTCATTATTGGTTCCATACGTAATATCCGCATTGTAAGCCGCTTTTCGTTCTTCATCATTCAAATCATGCAGAATGGTTCCAACGGAGAGTCCCAGAAAATGAAAAATTTTACCCATCCATTCCGCATCCCGCCTCGCGAGGTAATCGTTAACGGTTACGATATGGACACCCTTCCCGGACAGTGCGTTCAGGTAGGCGGGGAGGGTCGCCACCAAGGTTTTGCCCTCACCGGTTTTCATTTCCGCTATCATCCCCTGGTGCAGCACGATTCCACCGATCAATTGGACATCAAAATGGCGCATCCGAAGGACGCGAACGGAAGCTTCCCGAACTACGGCAAACGCCTCTGGCAGGATGTCGTCCAACGTTGCGCCGTTATTTAGTTTTTCCTTTAAAAAGATTGTCTTATCCTGTAGGCCTTGGTCATTTAGCGCTTTTATTTCATTTTCTTTTGCATTGATTTGCTCGACGATTGGTTGAAATTGCTTCAATGTCCGTTCGTTTTTGCTGCCAAAAATTTTCGTTAGCGTCTTTAAAATCATGTATTATAAAATCCTCCGATCATTGATGGTTCCGTTGTCTTTGGTTTGGATAACGATCATTAACACAAATCACTCGTTGGAAAAATGATAAACTGAATGAAGGGGGATGAAAAATCGGATGTTTCCTTGCTGATCGGAAGAAAGCGGCGCGCGTGCATTTTTTCGAAAAATTGGGGTTTACGGCAAGGTGTGCGGCTAATCGAGGATATATTGTTCAGGACTGACGGATATGCCGTTCAGACGGACATCATAATGGAGATGGGGTCCGGTAGATCTGCCGGTATTTCCCACCTCGGCGATTATATCGCCTCGTTTCACGGCAGAACCGCTTGGTTTCAGAATTTTACTTAAGTGTGCGTAGCGGGTGGACATCCCATGTCCATGATCGATAACGACCATGTTCCCAAGCAGCCCTTTCTTATTGGAAAATGTGACCAGACCGTCCGCCGTGGCGATGACGGGCGTACCGATTCTGGTTGAGATGTCGAGACCTTTGTGGAATTCCCGCAGCCCTGTAAAGGGGGATTTTCGATATCCGAAATGCGATGTGACCCACCCTCTGGTGGGACTGATGGCCGGCGTGGATGCCAGCAGATTCTTTCGGTCATCCAAGTATTGTAATAGACTTTCGAAGCCTTCCTGCTGGTTTTCGGATGCAATGGATAATTGCTCCACCTGTTCATGCATTTCCCGAAGCAGGCTTCCGTGTTTTTCCGATAGCAGGATATTGGCATCCAGATCATCGGGAATGGATCCGCCGACACCGAACACGTTGTCTTGATCGACCGTTTTTTCAATATTGGCGATAATGCGAATCTTTTTTTCAAAGGTATTTAGATTGACCAGCTTCGTCTTGAGAGTATTGATTTCCGCCGCAAACAATTGGATTTGTTTTCGCTGACCGGCAATCTCCTGGTCTTGCCCGGCAATTTGAGCCGCCAGGAAATCCGACCGGATCGTGTCGAATTTCAGTCGGCAATAATCGAAAATAATCAGCCCGGTGATGCCGATGCCGATACAAAAGAACAATCCGATAACGAACAGAGAAATCCTGGACATGACGATTTTCTTGATCGACGAGCCGGTGTTGCTTGCGATGATGAATGTAATATTCCGATTATTCATGGGATTGAATGTGTTGAAATATATCGAGAATTTACAGAAATGAAATGCACGTTCCGGTAGTTTGGAAGTAAATACCGATCGTTTTTGTATTCGAGATATGCCAAATCTACCAAAAATATGGACAGCTGTCAAGACACCTTCCATTTTTGGATGAAGGAGTATGGTTTAAGAGGTGGAATTTCGAAAATTTTACATACACGCCAAGAACAAACCCACCCGTTGTCTCCATCCGTTTCTCTATCCACTTTCATTTCTTGTCCCTTTTGTATGTAGTATCGTCTAAACCATCAGATCCCTTTAGAAAAAATGCGGCGGTTCCCCATCGATACAATAAAAAAAGGAGGGATATGGAATCCCTCCTTGTCAGCAATCAGCATTTCTTGATGCGGTTATACCCGGTATTACATTAAGCCAAGCTGGAATTTCAGCGACTTCAGCGTATTCTTCATGAGCATCGTAATCGTCATGGGCCCGACACCGCCGGGAACCGGTGTGATCCAGCCGGCAATTTCTTTTGCCGCCTCAAAATCGACGTCGCCTTTCAGGATCGCCACTTTTTTCCCGGTTTTCTCGCTCACTTTTTCACCGACCCGATTCACCCCGACATCAATAACGCAGGCTCCGGGCTTGATCCACTCCGGTTTGACAAGATCAGGGACACCGGCTGCAACGATCAAAATTTCCGCTCGTTTGCAATGGGACGCCAGATCTTTTGTTCCGGTATGAACGATCGTTACCGTCGAGTTGGCGCCCTTCCCTTTTTGAAGCATCATATTGGCGATGGGCTTACCGACGATATTGGAGCGGCCGACAACCACGACTTCGGCTCCTTTTGTCTCGACACCGGCGCGGACAATCATTTCCTGTATGCCGGCCGGTGTACAGGGTGGAAATTTGACTTCACTCCCACCTATCATCAGTCTGCCGACATTCACCGGGTGGAAGCCGTCCACATCCTTATCCGGATCAATGGCGTTGAGTACCTTTTTTTCGTCGATGTGTTTCGGCAGAGGGAGTTGTACCAGAATGCCGTTAATGGAATCATCCTTATTGTATTTGTCAATCAACCCCAGAAGATCCGCTTCTGAAATATCAACCGGCTGCGAATCCTGGACCTCTGTGAAACCAACCCGATGGGCTGTTTGAATTTTCAAGGTTACATAAGAGATGGAAGCCGGATTCTCACCCACCAGAATGGTTACAAGGCCAGGAACTTTTCCATGCTTGGCTTTGATCTCCGCCACTTCAGCGGTGATCTCCTCGAGAATCTGTTCCCGTATCTCCGTCCCTTTGATCAGTTTTGCAGACATGTTTCATCTCCTTTCAAACGTGTTGGTTAGCTTTCATCGATATTGAATCATGTGTTATCGTCGAAATGGGGAACTTCTTAACACTTGACATAAAAAAAGATAATTTTTATCAGGTAAGAAATGAATGTCAAGCAAAGATTATTTCCCCAAGAAGCCCATGATTTTCGGCAGCCATAGAACGGCATCCGGCATATATGTCGCGAACAGCAATACGGCGATCTGAATGGCAATAAAAGGCAAGACGGCTTTTGACACATAGATCAAATCCCGATTTGCGATGGCGCCGGTAATATACAAACTGACACCCATGGGTGGAGTGCAGTAGCCGATGGCGAGATTGATGGTCATGATCAAGCCGAAATGAATCGGATTGATCTGGAATGCGTGCAGCATCGGCAAAAAAACAGGGCCCAAAATGAGCGTTGCGGATATGATATCCATAAACATCCCGACAATAAGCAGCAACACGTTGATCGCCAGCAAAAAAATGATCGGTGACTGAATATTGCTCAATACCGCATTGGTAATGGTCCCAGGGATGTCCTGTAATGTGAGAAGCCGACCGAAACTGGTCGCCCCGGAAACGATGATTAAAAGTGTCGCCGAGGTCACGGCGGAACTGACCGTTACGCGTTTGACGTCCCGCAGTTTCATGGAACGATGGATAAATATCTCTACAATGAATGCATACACGCAAGCCACGACAGCAGCCTCGTTTGCCGTGAACATGCCCGAAAAAATTCCGCCGAAGATAATGACCGGCAGCATCAACGACCAGAATCCTTCCTTGATGACGGTGATAACCTCTTGAAAGGTCGGCACCGGCATGCGGACAAGCTGGGTGTTTTTCCTGAACAGGAAATAGGTGTAGACGCACACGCCGATGATGATGAGGACGCCGGGGAGAAAGCCGGTAAGGAACAAACCTTCCAACGAGACATTACTGATCATGCAGTAAAGAATCATGCCGATACTCGGCGGTATGATGACGCCGAGATTGGGAGATGTGGTCATCAACCCGACGGTATATTTTTCATCATACCCATTATCGATCAATGCCGGGATCATAAATCCGCCCAAGGCGACGACGGTGGCCACCGTCGATCCGGAAATCGCTCCGAACAGCCCGCAGGCGATCACGCCGGCCATGCCGAGCCCCCCGGGCAGCCAGCTTACAAGTGAATTGGCGACCTTTATCAGTCGTTCGACAATATTTCCGGCGGTCATGATATTGCCGCAAAGGATGAAAAAAAGAACGACCACCAGTGCGAAATTATCCAGGCTGCGGAACAGGCTTTGTACGAGCAGCAGAATCGGCATGTCGGTAAACAACAAGAAACTCACCACGGCTGTAAAAAACAAACACATGAAAACCGGCACATATGCAGCCATCATGCCCAGCAGCATCAGCAGGATAATAACGTGACTCAACTCCATTCGGTTTATCTCCTTCGTACGTTACGATTGCATGGCAACATCAGGTGGTCGGCTGTTTCATTCGCGCCTGATACATGTCCTGGTAAAAAGCCTGAATCGTACGGATGAACATCATTACCCCCATCAACGGCAATATGGCGTACAGATATACCAATGGAATTTTCATGATGATGGTCTTTTGATGAGTGGCTGCCTGCTGCAACGCCATTTGCCAACCATAAAACATCATCATCCCGGAAAAAATAAGGGTGACGCCATGGCTGAAATAGGCAAGGGGCATTTTCAAACTTGGGAAAACCTGCACCAGTGCGTCGATCTTGATCATGGACCTGTCCCGAATCGCCGTACTGCATCCGACAAGGGTCGTATAAATGATCACATTTCGAACGAGTTCTTCGGACCAGGCAAGCGAATAGCTGAACCCATAGCGCAAGACCACGTTGGCGAAAAGCGATAAAAGGGCAAAAGCGACCGTAAGAAAAAGCGTCCACTCCTCAAAAAAACTCAAGATTTTATCCAAAAAAGACAGCAGCCTGCCAAACATGGATCACTCCCCTTCCAATGGGCATAAAATGATAAAGGGGGGCTGGGAAAGCCCCCCCGTTGACATGAGGTACAATAAACTATGGTTTATATCCCATGAAGTCCTGCACTTCTTTCAGGTAATCCGCAGGACGATAGGTGTCACCGTCATAAAGTTTATTGATCTCTGGAGCATATTGTTTATGGGCGGCGTCGCCTTGTTTTTTCAGGATAGCCATATCCGCGTCGGAAAGCTTGATAAATTCAATACCGGCTGCCTTTGCTTTGGCGATTTCTTGATCTTCCTGGATTCTGCTTTCCTCTCTGATCTTTGCACAAACATCGTGAACAACCTCTGTAAAGGTTTTCTGTAACTCAGGCGGCAGTGATTCGAACCATGCCTTATTGAATATCCAGATAAACAATCCCTGGGCATAATTGATCTGCGTAAAATATTTCGTATCCTCAAACTTTTTGGTGATATTACATACCATCGGTGCATGATCCAAACCGTCAATCACCCCTTGTTTCAAAGCCACCGGGACATCGGGCCAAGGCATGACGACGGGGTTGAGGCCCCATTGCTTGTATAAAAGTTGATTGACCGCCGCCTCGGCAATTCTGAATTTCACCTTTTTCGCATCGGCGATGGTTCTGACCGGTGTTCTGGTGGCCCAACCATAGTTTCCATAGCCGGTTATATCAAGACCGATGATGCCCTGATGGTCCATGGCCATTAAAAAATGGTTGAACAATTTTTCATTTTTGGTGAATTTATCCAACTTATCAAACGAATCGATCAGGAACGGCAGGCTGACCAGACCGAACCGTGGTCCCAGATTCGGGGCCGCAACCGAACTGACACCCATTCCCTGGATAGCACCCATCTGCAATTGGTTCAGTACCTCGACTTCTCCGCCAAGCATCGAAAAAGGTTTAAAATCAAGATAGATCTGTCCATTGCTTTTTTTCCACAACTCATCCCGGATGGCAAACCCGGCGTAAACCCCTTTGATGACCGGATGGGACACATTGGATACAATGCATTTGTATTTGGCCTTGGAATAGTCGAAATCCGGTTTCCATGCGTCCAGGGAAGGCTTCTCCGCGATGGCCGGGCTTTGCATCAGGCCGACGCAGATGACGCATAGTACTGCCAAAATAGTCAACTTCTTGAATTTCATTTCCGCCTCCTTTTCTTGACTCCCTTTTTCTGTCGTTGAATGTGATGACCTACCGTTGTTTTCTGCCGCTTGATAAAGCGATTGTCAGTATGGCCCGTCTCAAATCCTCTTTTGTAATCACGTTCGTTTCCAGCAGATTCTGAATTAAAAATCCTTCGAAAAGCGCGGTCACCAGCGCTCCGATTTTTTTCAGGGGGAATTCTTGCCCGGCAAAAGGCGACAGGATATCCGCAAACAGATTCGACGACAACCGGTAAACATCCTTGTTGAGTTGTTGTTGAAGCGTTGCGCTGCCGGATGCATGAATGGTGAATTCCAGAAAAACCTTCGACCAGTTTTCATCATCGATCATGGATTCAAGGAAATCGATCAATACGTTCATGACATCCTCAACGCTGTTCGCTTTCCGCAAACCGTCTTCGCGAGCGGATCGATATGCCGCGAGGCGTTCTTTCATGATGGCAAGAAGCAGATCGTCCTTACTTTTCCAATACCGGTAAAATGTCCCTTTCGCGTAGCCTGCATCTTTGGTTATGGCTGCAATTGTAGTGGCTGCGAACCCCTTTCTGTTAAACAGGACCGATGCCGACGCCTTGAGGTCCTCCTTTGTCTGGCGCGACTTCTCCTTTTGAATTTGAATCGCCGCTTGAAACTCGCCGTTCACAATCCCACCCAAATGAATCGCCCTGCGGAAGGAAACCCGCAGGGCGGTTTCAGCCGACATACCACCCATGGTTACTATTTTATGACCGCTGGTCATTTTTTCTGTTGAATAGCTTTGTCCGTCTTTGATGTCAAGCAATTATACAAGAGCTTGGCCAAACTACTTGACATAATATCAAAAAGGTTTATAACGCTACCTTGGTTTTCGATCGGGTTCGTTCGGCGGAAATGATGAATTCAAATTCAAAAGGAGTTAGAAATGAAATTATCCCCGTTTTGCGGCAGGTTCATTCCGGTATGGATGGCGTTTCTCTTCGTTTTCACGGCCTCGATGTCATTCGCTGAAGAACTGCGTCTGAACTACAGTATCTTTTTCCCTTCAACACACGGGCAATGCGTTGCGGGGGCCGATTGGGCCAAAGAGATTGAAAAACGCACCCAAGGCAGAGTCAAAATAACTGTTTTCCCGGGAGGTGCCCTCACTCAGGCCAATCAATGTTACGACGGTGTCGTCAAGGGTATTTCAGACATTGGAATGTCATGTTTCGCCTATACACCGGGGCGTTTTCCGGTCATGGAAGCGCTTGATCTGCCCTTGGGCTATCCGGACGGTATGGTGGCGACGAAGGTTGCCAATGATTTCTATCAGACGATCAAACCGAAGGAACTTTCCAATGTCAAAGTCCTTTATCTGCATGCCCATGGTCCCGGACTGCTGCATACGAAACAACCCGTCCGGGTACTGGCGGATTTGAAAAACATGAAAATTCGATCCACCGGGTTAAGCGCCAAGATGGTTGAAGCGCTCGGAGCCGTTCCGGTAGCCATGCAACAGGGTTCGACTTACGAATCCCTTCAAAAAGGTGTGGTGGAAGGAACTTTCGGCCCGATTGAAGTTCTGAAAGGCTGGCGACAGGGGGAAGTAATCAAATATACTACCGATTGCTCCGGAATCGGATACACCACCGCCATGTTTGTCATCATGAATCTAAACACGTGGAACAGCCTTCCGGCGGACATCCAGAATATTTTTGAAACGGCCAGCCGTGAATGGATTGAGATTCACGGCAACGCCTGGAACGAAGTCGATAAAAACGGAAAAGAATATACCCTTTCCCTGAAAAACGAAATTATTCCGCTAAGCGCGGCCGAACAAGCCAACTGGAAAGCGGCTGTCAAACCGGTCCTGGACGGCTATATCAAAGACGCCGCCCAAAAGGGCATCGACGGCGCCGCCAATATCGAAAAGCTGACCAACCTGATCGATGCTTACCGAAATAAATTTTGAACACTTTACGGTAACCTCATATGACTTTGTGCCGGCAGTACATTTCGACTGAAAACGCCCCGACGAACTGCCATGAGTCGTCCGTTTCCAGTGATTGTCTTGACGGCACAAGGTCGGAAAAAAAGATACGCCATTGCTGAAACTGATTAATACGTTCTCATCGAAATTATCCCGGAAGATGAATCAAATCGCCGCACTCGCAATCGTCGCCATGATGCTGCTGACGGTTGCCGACGTCGTTCTCCGGTGGTTTCGCTGCCCTATACCAGGCTCATATGAAATGGTTGGATTACTGGGCGCCGTATTCGTCTCATTTTCCCTGGCACAGACCGCCCTGGACAAAGGTCACATCGCCGTTGATTTTTTCCTGCAGCGGTTGCCGCATTCCCTGCAATCGGCCATTGGAGGTCTCAATTCCCTTGCCGGGACGATCCTTTTCGCCCTTGCCGCATGGCATGCCGTCCAATACGCAGCGGATTTAAAAACCGCAGGCGAAGTTTCCATGACACTTCAAATTCCGACCTATCCTTTTGTTTATGGAATCGCCCTTGGTTGTGGAATGTTATGTATGGTTCTTCTGATCGAAGCAATTGAAAGTTTTTTGCAAATAAGAGGGTAAGCACATGTCTGCAACAGCCATCGGCGTTTTCGGAATTCTTATACTCATCTTGCTTATTTTCCTGCGGATGCCGGTTGGTTTTGCGATGGTTTCGGTGGGTGTCGTCGGTTTCGGCCACCTGACAACCTTCGATGCCGCCTTGAATATGATGGTAAAGGACTTTCTGGATGTCTTCGGGTCATATAACCTGACGGTCATTCCCCTTTTTATTTTAATGGGCCAGATTGCGTTTCATGCCGGAATCAGCGGCCGCCTTTTTCATGCAGCGTATCGCTTTATGGGGCATTTGCCGGGAGGGATGGCGATTGCGACTATCGGCGCCTGTGCAGCCTTTTCTGCGATTTGCGGTTCAACCAATGCAACCGCCGCCACGATGGCTTCGGTTACCCTACCGGAAATGCGGAAATATAAATATCGCGACAGCCTTGCCACGGGGGTTGTTGCTGCAGGAGGAAGTCTGGGGATCTTGATTCCGCCGAGCGTTATTTTTATCGTCTATGGCATCATGACGGAGCAGTCCATCGGTAAACTTTTCGTTGCCGGCATACTTCCGGGAATCCTGCTCACTGTTCTGTTTATCGTAACCATCATCATTTGGACCTTGATATATCCCGAATTGGCCCCACGCGGGCCCAAATCTTCATTTGCGGAGCGGATGGACTCCCTTTCCGGACTGGTAGAGACCCTGCTTCTGTTTTCCTTGGTGATGGGAGGCTTGTTTTTCGGATTATTTACACCGACGGAAGCCGGCGCCATCGGGGCCTTCGGCACCCTGGCCATTTCGGTCGTTCAAAAAAGAATTTCCTGGGAAGGGTTTCAGGTGTGTTTATCGGAAACCACCCGCATCTCCTGTATGATACTCTTCATTGTGGCCGGGGCAACTGTTTTTGGTCATTTCCTTGCCATTACACGCATTCCCTTTGACATTGCCGGATGGGTCGCCGGTTTTTCCTTATCACCGAAGGCCATCGTGATGATGATGATTCTGGTTCTGATGATCGGGGGCTGTTTCATTGATGCACTGGCGTTGATCATGCTGACCGTACCGATATTTCATCCCGTCATTCGATCCCTTGGATATGACCCCATGTGGTTCGGCGTGGTCATCGTGATGGTGACCCAAATAGGCGTCATCACACCTCCGGTCGGTATCAATGTGTATGTTGTCAGCGGAGTTGCCAAAGATGTTCCGCTGCACACCATTTTTAAGGGGGTTCTGCCGTTGCTCGGAGCGCTTATCGTCGCCACGTTGGCATTGATTCCTTTTCCACAAATCGCCCTCTTTCTTCCCGGCCTGATGAAGTAACTGGCGTCATTCAATCATCGAATTACGGATGGACCACTTGTTGATAGTCAAGCAACTCAACGGAATGGGAAGACAGGGTCGCAATGGCCCGATCCAGGTCGTCACACCGCAACAGTAATACAGCATGATCTTTACTGGCTTCACTGAGGCCGTAAATATAGTCGATATTCAAATCCGCGGTTTCCACAATTTTTAGCAATCGTCCCAATTCACCCGGTTTGTCCGCAATCTTCACGGCGATGACTTCCGTCAGGCGAACAGTAAAACCGCGCTCCTTGAGTTGTTGTTTGGCTCTTTCGATATCATCCACGATAAGTCGCAATATTCCGAAGTTGGCGGTATCCGCCAGAGAAATTGCGCGGATATTGACGTCGATATCGCCAAGTGTTTCCGCAATGCCCGCCAGTCTGCCCGCCTTGTTTTCGATAAAAATATTCAGCTGCTCGATTTTCATGTCGATCTCCTGTGAATGGATTCATGTTTCGGAGGCGGATGGTATATCAAACGGGAAATGGCGCACGATCAAGTCCCGTGGTTTCCGCAATTCCCAACATCAGGTTCATGTTCTGAACCGCTTGTCCCGCCGCGCCTTTCACGAGATTGTCAATGGCGGAGACAATAATCAAACGATTTGTCGAACGCTCGATTTTCAAGCCAATGTCACAAAAATTCGTGCCGCGCAAGGCAGCAACGTTGGGAAAAACATCTTCCGGGCATACGCGAACAAATGGTCTTCCTTTATAGAACGTACCCAAATATTCTCGAATTTCCTTTTCCGTCCATTCCGTTTGAAGCGAAGCATAAATGGTGGTCAGCATCCCCCTGTTCAGGGGCACCAGGTGCGGGACAAAGCTGACCCTGACATCCTCCTGGGCTTCCCGGCTCAATGAGGCTTCTATTTCCGGTGTGTGACGATGAGATGCGATCTTGTATGCTTTGAATGCTTCATTGACTTCGCAAAAATGAGTCGACAGCGATGGTGACCTGCCTGCGCCGCTGACTCCGGATTTTGAATCGATGATAATCGTACGGGGATCGATTACTCGCGCTTTCAGTAACGGAATCAACGGGAGCAACGCGCTGGTTGGATAACACCCCGGATTGCCGATCAACTCCGCTTTTTGAATGGCTTCTCCGTAAATTTCGGAAAGACCGTAGACCGCTTTCCGACATACTTCAGAGGCTGTGTGGGTTTGATAGACCCTTTCATAGGTCAATACATCCTGAAATCGAAAGTCGGCCGAAAGATCGACGACTCTTTTCCCCCGATTCAACAGTTCGGGCACAATGGTCATCGGTAATTTATGAGGCAAAGCCGTAAAAGCGAAATCCACATGTTGACAGAAACGATCCACCTCATAGGATGAACAAACCAAGTCGACGATATTGGTCATTGACGGATAGACCGTCTGAAAAGGTATGCCTGCATACTGCCGCGAAGTGACGACGGTCACTTCCGCCTCCGGATGATCGGACAGAATTCGGACAAGTTCAGCGCCTGCATATCCGGTTGCACCGATAACCCCAACTTTTATCATAGCCACTCCTTACAAATCGTAATGATAGTCAACATATCCAGTCGAAAGACCATCTGGAAACATCTTCCCTCTTGATTCTGATTTCCTATCAGAGCTGCTGTGTATTTTCAAGTAACCCCCTCCCTTGACATGGTGGATTAATTTATTTATGGTCTAAATAGATGGAATGAACGACAGAACAACGACACCGGGGAAGGGAAACCATGGTTGAATCCGGCGAAGAAACCGCTGATCGAAGAAAAACGAATCGCAGAGACGATTTTAATCGTCGTGAACTGAGTTTCGATCGATATTATCCGGAAAGACGATCCGGAAAAGATCGCCGATGCGCGGAAACGGACCGAAGGAACACTCCGCGATCCGTCAAGTAGCTCCAAAGCCCCATGCCGGTCAGGTCTTTGCACATCTTTTACAAGTGAAATCACGCCATACACTTCTTTTACCTGTTCACTTGAAAGATTCCGTCGATGGTATTTTGTTGAAATTTGTCTGATGGGCGATCTTGCGTTTCCCTGCTCAACGGGTACGGATGATAGGGGGATGGAGAGATGGTTCATTTATCACCCGGTCTCCGGGTGATGTGGAATGCCATCGATAGTCCGTTCGTTGTCTGGTTTTATATGTTATGCGTTGGTGCGACTCCGGACAATCATTACCGAACAGGACGCTTTGTGAGACACACGTTTGGTGACACTACCGAACACCACAAGCCCCACCCCGGATAGACCGTAGGCGCCCATAATGACCAGATCAACGTTGTTTTCATCGATAAATCGAAGGATTTCCGTTGACACATGCCCGTCCAGTACCGTCAGGTCGTACGCAATGGTATCACCGATTTTTTTTCCGTATTGATTCTCCATTCGTTCTTCGATTTGGACAATCAGTGAGGGGTCCGGCTGCGTATACGCGACGCTGTCGAAATCGGTGAAAACCGGATTGACTACCGGGGGCATCACATGCAGGATATGCAGTTTCGCTTGGAATTTTTCGGCGACCTCCAAGGCGTTTTCAAAAGCCAGATCGGCGTTTTTCGAAAAATCGGTGCAGATGGCAATTCGTTGAATCGGCATGATGGTCCTCCTTCACAAATCGTAGCAAAACGAAAAATTGTTTGGAAACCGGATCATGAAATTTGGTAGACTTTCTTTAAATATGCCTCGAATTCCGTATCCTCGCACATCCCCCTGCCGTCACTATCACAAATCTTGGCGACGGGTTGTCCGTTGCATTCCACCATTTTGATGACGATATCGGCCGGCGTGATGCCGACATCGTTGGTCAGTTGCGTGCCGATTCCGAAGGAAACCTTAATCATCTCATGAAACGTCTGATGGAGTTCCACGGCTGATTCCAAATTCATGGTGTCGGAAAAGATAGCGGATTTGGTTAACGGATCGATACCCAATTTGTCATAGTGTTCAATCAATTTGACACACCATGAAACCGGATCTCCGCTGTCGTGACGACATCCGTCGAACAGTTTTGCAAAATACAGGTCAAAATCTTTTAAGAATGCCTTGAATCCGACAACGTCGGACAGAACGATCCCCATGTCCCCACGGTATTCCTGGGCCCAATCGTCCAGAGCGGCCCTCTGACTATCGGCAAAACGGACCCCCAGCTGTTGGTGGGCCATCAACCATTCATGGGACATTGTTCCAATGGGCTTGAGCTTATAGCGCATGGCAAAATTGACGTTGGTGGTACCGACAAACAGGTGCGGACGGAATTTCGAACGCAATACATCCAGCACTTTTGCATGCCATTTGCGCGAATAACGTCTTCGGGTTCCGAAATCGGCGAACTTAAAACCCGGTACTTGGCCGGTTTTTAACAAATCGGTCAGATAAGTGGTCTTTTTTTCGAGATTTTGGCCGCCGATCTCATATGCCGATTCTTTCTCGATCTGGTGCCGGGAGTAGACTTCGCTCACGATGGCCAGTACCGGGACTTCAAACAAAATAGTGGATATCCATGGTCCTTCGATATCGATCTTCAAGGATTGATTTTCATCCAGGGAAACCTTGATATAATTTCGATTCAACTGAAACAGCCGCAGGTAATCGATAAAGTCGGCTTTAAAAAAAGAGATGGTCGATAAATATCGAATTTCATCGTCCTGAAATCGCAGTGAGCATAAGTGTTCGATCTCTTCTTTGATTTCATCGATGTACGGTATCTTTTTTTCGTTGCGGCACTTGAATTTATATCGAACCGTTACGGCCGGATATTGGTGCAATACCGCTTGCGCCATGGTGAGTTTGTAAAAATCGGTATCGAGCAAACTTTTAATGATAGCCATTTCTTTTCTCCGGTCACTCTGTTTTTCGTCCGCATGCGGTATCAATATCCGGTTCGCGGCGAGCTGATATCCATACTCGATTTCACGTCCATAAACAGATGTTTCTCTATTAACAAGGAATTGACAAATAATCAATATGATGATGCATTTAATTCATCCAGCAGGTTTTTCTTGACAAAGGCATCGGCAACCCCCTAAATTAACCTTTACGTTAATTTTATGGGTATCCACCCGGCAAAACATATCGGATACAATCGTTGTAACTCTATAAAAACAAATAGTTTCATAAAAATGACAGGATGTGCGCAATGGAGAATCCATACAATACACCACCGAAGACACGAAACGTACTGACCGAATATCATTCAAAACAATTCCTGAAAAAATACGCCGTTCCCGTAACGCCTGAAACCATCGTCGCCGATGGGGCAGAAGCCGTAACGGCCGCCCAATCATTTGGTTTTCCAGTTGTTTTAAAAGGGATGGGCGCTTCGCTTCTTCATAAAACGGAGCGCGGGTTGGTTCATCTTCATCTTGGCGATGAAAACTCCGTCAGAAAAGCCGCTGAAATGATCATTCGGGAAGCGGCGGACGAACTGGAAGGCATTCTGGTTCAGCCGATGATGACCGGTAAAAGAGAGTTTGTCGCCGGACTCTTCCGTGATCGCATTTTCGGTCCGGTGGTGATGTTCGGTCTCGGTGGAATATTTACGGAGGCGCTGTCCGATGTCAGTTTCCGACTGGCGCCCCTGACCCATATGGATGCACAGGAGATGATAGACGAAATCAGGGCCGCGAAATTAATCGGTCCTTTCCGAGGAGAACCGGCGGCGGATCGTGATGAACTGGTCACGATCCTGATGGGTCTGTCTAAAATCGGTGAAACTTGCCCCCATATAGCTGAAATCGATATCAATCCATTAATTATCACCCAAAACGGAAAACCGGTGGCCGTAGACGCCCTCGTCGTGGAAGGTCCCTTGCAACACTCCGAGAACTTCCTTCCACCGGTTGAACCGGGAATCGTCGGCTCCTTGTTTTACCCAAAGTCCATCGCTTTTGTGGGTGCTTCCGGAGCCATCGGTAAATGGGGCTATACCCTTCTTACCAATACCATTGGAGGGGGATATTCCGGAAAAATTTACATGGTCAATCAAAAAGGCGGCACCATCGCCGGCTTTCCGGTGTATCCATCCGTTTTGGATATTCCCGATAAGGTCGACGTGGCGGTCGTCACGATTCCTGCCGAAGCCGTTTCGGATCTGATACCGCAATTCAAAACCAAAGGCATCAAACGGATGCTGCTCATCGCGTCCGGATTTTCAGAAACCGGGACGGAAGGTAAAGAAAAAGAAATCGAGCTTGTGCAAAAAGCGCGCGAGGCGGGTGTGTATATTATTGGACCGAATACGATGGGAATCTGCAATCCCCATATCCATTTTTATTGCACCGGCAGTCATGTCCGCCCTCTGCCGGGCAACATCAGCGTTGTGGCCCAATCCGGCAACATGGGAAACCAGTTGCTCGCTTTTGCCGAACAACAGGGAATCGGTATCCGAGGGTTTTGCGGTTCCGGAAACGAAGCCATGATCACCATTGAGGACTACCTCGATGCGTTTGAAGTGGACCCGCTCACGGAGACGATCATGCTGTATATCGAAAGTGTCAAAAATGGACGCCGGTTTTTTGAAAGCGCCCGCCGTTTGGGAAAAAAGAAGCCCATCGTCTTGTTGAAGGGGGGACAAACAAAGGCCGGAAAAAGGGCGGCATCCAGTCATACCGGTGCCATGACCTCCGACACGCGCGTTTTCAACGCCGTTTGTCGACAGGCCGGTATCGTTCGGGTGGATAAACCAATGGATTTGCTGAACCTCTCGGCTGCCTTTTCATCCTTGCCCCTTCCCGCCGGCAATCGCGTTGCCATCATGACCTTAGGTGGTGGATGGGGAGTCGTGGCGGCTGATCTTTGTGAGGCGTATGGGATGGAAGTCGTGCCCCTTTCAGAGGATATCATTGAGAAAATCGATCGGATTCTACCGCCTTACTGGAGTCGGGCAAATCCGATTGATTTGGTCGGCGACAATGACATGTCCATCCCGTTATCCATACTGGAGGAGTTGGCAAACTGGGACGGATGCGATGCGGTCATCAATCTCGGTATTATGGGTCGAAGGCATATGGTTACCCAACTGACGGACTCGATCAGAAAAGCCGATTCATCCTATAATGAAGATTTTTTGGAAAAAATTAATAACCGACTGGTCCAATTCGAGGATAAATACGTCCGACACATAACCACCTTGATGGAGAAATACCGCAAACCGATTATCGGTGTTGCCATGCTGAAAGACGAAAAAGATCGCACGGTTTACGCAATTGAGAAACAAGCCTATAAAGGGGTCTTCTTCCCTGCCCCGGAACAGGCGGTTCACTCCCTTGCAAAAATGTATGAGTATCAAAAATTCATCGAACGGGAAAACGACTAACGTCGTGACCGTCGGCGGACGCTATCTCAGGCACCCTTTACATGGAGCTGCAATCCAGCCGGAAGCGATTCACCGAACATTTCCGTTTCTTCCCGCTCCGCCATGGGAACGACTTCCCGGAGGCATCGAATCGCTTCGGCAGAAGGATCATATGGGGCCAGCCATGCGCTCAACCGATCCATCACAGCAGGATCGATATCTCTCGCCCGATCGCCGGTCCGTCGCGCCAGTTGAATCATCGCCGCGATGACCGGCTTCGGATTTCGCCAGCTCAGACCCATCAATGTCGTGATCCAGGATGTTGCTTCTTCCGGCGGGATGACGCGGTCCACAGGACCGTATAGTAATTCACGGGCACCCAAACGAGATAATGCCCAAAACAATTGGGGTTTGGTTCTTTTGGGTTTTATTTCCGAAAGCAGATGTCTGCCCCATCGAATCTTATCGCCAACCAGTAGCCTTTCCATGTTGGCCACGGCCATCCAGATTTCGAGATGTTGTTGGGAAGGAATTTTTTGTGGCACCCCTTTTTTGGAAATCATTCTGGACGTCAAGTCCTGAATGATCTGCCGTTGCTGGCCTGATTTCAACCCGGCAGCCACCCTTCGCCACAGGATCCACCATTCGGAAACCACTTGTTGATGCTTTGGGAAAATCGGTCCTTGTTGATATATTTTCCAAATTTCCTTTAGTCGATGAGGGTCGAAACTATCGCCAAATCCCGGTCGCAACGTAAAACCGACCAGATTCAGCCAACGGCTCTCATGCTCGGGTGAAATCATTCTATCTTTTTGGTGATCGATGAGCACATCGGCCATGGCACGGATAAACGAAAGCGGCCATTTCTCCTTGGGCCTTTCCACCCGCATGGTCACCTCTTTGATGAGATTGATGCGGGCGTCACTGTCCGTCTGGGGCTGAAACGCCCTTTCGATCTCAAGACAGACGTTCCGGACCAGCCCTTCATCAAACACTTCCGAATCGGCCACGGAAGATCCCAAATCCGAGCCGCGCAGTTGGAATTGAAGGCGCCAACGATGATTGCTGGAAAGGGAGCGACACCAGAGGGCCAGACTGCCGATTTCGGTATAATCCGCTTCAATTTCAACCGGAATACTGGTTTTTACTCCTTTTTTACCGAATTGAACGACTGTCTGAATCGGCGGTAGTAACGACAAACTGCTGTCGATTTCAACCAGATCACCGCTGCGGTCGGCTGCACGATAACTAGAACTGTATATATCAAAACTGACCGGTTGATTGGCAAGTACTTCAAACTTCTTGTCTTTCAGTGTGATATGAGATCCTTCATCCAGTCCTCTCTCCACCAGGCAAACGGCGAACTTTCTGTCGTCCGTTTCCGGCGCGTCCTGATTCGACAGGGTTGAAATGCCCAAATAGTAACCACGAGGACTACCACTGCCCACCTTTACTCCACGTCCGGTTTTGACGAGTCCATAGTAAGAGGCGCCCAAGGCCACTGCCAAATCGAGATCCGGATTTTCGAGCACCCGCGGCAGGCGCTCATCCTTTTCATGAAACCATTGACGAATCGCCTGGCGAATCCGGTTCTGAATCAAGGTTGGTTTTAATGATCCGCCATTAAACAGGATGACATCCGGCATAGGGGATTTGCCCAATATTTTTTCCACATCCTGAGCATGACGGTCCAGAAACCACCCGAGGTGCTTGGTGATTGCCGGTTCCGACTCAAAGGGCAGACCTATCTCCGATATTCCTTTGCGCAGCACGGGTTGTTGACTTGTTTTTGAAACGATCATCGGGAAAAAACCTTCAATCACCGTTTCTTCGAGTTCCTGCCGCCGGATTTCCGCTGAAAACGTTCCGGCGATCAATCGCCCCCCTTCTCCCATCAAGGTAATTCTTTCCACATCCGTCCGCTCGGAAAGGATGTTCTCCTTGGCTTGGCGACATTGGTGACACAATGCCTTCCACCGATCGGGGCTCAAGGAAACGGTTTTTTTCCCGGCGCGCATTTCCACGAGACGCGCCAATGCAAAATCGATGTTATCCCCTCCGAGAATCAAATGATCGCCAACGGCGATCCTTTCGAAACGCGGACTTCCGTCAACGTCACGAAGCGCAATTAAGGTGAAGTCCGTTGTGCCGCCACCCACATCGCAAACCAGAATCAGCTCGTTGGGGGAGACAAATTTCATCCATTGGGATTCATGACGAATAAGCCAACTGTAAAAGGCTGCTAACGGCTCTTCCAGCAGTGTTACATCCCGTAAACCAGCCATGGTTGCGGCTTCAAGTGTTAGATCTCTGGCGACTTCGTCGAATGAAGCAGGAACGGTGATAACTACCAATTGATTTTCAAGATAAAGCTCCTCGTCTCCTCCTCGCCATGCGTTCCAAGCCTTTCGTATGTGACGGAGATAAGCGGCTGTCGCCGCCACTGGTGAGACTTTAAATACATCGTCGCCGGATCCCCAGGGGAGTATCTTGGCTTTTCGGTTTACATTTTCGTGACACAGCCAACTTTTGGACGAAGACACCAGCCGCGCCGGCACCTTGGCGCCATGATCACGGGCGAATATTCCAACAAAGGGACTGGTTTCCGATTCCCATGGAATGGAAATGGCCGACGGCGATATGTCATAGGGACCGGGAAGATACAGAAAGGAAGGCAGAATCGGGCGCGGAGCGAATTCCCCCGGACCGACCAGTTGGGGGATGCGGAAAATTTTAATTTCCGGATGTTTCTTTTCGATCCGAAGATCCGCATAGGAAACAGCTGAATTGGTCGTCCCCAAATCAATACCGACGACAAATTTTATACCGTCATGATCCAACAGTCTTTTTCTCCCGAACGTTAAATTCAAGTTTCCACCGCCGCCCGTCCGCTTTTGAAACACACCAGAATTCCAGTGTGCCGATTTCGGTGATGTTGATTTCAACAAACACCGGAATGGTTTGTCCGGATTCACCGTCGAGGATGGTTTCGGTGCTGGTCATTTCCATGAGTTCATCCTCATTCCAGGTCTCCAGGATTTGGCCCAATCGGTCATTCTGTCGAATGGAGGAACTCATCATATCGAATTTAACGGGTTCACCGACAACCAGGACAAACTCCTGCTTTTCCAGGACGGCCTTGGTCCCCTCTTCCATTCCAAAAGGAGCCACACACAAGGCTTTCATCGGTGGAGGCATTCCCGGAACCGCTGGCATGGCGGCTGCGATTCCGATATAATAGGTTTTCCCAAGCCCCCCCCGGATTCGAATACCGTTGCCCTGGCACACCAGACCGTAATACGCCGCCCCGCGCGCTACCGACAAATCATAGTCAACCGCCTCAAGAACCCTCATGGCAGAAGAATCGGATCGGGTCCCGGGAATCCAGGTTTCAATCGTATCCCTTACACGGTCCCGAATCCGTTGCGCCTTCATCACGCCCCCGTTGAAGAGTATCGCCGTCGGGATAACTTCTTCCTTGCCTGCGCGCTGTTGCATGAACTTTGCGAGGTGCCGTGTTATACCGGGATCCGCTTCATAGGCGAGGCCGATCTCCTGCAGGCCGCTTCGTTGGACGTGTTGCGGGAGATCGGTAAGGTTGCATCCGGGGAAAAAGCCTTCCAGGATAGTATTGGCGATCATTTCGGACGTCAGCATGGTTTTGATCGTTCCGCCGATCAGACTGCTTCCTCTTCCCAGAACCGTTACCGGATATTCTTCGGTCGCTGAACTTGAAAGGATGGCCTCTTTTGCGTTGCGGCAACTCTGGCATAAGCCGCGCATCTGCCAGGCATCCAACCGGGTGCCCTTCTGCTTCAACTGATTTGAAACGGCATAGGCCAATGCCAAATCCATGTTGTCCCCGCCCACCAGTAGGTGGTCTCCGACGGCGATTCTTTCAAGTACGAGATCGCCCTGCTCTTCCATGGCCTGGATTAAGCTGAAGTCACTGGTTCCGCCACCGACATCGAAGACAAGAATCAGATCCCCGGGTCGAATTTTTTCCCGCCATTCATCGGCGGTTGATTCAATCCAGGCATAAAATGCCGCTTGGGGCTCCTCCAACAGGGTTACGTTCCCGAGACCGGCCATTTCGGCTGCTTTGACGGTCAGTTCCCGGGCAACGGCGTCGAACGATGCCGGAACCGTCAGAAAGACTTTTTGATGTTCCAGACAACGGGAAGGATTCTGGGCACCCATCAAATGATTCCAGGCATTCCGAATATGTGCCAGAATCATGGCGGACGCTTCCACCGGTGATATTTTGTCGATGTCTTCCGGTGCATTCCAGGGCAATATTGTGGCGTTACGGTCCACATGCGCCTGGCAGAGCCAGGATTTGGCCGATGAGATCAACCGTTCCGGAATTTCAGCACCACGAGTTTTGGCGTACTCACCCACCGGCGCGCGACCTGCTTCCCCCCAAGGAAGTCTGAAGGAGTTATCACCGACTTCATGTGAAGCGGGCATCACAATAAAGGAAGGCAGCATATCCCTCTTTTCGATAGTCCCGGGAGCGATAAGTTGCGGTATTTCAAAAACGCGTATATTCGGTTTCACACCCCGTTGGATGGTTGCTTCGGTATAGGCGATGATACTGTTCGTTGTACCCAAATCGATACCAACGATGAATTCAGTTTGTGGCGACATCGGACCTCATTTGTCGATAATCAGAATTTGTTTTGATGATACGGCGCTTTCAGCAGACGAGCGATCATACGATTTCAACTTCAGCCGGCGCGATAATTCCGAAATCCTCTCCGGCGGCGAGTGTCGGCAACTCAATGTTGGACGCTTGCCAACCTCGATGACGCAACACCCCTTTGAAGGGCGGATCCCCCGTAACATTGCCGGTCAATTTGATGGCTCCTGGATTGAAATTCAGGGGCACGGCAACTTCCTCGCCTTCATTATGCTCCATGACCGCGGATAGGGACACATATTTCTGCAGGGCCTTTTTGCAGTTATCGTGTATGCTTCGGACAGCGGCGCCGATCTGTTCATCGTCATAGAGGCTCAAATTCTCCGAGAAGAAATCCACCAAACGCCCCTCACGTTGCAGTACCGACAGGAGATGCAAAAAAATACGCGAATCGGTTTGAAGTTTTTCTCTTGGATCGATCACCGGTTTACCCTTCGAATGATCGGCTTCGGGTTGAACCGGGAAGGCTCCACTTTTCATTACCGAAACCAACGCACTCCGCAGGAACAACCATAGAAAAAAAGCCGCCAGAGCGAAAACCACGGCTGAAATGGGAACAAAATACGTCCGTAGTTGTTTCTGGAGCAGGGCGATGTTCTTGGTCAGACCGACCACTTCGGTCACCGTGTTACCTGCCCTGCTGGATATGGAAATATTGCTGAAAATGATATCGATGCCGTGATAGAAGGACAAATCAACCAGCAACAACAGCAACGCCATCGATAACACGGTGATGAGAAATGCGCGGCGAGAATATGCGGCAACGAACTCCATGGTGAAATCTCCTTATCGATATCGATTGTATCCGGTTCGAACGTTCGGACAAGCAAATAAATGATGAATGTAAGAACTTGATGATTACCTGTCAAGCAACATTTGTTCTGTCGGGTTCGCAACTTGGCGCCTCATCCAGCGCTGTTCGCGACAAAACGAGTTTTTTACCTTGTTCTTGACCTGTGGCTATGATACTTTTTGAGTCCGAATGCGGGAAGACTTCCGCCTGTTGACGATCATGATCGGGGGATGGGTTCGTTGCAATACAAACTGGGTATGTCCATTAAAAGAGATAAATTCGATTTTGAAATCGGCTATCTTGTAAAAAGTCCTTGTCGGGAATGCGACCAGCGCAAATCATTCCCTGCGTGCGCCGATGAGTGCATTCCGTTAAGCACGATCCAAACAATGCTTGCTCAAGGCATTTCTTGTTGCCGGTCTTCGGCGGAATAATACCGTCGTGATCTCGGCCTATTGGGAAAACAACCGTTGGAAAAACGATTCCAACCCTTCCTGCCACGGCTTGTTGACAATTCCCAATTGTTTTTCGATTAAACCGCAGTCAAGGACTGAATATTGGGGACGCTTCGCCTGGGTCGGATACTCATCGGTCGAGATCGGTTCAATCGTGTGCACTTTCATCTCGGTATGCTCTTTTGCCAAACGAAAGATTTCCCTTGCGAATCCATACCAGGTCGTCGCACCGCTTCCGCAATAATGATAGGTGCCCCAATTCGGTTTCTCTTCGGACTGGATTCGAAGGGCGATTTTCAAGATAACGTCGGCGAGATCAAATGCGAACGTCGGACAACCATGCTGGTCGTTCACCACACGCAATGTCTCTTTTTCCCGGCCCAATCGTATCATGGTTTTAATGAAATTCTGCCCGTGCACACCGCAGAGCCAAGCGGTCCGCAGAATCATATGTTTTGTCAGCGTTGCTCTGACCGCCCCCTCACCTGCTGATTTGCTGGCACCGTAAACGCCGATAGGCGCCACCGGATCGGATTCCGTGTACGGCGTCCGTTTGGTTCCGTCGAACACATAGTCCGTCGAAATATGAATCAGCGGAATGTCGCGTTCCGCACAGGCGGCGGCCAGATGAGCCGGGCCGGCATGATTGACTGCAAATGCGAGCTCCGGCTCCGCTTCCGCCTTGTCGACGGCCGTATACGCCGCCGCATTGACGATCAGGTCCGTACCGGATCCCATCTGCTCCGCCACCGAATCCGGATTGGTAATGTCGATATCGGGAAGATCGACAGCTTTGATGTGCAACCCCATCGTCGTGCCTTGGCGGACAAGTTCCCATCCCACCTGACCGTTACATCCGATGATCAATATATTCATGAAGCGCCTTCATAGGGTGGCAGATTCTCCGGAGTGACGGCCCGTAATCCAAGGTAGTTTTGATCTTTCACGGATAACAGGGGATCCTTCAAAGGCCATTCAATCCCCAGTTCCGGATCATTCCAAATGATGCCCCGCTCGGTTTCAGGCGTATAAAAATCACTGCATTTATAGGTAAAGATGGCGGTCTCACTCATTACGGCAAACCCGTGGGCAAAGCCTTCCGGAATGAATAGTTGCCGGTTATTGGCCTCACTCAAATGAACCCCCACCCACTTTCCGAAACTCGGTGAACCGCGCCGGACATCGACCGCCACGTCATAGATGGCGCCTTTGAAAACCTGCACCAGCTTTGCCTGGGAGCGTGGATATTGATAGTGAAGTCCACGAACCGTTTTCGCCGTTGAAAAGGAATAATTGTCCTGGACAAAATCGACGCGAATACCATGATCGTAATACCGCTCCCGATGATAGGTCTCCATGAAGAATCCCCGTGGATCGGTAAACACGGATGGTTGGATGATCAGGACGCCATCCAGTCGTGATGGTTCAATTTTCATCTGCCCGCGCTTTCGTATGTGAGCATGCTGAGCAAGTATTGTCCGTATTCAGTTTTCAACAGGGGTTGCGCCAGTTTCTGAACTTGTTCCGCATCAATGTATCTCATTTTATAGGCGATTTCGTCCACGCAGGCGACTTTCAATCCCTGTCGGTTTTCAATGGTTTCAATAAAGTTGGACGCCTGCATCAAGCTTTCATGGGTGCCGGTATCCAACCAGGCGATGCCGCGACCCAGCTTTTCTACATATAGCGAATCTTGTTCAAGATAAGTCCGATTCACATCGGTAATCTCCAATTCCCCTCGGGCGGACGGTTTCAGGTCGGCGGCAATATCGAGAACCCGGTTGTCATAGAAATACAAACCGGTGACCGCCCAGTTGGATTTGGGTTTGGTCGGCTTCTCTTCAATGTTGATCGCTTGTCCATCGGCATCAAAAGTCACGACGCCGTATCGCTGCGGATTCCGCACCCAGTAACCGAAAACCGTGGCTCCTTGTTTGAGTGCGGCAGCGCGTTGCAATTGTCCGGTCAATCCTTGACCATAAAAGATATTATCGCCCAATATCAGACAAACCGTATCGTTTCCGACAAATTCCCGTCCGATCGTAAAGGCCTGCGCCAATCCTTCCGGTTTATCCTGGGCTGCATAGCGGAACGAAACACCCCATTGAGACCCGTCGCTCAACAAGGACTGAAATAGGGGCAAGTCGTTGGGTGTCGAGATGATTAGAATTTCCCGCAAGCCCGCCAGCATCAATACTGAAAGTGGATAATAAATCATCGGTTTGTCGTAAACCGGCAACAGCTGTTTGCTGACCACTCTTGTGATCGGATACAACCGGGTACCCGAGCCGCCGGCAAGAATAATGCCTTTCATCTTATGAACATCCTTTCATTCCTCCTGACCGCGATTCTTGTAATTCGCCGCGATCCAGTCACGGTACCTGCCGCTGCGAACCGAATCAACCCACTCCATATGCGTCAGATACCATTCAATCGTTTGTTGAATTCCATCTTCAAAATGAAACCGCGGCGTCCAACCCAACTCCGCACGGATTTTCGTTGCATCGATGGCATAGCGGCGATCATGGCCGGGACGGTCCGCAACCATACGAATCAATTGGCTGCTTTCCTGCTCGGCTCTTTTCAGACGCCGATCGAGTGCCATACAGAGGGTATTGACGATATCGATATTCCGATATTCGGCGGACCCGCCGATATTGTATGTCTCACCGGGGCGACCGTCTTCAAACACGCGGATCAGGGCTTCGCAATGATCGAGAACATAAAGCCAGTCCCGAATATTTTTTCCATCACCATATACGGGCAGCGTCTTTCTCTCGACGATATTCAAGATCATCAACGGAATCAATTTTTCCGGAAACTGATAAGGGCCGTAATTGTTGGAACAATTTGTCACCACGACCGGCAGTCCATAGGTCCTGTGATACGCCTTGACCAGATGATCGGAAGCGGCCTTGGACGCCGAATAGGGGCTCGATGGATCGTATGGCGTGGTTTCCGTAAAATAACCTTCCGCCCCCAGGCTCCCATACACTTCATCCGTCGACACATGGAGAAATCGGAAGTCCCGACTTTCCGCTTTTTTCCAATAAGATACGCTTGCCTCCAGCAACCGAAAGGTTCCCAGCACATTGGTCTCGACAAACGCCTCCGGTCCTAAAATCGAACGATCCACATGGGATTCGGCGGCAAAATGAAAGACGCCGTCAAATGCTTCCTCCTGAAAAAGCACCTTCAGAAAATCTCCATGACGAATGTCTTCATGTATAAATCGGTAACGAGCGGCGTGTTCCGGCGGGAGGTCGGATAGATTGGCCGGGTTTCCGGCATAGGTCAGTGCATCGAGATTGCAGATATGCCAATCCGGTCGCGTTTCCAAGGCGTACCGAATGAAGTTGGCGCCGATGAAACCAGCGCCTCCGGTTACCAGTATTTTGGGGGGGGATGTCATGATATGCTTCACGGTTGCTTAGGTTATCGAAAATACTTTCAATATGGTTCGAATTCAGCTAGGGTATTGAGCCCGGATCCCCATGATCGGAACCCGGCCGGTACTCCGGCACAATGGCCATCAGTTTTTCAATGATCTCTGATCGGTTTTGATGTTTGGCAATGGCCGCCAGGTCTGCAATGGACGCGATCAATTCGCTCGATTCCCGTATATGGCCGCTTTTCAGCACCATTATTTTCTCGTGGCTGGTGGCAACTACCCCCTCATCCGCGGTGATCAACTCCTCATATAGTTTTTCCCCCGGACGCAACCCGATATACTGGATTTTGATTTCCTCCTCCGGTATAAATCCGGAAAAACGAATCAAATCTCTCGCCATATCGGCGATTTTTATCGGGGTTCCCATTTC
Source organism: Desulfobacterales bacterium (assembly GCA_041740615.1). Taxonomy (GTDB): domain Bacteria; phylum Desulfobacterota; class Desulfobacteria; order Desulfobacterales; family SURF-7; genus DYJD01. The sequence goes on from JBGSLR010000098.1 coordinate 114,584, forward strand.
CAGCAGATAGATCTCTCCGCAATGTTCATCCGCCATCGCCCCGGCCTGCAATATCAATTGGCAGGCTTCGGGTATCATCATGAAATAGCGGGTTACCTCAGGATGGGTCACCGTTACAGGCCCCCCTCTTTCGATCTGCTTCTTGAAAAGCGGGATCACACTGCCGACACTGCCGACCACATTTCCGAAACGGACGATCATAAATCGTGTCCGACATTCGCCTTCCGTTTTCCGGCTCTGAACCAGCATTTCCGCCACGCGTTTGGAAGCACCCATGACATTGGCCGGTCGCACCGCCTTGTCCGTCGACACAAAAACAAAACGGTCTATATCAAATCTGGAAGAAATTTCAATCATGTTTAATGTGCCGATAATGTTATTATCCACTGCTTTCCAGGGTTGCAATTCCAGCATAGGTACATGCTTATAGGCGGCGGCGTGAAATACCGTTTGAGGACGAAATGTCGTAAACACCTTTTCGAGTGCGACATATTCCTGGACGTCACACAACAACGGCACCACATGAATATGCGCAAAACTCGTTTTCAGTTCCAATTCGATTTCATAAAGCGGGCTTTCGGCGTTGTCCAACAGCAACAATCGAGCCGGCTGAAAGCGGGCCGCCTGACGACACAGTTCCGATCCGATGGACCCGCCGGCTCCGGTGACCAGGACGGTCTGCGACTTCAGATATGCGCCGATTTTTTTCTGATCCAGCCGGATGGCTTCCCGGCCCAACAGGTCGCTGTAGCTCACATCGCGAATGGCCTTTACCGATACTTTCCCATTGATCAGTTCACTGTATCCCGGAATTGTTTTGAATTCGACGCCGCCCTGACGACAATGCTCCACAATCCTACGCATCTGCTCCCCTCTGGCCGAAGGGATAGCGATCAAGGCTTCGTCGGCCCGTGTTTTCTGAGCAGCTTCCTGGATATCGCAGATGGCACCCAACACCGGAACACCATGAATGGTCTTTCCCTGTTTCATCGGATCATCGTCCAGAAAACCGGTGACGGAATATCCCAGTCGGTCATTTCCGCGAATTTCCCGGTATATGGTTTCACCACAATCGCCGGCACCGATGATCAACAACCGTTTTCGATCCTTTTCCAGGGGAAAGATGAAGCCGCGTAAATCTCCGAAGATGTTTTGTAACGCAGGGTTACCGCTGATCCGTTCGTAATAAAAGCGCACGGAGAGTCGAAATCCGGCAATAAAAAAGATGCTGAAAAACCAATCGATGATAAAAACCGACCGTGAAAAACCTTCGAATCGATATACGAAAGAAACCAGACTGACGATCAACAGCGAGCTGATAATGGAGGCCTTGATGATGTTGATCAGATCCGGTACGCTGGTGTAGCGCCACATGCCGCGATAGAGGTTGAATAAATGAAAAATCACGATTTTAATCAGAACGATAAAAACGATCATCTGTTGGATCTGCTGCAGGAAAAACCACGGGATGGAAAACTCGAAACGGATCAGGTTGGCGAAATAGTATGATAAAGCGATCAGGAATGCATCGATCCAAAGGACCACAAACATGTTTCTGTTCAGCTTCAATGGCGTATCCACAGGCGGATCAAACGTCCGGTAACGTTTCCGATTCCATAAAAACACGCTCCAATGAATGTCGCGCGCGAAAACCGGATTGCATCATTTTTCGGTTGTCGTAAATTTGGCTATGGGCCAGTTTTTCGTAAGCCGCATGGATCCATTGCCGTCTTCGCGGATCGATCAAACCCCACAGTCTCGACATCAAGAAAACAGCAGACAACGGCATCCAAATCACAGGCAACCGTGAATGTAAACCGCTTTTTTGATACACATGAATGATTTTCCGAAAGCTGTAAGGCTCGGCGTCACAGATATTCATAATCTCCGGGGAGGATGACAAAGGCGTCGCCTGATCAATGATAAACCGAACAAATGCAACCAGATTCGGTCTCGCCAAGGCAGACATTCGCTGTCTCCCGCTGCCCACACGCAGAAACGCCATCTTTCCGGGTAACAGGATCCGGCGGTCAAGATTGAAATGCCAGTCGGCATCATATACCGGTGCAAGTCTCAAAATGCGGATGTTGCTTCCGGCGTTTTTTTCTGTCAGCGCCGTCAAACGCTTTTCGGCCGCAAGCTTGCTCAGGGCATAATCACCAGCCGGCTTGCAAGGATGGGTCTCGTCCAGCGGAATCGTCGACTCCGTTTCACCGTAGACGGACACGGAGGAAAGGTGGATGAAATGAACGCGGGGATTGGCGCGAAAAGCGGCATCGGCCGATATGGCTGCGGCTTCGCTATTAATTCGAAAATAATCATCACGACTCACGGTTCCTTGACCTTGATGGGCGATCCCGGCGCAATGAATCACCTGATCCGGCATGAATTCACGGCAAATTCTGATCATCGCAGCCGAATCCTGCAGATCAACCCGCTCCAACGAAACCCCTTCTCGATAATCGGGTCGATGATGACAATACAAACCTTTTATCCGGTTTTCGGATGCCAGGTCTCTGCACAGGGCGCTGCCGATGAAACCCGACGCACCGGTAATCAGTATGTTTCTCATATCCGATAATGTGTTTTCCACGATTGAAACATCAGCACATCCCAAAGATGATACTGCCAGTTGCGATGCCCGGATAAATGCTCCCGCCATTTGCGGCGGATGGGTTCGGGATGTAAAAATCCTTCGGCTCTCAATCTCTTTTCCCCCAGCAAATCTTCCGCCCAATCCCGCAGATCCGTCCGAAGCCAGGAATCAATGGGAATGCCGAAACCGGTTTTTGGTCGCTCGATCAATCGACGGGGTACATATGAATCCAGAACTTTCCGGAGAATCCACTTGCCCCGACCATCCCTGATTTTCATGGAAAGCGGCAATCGCCATGCGAATTCCACTACCCGATGGTCGATGATCGGCACACGGGCTTCCAGGCCGACTCCCATGCTGGCTCGATCCACTTTGGTCAAAATATCATCCGGCAGATAATTGACGAGATCCAGATACATCATTTTATGGGTAAAGTCCCTTACGGCAGGGTGGGCCTCCTTTTGGGTGATCCCGGTAAGGGGTTCCCGGCCGTTTATTACCATCCGTTCCGGATGACTCCAATGGGAAAGCAGCAGATGATACATATCCTCCGGGCCGTCCGCGGCCATCACATCTGCGAGTTTGTGCATCCGGTCGCCGGGCATATCCAATTTGAATCGATTGGGCAGTCGGCGAATGATCGGTTGGAGGCATGCGTCCCAGGTTGTGGGGGGAACCCGCTGCAAGTTTGCCGCCATGCCTTTCCGGAAGCGGATCGGCAGGCGGCCGATGCTTCTCCAAATTTTTCGTCCCCAGAAATAACGGTTATATCCACCGAACAGTTCATCCCCGCCATCCCCGGACAAACTGACCGTAACATGTTCGCGGGTCAGCTTGGAAAGCAGATATGTGGGAACCTGGGAAGAATCCGAAAAGGGTTCATCATACAGATGGGGCAGCTCTGGAATGACCTTCAATGCATCATCCGCCGTCACATACAATTCGGTATGATCGGTTCCGAGATGATTCGCCACTTCCTTGGCATATTCGGCTTCGTTATAGCCTTCTTCCCGGAAGCCGATTGAAAAGGTCCGCACTTTTCGATGACTCTGTGATTGCATCAGGGCCACCACCATGGAAGAGTCGATCCCCCCTGACAGGAAGGCGCCCAGGGGAACATCGCTGATCATGCGACGACCGACCGCATCCCGCAAAAGCGCGTCCAATTGCTGAACCGCTTCGTCGTCCGAAAGCAACTGTCGTTTACCTTGTCCTTCCCCCACAGCCGATTTTGCCGACCAAAATGGTTCCGGGATTGGGATTTCCGTATGTTCCAGCAACTGCTCACGAGTAAGGGTTAACAGTGTCCCCGGCAAGAGTTTCCGGATATCTTGATAAATGGAATACGGCGCCGGAATATAATTGTGTCGGAAATAGAGCGCCAACGCATTGCGATCAACGGAAGACCGGAAATCCGGATGGATGATCAACGGTTTCAGTTCCGACCCGAACAAGAAACCGTTGCGACATTTGCCGTAATACAAGGGTTTGATGCCCAGACGATCGCGGCAAAGACAGAGAGTGCGCTCTTTTCGATCCCATACGGCAAAGGCGAACATGCCGATAAACTGTTTGACCGCCGTCTCGACTCCCCAGGACTCCATGGCCGCCAGCATCACTTCCGTATCCGAATGCCCGCGCCAAACGATTTTTTCGTCCTGGAGCGCTTTACGGATGTCGGCAAAATTGTACACCTCACCGTTATATACCATCACATAACGTCCCGAGGGGGATATCATCGGTTGATGGCCGTCGACGGATAGATCGATAATGGAAAGCCTTCGATGGGCTAAGCCCACCCCGGCATTCGCATCCAACCAGATGCCCTGATCATCCGGTCCCCTGTGAGCCATGGACCGGGCCATACTATCCAGAATCTCCGTCCCCCGCTCATTGGTAACCGATCTGGAAATAAACCCTGTTATACCGCACATAATGATATCCAGAATAACCTGTTATGGCGCTGCGCCGTTTTCGAAATCATGTTGCCTCATTGTTCATAAATCAGTTTATGGATTGCGTCATAATCTTTTGATAAAGCGACTCATACTGTTCCGTGATATGCCGAATGTCAAAATTCTCTTGGATCCGATCTCGGGCGGCTTTTCCCAACTCGGATCGGTTGTCGGAACCCATCTCAACAAGTTTTTGCCAGGCATTCGCAAGCGCTTCCGGATTCCGGGGTGGAACCGCAATACCGGTTTTACCCACAATCGACGATGAATCGCCGACGTCCGTCACGACGCAGGGAACAGCACAGGCCATCGCCTCACCAATCGCATTTGGAAATGCCTCCCCCCATGCGGAGGAAGAAGTTGCAATATCGAAGGAAATGGTTACCCGCCGGACATCCTGCCGTTCACCCAGGAGATGAACCCGTTTTTCAAGTCCGCCGGCTTGTATGTTTTTCATAAGCGCTTCATTTTCGCGTTTCATTCCAGAGCCGACGAGTACATAATGGACATCGGGGAAATTGTGATTTAAAACAGTCGCCGCTTGTAAAAAATTCAGATGATCTTTCATCGGATGATATCGCGCAACCAAACCGATGACGATCTCATCCGCAACGAATCCGAGTTCGGCGCGAATCCTTTTTCGATCATCATCGTCGGGTGAAAATCGAGCACAATCAAACCCATTTGGCAAAACAACTGAATTTAAACGAGAATATCCCATACGATGGTGCTGTTTATAGCTAAGAAACGAATTGTATATGATTCCATTCATTTTGGATGAAATTTTGGCTCCCAGTCGGATCAGGAATGCCGTCAACGGTTTTTCTTTTTGAATGTCGTAAATCGATTGACGTATATTCCAAAGCACTTTTTTTTCCTCGGTCATCAACAGGCTTGCCGTGGCTGCCGCTATGTTGCCATGATACATCCATCCCTGGAGGATATCCGGTTTGATGGAATTGATCCGTCTAAGTAAAGACAAGATGATGCGCGGTGAGGGAATCTTACCTTTTTTTATTCCCAATTGGAAAATCGGCACCCTGGTTTCTTCCATTTGACGTTTCAGGTTGCCGCCGGCCATCAAGGAAATAATTGTATGTTGAAATAAGTGACGATCTGAATTTTCCAATAGTTTGAGCAGCATCATTTCAGCACCGCCAACGTCCAGATCGGTAATGAAATGACAGATATGGGTCCGCATACTTCCTTTCCTCGGTTTCGAGGGGCTATGTCGGAAATCGGATTCTGGTTTCATTCGGTTTTCAGGGAAAGAGCTCTCTGAGTGTTATATATAATATTTCCATCATTTTATTATATTGCATAATATATTCTCCGTATTCTCAACCAGTTTTTGCAAACTGAAGTGGTTGACAATCCGTCTTCGAATCAAATCGCGATTGGAACCCGACAGAATACCCAACATTTCTTCCAGACCTTTCGAGAAAGCGTCGGGATCATTTGCCGGAACCACGACCCCGAACTGTCGAACAATCATTGCGGAGTCTCCAATATCGGTTACGACACAAGGGGTACCGCAGGCCATCGCTTCTCCGATAACATTTGAGAAGCCCTCTCCATATACGGACGATGAACCCAATATATCCAATCCATTATAGACAGCGGTCATGTTTTCCATTTCCTCCACCCAAATGAGTTTTCTGGAAAGACCCTCTGCTGTTGCAAGTTCTTGAAGCTCGTTTCGATATATGACCGGTCCTTTGCCGACACATGCGAATCGCAGGTTTTGATATTTTTGAGCCAGCAACGCCGCTGCTTTTATGAAAACAGGATGTCCTTTCATCGGGTCCAAGCGGCCCACCAGTCCAATAAGGATATCGTCCTTTTGGATATTCCACGCCAGCCGGAGCCGTTCTCTCTCGAATGGATCAAGATGAAACTCGGCTGTATTGATACCGTTTGGAACCACAACCAGCTTTTCCGCCGGGAAACCATTTTTGATTGCATGGCGAAGACCGGAATTTGAATTACTGATGATCAAATCTGCAAATCCGGACAGACGACATTCGATTCGATACGAAAGGCGCGACAGCCAATCATATCGGGACAAATCCATATTGGATGCCCGGACACCCCATATCACTTTGACATTTTTTACAAAAGGTTTTACCAGAAGGGCCATGATATTTGCCGGCCCTAAAAAGCTGTAGATATATTGAGGATTAAAGTTTCGAATGATTTTTATCAGGTTGATATAGAATGGGAATATATCCCAACGCCCCTTTTTGTTAGGGGAAGCACTCCATATTTTTTCTTTCTTGAGTTCATCCTGAAATCGACCGCCTGAATAGAAAAGCGCCACACCAATGGAATGTCCTCTTTCATGGAGCCCCTTGGCCATGGCGATCAGTTGTCTTTCAGCGCCGCCCGTATCCAAAGATCGTGATAACAATAGAATACGCATCGTTATTTTGCGGTCTTTCTGGCTTCGAAATAAATGTTGGACGACGCTATCGCCGCACCGAAATAACCGATCAACAGGCGGGCAAGGCTCTTGATTTTACCGGACAGATTTCTCTCTTTAAACGCAACGAACGTTTTTTTTCGAACAGAAAGATCAGAAAAAAACAATGACATCTGCTGCTCTACGGTTTTGATATCAAACGCTCTTTTATGTCCCCATCGATGAAAAACCGTTTCACAGTGAGGGCAGATCACAATGTTCGTCGACAGATCCTCTTGATAGGGGACCGTACCGATAAACGATGCCCCGACTTTCATGACTCTGCGGATCTCCGCTATTCCTTTTTCGAACTGCTCTTCATCCAGATGCTCAAGAACCTCGGAAGCGATGACAAAGTCAAACATCTCATCTTCGAAAGGCATCTGTTCGATATGGCCTTGATAGGCTTTAATTTTTTTTTCCAAGAGTCTGTCGATCGTCTTCATGTCCGGGTCAAGAGAATAGATATCCAAGCCGAACCGATGTGCGCTTTCTTCCAGATAACCATCACCTGCTCCGACATTCAGTACACGAACCGGTGTGTGGCTGCCGCTGCGTAGGATTCGTTTTAATATAAAATGAATGCGGGGCTTTGCTCCCTGAAAAGAAGCGGGTAGTTCGTTTTGAAAATACGACCATAATGTATCTTGATTCAAAGATGTTTTTTGCATGTGCTACTTTCTCTGGTTTCCCTGTACGGAGGTGCAGATACGTTGATCGACCATAGCGAGTAAGCGCGCTATGGGAAGAAGAACGACAAATATCGTTTTGACGACCGGCCTTTGTCTCAACATCTTGACGGTATCGAGATACCGGATTCGGGCATGAAATCCGGCTCGACCCAGTTGCAGCGTTTCTTTCAAAAAATAAACAAAATCGAGCCGCCAGATCAGATCTGAATTCTCAAACAGGTTGATGAAATGGTAAAGATAATGACCAAGACCATGCCGGATGCGATTCGTCGCAATGTTTTTACTGAAACCGTCTTCTTGAAAAAAAATTACCCGAAGTATTTCTGTTGTATTGATGCGCTTATATCCACGCGCAATCCGATTCCAAACCATCCCTTCCGGAATAAATTTCATTCCATTGATTTCCGGAAACGGAAAGCGCCGCATGATATCCGTTCGGGTGAATCCCCATCGCTCAAAATTGATCCGGTTGCGGATGACATAGGGCAAGTCCGTTACGAATTGATCCGGGTCTATTTTTTTGGGGTCACCGATCACCTTTCCCGTATACCCATCACGACACAGGCAGGTTACACCGGCACACAAGCGTTTCTGGTCAGCCGACAATCTGTTCCAGTGCGTGTAAAACACTTCCAATGTCTCCGGCAGAAAGGCATCGTCGGAATCAGCCGGCAGAAAAAAACGGCCGCGGGCGTGGTGAACGCCCCTGTTCATGGCGACATGTTTTCCGGCGTTCTTCTGATAAAAGTATCGAATGGGAAAATCGGCCGTTTCCCGGAATTGTTCGACCAGCTGCTTTGTTGAATCAACGGAGCCGTCGTCCACAAGGAGCCATTCAAATACCGGTCGGCCGTCCACTGTTTTGAAAGTCTGATTGCGCAGACTTTCAAAAACGATGGACAAGGTATGGGCGCGATTGTAGGTCGGTGTAAAAACCGTAAAAAGAAATGTATATGTTTCCATGTTGCCGATAAGATCAAAGACCGAAAAATTTCAAGTGCTTTTTCACTTTCTGGCGCATCCTCCACGGGAAGAGCCTTTTGGGATAGGAAAGAAGCCAGCTTTTATACCATGTCAGCGTCTCCTTTCCCGTCATGATCGGCCGGTTGCTGAAATCACATCCAATATCGAGAGCCGCATATTTCTTCGCTTCTCGACGAAACCATTTTCCTCTTTCGATAACATGGATGTATTCCATTATACCTTTCCAAACGCAATAGTAACCATTCGACGAACTCCGGCTTCTCTCGGTGCCATTGATTTCAAATTCCCAGATGTTTTCACCTGCTTGTAATACTCCGGCCAATTCGCTTTTCCGCCAAAGCGTTGCCTGGGTAGAGACCCGATAAGGAGATGACGGCTTGATCTCCCCGATTTCCGGATAGCCGTTGACCGGCAGATCCGGGCACGGATTGGGAACGAGTCTGAGCATTCGTCCGTTTATGGCCTCCATGGTCTGTATACAATTCAAAACCGCCTCGTGGTCTACCGGTTTTTGGAGAAAAAAATCCTCCAGCAGCAACAGCAGGTATTGCGCTTCAATCCGATCCATGGCCGTTAACAATCCGTGGGACCAACTCTCATCCTTCCCCACCGCAATCGTCGTAACCCTGGAGTCGGTATGCAACAGATAATTGCTGATCAGATAGACCGGAAACGGCAATTCCGGCCAGTAGTAAAACAACAGGTGAAAAAACGGTTTCCAGAGATCTGCATACTTGTCACAAGAAACGATTATCAAAGCGGTATTATTCATGATGCAAATGGAATCTTCCGTTTATTCCACAAAAAGCGACCGGAGTTTTTCAATATCCTTTACAATGAATATCACTCCGGTCAAAATAATGAAGGGGGCGATCAGCATCATTGTATGGATTGCCGATATAAAACCGATCCAAAGAAAAATAACCGTCACCAACAACAACAACACTTTTGTCAGCAGCTGTCGCCACTCATTCCGAAAAACAGAACCCTTTTTCCGGACCACCAATTCATCGGCCACCAAGGCATACGCCGCCTGACTGACGATCCACGCCCAGCCGATGGCGTACGGACCTGCGGACCCGATCAAAAACAGATAGCTCAGGTACATAATGATCAAAACACCGAAAGACAAAAAGGCCACGGATTGGTATCGACTGTCCGCAAGAAGGTATTCATACGAAACATTGGTATGGGCGTTCAAACAAATACCGAGAATCAGCAGCATAAAAAAATGCAAAATCTGTTCGTCTCCCAACTGAATCAGAGGCAACAAAGCCGGAGCGCCACAGATGGCCATAATCGCAATCAGTAAATAGCCGACCCAGCTTTTTTCGAGCCACAACATCATCTTCACCAAAAGTCCTTCCCGTTCCCCCGTGTTGGACAATATCTGTGAAAATTTCGGAAAAACCACCAGACCGATCCCATTTGAAAAAAACCATACTTTGCTGGACAGGTCGAACGCCGCGCGATAATTACCCAATACGGCGACGCCGAAATGGCGATTCAACAACACGGACCCGATGGACACCACGGTGGTCTGGAGAAATTGAGCCAGGGACATCACGGAGGAAGCTTTCAACACTTGAAAAAATTCCAGGATGTTGATCCGCGGACGCCATGCATTCCGAGGTGGCATCAACAGAATAAAGCGTGCACCGAACAGTTCAAAGATTCTCCTGGCAACCAGGAACAGCACCACCATCACCGGGCTTTTATACATCCATGCGCCTAAAAACATTAAAAAATATCTTAAAAAACCGGAAATGGCAATAAAATTGGAATATCTCCCGAAACCCAGATTCGCCATCGTATACGCCTGGGTCAGCATCAACGGGATCGTCAGGACATACTCGATTACTGCCAGAATGACAATCCATCGAACCTGGGAAAGGTATTCCGTCGGTACGGGAAAGAGATAGCGTGTTACCAGAAAAACCAATAACGGCAGACTTCCTGCCAGCACCAAGGCGAGAAACAGGTACCATCCGAAGGCCTTCCGCAAAAAATCCGTTTTCCCTTCCGGGTGGGTTGCCGACGACATCAAGCGTATAAAGTGTTTGGTGACACCACAATCGATCAGCGCGATGTAAGAGGCCAATACGGCATAGATGGAATAAATGCCGTACCTTTCTCCTCCCAGTACGCTCACCACCAACGGAACCGCAATGACGCCCAATATCCCGTTCAGTGCATTGGCGGAATAGACGGAAAGAAGATGAAGTAGAAATTTTGGCGGTTTTCTCATTGAGAAATTGATTCGGAACCTGGAAGTCGAAACGAACATCGGTTATTGTATGACAGCTGCCGGGTATATTGATCCATGGTTTGTTCGGCGACAAATTGATCGGAGAATTCATTTTCGACGATTTGACGGCTTCGAATCCCCATTTCCCTTCTCAGATCCGGATCTTTCAGAAGAATCAGGATTGCTTCCGATAACGCTTTCGGGTCGTAGGGGGTCACCAGCAGGCCGTTGTGCTTATGCCTCACAATTTCCCGGCATCCTGGGACATCGGCCGACACAATTGCCCGACCGCAGGAAGCGGCTTCCAACAAGACTTTTGGAAGCCCTTCGCGATAGGATGGCAACACAACGATATTCGCCATACCAAATATCTCCGGCATGTCATCCCGCTGCCCCCACCACTCAACAATCCCTTCTTGATGCAGGTTCCGCAAAACAGTGTCGGGAATCGACATGGGATTTTCAGGATCCGGATCTCCCACCAGAATCAAACGACAGAGCGGATATTCTTTCTTCACGATCTTTGCCGCTTGAATAAATTCTCCAACGCCTTTATCCCAAAGCATACGGGAGGCCAATATCACTTTCGGGACATCGCCCGTTTCCGGACGGAATTGAAATTTCTCAATATCAACTCCGGATCCTCGGATCAGTACACTTTGCGACTTTTTGAGGATGTTGGCATCGATAAATAATTCCACATCATCGGGATTCTGAAAGATACCGAGTGTATTCTTCGGTAGGAAGGCAATTCGGTAAGCAAATTTAACGACATCCCGGATCAGTGCGGATCGTTTGCCCTTTGAGACGAAAACAAAACCCAGGCCGGCTATGGCATTCACGACTACCGGAATTCGAGCGAAAAACGCAGCCCACGAACCATATAGAATCGGCTTGATTGCGACATGATGAACGATGTCCGGACGTTCCCGTCGATAAATTTTGATGATTTCAATAAAATCTTTCAATTCCTTAACAATACGCCTGCTTTTCCGTTCCAGACTAATCGGGATGACTTGTAATCCCTCCGCCTCGATGCGTTCCCGGTGCAGATGAACGCGCGTTGCGATGGAGACTTCAAATCCGGCTGCTTTCGCCATTCTGGCGATGGGCAAGCGATGGCTCCAAAAATACCAGTCTTCCGTTATCAGCAGGAGTAATTTGGGCGCAGTCCGTTTTGTATCAACAGGTTGCAGGAACCATTTTTTGCGTAATACGTATAACATCGATAGAAACAAAAATCGAAGCGACAATCCGAACAACGCCAATGGTTTGAGAATCCATTGAGGCCGAACCGAATATTTAACGAAATAGAGGTAACAACTGCGATGAAAAGCGAACAACGATCTTATCGGACGTTTGTCGCTGCTGCCGCCGACAAAATGGACAATATGGGCTTCCGGGTAATAAACGACCCGCCATCCTTTGGCCCACATTCGTTTACACCAATCGACATCCTCCCAGTACATGAAAAATTGTTCGTCCATTCCGCCCACTTCTTCTATCGCCGAACGCCGGACGATCATACAGGCCCCTGAAACCCAGTCGACATCCACCGGATTGGTACCATTGATTCTACCCGTCAAAATATTTTTACGGGTTATCCAATTGTTCGGGAACAACCGCGTCAGCAAGGACGTACGACCGAAAAAACCGGAAAAAAGCGTGGGGAAAGCCCTGGCTGATCCCTGAACCGAACCGTCCTGATTCAATATTTTGGGCCCGATAACCCCCACATCCGGTCTTTCAAGCATATATTGCAGCATGAGTCGAAAAAAATGCGGACCCATTTTGGTATCCGGATTCAACAGAATGACAAAAGGCGCCGAACAATCCCGGATCGCCTTGTTGACGGCCGCCGCGAAACCCAAATTGACGCCAAACTTTTCCAGCTTGATCTTCGGGAAAATCTTGATCACGGAATCCAAATTTTCGGAACCATTATCCTTGATAATGATATCCGCAGGGTAATCGCCCAATGATTCATAAACGGTTTTAATGCATCCCAGTAGATATTCGGTGCTTTTGTAGTTGACAATAATGATGTCGAACAGCTTTTTCTGAAGAGTCATATCCCATTCTCTGTGGTAGCATGAAAAGCAATCAGCGCGGAGCATACAGCGGAATCGGCAGCGCTCAATTTGTCAACGCCGTATCCATCGAATCCTGAACTTGCTTCCGGTCAAAGCGCTTCCTTGATGATTCCGCAAATCAAATCGATTTGCTCGTCCTCCAAATAGGGGTGCATCGGCAGACTGAAAATATTGTTTGAAGCAGCTTCGCTGACGGGCATATCTCCCGGTGAAAAACCTAAAAAACAAAACGCTTGCTGCAGGTGCAACGGTGTCTGGTAATAAACCGCGGTCGGGATGCCGTTTTCCGCCAGGCGGCTCTGAATCAGCTGTTTCCGATCGCTTTGCACGGAATACTGTGCCCAGACGCAGGTATACCCATGGGGCACTTCCGGGCATTTCATATTGGGAAGGCGGCTCAATCTTTCGGTATACCGGTTGGCGACTCTTTGGCGTTTTTCGATTTCATCCGGGAAAATATCAAGTTTCGATAACAGGATAGCCGCTTGCAGCGTATCCAATCGGGCGTTCAACCCAATGCGGTCATTGTTGTATTTATCGACCCCCTGCCCATGGACTCGTATCGAACATAGTTTTTTCGACAGTTCATCGTCGTCCGTGAACACCGCGCCGGCGTCGCCGTAGGCACCTAGGGGTTTTGCAGGGAAAAAAGACGTGCAGGAGATGCTCGCTGATGCACAGGCTTTTTGCCCCTTATACTCGGCTCCAAATGACTGGGCCGCATCTGCAATGACAAACAGGTCGTATTTCTCTGCGATTGCATTGATGGCGTCATAATCCGCAGGCAAGCCGAAAAGATCGACCGCAATGATTCCCTTGAGTACCATCGCGCTGCCATGAAAACCCTTTGGCAACGGATATGCGGACGACTTTTTTTCCGTAACGGCCTTGATCGCCTTCTCGATTTCAGAGGGCGAAATATTGAGGGTTTCGGGATCGATGTCCGCAAATATCGGAGTCGCGCCGGTAAGACGGATCGCCTCGGCCGTTGCAATGAAGGTAAAGGGTGATGTAATGACGGCGTCACCCGGTCCAACGGACATGGCCATGAGGGCCATCAATAGAGCATCCGTTCCGGAAGAACAACCGATGCAGTGCTTCACGCCCGCATAATCCGCAAGTTTCGCTTCGAGTTCCCGCACTTCCGGTCCCATTATGTATTGGCCATGATCCAGCACCTTTTGGATCCGTTTATCAATGGTGCCTCTTATCCTGCGTTGCTGTGCTTCCAGGTCGATGAATTGCATATTACTACTTCTCCTGCTCTGTTCGATCGGAACTTCGCTTTCGAATGGCTCTGCCCTGTCGATTGAAGTTCCGGCTATAATAACGCAACTATTTTCTCTCGATCAATACCAACGTTGGCAATACGTTCCAAAATCATTTCTCGTGGTTCTTCCGATGTAATGAGTACGCGATCAAACTCCAAGTGACTCAATTTTTCGAAATCCTGAACAACATTTGTTAAAAAGCTATCGCCCTGACGACGATGATCGACAATGGCGGTGAGTTGGATATTCGTCTCCTTCAGCGATAAATATGCGATTTCAGCAAAATCACCGACACCATAAAAAACAACGCGTCGGACACCGGATCGATCGAATTCCCGGAAAAGAGAACGTAACTCACAGCGCGCCTCCTGATAAACGCGGTAAGAAAAACGGATATATTCATAGGTCAATCGTGACTTTTCCGCAAAACCCTTGGGTGTCACCATATACTTGATGCGGTTTCTGGGAATTGCGCTGATTTTAAAATATCCTTTATGATACAGACGCCTAATGAATGAGTTAACCAAACCAAGAGAAATGTTCAACCGATTGGCCAATTCCCGTTGGCTTGGCGTCTGGCCTTTCTCGAATGCTTCAAGAATCCTGAGGGTGCGAAGGTCCTGTTTGTCCATTGCTTTCCGCATTTTCTGGCCGGTCCGAATGGCTCCGCCCAGTAAATTAATCCTGTTGATCAACATCATGACAAAATTAAAAAGCCTTACGTACGTTCAGGAAGGCATTTTTTCGGAACAGAATACGGGGACTTGATGTTCAGCAAATGAACATTCTTTCGTTGAAATGTCAAGGAAATTCTCCATGGCAAAAATCTATCATAATAAACTGTTATAATTTATATTTTTGATTTTTTCTTTCCAATAGATATCGGTCGACAAGCCTTTCCGCCAAACCGACATATTGATCGACGGGGATCTGCTTGATTCTGACCCTTTCATCTCCGGGCACTTTTTCCAAGCGCTCCACAAATTTCGTCAATTCTTCCCGAGAGATCTTCTTTCCGCGTGTCAGCTCTTTCAGCTTTTCATACGGATTTTCTTCTCCGAATACCCGCATGATCGTCTGAATCGGCTCCGCAAGGAGTGCAACGTTTTCGTTCAGATCATTCTGAATCACCAGACGATCGATATCAATCTTATCCAATCCTTTCATTGTATTCAGAAGGCCGATTTGAAAATAGCCGAGCAAAGCGCCGATATTGCGCAAAACCGTACTATCCGTTAAATCTCTTTGAAACCTTGAATTCAATAGCTTCACCGCCATATGTTCCATCATGGGAATGGCGATACCCATGTTTCCCTCACTGTTTTCGAAATCAATGGGGTTCACTTTATGGGGCATGGTGGATGATCCGATTTCTCCCGCTTTCAACTTTTGCTTGAAATATCCCAGGGAAATATACCCCCACATATCGCGATCCAGATCGATGATCATGGATGCGATTCGAGTCAAAGAGTGAAGCAGTCTGGATATGTAGTTGTAGGGATTGATCTGGGTCGTATACAAGAGCGGCTGCAGGCCGAGATACTTCGAAATGAATCTTTCACTGGCTGCAATCCAGTCAATATCCGGGAATACGAAATGATGCGCATTGAAATTCCCGGTAGCCCCATTCATCTTGGCCTGCATGTGTATTTGCGCGAGATGTTCACGCTCCTCACGTATACGCCATGCAAAATTGATAAACTCCTTGCCGATTGTCGTCGGCGAAGCCGGCTGACCGTGCGTTCTCGCCATCATGGGAATCGACTTGTACGATTTCCCATTGGCTTCCAGGATTTCAAGAAGGCGCATGATCTGATCGTCTATCAATTCTCTTCCTTTTTGCAGCATGAGGGCATAGGATATGTTGTTGATGTCCTCGGAAGTGCAGGCGAAATGAACCCACTCCTTGATGTTGTCCATGCCGGCTGCGGAAAGTCGGTCTTTGATAAAATACTCCACCGCTTTCACGTCATGATTGGTTTTCTTCTCGATGGCCTTGATTTCCGCAGCGTCTTCAATTGAAAAATTGTCGGCTATCGCTCGGATATCCGATATTTTTCTTTCATCAACGGCCATCAAGGCCAGATCGTTCACCAGAAACAGCAGCCACTGAATCTCGACAAGAACTCTATGTTTGATGAGCCCGCATTCCGAAAAAACATCTTTCAAGCCAGTGGTAAGTCTCGCATAGCGTCCATCCAGCACGGACAATGCGGTTAATCCCTGATCCCTATCCATTGTGATGAGTCCTTTCCGATTTTTTCATTTTTTATTCGCGTGTTTGAAACGGGTCTTTTTCCCTTGCAATCATGATACAGGCGCAAGCGGTATAAAAAAAGGACTGTAACACCGATGGGCCAGGGTTTCAATTCGTTTCAAAAAACGTTGAAAAAAAGATATGATGGGAACTGACTATCCCCTTGACAAGCCTTCGAGGGAATGCTAAAGGCTAAGGCTACAGTAAAGGGACTTCAATGAAAACCGTATCGGCCATCATCAATGTATCTATCCTTATTATTGGCCTCGTCGTAGGGATTCTACCCTGCCACGAGGAATGGGGACGATAATGGCCTGAAATAAAGCTTTCAACTCTAAAAACCGTTATCAGCCCCAAAGCTGATAACGGTTTTTTTATTTTTAAGGAGGCCTGATCATGAAAAGCGATATCGTTAAAAAAGGAATCGAACGCGCACCCCATCGCTCTCTGTTTAAATCCATGGGATATACAGATGAAGAAATCAAACGCCCACTGATCGGTATCGCTAATTCCGCCAACACGATCATCCCGGGGCATACGCACCTGAACAATATTGTGGAGGCTGTAAAAGCAGGTATTTACATGGCGGGCGGCACCCCCATAGAGTTTGGGGTGATCGGTGTTTGCGACGGAATCGCCATGAATCATATCGGCATGAAATATTCTCTCGGCAGTCGGGAGTTGATTGCGGATTCCATCGAAATCATGGCTACTGCCCATGCCTTTGACGCCATGGTCATGGTGCCGAATTGTGACAAGATCGTTCCGGGGATGCTGATGGCAGCCGCCAGGTTGGATTTACCGACCATTTTCATCAGCGGAGGCCCCATGTTGGCGGGTCGACATCCGCATAAACCGGACAAAAAACTGGACCTGGTGACTGTTTTTGAATCCGTAGGCGCGGTCCTTTCCGGGAAAATGACCGAACAGGAACTGGGGGTAATTGAAGACGCCGCCTGCCCTACCTGCGGATCCTGCGCTGGTATGTTTACGGCCAACTCAATGAATTGTCTGACGGAAGTCATAGGTATGGGCTTGCCGGGCCATGGAACCATCCCTGCGGTCATGGCGGCCAGACTGAGGCTGGCCAAAACCGCCGGCATGCGCATTCTGACCCTGTGGGAAAAACAGATCACCGCTCGAAAAATCATGACGCAGAAGGCTTTCCATAATGCGTTGACTGTGGATATGGCCTTAGGCTGCTCCACCAATACGGTGTTGCACCTACCGGCCATCGCAAGGGAGGCGGAGATTTCAATCGATCTGAGCCTAATTAATGAAATCAGCAAAAAAACACCGCATCTGTGTTCGTTAAGTCCGGGCGGCAGCCATCACATACAGGATCTGAACGAAGCCGGCGGTATCAGCGCCGTCATAAAAGTTCTTTCCCACGCTGGACTGATACACCAGGACTGCATGACGGTCACCGGGCAGCCGCTTGCATCCAGCATAGAGAAGGCCCGGATTCTAAATCCCGATGTGATCCGATCCTTCGACACGGCCTACCATCCGGAAGGCGGTCTGGCTGTTCTGTTCGGCAACTTGGCACCCGACGGATGTGTGGTCAAACAATCCGCTGTATGCCGGGAAATGATGCAACATGAAGGACCGGCTCGCGTATTCGATTCGGAAGAGGCCGCCACCGAGGCCATTATGAAAGCAACGATCAAAAAGGGCGATGTAATCGTGATTCGATATGAAGGTCCCATGGGTGGTCCCGGGATGCGGGAAATGCTGACACCGACATCGGCGATCGCCGGTATGAAGCTGGATGCGGACGTGGCGTTAATCACCGATGGACGTTTCTCCGGGGGCACACGGGGAGCGGCGATCGGGCATGTTTCACCGGAAGCCATGCAGAAAGGCCTGATCGCGGTGATCCAGGAAGGTGATCGAATCACCATTGATATTCCGGGGAAAACCATCACGCTGAACGTCGACGAGGCTGAAATTCAAAATAGAATGGCGCAATGGACGCCGCCGAAACCCAAAATTACCAAAGGTTATATGGCTCGGTATGCTCGGATGGTTTCTTCCGCAAGTGAAGGGGCCATTTTCAAATAATTACCATTTCAGCGTAATGAGTTGTCGTTACGCAAGGAAGGCTCGCAATGGAACTAAAAGGCGCTCAAATACTGATGAAGGTGCTGAAGGAAGAAGGGGTGGACACGATTTTCGGATATCCCGGAGGAGCGGTTCTCGACTTTTATGATGAATTGTCCCGAACTGATTTTCATCATATTCTCGTTCGCCACGAACAGGGGGCCGTCCATGCTGCGGACGGATACGCTCGAGCCAGTGGGAAAGTGGGTGTTTGCCTGGTTACCTCGGGACCCGGGGCCACCAATACCGTTACCGGTATCGCATCGGCCAATTCGGATTCCATTCCGCTGGTTGTCATCACCGGCCAGGTACCGACAAACCTCATCGGCAATGACGCATTTCAGGAAGTCGATATTGTCGGCATTACCCGGCCTTGCACCAAACATAATTATCTTGTAAAAAACGTCGACGACTTGGAGAGGGTGATTCGAGAAGCGTTTTATATCGCCCGGTCGGGTCGTCCCGGCCCCGTGCTCATCGATATTCCAAAGGACGTTACCAATGCCAAGACGACTTACAAGGGATTGGAATCCATTAAATTGAGATCCTACAATCCGACATACGAACCGAACCTGAAACAGGTCCGAAAAGTTGTTGAATTGATCCAGCAGGCCCAAAAGCCGGTCATCTTCGCCGGTGGAGGCGTGATCCTTTCCAATTCATCGGCAGAACTCACGGAGCTGGCTCATCAAACCAAAATTCCGGTGACGGCCTCCTTGATGGGATTGGGTGCTTTTCCCGGAACAGATCCCCTCTGGCTGGGGATGCTCGGCATGCACGGCACTTACCGGGCCAATATGTCCATCGGACAGGCGGACCTGCTGATCTCGGTCGGCGTTCGGTTCGATGATCGAGTGACCGGGAAAGTGGGTGAGTTCGCGAAGCATGCCCAAATCGTTCAGATCGATATCGATCCGACCTCGATCCACAAGAATATACCGGTTTCCGTTCCGTTGGTGGGGGATTGCAAAACCACGTTGCAGCATTTGAACCGTATGTTGAAAGAAACAAATTTGGGCGATATCGACAGCAAGCACGCGCCATGGTTGAATCAGATCGATGCCTGGAAAAAAACCACCCCCCTTGCCTATGAGCAGAAAGAGACGATCAAACCACAATATGTCGTCGAAAAATTATTCGAATTAACCAAGGGGGAAGCCATCATTACCACCGAAGTGGGCCAGAACCAGATGTGGGCGGCGCAATTTTACCATTTCGATCGACCCAATCATTTTATTACCTCCGGTGGATTGGGGTGTATGGGGTTCGGACTGCCTGCGGCCATCGGCGCTCAAGTCGCCAAACCGGATAAAATCGTTATCGATATCGCCGGTGACGGCAGCATTCAAATGAATATCCAGGAAATGGCGACCGCCGTTCAGTTTTGCCTACCGGTAAAAATCGCCATCCTGAACAACGGCTATCTCGGAATGGTCCGGCAGTGGCAGGAATTGTTCTATCAGAAGAATTATTCCTGCACCAATATGCAGCATGCCCCGGATTTTGTGCGACTGGCCGAAGCATATGGTGCGGTCGGTCTCAGGGCGACAAAGCCGGAAGAAGTGGAACAGGTCATCAAAAAAGCATTGTCCATCAATAAGCCGGTGATAATGGATTTTGTCGTTGAACGTGAAGAAGGCGTCTATCCGATGGTTCCGGCAGGAGCTGCCATCACAGAAATGCTTCTGGTTTAATCTGGAGGGTATCATGACGGAAGGAAAACATCTATTTTCGATTCTGGTGGATAATCAACCCGGCGTACTCTCCAGAATTGCAGGTTTGTTCAGCGGTCGGGGATACAATATTGAAAGCCTCTGCGTGGCCGAAACCTCTGATCCTCAGGTATCCAGGATTACAATGGTGACCACCGGAGACGATCAGATCATTGAACAAATCAAGAAACAGCTGTTCAAATTGATCAACGTCATCAAGGTGAACGATCTGACCGGCACCAACTGCATCCAACGGGAATTGGTGCTGATAAAGGTCATGGCCAGACCGGAGAACCGTGCTGAGATTCTTCGGATCGTCGATATATTCAGAGCCAAGGTGGTCGATGTCGGTCCGGAACATTATACGATCGAGATTACCGGCAACGAAGATAAACTGACGGCGATTCAGAACTTATTGCGACCCATGGGAATAAAGGAAATTGCCCGAACCGGAAATATCGCCTTATTACGAGAGGCGAAATGAAAGCCTACCGAACATTCGGTGCTCACATTCCGTGGTATGGGATAAAAATTAATTATAGAGAATTACAATCACATTAAACAAATCAAAAGGAGACTGTTATGCCGAAAATCGATTTTGGCGGTGTCAAAGAGGACATCGTAACCGCAGATGAGTTTTCACTATCAAAAGCACGGGAGATTCTGAAAAATGAAACCATTACCGTACTCGGCTACGGTGTACAGGGACCAGCCCAGGCTTTGAATATGAAAGACAATGGTTTCGAAGTGATCATCGGCCAGCTCGAAGGAGATGAATATTGGGAGAAAGCGATCAAAGACGGTTTTGTCCCAGGCAAGACCCTCTTCCCCATTGAAGAAGCGGCGAAACGGGGCACCATCATCCAGATGCTGCTTTCAGACGCCGGCCAGGTCGCCGTATGGCCGAAAATAAAAAAATGCCTTAACAAAGGCGACGCGCTCTATTTCTCCCACGGCTTTTCCATCGTCTATAAGGAGCAAACAGGTGTCGTTCCGCCGGAGGACATCGATGTAATTCTCGTTGCTCCGAAAGGTTCCGGAACAAACGTCAGAAGAAACTTCCTGGACGGCAGCGGCATCAATTCCAGCTATGCCGTCCATCAGGATTTTACGGGTCGGGCAACGGAACGAACCTTGGCGATCGGAATTGCGATCGGTTCCGGCTACCTTTTCCCGACGACGTTCGAGCAGGAAGTGTTCAGCGATCTCACCGGTGAACGTGGCGTTCTCATGGGATGTCTGGCGGGAACGATGGAAGCACAGTACAATATTCTCCGCCAAAACGGGCATTCACCGAGCGAGGCCTTCAATGAAACCGTCGAAGAGCTGACCCAGAGCCTGATCCGCCTCGTGGCCGAGAACGGTATGGATTGGATGTTTTCCAACTGCAGCGCCACCGCTCAACGGGGAGCCTTGGACTGGGCGCCCAAATTCCGGGATGCTGTCGCTCCGGTATTTGCAGAACTCTATGGACGGGTAAAAAACGGCAAGGAAACCGAGCGGGTTCTGGCGGTCAACAGCGCCCCCGATTATAAGGTAAAACTCGAAGCGGAGCTGAAGGCCATCAGAGATTCGGAGATGTGGCGCGCCGGTGCCGCCGTTCGTTCTCTGCGTCCCGAAAATAGAAAAAAAGCGAAATAACGCAAGAAAAGAATATGGATCACGAATTAAGGGATAAAAATCATTGTGTTGCGTATCCAACGGCACATGGACGTCTTTCATCCCTTAATTCTGGTCCATCGAAAACCCTACGTTCTTTTTTGATGCGTATTGAAAAAACTGCAACCGGATCGAAATTCAAAAAAAATTTATGGATGAGCGGTTTCGAGATACATGTGTGCCGAGAATATAATCGAGGAGCATATTGATAGATGTCCCAAGAACAACAATCAGAGCCAGTATTGATTTACGATACCACCCTCCGGGATGGCACCCAGGGCGAAAATATCAATTTTACCGTCGACGAAAAGATTCGGATCGCCCATAAACTGGATGAACTCGGGGTTCATTACATCGAGGGAGGGTGGCCCGGATCCAATCCGCGCGATATGCAATTTTTTAAGGAGGCCAGAAAAGCCGAGTTTGCCAATGCCAAACTATCCGCTTTCGGCGCCACAAGGCGCCCCGGAATGACTCCTGGGGAAGATCCCAATCTCAAAGCACTTTTATCCAGCCATGCGCCGGTTGTGACCATCTTTGGGAAAAGCTGGGATCTTCATGTACAAAAGGTCATGAAAAGCACGCTCAAGGAAAATCTGGCGATGATCCGCGAGAGCGTCGCCTATCTGAAAGACGCCGGCAGGGAAGTCGTTTACGATGCCGAACATTTTTTTGATGGTTATTTTGAAAATCAAGCTTACGCCATGGAAACGCTGAAGGCGGCCCTTGAGGGAGGGGCCGACTTCATCGTATTATGCGACACCAACGGCGGAACGCTGACGTTTGATATTGAGGAAACGGTGAGAAATGTCCGGAAATCACTCCGGAAAACGTTTCATCCATCATCCGGCGGTCACAGCATTCACATCGGCATCCATACGCACGACGACAGCGGTTTGGCTGTGGCGAACAGCATCGCTGCAGTTCATGCAGGAGCCTGCATGGTTCACGGTACCATTAACGGATACGGCGAACGTTGTGGTAACGCCGATTTGATATCGATCATTCCGATTTTATGCCTGAAAATGAATCGGCCTTGTATTTCCGGTGAGAAACTGGAAAATTTGAGGAAGCTGTCCCGCTTCGTCAGTGAAACCGCGAATATGACGCCGCTGAACAGCCGGCCTTTCGTCGGCAGGAGCGCTTTTGCGCATAAAGGCGGAATTCATGTCAGCGCCATCATGAAGCTCTCCCGCGCTTATGAACATATCAACCCGGAACTCGTGGGCAATAGACGACGGGTGCTGATCTCCGATTTGGCGGGAAAAAGCAACATAGAATATAAAGCCAAGGAATTGGGCGTGGCACTGGACGCCAACGGCATGGATAGTCGCAAAATCGTTTCCGAAATCAAACGGCTCGAGCAGGAAGGCTACCAGTTTGAAGCAGCGGACGGATCCTTTAAAATACTGATGGAGAAATTCACGGAGCGTTTCAAACCGTTGTTCGAACTTCA
Source organism: Desulfobacterales bacterium (assembly GCA_041740615.1). Lineage (GTDB taxonomy): Bacteria > Desulfobacterota > Desulfobacteria > Desulfobacterales > SURF-7 > DYJD01. Next base: position 138,071 of record JBGSLR010000098.1, read on the forward strand.
ATCCTTTCGGGTTACTGTTGAAAAGGATAAGGACCGTCCTTGTTCTTCCCATGCCATGATCAAAATTTCAGTTTCCGGCAAGGAGGAGATAACTGCCGCTGAAGGCGACGGTCCGGTAAGTGCGCTGGATAATGCCCTGCGAAAAGCCTTGGGAAATTTCTTTCCGAATCTGGACGGCATGCATTTGGTGGACTTCAAAGTTCGCGTCATGGACGGTAGAGATGGGACCTCCGCAAAGGTACGCGTCTTGATCGAATCCCGGGATGCGGAAACCATCTGGAGCACAATCGGAGTATCCAGCGACATTATCGAAGCGAGCTGGCAGGCCTTGGCCGATAGTTTTCAATACAAGTTAACAAACGACAAGATCGTGGAGTGACAGATGACGGACAAATTGATCATTTTCGATACGACGCTGCGGGATGGGGAACAATCTCCGGGAGCCAGCATGAATACGGCTGAAAAACTGCGACTGGCGACCCAACTGGAGAAATTGGGGGTAGATGTCATCGAGGCTGGTTTTCCAGCCGCTTCCCAGGGAGATTTTGAAGCGGTCTCGCAAATTGCAGGTAAACTGAAAAATTGTGAAATCGCAGCCCTGGCCAGAACATCCAAGTCGGATCTCGATTGCGCTTGGCGGGCCATCTCTCACGCTGCCAAACCGAGAATTCATACGTTTATCGCCACTTCGGACATTCATATGAAATACAAATTGAATATGAGTCGCGAACAGGTCATTCACACCGCCATGGAAGGCGTGCGATATGCGAAAGCCTTTACCGACAATGTGGAATTCTCGGCGGAAGATGGCTCCCGAAGCGATCCGGATTTTTTGTGTCAGGTCTTCGCCGCTGCCATTTCGGCAGGCGCGACCACCATTAACCTGCCGGATACGGTGGGCTATGCCATTCCTCAGGAATTCGGCGATCTGGTTCGTTATGTGATGGCCCATACGCCCAATATCGACCAGGCAATACTGAGTGTCCATTGTCATAACGATTTGGGTCTGGCAACCGCAAATACGCTTGCGGCGGTTTGCGCCGGAGCACGTCAGGTGGAAGTGACGGTCAACGGGATCGGCGAACGGGCCGGCAACACTTCCATGGAAGAAGTGGTCATGTCCGTCCATACCCGCCCGAATTATCTGCCGGTTCATTCCGGTATTGAAACAACCCTGATCCACCCGACCAGCCGACTGGTAAGCATGATCACCGGCATCATGGTGCAGCCGAACAAGGCCGTTGTCGGCGCCAATGCCTTTGCCCATGAAGCCGGAATCCATCAAGACGGCGTTCTGAAAAACCCCATGACCTACGAAATCATGCGCCCGGAAACCGTGGGTCTCTCGAGCAACAAGCTGATTCTTGGAAAACATTCCGGACGACATGCACTGAGATCCCATTTAAAGGAAATGGGGTACGAGCTTTCCGATGAAGAACTGCAATTGATTTTTTCCAAATTCAAAGAATTGGCGGACAAAAAAAAGCACGTCATGGACGAGGATCTGGAAGCGCTTGTCACGGAAGGAATACTGCGGACCGCCGACATTTTCTGCCTTGAATATTTACATGTCAGCAGCGGGACAACCATTCGCCCGGTTGCCAGTGTAAAAATGTCGATCAACGGAAGGACAGTGGAAGGAACCGCTTATGGCAACGGGCCCATTGACGCCGCCTTCAATACCATTGCCAATCTTACCGGCTCGCAATCCGAGTTGCTCCGTTTTTCCATTGCGGCCCTGACCGGCGGCACGGATGCGCAGGGAGAAGTCACGGTTCGCTTGGGAGAGAATGGACTGATCGCGATTGGAAGGGGAGCGGATTCCGATATTATTACGGCCGGGGCAAAAGCTTACATCAACGGTCTCAACCGGATGGAATATTTAAAAGCACACCCGTTCACGGCTTCGGAAGTCTTGTAATACCGGATATTACGATACGGGATGAGATCAAATCAATTCGGATCTCGAATCCCGTATCATTTTCAAGTGCCTGACACTCGGCTGCTGTTCTGAAGCCTGAGCAGTAGCCGAGTAAACATCAGGTTGGAATCTTATTTGCCGAGCATCGCCTGTTTCAGATCCTCTTGAGCCGGCTCTTCACCAAGCCAAATTCCGAACAGCGGTTTTTTGAAATCGAGGCCTTTGATCGTGCTGAGCATACGGCCGTTCTTAAAGACACTGACACCTTCTTCCGGCACATAGACGAAATCAAACACGTCATCCTTCTTATATTCGCCTTTCATGACGGCGATCATTTTGTCTATCCGGGACTGAATCGGCGCCACATTTCCCTTGGTCGCCTTTTCAAATCCTTCGCGCAGGGCATCCGCCATTTTGGTGTCGTTCATCAGCCCGGAAATGATATGCACTTTGATCGCCATGGGTTCATCGGCTTCAATGAGTTTCATGGCGTCCTGGGTTTTGGTCTTCGTGTAAAGTCCACCGGCGTAGATGTCCATGAACCATTTAACGCGCAGTCCGCCACCATTTAAAACCAGCGTTTCACTACCCGCTGCAATTGACTCCGGCAGATTTTTCCCGCCGATTTCTTTTGCAATTGCAATGCTTCCAACCATCAGTAACGCCATCAGTACCATAACAATTTTTTTCATCATCTTGCACCTCTCTCCTTTTAATAAAATGATTGTTTTCTAACCTGAAAATACCCGCTTTCCGTTCGATCTCGGTGTCATGGCCGCATCTTGCCAAAGGAACGGCGTTCCCCGGGTTGCCCGCCGGATAACAGATACTTTCAACAGCCGTATGCCGTCTGTCGGTACAACTATAAAAAAACAACTGTTTAATAAATTAAACAATGCTCCGACCCAAGGATTGTGTTCGCTCATACCACTTTTTTTGACATATTTCCAGCGTTGAATCGACTTTTTTTGAGTATGTTTTTTACCGATCCGATTTTTCCTTGACAAATGCGCATCAACTTATCTAACATCGTTCCGCTTTTACAACATTGTTTTGAGTATCTGCCATTTGGACGCTCATCTCACCCATCAACATCAAGTATTGACAAGAGTGCAAGCGGAATAGGAGGTTCCTTATGCGAAAATCTGTAATCGTTTTTTTATTCTTGAGTTGTTTTGTTGCTTTGCCGGTCGCGCTGTTGGCTGCCGATTATGCGGAAATTGACGCCCTCGATGATGAGGTGACCATCGAGAAATACCAGAAGTCCATCGAACTGTGCCAAAAGGCGCTTGCCGCAAATCCAACTGATTTCGAAGCAAATTGGCGCTGTGCGAGGGCCTATCGTTGGTATGGCGAACTTTCGAAACGAGCCAATGTGGAAGGTTGGAAAGATATCTGCGCCAAGTATGGAAAAGAGGGGATGAACTATGCACAAAAAGCCATAGATCTCCAACCGGACAAACCGGATGGGTACTATTGGTATGCGTTGAATGTGGGCATCTATTCAGACGGTGTCAGCATTCTGACCGCCCTGAAGGAAGGTCTGAAGAATAAAACCCAGGAAAGTTTCGAGAAAGTGTATGCCACCGACAAAACGTATGAGGAAGCCGGCAGCATTTTAGGCCTGGGCCGTTTCTGGGCGGTACTGCCTTGGCCGCTCAATGATAAGGAACTATCGCTGAAGTATTACCGTGAATATGAAAAGACGCAATTTTATGGTCAAAAAGCGGAAGGTCCGATTTATCTCGCCGAACTGCTGATCAATTTGGGTGGGGATGCAAACAAGGCGGAAGCCAAATCAATTCTTGAAACCAAGCTGAAAACCGACAGTAAATATTTTCTGGACTGGAAGGATCGGCTTCTGAATGAAATGAAATAAAAATTATTTCCCGGTATTGTAAAAAAAGCGTCCTTTCATCTCGAAAGGACGCTTTTTCGTATCGCTCGGGAAATCATATGGACAGTGTCCCCACCAGCTCCGTCAACCTTGGAATATTCTTGTCCTTTAAATAACCGGTAATCCCTTCCAGAATTTCGATCGTGGCCGACGGGTTCATGAAATTAGCCGTTCCAATCTGGACGGCAGCCGCCCCGACAATAAAAAATTCCAACGCGTCCATTGCGCTCACGATTCCGCCGATACCGATCACCGGGATGGAAACGGCCGAAACCGCTTGCCAGACCATCCGCAAGGCAACGGGTTTGATGGCCGGACCGGAGAGCCCTCCCGTGATGTTCGCAAGCCTTGGTTTACGCGTATCAACGTCAATGGCCATTCCGGTAATCGTATTGATCAGAGAAATGGCATCCGCGCCGCCGGCTTCCACGCTTCGTGCGATTTCTCCGATATCGCTTACATTGGGCGAAAGCTTGATCATCAAAGGTTTTCGAGTCTTCTTTCGAACCGCACAAACGACGATATTCGCGGATCGCGGATCCACGCCAAAGGCGACTCCTCCGGCTTTCACGTTCGGGCAGGAAATATTCACCTCAACGCCGTGGATGCCGTCTTCCGCATCGATTCTTTCCGCGAGAGCTGCGTATTCATCAACGGTCTTGCCATAAATGTTGGCGATGACGGGGGTTGACAGATCTCTGAAAAACGGCAGTTTATCCCGGATAAACGCTTCAATGCCGATGTTTTCAAGGCCGATGGCATTCAGCATGCCGCAAGCCGTCTCAACGATTCGGGGCGGTTTATTACCGGCGGATGGATGCAGTGAAAGGCCTTTCACGATAATGGCCCCCAGACGATTGAGGTCAATGAGGTCTTTGAATTCCGCCCCATAACCGAAGGTGCCGGAGGCGGTCAAAATCGGGTTTTTAAGCCGTAGTCCGCCGATATCGGTTGACAGATCCGGTCCGGCTTGAAGGTATTCTTTGTGATTCAATAGGATATCCCCATTATGATTGTGGTTGATATGATTTCTCGACGTCAAACGGATCGAATGGAATCCGATGCGGTGTTTCCGATCAGCCCCGCCTTTTTAGCCCTGCCCGTTATAATCACGGCATACAATATCTGAAAAAGAACATACGGGATAAAAACGAGTATGCGCTGATTCCCTTCGACGGTTACCATATAGAGTGCGCCCATGCCTTGAAAGATACAGACCAGAAAATGAAAACAGCTGACAGCGGCATGACTGGCTCCCAGCCGGTTGAACAGTTGATACAGATGGGTACGATGGGCTGCGAAAACGTTTTCACCTCCCAGAAAGCGCCTGATGAAGGTAAACGACGTATCGAAAATAAAATGGAACAACAATAGCGGAACAACCAAAAAGGATGTATGCGAATGATCATACAACGCGGCAATGATGGCCAGGTTGGCGAACACAAAACCCAAAAAGGCACTGCCCACATCCCCCATGAACAGCTTCGGTATGGGAAAATTAAAAACCAGGAAACCAAGGGCGCCGGAAATTAACGCATAAGAGATGATATAAACGAAAGTGCTTCCTTGTTGAAAACTGATCACACTGAAAAAAGAAGCCGCGATCACGGCCGTCCCCGCCGCCATCCCGTTCAGACCGTCCATGAAATTGTAGGCATTTGTCAGTCCCAGCATCCACACGAAGGTAAGCAGCCAGCCGATGGCGCCGATCCGTACTCGACCGATTCCCGGAAGTGAAATTTCATTCAGGACGATGCCGAAATACAATACAACCATGATCGCCATTACCTGACCGACCAGTTTAAAAAGAAACGGACGATCGCGCATGTCGTCATAAAGGGAAATCAGCGCAATCAATAAGGAAGAAACAAAGAACCCTAGAAAATAATTCGCTTTGATCGGAGTGGCGTCTCCGAGAAAATAGATGGTTATAACACCGAAAACGAATGTGATGACCAGAACGATCCCGCCTGATTTGGGAATCGGCCGGTCATGGGATGAACGATCGTTGGGAATATCCATGATCCGCATACGCTTGATGATAAGCATACAAATACCGCAGGACAGGATAAACAGACAAAAAGCGAACAGAAGGTGTATGACAAAGGCTTCGCGTGTCATGGAAACGGGTCAACATCCAGACGAATGAGAGGGTATTTCAAAAATCCGATGTTTCAAGCACCATTCATACGTCAGGCCGACACCGGTTTTCAGTGACGTCTTGGGAGTCCAGCCCATGGCGTTCATTTGTGAAACATCCAGCAATTTTTGCGGAGTTCCGTCCGGCTTGGTTTCGTCATATTGAATTTCTCCGGTAAATCCGATGATGTTCTTGATCATCTCAGCCAGTTCTTTGATAGTGATATCCTTACCGAATCCAATATTGACAAGGGGCGCTGGCGTTTTATGGATCAGAAGACCATATGAATCGTCATTCAGGTTCATGATGAAAACACAAGCTTCGGCAAGGTCTTCAACAAACAGGAATTCACGGCGAGGGGTCCCGGTCCCCCAAATTTCAACCACTCTTTTTCCATGAAGTTTTGCTTCATGGAATCGACGGATCAGAGCTGGCAACACATGACTGTTTTCCGGATGGAAATTGTCCCAGGGCCCGAACAGATTGGTCGGCATGACCGCAAGATATCGGGTGAAGTTTTGGCGATTATAGGATTGGCATAGCTTGATGCCGGCAATTTTGGCAACGGCATAGGGCTCGTTTGTCTGTTCCAGAGATCCGGTCAGCAGATATTCTTCCCGCATGGGTTGGGGGCAGTCCCTTGGATAAATGCAGGAAGAGCCCAAAAATAAAAGCCGTTCCACTCCGGTCTTCCAGGAAGCATGGATCACATTGGCTTGAATCATCAGATTGGTGTAAATGAAGTCCGCCGGATATCGATTGTTGGCTAAAATTCCGCCCACTTTCGCTGCAGCCAGAAAAACGAATTCCGGTCTTTCTCGATCAAAAAACGATTCCACTTCCATTTGTTGCGTTAAATCAAGATCATTATGGTCGCGGATCAACAGATTAGAATATCCATAAGCCGACAGCTTTCGGTGCAACGCACTGCCGACCAGACCGTTATGTCCGGCAATAAAAATTTTGGCGTCTTTTTTCATATCATACCCATACGGGAAAAATCACATATTGGCTTCAAAACTGTTGGGGATGGCAAAGCCCTTTCTTCGACATACGTCCTCCCGGGACGCTTCCACCAAATCGTGTGATACCATTTCCAGGATCATTTCCTCAAAACTGATTTCCGGTTCCCACCCCAACTTTTCCTTTGCTTTGGTGGGGTCGCCCAACAGCGTCGCCACCTCCGTGGGACGGAAATAGCGCGGATCGACGGATATCAGGGTCCGCCCTTTCTGAATACGGTGGCTGTTCTTCCCTCGATCATGCTGTTCCAGCAATTCGGTGGGATTGACATCGGCCACGATCCCTTTTTCAGCGGCACCCTCCCCTTTCCATTCAATTTCGATTCCCAGGGCGCCGAAAGCAAGGGTGCAGAATTCCCTCACCGAATGCTGCTCTCCCGTTGCAATAACGTAATCATCGGGCTCATTCTGTTGCAGCATCAACCACATGGCCTTGATGAAGTCCTTTGCGTGCCCCCAGTCCCGCAATGCATTCAGATTGCCCAGATAGAGAGCGTCTTCCAAACCGAGTGCGATCCGTGCAGCGGCCCTTGTGATCTTCCGCGTTACGAACGTTTCTCCCCTGATGGGGGATTCATGATTGAAAAGAATGCCGTTGCAGGCGAACATGTCGTAGGCCTCCCGGTAGTTGATGGTACACCAGAAGCCGAATAATTTGGCGCATGCATACGGGGACCGCGGATAAAAAGGTGTCTTTTCATTCTGGGGAACGGCTTGAACTTTGCCGTAGAGTTCCGACGTCGACGCCTGATAAAATCTGATTTTTTTCACCAGCTCAAGCATTCGGACGGCTTCCAGGATTCGCAGGGTGCCAAGGGCATCCGTATTGGCGGTGTATTCCGGTGCTTCAAAAGATACCTGCACATGACTCTGGGCCGCCAAATTATAGATCTCATCCGGCTGAACTTTTTGGATGATCCGGATGATATTGGTGGCATCTGTCAGGTCACCGTAATAAAGCGAAAAATTTCGTTTTTCAACATGGGGATCCTGGTAGAGATGATCGATCCGCTGGGTGTTGAAAAGTGAAGATCGACGCTTGATGCCATGGACTTCATATCCTTTGCTTAACAAGAACTCCGCCAGATAAGCGCCGTCCTGTCCCGTGATTCCGGTTAATAAGGCTTTTTTTTGGTCCAAATTTTCATCTCCTTTTTGTCGCGCGTCGGACTAGAAGTGGGTTAACGCCGGCTTCCCAATGGGATAAACGTTGAAGCCGATATGAAAAAGGGCCTGATGATCGACGATATTGCGCCCGTCAAACAAAAAAGCCGGTTGGTTCATGCTCCGAAAGATTCGGTGATAATCCAGTTTTCTGTATATATCCCATTCGGTCACGATGGCAATGGCGTGGCTGCCTTTTGCCGCTTCATAAGGATCTTTGGTGTAATGGATTTCGCCATTGACGTCATGCAGATCCCTTTTGGCATTCTGGAGCGCCTGGGGATCGGAAATGACCAGTTGGGCATTTTCTTCCAACAATTTTTTGGCAATGTAGTAAGCCGGCGTCTCCCGCGTATCTCCGGTATCGGCCTTGAATGCAAACCCGAACAAACAGATCCTTTTTTCCGCCAAGGTGTTGAACATGGCTTTCAGCATATTCAACACAAAGCGCTCCTTCTGATACTCGTTTATCTTCACGACGCTTTCCCAGTAATCGGCCACCGGATCCAATCCGTAGCTTCGACAAAGATAAACCAGATTGAGAATGTCTTTTTTGAAACATGATCCGCCAAAGCCGACACTGGCATTCAAAAATTTTTTCCCGATGCGGGTGTCCATGCCGATGGCCATAGCGACTTCATTGACATCCGCGTCGGTTTTCTCACAAAGATCCGAGATGGCGTTGATGGAAGATATCCGTTGGGCGAGAAACGCATTGGCCACCAATTTGGAGAGTTCACTGCTCCAGATATTGGAGGTGATTATCTTGTCCTTCGCGACCCAGTTGGCATAAATATCGACCAGTTCATTCATGGCTTTCCGGCCGCTTTCCGTCTGTGACGCTCCGATCAGAACCCGATCCGGTTTTTCCAAATCCGCAACAGCCGTTCCTTCGGCAAGAAATTCCGGGTTGGAAAGGACCTCGAAATGAATATGACTGTTGTTCGATTTCAGGATTCTCTCCATGGCCAACGCTGTTTTTACCGGCAAGGTGCTTTTTTCCACAATAATTTTCGGTGACGTGGCGCAGTCGAGAATTTTTCTGGCTGTTTTTTCCCAGTATTGTAGATCGGCCGCCATCCCCGCCCCGACCCCGAATGTCTTCGTGGGTGTATTCACACTCACGAAGATGATATCCGCCTCTTGAATCCCTTTTTCGATATCCGTGCTGAAAAACAGATTGCGGCCGCGGGCGATCCGTACAATCTCGTCCAATCCCGGCTCGTATATGGGGAGTTGCTCCGAATTCCACTCCTGAATCCGGATCGGGTTGATATCGACGACACTCACCTTGTATTGTGGACACTTATAGGCGATCATGGCCATTGTCGGTCCCCCGACGTATCCGGCGCCGATACACAATATGTTTTTCTTATACGCTGCTGTCATCCGCTTTTCCCCTCGTTCAAATCGCTCTTGAAAAAAGAGCCAAAGAACTGTCAACCATACCGGCTGGTTTTCATGCAAAAGGATTAGATGGAACGGAAAGTTCATATCAATGATAATTATCGAATTCAAGCGCTATTTCTTCTGGCACTTTCAACGGGTTCATGTTAATTCGGCCATGGATGCCATACAACCGTTTAAAAAATGATAGAATTGATTTCCCGAATGGATACATATCGTGACGACCAAGAAAACATTTCAGAATTTATCGAAATCAAAACAGGACCGCATCACCCGGGCCGCGATCGCTGAATTCAGTGAAAAAGGATATGCCGGCGCCAGCATCAATGTCCTGGTGGAGCATTTGGGTATCGCCAAAGGTTCTATATTCCAATATTTCGGCGATAAAAAAGGACTGTTTTTTTTTATTTTCAACAAGTGTACTGAAATGGTCAAGACCCGGTTGCGGGTCATTCGCGACCAGACCCAAGACGATCCGTTGTTCTCACGGCTGGAAAAAAGCCTGACGGCCGGTATCGCATTTTTGCAAGAGCATCCACGTATCTATCAACTCTACCTGAATGTACTATTCGGCTCGAAGATACCGTTTCGTGATGAAATTCTCCTTTCACTCAGGAAATACAGCTACGAATACCTCCATTCTCTCCTTGAAACCGCGATGGAAAAAGGGGAGTTGCGCGAGGATCTGGACATGGACAAGGCCTGTTTCGTCATCGACGCGGTCATGGATCGTTTTCTCCAGACACACATGATCCGACATCTGGATGCCGGTATCGGACTTCATCAGGCAGATGCGCGGATTACCCGGACATGGGTTGCAGAGTTGATGGCGATCATGGAATGCGGCATCGGACGCCCCCGGAACCCGCACACAGAGAATCGTAAACCGAACGATGCCGTGGAATCAGTGCGATCCGCCGAGGAAAGAATGGCCCTATGAGCCATATCCTCATCTTTTCAGCCATGGAAATGGAAATCGAATCCCTGCGATTTTGTGTGCAGAACCCCAAAAACCATACCATCGGAGGCCGACAGATAATTTCAGGCGAAATCGAGGGCAAGACGATACGTCTGCTGCACACGGGTCCGGGCGCCGCCAACACCATTCAGGCGATCACTGCATGTATCGAACACGATCGCCCCGGATTGATGATTCAGACCGGCATCGCCGGCGCCTTCCGAGAGGCCAATTTAGATCTGGGTGATCTCGGTGTCGCCACGGAAGAAATCGACGTTCAACTTGGAATTGAACCGGAATCGGACACCGCAATGGTCATCCCCCTCCCCTTCCCGGTTCTTCATAAGCAGGGCGCTGATATCACGGGCCGCTATCCACTTCATTCCCAATTGGCGGAAACCGCTCTGGCCGTTTTGCGACGTCATTATCTTCAACAAACGGTTTGCATTCAGGCCGGACCCTTTGTTACGGTTGCCACGGTAACGGCAACCGAACAGCGGGCACGGCGTCTCTTTGAACAATACGGTGCCTGCATGGAAGCCATGGAAGGGGCTGCCGCAGCCCATCTGTCCAATCATTATGACATTCCATTGCTCGAAATCCGATCGGTCAGCAATATGGTTGGAAAGCGGAATCCGAATCAATGGAACATTCCCTTGGCCTGCGATCGATGCAGTGATGCCGTAAGGGTTTTTCTCCAAAACGATTCATCGGGAATCTGCGGAGGGCCGACATGCCGCAACAACTGACCCTGGGTTTTTCCCCCTGCCCCAATGACACGTTCCTTTTCCATGCCCTTGTACATCGTCTGGTCCCTTGTGACGACCTCCGATTCTCCGTTGAATTGAAAGATGTGGAGTCCCTCAATCAGAATGCGCTGGCGGAACAGTATGATATATCAAAACTTTCATTTGCTGCGGTGGGTCACCTGCTGGATCGCTACGGCCTGCTGCGGAGCGGTGCGGCCCTAGGAAGGGGATGCGGTCCGCTCCTGGTTGCGCGTCGGGGCACCTCTCTTGATCCAGGATCCAACCAGGTTATCGCCATTCCAGGCCTATGGACCACCGCCCATCTGCTTCTCGGACTATTTCTGCCGGAACCGCCGATGGTATCGCCCATGCCGTTTGATCAAATCATGCCATGCATTCAGAAAGGGGACGTGGATATCGGAGTGATTATCCATGAAGGGCGCTTCACCTACTCCGAATACGGACTCGACAAGTTGTGCGATCTCGGGGAATGGTGGGAAGAGACCACATCCCTGCCGATTCCACTGGGGGGCATCGCCATCCATCGCAAGATAGCAGAACGGACTGCCCGCACAGTTGAAAAAGCCATCGCGGAAAGTGTCCGATTCGCCTGGCGATTTCCGGAAGCCTCCCAAGCATATGTAGAACAACATGCCCAGGAGATGAACCTGTCGGTCATCCGGCAACACATCGCTCTTTATGTGAATAATTTCACCATCGATTTGGGGGAAGTCGGAGAAACGGCGATTCGGACGCTCTTCACCAAGGCCGCCCAGAAGGGCTTGATTCCTCCGTTACATAACCCACTGTTTGCATTCTAACGTCACCCACCTTTTTTTAAACCCGCTTCGAGATATCGATACATTCTGTTATCATGCCGGGGTTGATTCGTGGATACCGGGTGATGTTTCATGCGATCAAACCGATCCAAAAAAATCACATTCCCTGGGTGGGATTGGGCAAAAGACAAGGTGACGGTCTGTTTCAGCAAATCATGTACTACCAGATGGTTAAAGAAATGTTGGAGTCCCAGTCGTTGAAAAGGATTGAGGTCGAAACGGAGTTGCCGGTAATATTTGCCAAGGTAATTGGAATCAAGCCCGGAGGATTGCGCAATCCGTTGAGAGATTTCATCGAGCGCCTGAATGCCCCTGCGTTTTGACTGCAGGAAAGACTCACCGATGATGGACACTGTTTCCGGATGCGCCAGTGCGAATTGTTTTCGAACCGCCCATACGGCAAAAACGAACGGCAGGCCCGTCATTTGTCGCCATATCTCACCCAAATCCCATACAAAAGGGAACTCCCTTGACCAGTCATTTTTCAGGGCCTTGTCACCGATAACCAGGAACCCGGCCGTCTGAGAATCCAGTTTGTCGGGGGTATCAATTCCATCCGTGATCCATTGCGGCGTAATCCGGCGGCGGCGGAAGATCAGCTTCAACAACGCCGCTGCCGAGGCGGATTCATCGGTTATACAGACCTTTTCCCCTTCCAGCCGATTCATCGGCAACCGACTGACCAACAGGACGCTCATGACTTTTCCAAAGCTGGATATGGAAAGATCCGGTAAGAGCGCCCAGTCGTTGTGGTGAGCCGCGTAAGCGACGGATGAAACCGGACCGATATCGATGGCGCCTTCCGACATCATACGGTTCAATTCAGCCGGTGTCCCGGGCACCCATGAAATGCCATTCCGTTCCGGTTGTTGGTCGAAACCAAAATACACCGGTGCGACATTAAAATAGCGGATTCTGCCGATTCTCACTTTCGCAAATTCCGTCCCTATCTGTCTCATGTCCGTTTCCTGTTTTTCATTTTTTTCTATTGTTCAAAACCCGTCATCAAATCCAATCAGGTGACTGTTTCCTTCACATCTCGCGTTGACGATGGCGCATAACAATTGTTCCCGCGTTGCCGCATGAAGCGGTACATATACCATCACACCCTGTTTTCCGGGAGCCAAGGTTCCAAAATGGTTGGAAAGACCCAGCGCATCCGAACCGTTCGACGTAGCCATTTGAAGAATCACCGGCGGTGATAAATTGGGAAACATTTCAGCCACAAACGCCATCTCATCAAACATGCTCAGACTGTCGACGCTGGCGAGGCTGTCGGTTCCCAGACACAGATTCACGCCCTTCCGGCACAGGGTCTCGATATCGGGTAATCGATGATGCAGTGTCCGGTTGCTTCTCGGACAAAGACATACGGACACTTTCCGCTTTCGCAACAATGCAAGATCCTCTGCATCCGCCTCAATCAGATGAACGGCAATGGTGTCATGATCCAGAATGCCTATTTTTTCCAAATATTGTATAGGGCTAATCGATCCGATGGGCCAGTCCCGAAAATCGATGCCGCGTTCCGTTAAAAAGTCAGCCCAAGCGCCTTTACCGTTCGCCAGGAATTCCATTTCATCTTCGGATTCCGCCACATGAATGGAAAAAGGAAGATGTTTCATCCGGGTCTCTTTTTTCAGAGCCGTCAGGAGTTGGGGAGATGTCGTATGCGGCCCGTGACCGGCCAGCGAACGGGTATTGTACGAATCGGATTCCACCGATAATGCCATCGGCGGGACATGGTCGGTTCCACCGAGAAACTCCCGAAACCAAACACCGTAAATCGGGGAGTCGGAAAACAGGTCACGGGTCAGTCCAACGGTCGAGATTTCACCTGCCAGGGCGCAACCGGAGGCCAACAGCGATCGGATGGCATCCCGGGCGCTCTCGCGAAGTGTTTCCGAATCGATTTCATCCCGCAATCGTATCAGATCCCGAACCCACATTCGAAATCCTCGACTCTGATCCACCTTGCCTTTCAAGGCGGATACTTCCAGATGGGTATGAACGTTTGCCAACGGCGGCATCAGCACACCGGGACCATGATCAATAACCGGGAAATCCCCCGGCGGCCTTCCTTGACCAACAGATTGAATTGTTTCGTTCTCGATCACCACATAGCCGTTTTGAACGATAATAGACGGCTCGATCAGCACCCAGCCGGCGCGGTGTGCTTTTCTGGGGGAAACCTTCTTCGGCAGGCTTGACAGCGCATGTCGCGTTTCAGGTTGCGGTTGTGACATCATCGCCCATGAACTTGAATGATATTATAAAAGCAGTCCCGTTGATGTGCCTCATATCCGGCATCCTGAATGAGCCGGATGATCTCCGTCAACGGCAATCGGAAGCGGACGCCCGTGGCCGCAACCACATTCTCCTCGATCATGGTACTGCCGAAGTCATTGGCACCGAACGAAAGCGCCACTTGAGCGACCTTCTCTCCTTGCGTGACCCAAGATGCTTGTATGTTGGGTATATTATCCAGCATCAGACGCGAAAGAGCCAATACGCGCAGATACATGACAGCGGAAACGGTCGTCCCGCCGATGCGGGTATTATTGGGCTGAAATGTCCAGGGGATGAAGGCCGTAAATCCACCGGTTCGATCCTGTAGTGTTCGGATTTTGGCAAGATGCTCGATGAGGTGATGCGTCTGTTCGATATGCCCGAACATCATCGTGGCGGTTGTTTTCAGACCCAAACCGTGTGCGATCTCCATTACCTGCAACCACTCTTCGGTGGTGAATTTATGAGGCGATATTTTCAAACGGATGTCATCCACCAATATCTCTGCGCCGCCACCCGGAATGGACCCCAACCCTGCGTCTATCAATGCAGCCAGCACCTTTTCAACCGAAAATCCGGACTGCTTTGCCATAAACAGAATTTCCGGTGGAGAGAACCCATGGATATGGATGGGAAAGCGGGATTTGATAAAACGCAGGAGCGCCAGGTAATCCTCCAGCTTCAAATCCGGGTTCAATCCGCCTTGGATCAATATCTGGGTTCCGCCCAAGGCCAATGTCTCTTCGATCTTTTGGGTCAACTGCTCACGGGTGAGCAGATACCCTTCCGGATGACCCGGTTCACGGTAAAATGCGCAAAAATCGCACCCGGACAAACAAATATTGGTGTAATTGATGTTGCGATCGATTACGAAGGTCACAGCGGATTCCGGATGAATGTCGGTCCGTTTTTGATGGGCCCAATCTCCCAAGTCAAGCAGTTCGGCTTCTTGAAGCAGTTTGAGCGCATCATTTTCATCAATCCGCTCATTTCGGGATATTTTTCGTACGATATCGGTCAGCAAATCCCCCCCTATCCGGTCACCGGTTGATAAAAAGAATCACGCTCCACCGGTATGAATCCAGCCCCGGATATCAATGCGCGCATCTGATCGGATGTCAGACCGATGGCAGACGTTGCTCCGGCCATGTGGGATATTTTTTCCTCGATGATCGTCCCATCCAGATCGTCCGCACCGAATGAAAGGGCAATCTGGGCCAGCTTCTCCCCAATCATGACCCAATAGGCTTTGATGTGGTCGAAATTATCCAGCAGCAGACGGGCGACAACAATATTGCTCAAATCATCGAATGCCGTTGTTTGGGGGAGATGGGATAATTCCGTATTTTTCGAATGGAACGCAAGGGGAATGAACGCTGAAAACCCGCCGGTCCGATCCTGCAATTCTCGCAGCCGAATTAAGTGGGCCACCCGTTCCGCCGGTGTTTCAATATGTCCATACAGCATGGTGGCGTTGGAAGTCACTCCGCAGCGATGCGCCGTTTCGACAACCTCGATCCACCTTTCTTTTCCGATTTTTTGGGGAAACAGGGTCTGCCGAATCCGCTCGTTCATGACTTCGGCGCCACCACCCGGCATCATCCCCAGACCGGACGCTTGTAATTCGCGAATTACCCCTTCGGTGGAAAGACCCGATATCTTTGTGAAATGGTCAATTTCAACAGCCGTAAAGGCCTTTATCGTTGCCGATGGCCGCATCTCCTTGATCGTCTGGACAAGCTCCAGATAATAGGTAAAGGGCAATGAGGGATTGATCCCGCCAACGACGTGCAACTCCCGGATCGGTTCATCCAGTCTCTCCGATAGTCTTTCACGAATTTGATCCATGGTAAGGGTAAAGGCCCCACTGACTTCCTTGTCTTTTGAAAAGGCGCAGAAACGGCATCGATTGATGCAGACATTGGTATAATTGAGATGCTGATTGTAGACAAAATACGCACTGCGGCCATGGCGCCTCCGACGGACATAATCCGCGAGGCGGGCCTTCCCGATAAGATCCCGGCTCTCATACAGTAGCATGCCGTCTTCGGGCTCCAAACGTCGGCCGGCAATCACCTTCTCCTGAACGGTCAGAAGTCGCTTATCTGATTGGGGCAAATGGATCATCTTCTTCGACAACCGAAACCTTGTAATATTCTAAATTCCATTTTCTTGATCCAAGGCGTTCCGTAATGATGTTCTCTCCTGGTTCAAGAAATGACCACATGGTCATTTCTTATAAAACAGGTATCCATTCAATGCAAGAAGATTCCGATTTTCACTGTCAAAACCTATTGCGGTCGGATATATAATTTGATAATTCAAATCGATATATCGATTTTCAATCAAAGACCAACGAGGGATGAGGTATGCTGATTCAAACGCATCAGAAGATCAATGAAACGACCTGCGGCACGGCCGTTGAGGTGAAAGAAGGCTATAGCAAGGTGGAATTGATGACAACCGAAGAAATGACCGTGGACGAAAAAGGACTCGTTCATGGAGGTTTTATCTTCGGACTTGCCGATTATGCCGCCATGATCGCCGTGAACCACCCGAATGTTGTATTGGGGGCCGCCGATGTCAAATTCACCAAACCGGTGCGGGCAAGAGATACGGTTACGGCTATCGCTCAAGTGGAAAAAAACGAGGGAAAAAAACGAATTGTATCCGTAACGGTTTCCCACCCATCCGGGACGGTATTTCAAGGCAGTTTTGTCTGTTTCGTGTTGGATCGGCACGTATTGGAGTAGGCGGAAATCACTTTTTGCGCACACGCACCAATTTGCGACGTTTTGGGGTTTTTTCGTCACCCGGCCGGGGTTGAGCGGGCTGCCCCAAATGGTCCTGTGAAAAAGAACAAGTGGCCCGCGGGCATTTCAACCCGGCTCGTTCTCCGCTGACGAATTCAACCAAAAAGGGGTTTTTGCAAAGGGGACATGGAAAGCCATACGGTTTTCCCCAGCTGATAAATCCGCAGTGTTGGTTGGAACAGGAAAAATATTTCCGGCCTGTTTCTGATTCTTCCATCCTGATTTTCCCCGTGTGGCACAAGGGACAATCCATGGCCATGGAATTCTGGAAGGCCTCGATCTTTTTTTCAATACCGGACTGCCTGGTTTCATGCGAAGGCACTTCCGCTGTCTTGTCGACCAGCTCCTTTTCCGCTTCCCGGGCCCTCATTTCCGATTCCCGTGCGCGTATCTCGGCTTCTCGGGCCCTGATTTCCGCTTCCCGGGCGGCAATTTCGGCCGCTTTTATTTCCGCTTCCCGGGTCGCCAATTCAGCCGCTTTTATTTCCGCTTCCAGAACCATCTTTTGAGCGGTCATCTTTTCCCGATCCGGGCTTGTCCTTTCCTCCGGTTTCTCGCTTTCCTCTTCAAAGGATGTTCGACCATCGATCGGTTTCGCAGATGGTTTTGCAAACAGGTCCTGAACCGCCACATTGGGCGTCGGCCTTGTGCGCTGGTACACTTTTGGGGTTACGACGCCATGATCTTCCCGGTTTCTCAGTTTGGACAGCCGTTCAACATACGCCAGTTTTAAATCTTCTGATATCGTTTTTGATTCAAATGTTTTATGGGTTTTATCAACCTGTTTCTGTAAGGTTTCTTTTTCATCCTGCTTCAGTTTTTGTCTTGAAAGTGGAATCCCTTGGGAAAGAAGGGTCTGATCGAACTGCTCAAGTGCATCCTTCAACTCCTTGCGATTGGAGAGCACTTCGTTCATCATTTGTATAATAAAGCCGACCAGGTTCAATCCGGTCATACCCGGAAAGAGGTTGTCCAGAAAACTGACCAACGCAAAGGCTGAAATCTGGGCGTGGTATCGATCGTCATCATGAATCATCACATATCCATACTGAGCCAGCGCCTGAAAAGAGCCCATCAGCTCGTCGTCAATTTCAAGGCCGATATTGGATAAATCATCCAAAAACGATTCACGGGTGTATCTCTGGGGAGGAGATGTCGGAAAATTTCGGATTTCATTTTCCCGCTCCACCAACAGCAACAAGCAAGATATGGATGAAAGATTAAACGACAGGGAGGCCGCAAGGGTCTCCAATTCCAGCAATCGCTGAATGTGCTTGACGAGCACTTCATCAAACCGCGATCGAACTTCTGATAGTTCCATAAGCTCCGTTTACTTGTTCTGTCCCATCTTTCAATTCCTTCATATGAAGAAATCACTTGGGAATCATACTGTTATTCCGATCCAAAGAGTGAATCATCGTCGGACGGCCGGTCGTTGGGCAGTGGATCAATTTTTATTAATTTCCGTCATCATCTCGGCGATCTGAGATGCCATTTGGGACACATTCTGATTGGGGGAATCGTCCGATGGCATGTCACCCGGTTCATCGCCCGTACTGCTGGAAAGCGGCCCATCTTCCCCGGCCGTCTCCTCGGCGTGACGATCAACAGCCGTTACTTCGATGCACTCCCCTCTTCTGTCAAACAATACCGAAAGAGCCACTTTCACTTCAAACTCAAGCCGATAGGCGATCTGCTCATTATGGACAACCATATCCCCTTTTCGATACTCGATTTCATCCTGCAGGCCAAGATGGTACTTTTCGCGAAAGAGTTGCTCGATCGCTTGCCAGTCGAGATCGCCGGTTATGGCATCGATCAGTTCTTTTTCACTATTGAGAATGGTTTCAGAGTCTGTGATTTTCACTGGATCCCCCTGTCTTTCGATAGCATTCGCACGTGTTATGGTTTTGGGTCGGTGGTGATGGAGGATTGCGCTTTGTCTTTCATGTATTACTGGGAACGATCAATCCCGTCGATCATGAGCGCGACCAGCCGTCAATTGTTATCGGGTTTGGATGAGGTTGTGGAATCAATCGTACGGGGATTGTCTCAAAATTATCATTTTTTGTCAATCAGATTGATAAGTTCCACTGACAGATTCAGATAGGAGCGAGCCCCTTCGCTCATAATGTTATGGAGCTGAATCGGTCGCCCCTGGTCATATGCTTCCCGAAACATACCATCATTGGGAATACGCGTTTCGAAAAGGGTGACGCCGCTCCGCAGCCCATTTCCGGACATGGTTGGAGAGAACTCCCTATTGCCGTTGCACCGGGTGGCGAGCAAACCGGCGAATTTCAATCCCGGGTTCAACTCGTCTTGAACCATTCCGATGACGTCCATCATATGATTCAAAGGAGCGCGACCTTGAAATGGATCGGGAATTGGCAAGATAACCCAATCCGCCGCTGCCATGGCGCATACCGTAAAAAATCCCAATGTCGGCGGCGAATCCATAATCATAACGTCATAGGAAGAAGAAATTTTTTCGGTCAGCTTTCGCAGAATCATCTCTTTGCCGGGCTTGACCGCCAATTTGTGCTCCGCCTGAAACAAGTCGATTCTCGATGGCAGAATGCTGAGAAATTCCGGATGACATTTTCGAATGACCTTATCAAGGGAAACCTGACCCATAAACGCGTCATAGATCGTCAAGGCCGGGTCTTGATCCGAGATTCCCATCCATCTTGTGGCCACAGCCTGGGGGTCGCAGTCGATTAAAAGCGTCTTTTTCTCCATCAACGCAAAGGATGCCGCCAGACTGACAGCGGTAGTCGTTTTACCGCTACCGGCTATTTGATTGGATATGCAAATAATATTGGCCATGTCGCTTTCCTATCACAAAAATGACTGATTGAAAAGATGATTAGACGCCTTCTGATCCGCGATGCTTGAATAGCGCTGATAAATAGCATATACTGATTCCATCTCGTTTGGCTCCTCAAGAGATCTTCAATCGCTTTCAAATGACCCAGTGGATGAGTTGATACCACACGTAACCTGCAACCGATATCCGAGGGGGCGAATTGCCATCTTCCATTTCCATTGAAGGCATTGATCAGGCCATATCCCATCTGAATTATCGTAACATCCACGCCCCGAAATACAAACTCATTCAGGCGATCCGGCAATATTATGATTCAAATGAAAAGATCGAAAGTATGCAACGGATCGACACGGATGTCCTGATTCAAATCATGTGGGATATTGGTAATGAGGCGGAACTGATCAAATCCAAGCGTAAAAATTATAATAGTATCCGCTCCACCGTCAATACCGATTTAATGAAATTGTACCATGAGAATAAAAATCCGGAAGGAATCACCATTTCGTCCAATAATATTTTTGAAATGTCGGAAAGCGCGAAAGACAAGCTACTTTCCTCCTTTTCCGATGCTGTTCATTCCGGGAGTGGCGCATCACTGAAAAAAATATCCGAGGTGCTGAGTCTGTTGAATGACTTATTGGCCGCCTCGGACAAAACCGCGGAGGAAGATTCGAAGGAGGAACTCAAAAAAATCGCTGATCTGGTTCGGGGGTTATCCCGGAAAATCATCGATACCGAGCCTTCAAATGGTGATATGGAAACCGCTGATGCGGATGAGATTGCCGAGGTCGACGAGGACGACCTCGAAACTGTTGACGCGGACGAGATTGCCGAGGTCGACGAGGACGACCTGGAAGCCGTTGACGCGGACGAGATTGCCGAGGTCGACGAGGACGACATGGAAACCGTTGACGAGGACGAGATTGCCGAAGTCGACGAGGACGACCTGGAAACCGTTGATGAAAACGAATCACCCGTTGCTGCTGGAATGCCCTACGACATCACCGACACCACGGTGCCCGAACCGGATGCAAATCAACTGGCAGAGCAATTCGACGGCTATCTCGGCGCAATGGAACGCCACTACAACCAGTATCTTCACGTGGCCGGCGGCGATTATACCGTCGGTAGCCAGCGACCGCTCGGGAATGAAATCCCCCTTCAGCAAGTATATCTCCCCGGCCTTTATATGGGAAAATATCCGGTTACCAATGCCCTGTTTGAAATATTTGTTGAAAAAACCGGTTATCAGACCACAGCGGAAAAAAGGGGCTGGGGGATCGTGTATGTCGGCCGCTTTCGGAACAGCAAAGATCCCAAAACAGGCCAAATGAAATCCAGTTGGAATACAAGCATCCAAAAAAAACAGGTCCAAGACGCCTTCTGGTATCAACCGACAGGTCCTGGCAGCACGCTTCATCACAAACGAAACCACCCGGTGGTTCAGGTGAGCCTCGCCGATGCCCGCGCATTTGCCGCCTGGACCGGGAAAAGGCTGCCCACCGAGTTGGAATGGGAAGCCGCCATGCGATCGGAAAACGGATATTTATATCCCTGGGGGAATGAATGGCGGGAACAAGCTTGCAACAATGAAAAAAGCGCCATATCCGATACGACGGCGGTCGACCGGTATCCAGAAGGCATCAACAGCCTTGGCATTGCCGATGCACTCGGAAACGTTTTGGAATGGACCGCCGACGAAACGAAAACACCATTTGCAAAAGTTCGCAAGGCGACCTACCATACCGTCCGGGGAGGCAGTTGGGTCTCTGGAAAGGAAGTCACCTTGTTGACGCGCTTCCGATTTGAAACCAGTTTCACATCCAATATTCTGGGCTTCCGCTGCGTGGCGGATTGATGATATGACGAATTTCGATTTGTTGATCGATCGTTACCTGAATTTCTTATTGATCGAAAAAGGGCTTTCCGCAAATACCATTTCCGCCTATAGCGCGGATCTGGCCGGTTTCACGGAGTTTGCCGGAGCGCATGGCATCAAAGGGATTGAGGAAACCGATACGACCGTTCTGTTAAAATACCTGATCGAAATGCGAAAATCCGGGTTAAGCGCCAAATCAAGAGCCAGGCATATGGTGTCGCTGCGGGGCTTCTATAAATTTTTACTGCATGAAAAACTCATGCCTCATGATCCGACAGCCATCATCGATCTCCCCAAAACCGGTCTCAAACTTCCGGAAGTGCTCTCCATCGAGGATATCGCCAAACTCCTTCAAATGCCCGATCCGGATAAGCCGCGAGGCTTGCGGGATGCCGCCATGATCGAGCTTCTATACGCCGCAGGGTTGCGGGTATCGGAATTGATCGGGATGAAGCTGCAGGACATCAACCTGGAAGTTTGTTTTGTCCGTGTTTATGGAAAGGGAGATAAAGAGCGGGTTGTTCCCATCGGAAGTTATGCCAGGGAAAAAGTCCAGCAATACATCCGGCAGGCCAGACCGTTGCTATTGAAAAATGTGACCAGCGCCTATCTATTCATTGCGTGGGCCGGAAAGCCCATGACGCGTCAAGGATTTTGGAAACTACTGAAAAAATACGCGACCCAAGCCGGAATCGAAAAAGAGATCAAGCCCCATTCCCTGCGGCACTCCTTCGCAAGCCATTTGCTGGAAGGCGGTGCGGATTTGCGATCGGTTCAAATGATGCTGGGTCATGCGGATATTTCCACGACCCAGATCTATACCCACGTCGCCCAGGACCACCTGAGAGCCATTCATGACAAATATCATCCCCGGGGATAGCCTGCCCCCCCCTCTGGTTAGCCGTTTTTTTTCATATCGTCGATGAGGTCCTTGATGATACCAATCACATTCCGCCCCCTTTCACGGGCGATGCGATGCGCATCCTCGACGATTTTCTCCGCCTGCTTCCGGACAATGGCGATATCCGGCGCCGGGATATTGGCGCGCTGATATTTCCATTGGAGTAATTTGATCGCCAGATTTTCTTCCTGATTTCGAATAAACCCCTTCATTTACGCGGCACTCCTCTTTTGTGGATTCCCGATCATACGGAAAAGCGCGTTTTCGAGAATCACGCGGGGTGATTGTCCGGAAGTTTTCATTTGCAGATCGGCTTCTTGCAGCGCCTTCAATCCATTGATCAATTCCAACATGGTGAAATTCTCGGACTTGCGCAACAAGAGGAATGCAGGATACGGATTGTTCGATTTTACGCCGATTCCGACATCCGAGTCCGTCTTTTTCTTGGAACGCTTGGATGCCGTTTTACCGGAGGGCGACAACATTTCATCCCATACGCCGACCCTCTTCGACAGTTCCTCATCGAACAGGACCATGGAGGGCAGAACAACCCCTTTGAATTGGGGAAACGGCATGTCCCCGCGCCAGGCTCGACCGAACTCACTGCCGGTAAAATCCTTCACCGCTATGAGCTTTCGGATCTGTTTGGCAAGGGCGGAAAGGATCTGCAACGGATGGAAAGCATTCGATAACAATGAATCGAGATACAGCAAGGCTTTCGAAAGCTGCCGATCCCCCACGGCGCCGGTCAGCTCAAAAATCGGATCCTGTTTGGTACGACTAAGCACTGCCTGCACGTCGGCAGCGGTAATCAGAGGACGTTCTCCCACATAACTGACAAGGGTGTCGATATTGCCGGCGAAGAGACGCGGATCGGCGCCGGTCAAATCCATCAATGCCGCATAAGCGGCTTTATCAATTCGCTTACCGCTGCCGGATAACCGTCGTTTGGCCGTTTCCTGCAGCAGCGCCTCCTGGGCCTGGCGATCCGCCTGTCGACTTCCCTTGGGCATGGAGCAATCGACGATGATTCCGGTCGTTTTAATGGTTTGATATAGTCGACGTCGTTTATCGACCAGGTCCGTGGTAATAATCAGCAGATTCCCTTTGGGAAACCCTTTCTCGATGGCCTTTTCCAGGGACCCGGCCTCATCCTGGGAGGCAGGAATGGATAGCTTTTCATTTCGGGCAAATGCAATTGTTTCTTCCAGCCATGCTTCAAGATCGTCGTTCCCGGAATCGTCTTTCAACGCCTCTCGTATGTTTTCCAGCGTCGCCTCTTCCAGGCTCAAATTCATCAGCCCGAGAAATCGCAGGACGGATTTGGCCGCCTTGGTGACATCCTCTTGAAGATACGCGGCTTTGGCGTTTTCCAACAGTTTTTCCTTATCCTGACCGGAGTAAAATATCTTGGCGTCCGCAAAGACAACGATTTTCCGGTCGGACAGGAACGGATAGGTGTTGACACTTTCAATCACGCTGAAAACCCCGACGGAACTGCCGTCCAAGACTTCGTAGGTCGAGGCCCGCTCGATTTCAGGACATATCTGATCGATCAACGCGGATAGGGCTGATTTATAGAGATACTCCTCACCGAAGAAGAGATATGCCGGCGGAAGGGCGCCGCTGTCCACCCCTTGCAGATATTCCTGAAACTGTGAATACGGTATTTCCGTCATTTCGTCATCCGAATTCCGAATCCCGGCACGAGTACGGTCACGGCGTTACATGGCGGCGATGGAGCAGAAACAGCATGATCACCGCCAGGGTCGCCATGGTGCATCCGATCACCTGGGAAATGGAAAAAACGCCCCAGAGGAAATCGCCGCGAAAATCTCCGCGAAACTGCTCGATAATCGAACGGTTCACGCCATACAACAGAATATAAATCCAGAAAAGCTGACCGTCGAATTTCATACGGCGGCGGAATGCCCACAAAAGGGAGAAAATGATCAGATTGTTTATGGAGTCATATAGTTGCGTCGGATGCAATCCGACTCCAATAGGCCTGGCCAAGGTATTTGGATTCGTAAACGTGACGGCCCATGGCAGGCTGCATACTTTCCCATAACAACAACCGGCAAAAAAACAGCCCAGGCGGCCGAAAACATGCGCAATGGCAACAGCCGGTGCAAACACGTCCGTCGTCTTCCATATCGGCATACGGTTTTTCTTCAGATAAATCAGACAGGTGATCAGGGCGGTGATAAAAGCGCCGTAAAATACAAGACCACCATTCCAGATACGTAAAATTTCAATGGGATCATGGATAAAGATGCTCGGCGTGGTGGCCACATAAAAAAGCCGGGCACCGATAACACCCGCAATCACCAAATAAAATGCCAAATCGGCGATTTTATCCGGATTCAATGACTTGCGTTTTGCCTCATGGCGCGCAACCATTACCGCCACCAGGATGCCGATGGCGATCATCAACCCATAGGTATAGAGCGTAAATGGGCCGATTTTTATCAGAATGGGATACATGAACCACCTTTATTCAGACGGGCATTTTTTTAAACAACAGGTGAAAGATGAATATGGCCATTCCCACGGAAATGGCGCTGTCGGCCACATTGAACGCCGGCCAATGCAAGTGCTGAATATACACATCCAGAAAATCGATTACCGTGCCCATGCGGATTCGATCGATCAGGTTGCCGATAGCGCCTCCAAAAATCAGGGCAAACCCCATGGCCAGCATCGGGTGACTATCGGGGGTGTTTTTATAGAAATACAAAATAAAGCCCACCGCCAGAATCGAAACGACGATAAAGAGAAGGGTCCGAATTGTCTGACTTTGTCCGGCCATAAACCCGAAGGCCCCTCCCGGGTTGTGAATGTAGGTCAGATTGAAAAAGCCCGGAATGACGGTCACCGACTGGTAGAGTTTCATCGATGCAACGACGACGGCTTTGGTGATCTGGTCCAGGCCCACAATCAGGATCGCGATGATCAGTAATTTTTTATATTTGGCGGTCATGATTTCCAATCCGTTCGACTTGTTCTGGTTATCCCAATTCCGCCAGAGCGGATTGACAGCGGGGACAGGTATTCGGATACGCTTCATTTTTTCCTGTTTTGGAATCATAAATCCAGCAACGCTCGCATTTCTCTCCGGGAGCGCGTGACACCCGGATGGAAAGCCCCTTGACGTCATTGCTTTGATAGGCATCCTCCAGGATACCGCTTTCCCACAGATTTGCGTCGGAAACGATGAAAAGGCTTCTCAATTCGTCCCGATATTCCCCAAGCAGACGATTTAAATCGTCGCCGGCGCTGATGGTTACGGCCGCATCCAACGGATGACCGATCAGTTTGAGAACCCGGGCTTCCTCCAATGCTTTTGTCACTTCACTGCGCACGACCAATAATTGGTCCCATTTACGAGCCAAGGCTTCATCCTGCCACTGCGGATTGACGACCGGCAGTTCAGCCAGATGAATACTTTCGGTTTTTCCCTCCTGATCCGGCATGTATTTCCAGATTTCTTCGGCGGTAAAGGGAAGGATCGGCGCCATGATTCTGGCGAGGGCGGAAAGGAGAAGATGCATCACCGTTTGGGCGCTGCGGCGGACCGCTGATCGAGGGGGTGAGGTATACAGGCGATCCTTGAGAATATCCAGATAGAAAGCGGATAGATCCACGGCGCAAAAATTGTGAAGCGCATGATGAATGACATGAAATTCATAACTGTCGTAAGCGCGATGGGCTTTACGAATGAGCTCACAAAGCCGGTGAAGGGCGTACCGGTCGATATCCGGCATGGATCCGACGTCGACCCCATCCTGATCCGGGTTGAAATCCGATAGATTGCCAAGCATGAACCGGCAGGTATTTCGGATCCGCCGATAGGCGTCGCTCAGTTGCTTCAAGATTTCATCGGAAATCCGCACATCATCCCGATAATCGGAAGCCGAGACCCACAGCCGAAGGATTTCGGCGCCATATTTTTGGATCACTTCGTCCGGCGCGATCACGTTGCCGATGGACTTGGACATTTTTTTTCCGGCCGCGTCCACTACAAACCCATGGGTCAGGACGGACTTGTAGGGGGCTTGTTGACGGGTTCCCACGGAGGTGAGCAAAGAACTATGAAACCAGCCGCGGTGCTGATCACTGCCTTCCAGATAGAGATCCGCCGGCCATGCCAGATACCCACGCTCTTCCAGGACAGCCGCATGACTGACGCCGGAATCAAACCAGACGTCCAGGATGTCGGTTTCCTTTTTGAAACCGTCATGGCCGCATTTATCGCATCGGACATCGCCACCGATGAAAGTGGACGGTTCCTCGTCAAACCAGACATCGGCGCCGCCCGCATCGAAACGCTGAAAAACCGTTTCCGCAATTTGTGGATTCATCAGCAGGGTGTCACATTTCTCACAGTAAAACACCGTGATCGGGACCCCCCAGGATCGCTGCCGCGAAACACACCAGTCCGGACGATTGGCGATCATGCCGTGTATTCGTTCCCGCCCCCAGGAGGGAATCCAATGCACCTTATCGATTTCGGCAAGGGCATTTTCGCGCAGGTTGTTTGTTTCCATGGAGATGAACCACTGAGGCGTCGCCCGGAAAATGACCGGTTTTTTGCAGCGCCAGCAATGGGGATATGCGTGTCGGATGGACTCCTGGACAACCAGGGCTTGGGCCTCCTGAAGTTGTTGAACGATATCCTTATTGGCTTCGAAAACAAACCGACCCTTGAACAAATCCACGTCATCCGTAAAACAACCGTTGTCGTCCACCGGCGAATAGGGCTCCAGACCATATTGCAGGGCGACTTCATAGTCCTCGCGTCCATGCCCGGGAGCCGTATGGACACAACCGGTCCCGGCTTCCAGCGTTACGTGATTTCCGAGAACGATCAGGGAAGTCCGGTCGTACAAGGGATGGCGACACGTCTTTCGTTCCAAAACACCGGCGCCGAACTCCGCGATGATTTGATAGTTGTCGATTCCGAAGGCCCGCATGCTGTCTTCCACAAGTTCGCGGGCAACGATCATCACCTGGTTCGGAGCGGTCTCGACGGCGGCATATACGTAATCCGGATGCAAGGCAATCGCCAGGTTGGCGGGCAGGGTCCAGGGAGTCGTCGTCCAGATCACCACATGGACCGTCTTTCCGGCTACGGCCGGCAGTTCTTGACGCAGATCGTCGAGGAGTTTGAATTTCACGAAAACAGAAGGTGACGTTTCATCATAATATTCGATCTCGGCCTCCGCCAGAGCTGTTTTACAGCTACAGCACCAGTGAATCGGCTTCTTGCTGCGAAACAATCCCCCGTTCATGGCGAATTTCATGCATTCCTTTGCAATGATCGCTTCGTATCGGTAAGCCATGGTCAAATAGGGATTCTCCCATTCCCCCATGACACCGAGACGTTTGAATTCCTTGCGCTGCACATCGATAAATTTCTCGGCATACGAGCGGCATCGCCGACGGATGGCGACCAGGCTCATCGCTTTCTTTTTATCCCCGAGTTCCTTGTCGACATTGTGCTCGATGGGAAGACCATGACAGTCCCATCCCGGCACGTACGGCGCGTCGAATCCGGCCATTTGCTTGGAGCGGACGATGATATCCTTCAGGATTTTATTCATGGCCGTGCCGATATGAATATGACCGTTGGCATACGGAGGACCGTCATGGAGTAGAAACCGCTTTCTGCCCATTGCCGCCGTGCGGATTTTCTCATACAGGCGGTTCTCTTCCCATGCCTTCAGCTGTTCGGGTTCGCGCTGGGCAAGGTTGGCTTTCATCGGGAACTTGGTATTGGGAAGGTTGAGCGTATCTTTGTAGTTCATACATCCTCCGGGATTTTCTTAAAAAAAACATAGTAACCGCTTAAAAATTTTTAATTTCTAAGTCAGATAACATGGATGTGTCAAGGAAATATAATGCGGAGCAAAACTCTTTTGTCACCGCTGAAAGGCAGGTCGTAATAAAATGAATCCACGTGAAGATCCATGCCGCGAATGTCCCGCCCATCCGGCATGGCAATGCGGAGCGACACCAGATCATCGATTTCTTCGCCGACGTTTCTCCCCTTCATGGCGATGATCCTGCCATTCTTTTTCAACAGCGGCAGCGCCATGGGGATAATCGTGTTCAAACTCGAAAACGCACGACTGATGGCCACATCATACCGCTGGTGATGATCGCTTTTCCGAGCAAGCGCCTCCGCACGTTCATGCAGCGCCTCGATCTCGCCCAGGTGAAGGGTTCGGATCACCTCTTTTAAAAAGCTCACTTTTTTCCGAACCGCATCGATCAGGGTGATGTGCAGGGAAGGATTCAAGATTTTCAACGGAACACCGGGAAACCCGCCGCCGCTGCCGATATCGATCACACGCTCCCCATCGGTCAGCATCCTGCCGGAGAGCATGCTGTCGATAAAATGCTTCACCACCATGTCCAGCGGATCTGTTATGGTGGTCAGATTGGTCTTTTGGTTCCAACGATACAGCAACTCCGCATGGGCGTTGCACTGGTTCAACTGCAGGGCGGTCAAAGGGATGCCGCATTCAAGAGCCGCCTTCTCCAGCAAACAATCCCATTCTTTCCCATTCCATGTCATCCGCGGCCTACACCTCTTCTTTCGGGACATCGTCAAATGACATGGTGAGTTCCATTTCGCTGCCTTCGTAAGTTGTTTTGGCATTCGGGAAGCGCTTTTTAAATACCTTGATCATGGGCGAATTCTCTCGCAGAACCGTGGCCGTAAAGGCGTTGAATCCGTTCTCCTTGGCAATTCCTTCCAAGACATTCAACAGATACGACCCGACTCCCATATGCTGTAATTCCTCTTTGACCACAAAAGCGACTTCCGCAACGGTTTCGCTGGTCTTGGCGTACGAAGCGACAGCCATGATTTCCTTGTGACCGCCTTTTTGCACCAGACCGAGGATGGACATGTTGCTGCGGTAGTCGATCCGGGCCCATTGCTTCTGGAGCAGTTCATGGGAGAACAATCGGATGCGACTGAAATAGCGATTATAGATCGTTTCTTCCTGGAGGGAATAGAAAAAATTGCGGGAGGAAAATTCATCCGACGGCAGCATGGGGCGGAACTCGATGGTTTTCCCGTTGACCAGCCGGAGGCTGCTCTTGTAGCTTTCCAGAAATAGCAGGTCTTCGCCCGCCGGCGGCAGCTGGTCCTGGAAAATATAATGGTGCTGCTTGGCCGCTTGGATCAGTCCGTCCCGGAATCGCGGATGGGCGATCTGGGCCAGCTCGATCACCCGCTGATAAATTCCCTTGCCCTGCAGTTCGGCGATGCCGTATTCGGTCACGACAAAATTCACGTCCCCGCGGGTGGTGGCCACCCCG
>JBGSLR010000099.1:0-23436 GCA_041740615.1 Desulfobacterales bacterium
TCCGCGCCCTATCTTTGTTGCATTTTTCCAAAATTCGTTCGCCGAACGATGAAAAACAGAGTACCATCCGTCAGTCCAAGGCTTCATCCCCTGCCTATCAGTCCCGCCTTAGGCCATTTGGCTGTTCAGTTAGAATTGCTGTTGTTTTCATGATACAATTGACAAGGTCGGTTACTTCGGTGTATCAATAATGAAGGTTCTTTCCACACCGAAAAATATTCCATTGTTCGTAAACGCAAGTAAAGGATATTCCACATGGCAGCTTCAGACGAGCAGAACCAATCGGGAACCGTTGCGGAACAGTTGATTCGAATCATCCAGAATATGCCGGAAGGCAAGCAACGGAAGCTGCTGGATTTGTTGAATGAATGGAAACTGCAGGGACAACGGGAGCACAACAGACGGTCCTGTCTGATTGCCGTCGATTACTCCACCCAGGAACGTTTTTTCAGAGACTTCATTCAGGATATCAGTGCCGGCGGGATTTTCATCGAGACGCGAGAGCTGTTTGCGAACGGTCAGGAGATACACCTCACGTTTTCCATTCCCAATTCCGAAATTCCGTTTCGGATTACCGGCAAGGTGACCCGGGCGACCGATGACGGCATTGCCGTCAAGTTTAAAAATGTGAGCAAATACCAGGAAGAGATTCTGCAATCCCTTGTAGAAAAAATGTAATTCCATTCCGCATTCAAATTCCAGCCGGGTGCCGAGCACTCGATCCGGAAACATCCTGTTCCCATTGTGATACCCGAAGCGTCGCTCACGATTGATTTTCTGTATTGTGTATCCGATTCTTTTCGTTGTTTTCGGCTCCCTTTACCCCAGGAATCGACGCCTCTCGGCGGATGTCGGACTGCCCACTCAGCGGCTGATGGACGGCCGGGACGCCGGGCGTTTCCGGTTAAAAAAAAGTTGACAAACAAAGTGGAATACAGGATAAAGAGACTGAGCGCTCGATCAGAATTTCTGTTTTGGGTATCCTGACTGAGCGCTTGATCAAGATTTATCGGTTATATTTCATTGTTCGATCCAATTGTTACGTTGCAACCGGTTGCCCGGAAGTGGATAGCCGACGGGCAGAAGAAACGGACATATCTCCACAAGATTTTGATAAAATGGTTGCTGCCGGTGGAGAGACATCGCAACCGCTTGAAGGAGGGGACCTTGGATTTTGATTTGACAAACGAACAGGAAATGATTCGCCGTGAGGTTCGGACATTCGCCGAGAAGGAAATCTCCCCGCTGGCGCTCGAATTGGATGAAAAAGAGGAATTCTCCGCCGATCTGACCCGTAAGATGGGAGAAATCGGGCTTTTCGGAATGTTTGTGTCCGAAGAATACGAAGGACAGGGGATGGACTACCTGTCGTATATTATCGCCGTCGAAGAGATCGCCCGGGTGGACGGTTCCCAGGCGGCGACTATCGCGGCCGGAAATTCACTGGGGATCGGCCCGTTGTATTATTTCGGCACGGAGGAACAGAAAAAACGCTATCTTCCCAAACTTTGTCGGGGGGAGGCGCTCTGGGGTTTCGGGTTGACAGAGCCCACCGCCGGATCGGACGCCGGGGGCAGCAAAACCGTCGCCGTAAGAGACGGCGACGAATGGGTCATCAACGGTTCAAAAATATTCATCACCAATGCGGCCACGGAAATGACCCTGGGCGTCACGGTGCAGGCGGTGACCGGGCAGCGGCCCAACGGAAAACCGGAATATACCTGTTTCATCGTCGAGAGCGGAACCAAGGGATTCAAGGCGGTTCCCATGCACCAGAAAATGATGTGGCGCTCGTCCAATACGGCCGAGCTGTATTTCGACGATGTTCGTGTACCCCACGCGAACATCCTGGGCAGTCAGGGAGACGGTTTCCATCAGATGCTGAAAACACTGGATGGCGGTCGTTTGTCCATCGGCGCCATGGGGCTCGGCGGCGCCCAGGGAGCCTATGAACTCGGTTTGAAGTATGCCAGGAAAAGAGAACAGTTCGGTCAACCGATTTCAAAATTTCAGGCAATTGCATTCAAGTTGGCGGATTGCGCAACCGAGATCGAATGCGCCCGCAATCTGCTGTACAAGGCCTGCTGGCTCCGGAACGAGCACCGTCCCTTTGAAAAAGAAGCCGCCATGGCCAAATTGTATTGTTCCGAATTGATGGGCAGGGTGACCAATCATGCCGTGCAGATTCACGGCGGCTATGGTCTGATGAAAGAATATAACGTCGAACGGTTTTACCGGGACCAGAAACTGCTGGATATCGGCGAGGGGACTTCGGAAGTCCAGCGGCTGGTGATATCGCGGTATATCGGGTGTTAGAAAGAACAAAAGGATTGCCGGAGGCAATATGAATGAACAAGTGCTGTTATATGAAGAAAAGGACCGGATAGCGACCCTGACACTGAATCGTCCGGAGGTCATGAATTCGTTTAATTTCGCCTTGCTGGAGGCGTTGAAGGCCCGCATCGAAGCCATTCGCTTTCAACCGGACATCCGCGTGCTGATCATCACCGGCGCCGGAGAAAAAGCGTTTTGTTCGGGCGCCGACCTGAAAGAGCGGGCCACCTTGACCGACCTGGAAGTGAAGCGCTTCATTTTTACCATTCGGAATCTGTTCACCAGCATTGAGACACTCAATAAACCCGTGATTGCCGCAGTGAACGGGATTGCTCTCGGTGGTGGAACGGAGTTGCTGCTGGCCGCCGATATTCGGGTGGCGGCGGATACGGCGAGTATGGGCCTGACCGAAACCCGCTTGGCGATCATCCCCGGCGCCGGAGGCACCCAGCGACTGCCTCGTCTCATCGGCCGCGGCAAGGCAAAAGAACTTATCTTTACGGGTCGGCGGGTGGACGCGGAAGAGGCCTTGCGCATCGGTTTGGTGAACCAGATCTGCGCAAGAGAAAACCTTATGGAAGAATGCGGGAAACTGGCGGCCATGATCTGCGAGACGGGACCCATCGCCATCGAGCAGGCCAAATACGCCATCAACATGGGATTGGAGACGGATCTCCATACCGGCCTGGCGATCGAATCCAACGCGTATTGGATTACGATCCCCACCCAGGACCGGCTCGAGGGACTCACCGCATTTCGGGAAAAGCGCAAACCGGTGTATACCGGTAAATAGCGGTTGATCGTAAGGATCGTTTTGCGGCCGATAATCAAGATTGGCTGGTACTACCGTAATCCATGCATGATGAGGAAACACTATGACAAGCGTACTGAGTGAAAATAAGGTTTTCTGGGAGAATGAAGAACAAAAGCTGGACGCCTTGCTGTATCAGGCAATGTGGCCCGACGGACAGGAGGCGGTGGATCGTTTGGCCAAGCAGGGGAAAATGCCGGTCCGTGAGCTGATCAAGGGGCTGATCGATCCCGGTACGGAATTCTTTGAGTTGTCCCGCATCGCCGGGTTTGGAATGAACTATCCCGGTGTGGAGGACGTTCCCTGCGGCGGCGTCGTCACCGGCATCGGTAAAATCCACGGCAACTGGACCATGATATTCGGCAACGACAGCCGGGTGAAAGCCGGCACCTATTTCCCGATCACCTTGAAGAAGCATATGCGCGCCCAGGCGATTGCCGAACGTTGCGGCATCAATTGCGTCTATATCGCCGATTCGGGCGGCGCATTCCTGCCGCTGCAGGCCGACGTTTTTCCGGACGATCAACATTTCGGTTCCATGTTCTACAACATGGCCCGCATGTCGGCCCAGGGATTGAAGCAGGTTACCCTCAGCACCGGCGGCAACACGGCGGGTGGCGCCTACATGGTCTTCATGGCATGCCAGGCGGTGATGATCGACAAACTGGCCTATTCGTTTCTGGGCGGACCGCCCCTGGTCAAGATGGCCACCGGCGAAGTGATATCCGCCGAAGATCTGGGGGGCGCCAAGGTGCATACCCACGTTTCCGGAGGAGCGGACCATTTCTGCCGCAACCAGGCGGAGGCCATTGAACGGGTGCGCGAAATCCTGTCCCTGGAACCACCTCAGAAACTGCACCTGCATCGCTACGCCGAGGTCGCTCCACAATTGCCCGTTGACTCGATCTATGAAAATCTGCCGGCTTCGGTTCAGCAGGGGATCGATGTCCGAAAATTTCTGTATGCCGTGGCGGACGACAGCCAGTTTGTGGAGTATAAGAAACAATACGCCCCCGGTCGGGGCGATAATATCGTCACCGGAAAGATTCGCATCAAAGGCCTGCCCGTGGGGGTCATCGCATCGAACCAAGTGGGGATCATTTTTTTCGAGGCCGCCCGAAAAGCGGCGGAATGGATCATCCGCTGCAGTCAGGAAAAACTGCCGTTGCTGTTTGTGCAGAATTCACCCGGGTATATGGTCGGATCGGAATCCGAGCACATGGGAATCGGTAAATACGGCGCCGATATGGTGCGCGCGGTGTCATGCGCCCAAGTGCCCCGGATCCAGCTCGTAATCGGTCCGGACAACGGGGCTGCCAACTACGGCATGTGCGGTCGGGCCTATCGGCCCCATTTCCTGTTTCATACCATGCGTTCGCGGACATCGGTGATGAGCGGCCGCAGCGCGGCCGGTGTACTGCTCTCCATTGAGGAGCGCAAGCGCGAAAGCTCCGGGAAGCCCATGAGCGAAGAGGAGAAACAGGCGTTTCGTGACAAGATGATCGCCAAATACGACGGTGAGGCACACCCCTTTTATTGTGGCGCCAGGTTGCTCAGTGACCGGGTGCTGAAATTTGCTGAAATTCGTGACTGGCTGGCCATGGCCTTCGAGGTCAGCCTGCTGCGGGAGATCGGAGAACCGGCCTTCGGCAATTTGCGATTCTAACTGTTGTCGGAAAGGAGACACACCACCATGACGGAACACAATTATTGGAAAATTTTCCCCCGCATGCCGAAGAAAGTTACCATCGGCGATATTACCATTCGCGACGGTTTTCAGCATGAGGAAAAATTCATATCCACCGAAGCCAAAAAGTTCTATCTGGAAGAACTGATTTTCGCCGGCTGCCGCTACATTGAGGTCACCAACCTGGGGAATCCTTTTTTGATGCCCCAGTTCCGGGACGCCGAGGTACTGCTCAAACATCTGCGCAGCGAGACATTCAAAAGTCGCTGCGAGAAAAAAGGAATCCGGTATGAAGACATCTGCCTGACCGCCATCACCATCCGGGAAGGCGCCGTGGACCGGGCCATTGAATTGAAAAAACAGGGCATCGGACCGGACCGGATCTTGATGATGGTCAGCACCGAAGAGCAACACCATTTTGCGAATTCCGGGACGACGCTGCCGGCCTATTGGAAGGAAGCCGAACGCTGCATCCGGAAATGTTCGGATGCGGGCATCAAGATGTGCGGCACGGTGAGCACGATCTGGGGAAGTCCCATCGGTGGCGCGACGGACATGAAAGACGCCGTGGAATTCACCAAACGCTGGCTGTCCATCGGCGCCCATGATATCGAACATGCCGACCACGACGGCAGCGCTTCCGCTCCGGAAGTCTATCGGTATTTTTCCATGGTTCTAGATGAAATTCCCGATCCGAGGCTCCATATCGCCCATTTCCATGAAACCAAACGGGTGGCGGCCGCGTCGGTTCTGGCCGCACTTCAGGCCGGCATCATCAATTTCGAAGCCACCCTCGGCGGACTGGGCGGGCAACCGGCCAACTTCCTGGACGACTGCCCGGTCAAGGGAACCGGAGAATATTATTACGATGACCCCCGGTATGTGGGACTGGTGACCCTGGAAGATACGCTGGTGCAGATCGACGAGATGGGTATCGACCATGGTTGGGATGTGAACCGCGTGCTGTGGCTGGGGAAACAACTGGAAAAAACCATCGGACGCCGGCTGCGATCCGAGGCGATCATCAACGGCAGAACCTTGAAGGAAGGGCATATGCACTATGCCAGGCCCGGGCTTGCGAAGCTCAAGGAAAAATTCGGCGAGGCGCCCGCGCAGAGCTTTCCCAAAGACTGGCCGGTCAAGGCCGAGTTGCCGGAAAAATATCGCGCCCGTTGATTTTCAGCGCGCCATGGATTATGGAATAGCATGAGTCCCTGAGCAGTTCAAAAACGGCTTGGGAAGAAAGACAACCAAGCCCTGAATGTCGCCGGTTCATCCGGACGAGGAGTCTTCATGGAAACCAAAAAAGAGAAACCGCATATCAATGTGGACTATTTTGAGGATCTGACCGGTGATATCTGCCATTCACCGCAGGAGGGAATCGAGGCCATCGGCGAGAGAATCAAGGCCATCCGGCAAGCCAAGGGCGTATCCCTGGACGAACTGTCGAAATTGACCGGATTCGAGGTCGACCTGCTGGCCGGTATCGAACAAAAAGAAGTTCAGCCGCAGTTGGGAACGGTCATCAAACTGTCCAAGGCGCTGGATTCCGCCTTCAGTCGGGTGGTGTCGGGCATCGGCTGCAAATTCTACTCCGTCACGCGCAAGAACGAACGAAAAACGGTTTCCCGTTCCACTTCCCAGAAGGGAAAGAAGCAGCTGTACAGTTTTAAAAGCCTGGCGCCGGAAGTCAAGGGCCGTCATATGGAAGCCCTGATGGTGGTACTGGAAGAGAATCCGGAAGGCGACATGTCGGTTCATGACGGCGAGGAATTCATCTATGTGCTGGAAGGGAATGTTTTGGTAAAAATCGGTGAAGACGAATTCGAGCTGGCGCCGGGGGATACGGTTTACTACCTTTCCACCACCCCCCACCGGATCGCCGCCAAATCGGGAAAGGCCAGCATCCTGGCGGTATTGTACGACCGATAGAAGAGCGGGCAGCGGAAATGACCAAACAAGACGTCGCGGCGATCGGAGATCTGGGAGAAGAGGCCTTGGCCCGTCTAATAATGGATATGGGCCATCGCATTCTCATGCACTACGGCCTCTGGTATACCGAGGTGCGTCATCAGATGGGAACGGAGAAGGCCCTTGAAGCGTTGCATACGGTTTTGGAGCGCAGCTGGTCCATCCAGCTTAACCGGCTGTCAACGCTTCTGGGCTTTGAAATGACGGAGGGCGTGCCGGCGCCGCTGTTGGCTCTGGGCCGGAAAAATCTGTTGAAGCTAGTGGATGGTATGGCCGCCAACTGGCTGGCCAATGACGGCGTCTGGTTTCAGGCGGTGGAGTTTTCGAGCGGCATGACGGACGCCAAGCGCTGCAACGATTCCTGCTGGGCGCATTTCTCCCCCTTCGAGGCCTGGTCCATCCGCCGCTTTCTGGAATTGCCGGCGCTACCGGGGCTATCCGGATTGCAACAGGCTCTGCAGTTCCGGCTGTATGCCAGAATCAATACCCAGTCCTTCATTGAGGAGGCCCCCGACCGGTTGATCTTCCAAATGAACGAGTGCCGCGTGCAATCGGCCCGCAAACGCAAGAACCTGGACGACTACCCCTGTAAATCCGGCGGTATGGTGGAATATACCTATTTCGCACGGGCCATCGATCCGCGGATCCGGACCGAATGCATCGGCTGCCCGCCGGATGACCATCCCGAGGATTGGTATTGCGCCTGGCGATTCACCCTCGTGTCGGAAAACGAATAGACGCCACTCCTTCCGCTGAGAGGACTCTCCGAGGGTGCCCGCTCTCCAAAACGCTGAATCTCACTCGGCAGCCATTTTCCGCTCGTATTCCGCCCATTTTTCATCGGTCTGTGTTTGGATGGCGGCGATCTGCGTCTCGGACAAGGCCCGGAAGCGTGACTGGGTTTCAAAATAAGCGGAAACGGGCCGGCGTGTTTTGCCCAGCAGTTTCAGGGATGCCCCGGTGAGACGGAAGGTTCCGTGGTCGATCTCGTACAGATCGAACAGGCCCGTTTCAACTGCCAGACGTCCGATCTTGACCGCATACCGGGGATCGAAACCCCAGCCTGCCGGACAGGGGGTCTGGAGGTGGATATATTTGGGACCGGAAATGGTTTTGGCCTTGACGATCTTATCATACACGTCCAGCGGATAAGCGGCGGAGCCGGTGGCCACGTAATTGAGGTTGTGGGCCGCCATGATGGCCGGCACGTCCTTTTTTTGCTGCAGTTTACCGCTGATGGGGGTGGTGGTGGTGATCACGCCCTGGGGGGTTGTGCCGGATCGTTGCACGCCGGTATTCATATATGCTTCATTGTCGTAACAGATGAAAATAAAATTTTCCCCCCGCTCGCAGGCTCCGGAAAGGGACTGGATGCCGATGTCTGCGGTGCCGCCGTCGCCGGCCCAGGCGGCCACGGTAATGTCCGTTTTGCCCTGCGCCTTGAGGGCGCCGATGATTCCCGAGGTGGCGGCGCCCGTTGAAGCGAACGTGACATTCAGGCAGGGCAGTTGGGTTGCGGCGATGGGATACAGCCCCTGGAGAACCGTGAGACAACTCGGCGGGACCACCAGGATGGTGTTGCGGCCGAGGGCCTTGAGTCCGACGCGGTACAAAATGCTGAGTCCGCATCCGGCGCAGGCGCGGTTACCCGGATGGACCAGTTCATCTTCCGGGAGATTGAGGATGGTGGTATTGGCGCTCATGATGATATCCTTTTTCCGGACAAGCCGGTGTTTTTTTGGTAGAAGGGTTACAGCTTGAGACCGATCCATTTGGGCGTATCGGATTCCGCGTCGTTCAGGTTGCAAGCGTCGCGGAAAGTCTTCAGCAGATCTTCCGTCTTGATTTCTCTGCCGCCGAGCCCCAGAATGTAATTGGCGGCGAACGGTCTTTGGGGGCTGTGGTAGAGAGCCGCTTTGATGTCGGCGAACAGGGCGCCCTGATTGCCGTAGCTAAGCGCTTTTTCGAATACGATAATGCCTTTGGCGTTTGACAATGTGTCGATTACGGCCTGATCCGGAAACGGGCGATACAGGCGGACGCCCACGACGCCGACCTTCAAGCCTTCCTCCCGCAACAGATCCACCACATCCCGCAGCTGATATGACAGGGAACCCAGGCAGACGGCGATGAAATCGGCGTCCTCGCTACGGTAGGGTTCCACAAAGGGGTTCCCGCCCCGGCCGAAGATTTTCTGGAAGCGCGCATCGATTTCCGCGATTTTTTCCATGGCGCGTCTGAGATCGACATGCAGGTTGTGACGAATTTCCATATATCCCGGGGCCATATTGCCGCGCACATCCGGCCGGATATCGGGCAGGGTTACCGTATTGAGATTGGCCGGATTCCCTGGATCCAGGGCGTATGAGGGCGTGAAAGGCGGTAGGAATTCGTCCACTTTGGCGACTTCCGGAACATCAAAGGGCATGTAGGTGTGGGAAAGCAGGTAGCCGTCGTAGCAGACCATCACCGGAATGCTCACCGTTTCGGCCAGGAAGAACGCCTTGATCACCGTATCGATGATTTGCTGATGATCGCAGGCGTACATCTGAATCCAACCGGCGTCTCGCTGGGAAATGGAATCCTGATGATCGTTCCAGACGGTCCAGGGAGCGCCGATGCCGCGATTCACCACGCACATGACGATGGGCAGTCTTGCTCCGGCCGCCCAATGGATTTGTTCCACCATATATAATAGACCGTTGGCGCTGGTGGCCGTAAAGGCCCTGGCGCCGGCGCTGGAGGCCGCGATACAGACGGCCAGGGCGCTGTGCTCGCTTTCCACCGGGATATATTCGGCCTTCATTTCACCGCCGTCGACAAATTCGGAGAGTTTCTCGGTCAACGGCGTTTGCGGCGTGATGGGGTAAGCGGCGATGACCTGGGCGCGGGCCAGTTTGACACCGTTTGCGGCGGCGACATTTCCCGACTCGATAACATGCATGGGGTTACTTCTCCTTCTTGATCAGTTTGGTTTCCTCAACCATTTGTATGGCGTCCACCGGGCATTCTTCCGCGCAGATCTCGCACCCTTTGCAATAGTCGTAATTGATCGTGGGGGGAATGGTGCGGGTGATGACGCCGTCGGGGCAATACAACCAGCAGTTGAAGCAGGCCATCTTGTTGGTTTTGGCCGGAATACAGACGGTGACGTCGATGATCGGACGCAGAACGCGCCAGGAACCGGTCTTGCCGGCGTCACCCGGCCCGGGCTCGCTGTGTGATTTTTTACATGCGAAAGTGGCATCACTCATGGGCGGTCCTCCAATGAACTGCCGATGACGGTTTTATCATAAACCAGACGGGCCGCCTTGGCGTTTCGGTTCGGTTTTCGGTTGTTGAATTCTTCCTTGATGGCCCGGGAAAGTGCTTCTATATCCACCAGGCCGCTGGCTTTGGCAAAGGCGCCGATGATGCCCGAATTGACGATGCCGGGTTTGAGCCCCACCTGAACGGCAAGGGAGGTGACATCGGCCGTGGCGATTGTCATTTCCGGATAATCGTAGGCTTCCGGCGGTTTGGGGGTGTTGAGAATGATCAGACCGCCGGGTTTCAGGCCGCTGACGATGCCTGCCTCTTCCAGAAGCAGGTGGTCCAGCACTACGATCATGTCCGGTCGTTCGATGGGGGAGAGATCGTAAATCTTCTGTTTGGAGATTTTCAGGGAAGTGAAAACAGGCGCTCCCCGCCGCTCCGTACCGAACGTCGGGGCCATGACCACCCCGCTGTAGCCCGATTCAAACGCGGCGTTGGCGACGATTTTGGCGGCGGTGATCGCCCCTTGGCCGCCGCGGCCATGCCATCTGATTTCGATGATTTTTTTCTGCATAGGGTAACCGCTTCTCATTCATGCTGTTTTTGCCATCGACTTTGTCGCGTCACCCGGCCTGGGCGGTTCATCCGCCACGGTTCGCGTGACGCCGATCAAAGGCGTAAGCTTTTAGATTAAGCAATTTCTCCGATTTGTCAACAATTTTGAGCAAGCGTTCAGTCGGCGGCGTGGTGTCGTCGCCCGGGTGTCGCAGATCGGGTTCGCCATGGAACAGCCAGAAAAAACACTTGACGAAACGCGTGGACGGGCGTTAATGGAAACGCTCGAATGTGAAATGCGCCTTGATGTTTTCGGCGCGAAGGATTTTGTACGGTTCAACGTGGCGGTAAGAAGGGCGTGGACAGATGATGGCAACAGTTTCAAACAAGAGGCTCCGTATCGGAATGATCAGTTACCGGAGCAATCCCCATTGCGGCGGTCAGGGGGTGTATGTTCGCAATCTGAGCCGCGAGATGAGCCGGCTGGGACATTCCGTGGAGGTCATTTCCGGTCCCCCCGATCCCATGCTGGACAAGAATGTCAAACTGACCATGCTGCCGTGTCTGGATCTGTACAACCCCGACGATTTGTTCCGCATACCGACCTTGCCGGAGCTTGTGGATCCGGTGAATTTCCTCGAATGGCTGGGCGTCTCCACCATGGGATTCCCGGAGCCGCTGACCTTCGGGATGCGGGCCTTACGCTATTTGCGCAAACGATTCGATGAATTCGATATCATCCACGACAACCAGAGCCTTTCCTATGGGATTTGGACCATCAGCAAGTTCGTGCCCACCATCGCCACCATCCATCACCCCATCACCGTGGACCGGGATATCGCCATTCGCAGCGTCCGCTCGCCGTGGAAGAAATTGAAACACCTGCGGTGGCATTCCTTTATCGGCATGCAGAAGCGGGTGGCCCGCAAGCTTCCTGGCATCATAACGGTATCCGACTGCGCCCGGGAAGATATCTGCCGGGATTTCAATGTCCCCAAGGACCGTTTCCGGATCGTCCCCAACGGTATTGATACGGATATCTTTTACCCCATCCCGGAGATCGAGCGGGCCAGGAACCGGATTATCGTCACCAACAGCGCCGACACGCCCCTCAAGGGGCTTTACTATCTTCTCAAGGCAGTCGCCCAGGTGGCGAAAACCCACGCCGTCCGTCTGATCGTCGTGGGAACCCCCAAAAAAGACGGCGGCATCCTCAAGCTGGTGAGCAAGCTGGGGATCCAACAACAGGTGCGGTTCACCGGCCGGATCGATGAAGCGGAATTTGTCCGGCAATACGCCCGCGCCACCATGGCCGTGGTGCCGTCGGTGTATGAGGGCTTCGGCCTTCCCGCTGGCGAGGCCATGGCCTGCGGGGTCCCCGTCATCAGCACCACCGGCGGGGCGCTGCCCGAGGTGGTTGGGGACGCGGGGATTTTGGTGCCGCCGGCCAGCGTCGAGGCTCTGGCAAGGGCCATCGTTTCGTTGCTGGAGAATCCGGAACGAGCCGCCATGCTGGGCGCGGCCGGTTATCGCCGCGTCCAGGAAAATTTCACCTGGCGACGGGCAGCGGAAAAGACCCTGGCGGCCTACAGCGAGGTGATCCATGATTACCGTTGATTTCAATCGGCTCCGGATGGAACCAGGCGCTCGGATCCTGGACATCGGCTGCGGGCCGGGGCGGCATACCTGCGAGGCCTATCGCCTGCGGAAAGCGGTGGTGATCGGCGCGGACCGCAACATGGAAGACCTGAAGGAAGCCCGGAACCGGCTGCGCTTCCATGATACCGTTTCCGAGCACGGCGGCGGCGTATGGGGCCTTTCTTCCGCGGATATCTGCCGCTTACCGTTCAAGGACGCCAGTTTTGATCTGGTGATCTGTTCCGAGGTGCTGGAGCATATCCCCGAAGACCGGGTTGCCATGGCGGAGATCATCCGGGTGCTCAAACCCGGGAAACCCTTGGTGGTCAGCGTTCCCCGGTATTTTCCCGAACGGATCTGCTGGGCCTTGTCCGATAAATATTTCAATGCCAATCAGGGTCATGTTCGAATCTATAAAAAGGGGGAATTGATCCAGCGGCTGGAAGCTTCCGGGGTTCGTCATTTCGGGACCCACTTCGCCCACAGCCTCCATTCCCCTTACTGGTGGTTGAAATGCCTGGTCGGTCCCGACCGGACGGATTCGCTGCCGGTAAATCTCTACCATCGGTTTCTGACCTGGGATATCATGCAGAAACCATCCTTGACCCGTTTTTTGGACAAGCTATTCAACCCGATCATGGGGAAAAGCCTGGTATTGTATTTCACCAAGAATTGAACAGGAACCTCTTGGTGGCGACAGACCGGGCGATCCCAAACCCACAGGAGGCACATGCCATGACGACTCAATACCAGAACTGGTTACGGGGGAAAATCGGGGAAACCTGCATCCGGAACCTGAACAAGAATGGATTCGACGCCCATTGGGTCGATAATCGGGAAAGCGCCTTGGAAACGATTCTGGGACTTGTCGCGGATTGCGACACCTTCGGCTTCGGTGGTTCGGAAACCACTCGGTCCCTGGGATTGCCGGAGGCCCTGAAGGGGCGCAACAAGGTGTTGCACGATCATCTTTCCGAGGGATTCAATCTGGCGGACAGTCTCGAATGCCGGCGCCGCCAGGCCGGATGCGATTGCTTTTTGTGCAGCGCCAACGCCATTTCCATGACCGGTGAAATCGTCAATGTCGATGGGGTGGGCAACCGCACCAGCGCCATGGCTTTCGGTCCCCGCAAGGTGGTGATCGTCGCTGGGATCAACAAGGTGACCTCTGACCTGGACAGCGCCCTGAAACGCGTTCGCCAGGTCGCCGCGCCAATGCGGGCCAAGAGTCTCGGCATGCAAACCCCCTGCGCGGAAACCGGCGTCTGTTCGGACTGCAATTCCCCCCAGCGGATCTGCAACATCACGACGATTCTGCATCGCAAGCCCATGCTGACCGACGTATCGGTGGTGATCGTCAATCAGGAGATGGGGTACTAGTGTGGTGGGAAGCCCAAAGTACAAAGAATAAGGAGTCGCTATGAATGAAACGGAACAGCCGGAACATAAATTAATTCTGAGGGCATTGACGCGGGCGGATTATCCGCACATCAAACGGATTATGGATCTGGATCTCGATTTGTTGAAAGAATTGCGGCAG
The DNA here is from genome assembly GCA_041740615.1 of Desulfobacterales bacterium. GTDB lineage: Bacteria > Desulfobacterota > Desulfobacteria > Desulfobacterales > SURF-7 > DYJD01. The sequence continues at coordinate 13,792 of JBGSLR010000099.1, forward strand.
CAGGGAAGCGTTCGAAATCTGCAAAGCCGCCGAAAGGAGTTGTACGAGGTCGTCTGGAAATCGGCTGCCCATGAAAATGGGTAGAAGCCATTTATCCGCTATCTTGCCCTACATCCCGCCGAGTTTCGGCAGCACCGCCGTAGCGAAACTCAACACAAAAAAGAACCCGCACATATCGGTGACCGTCGTCAGCAAGGGACTGGAAACCAAAGCCGGATCCAGTTTCACGCGCTTGAGGACCAGGGGCAGCATCCCGCCCAGGAGGACGGACACCAGGGTGTTGGCCGCCAATGCGCCGCCCACCACCACTCCGAGCCACGGGTTGCCCTTCCAGAAAATGGCCACCCCGCCGAGCATCAGTCCCAGCACCAGGCCGTTGATGATGCCTATCTTGGCCTCCTTTGCCAGCACCCAGAGCAGTTCTCCCGGCCGCACCAATCCCAGGGAGAGTTCCCGCATGGAAACCGCCACGGCCTGGTTGCCGGAGCAGCCGCTCATGTCGCTGACCATGGGCAGAAAAACCGCCAGCGTAATGGCGGCGGCGAGGGTGTCCTGATACAAGGCGATGACGCTTGCGGCGATGATGTTGAGGGCGATATTCATGCTCAGCCAGGACAGACGGCGTCCGGAACGGGAGAACAGCGGCATGGTCCGGAACTCCTCACCGCCGATGATGCCGCTCAGTCGCAGGAATGTTTTGGTCTTGCGCTTGTTGACCGCCTCCTCGATGGCGTTGGGAAGCACCACGCCGACCAGCCGGCGATTATCGTCCACGACCGGTACGCCGAAAAGGCGATGTTCCTCGAAAAAGTCCTGCAGCTCTCGAAGCGACGCCTTGTCCGACACGCTGAGAGGCGAAGCGATCATGACCTGGGCGAGGCGGGTCTCCCGTTCGGGAAACAGCAGGTCGTGCATGCGAAGCACTCCGGTCAGCTTTTCTTCGTGGTCCACAACGTAGAAATACTGCACGTGGTAATCGACGTATTCAATCCGGTTGGCCTGCAGATCATCGAGCACGTCCTGGATCGTATCGTCGCGTCGATAGGCAAGGAACTCGGAAATCATGAGGCCGCCGGCGCAGTCCGGAGCGTATTCCAAGAACATTCTCGCTTCTGCGGCGTCTTCCCGGTCCATTTTCGCCAGAATCGCCCGGCTTGCGTCCGCATCCATTTCGCCCAGCACATCGACAAGATGGTCGCTGGTCAGCTCCTCCATGATTGCCGCCGCCTGGTCAGACGGCATGTCCTCCACCAGATCTGCGGCCTGACTTTCCGGAATGTCCTCAATGACATCGGCCGCATCCTCGGGGCTGAGCAGGCCGAGCAGACGAAGCTGCTCTTCCTCCGTCAGGCGGGAGATGGACCGGGCCGTCTCCGACGGACTGAGGGTTTCGATATAGTTCGCCAATTCAACGCTGTTTCCCGCAGCAACCAATTCACCGAGGGTTTCCCATGGGGACGTTGCATCACTCATCACGAACCTCTATGCGCCCAAATAAGTTCACTTGTCTTGGAAAGAGACGGCGGTACGCCTTTGATGCCTGTTCCGCAGAAGCAGCTTTCAATTTTGTCATGAAACCATGTCGTACGCAAGGGTAACGTGCATTTCAGTTCAAAGTGGAAGGCTGAAAGGGGAAGTTTGAAAGGGGATCAATTCGCAACAGGTGCGAATGAATCCCTCTCCCTTGACGGGAGAGGGTTGGGTGAGGGTGAAAAGACAGGATTCCGTTTATACCGCGGAGGTGGTCCGGGATGCATTTTTCAGTCGGGGTCTTAGCCGATGCGCTGTCAGGAAGTATGGGCTATTTATTGACGCGCTCTTGTTTGGTCTGGCCTTGTCCTTTTTCGCCATCGTGACGTTGTTGATTCTGATCGCCGCCTGCAAATGCGATTGCGGTTGTCAGAAGGATTAACGAAAGCACCATCAGGGTCATCTTTTTCATATTGTTCTCCTTTTATTCCGTCGTTTGGTTCATCTCGCACCGCGGAAAAAACGTCCTCATGGAATATAAACACACAAAGGCCGGAAAAGTTGCAGCAAGCCATCTTAAAAAAGTCATTTGGCCCAATTTTTTTTGTTGGATTCGCGTTTCAAGAACTCAACTGGGTTTCCCGAAAGGGATCAGCCGATGATTTCCTGTTTCAGAAGCGCCAGCAGATACGTCAGCTCGGTTAGGGGAAGCCCTTGCCCGAACTCGACCATACAGTCGTCGCTCACCGCGGTTATACGGGCGAAGCGCGGCGCTACCGGGACGTTTTCCGTGAAACCGGCTCCGATATGCGAAATCCAGGTTGTGGCAAGATGGGTCCGGGGTTCACAGATGCGCAACTCCTGCAAATTTTCCTGGGCGATGACGGTAACCATGGCAATGTTCCGGATTCAGTCATGGAAAAAAGGATCATCAGAAACGCAAATGATCGTTTTGATTTAAAGTCTCTATCATCAATCCAAAACCAGTGATTCTGGTAATTAATGGCTGTATAGGCGTTGTCCGGTTTATCGGTACCGCTCTTGATGTCAATGAGATGTCCGATTCTATCTTCAGGGCTGTCCGTTTTGGGTAAAGAAGGAACCGTTCGGCCATCGACTACGTGCTGATCAGGCACATCAATTTGGGCGGCCATCTCCACCATGATCTGAAGCATCGAGCGGGTAAGCATGGAAATTTCCCGACCACTGGCCGGAAATAAACCATAGGATACGGCCACCTCTTTCTCCCCTTGTCGGAGACCAAGCAAAACACCCAGTTCCTCAATATCCGCTTTGACTTCAGGCGTTACGTTTTCCCGGTAAAAAAACATGACCGTTGATTCCTTCTGGTCATTTTCTTTTTTGATCCGCATCCCCACCGCACCGGATTTCTGAATTTTTCGCAGTAAGGCAATCACTCGGTAAAACCCGGGGTCACCTCCCCTTTCATTGGCACCGGCGGACACCCGGCTGCGCAGTCCATTTACCGCCTCTACCGTGAGAGGGAATATTAGATCGATCGGCCAGCCGGTCTGCATGAGAAACAGGAGTGATTTAGGGGGTATGGGCGTCATGAAGCTCTTGTTAAGTTTCTGTCCGCTTTCAGCGCCCGCCATGCCGCCTGGCCCAATGCTTCGGTTGCCTGACTCGGGGGTGTTTTCGTATTTTGGGGCAAATAATGTCGGATGAACTCCCGGGCCGGCCGCGAAAAAAGTGAATGGTGAACAGTGAATAGAAGAAAGTCGGGGCAGGCAAACAATGGCGTAACCGAGTGTCAACATGTTATAACAGGATCATTCATTCATCTTTCGGAAAAACTTCCAGTGCGAAAACGAGAGTACGATAGCACCAACAGCAAAGCCGGCGATTTTCCCAAAATTGTCATAAGCCCAATTGGTTGTAATTACTTCCTCATTTTCTTGACTGAGGAACTCACCGTTGTTGTGATGGTCGTTTTTTTGCAGGTTCATCGTAATAGTAAGATTTTTATTTGATTGCATATAATAATTTTCACCATGTAAGAACTTTGGTAACAGTTTACCATTCACTCCGAAGCCAATACGCCCTATGTAGCGATCGTTCAGGCGAGTCGTCATTTCGAAAGGCGGAACGGGCAGTGCCCGGCAGCGTGAAACCTGCTGTCGCTGCGGTACACCCGTCTGGAACCATTCAATGGTCCCGTCGGATTTGTTACAGGAGTCGTCGGATAATCACAACGCAAGTCATGGCACCATTCCCATGCATATCGCGAGCATTGGGGGGAAAACTTGCAAATTCGACCAGTGTCGCTCGATATACCCCCTTGGTGCTTCCGCTGCAAGGATAATTATGATTATCGGTCATGTTTTGGGAACGATGAAACGGAAAACCCGTTTAAACGTCTTCGTTGTTGGGGTTCCGGTGAATAGACAACAGGGAAAGGCAATATCAGATTTTTAAAAAGATCTGTAAGGTAAATCCAGAAGAGGTCAGGTCCTTCCCAATATCGGTTTTGCCTCTCAGTTGCAGCGATTGGAAAATGATTTGCCGGTGACGGAGACGGTCCAATCCCCTTCTTCGCTTGCGCTTTATCTTCATCACGGATGCAATGTTCCGGCAGATATCGAACCGATCCAATCCGCACAAGAGCATAATCATTTTGACGCGGCGGCGGCCGCAATGACCATTTTCGGGGGTGAAATCCATGGGGTGGTCCAAGGAGTCAAGCGATAAGAATCCTGGGACGGGGAAATGATGCCGCATCTCTACAAAAAGCCGTTTTGGATAGCAATCTGGCCTTTTACGGACAACAACGACCTCAAAATATCGGTCTATTTATCCCAATTTCGTAAATTCTTTTCGGGTACAATAAAGGGGAAGCCCAAGCGCCACAATCATGAGCGTGTTCATCAACGCATTGCTGTAAGCCCCATAATAGAGTGAAATGGGTGTATCGGTGAAAAACCAGAACGTCAGGGACAGGGTCAGGCCGATCCAAGCCCATTTTTCTTTTCGCCGAAAAGGATAATGGGTGATGAAGAGCAATATGACTCCCCATCCTCCGACCACCGTTCCCAGAACGCCATACACGAACTTTTGATAGGCAATCACACTGTCGGTCAGGGGGGTGGTTCCCCAGAATGCACGGTTGATCTGGTTGTTGAGTAGAACATTATATATCAGGCTCTGCCCGAAAAAGGCCAATCCCAACCCATACAAAATCACGATCATAATCATTGCCATAAGCCATTTGTGCCAAAATAAAAATCGATTCATTGTCCGTCTCTCCTTATCTGGATTCCGGCGATAGCCGGAATCCAGCGGTTATTGAGCATGGATCCTCTTTTCCCCTTTGACGATTCCACTCAGGTGGTCTGTCGCTCCTGACGGTTGATCAGATAGAGCAACGGGCCGAAACTTCCCGTGGTGAAAGCAAGAATGATATATCCAAGCGCGGATCGTTTATTCTCGCGACTGTCCTGGTATATCCAGGTGCAGATCAGCCCAAGAGAGATAAAAAGGTCCATCGTCACGACAATCGCCCAGGGGTTTGCCTCGACCACCAGATCAACCATTGCTTTCCATCCGCCGAAATAGAGCGCATAGAGATTGACGGCGGCAAACACGATAAAGAGGGCATAAAGGATCTGTTTTGGGGTTTTCATGGATCTCTTCCTTTCTTTGATGTATGGAGTGATTTCAACTGCCTGTGGAGTGTAGCATGGGATGTGCCAATTTATATATTCATGAATAAACAGATTGTTATGTGTATGCAGCTGAAAAAATGATGCAGACGTGATACAGATTGATGCAGGTCTGCATCATCAAGATAGGACGGTCGGTTGCAAGGCGTGATGGGTAAAACAGAAGAACATTTGGTTCGTTTCTTGCTGTACTTCAAAAAGGAAACCGATGAACGACCATCACCCGGAGAGGAATGAGAAGCGGTCATGAGAGCACCATCGAATCATCAACGAGCACAAAAAAGATTTGGATGGCTGAAAGAAAAACGATGGATCGGTGCCGTGCTTGGCGTCATTTTGGCCATGGTGGATATTTCCATTGCCCAAACGATCGGGCTCGCTTTTGATGTCAATGGGCGCGACGCCATGGTGTATGTGTTTGTTTATCTGGCAAGCACCTTTGGCGTGGCTGGATTTCTTTTCGGCTATATTCTGGAGATCAGAAAGCGGGAAAAAGCATCCGCCGCTCTCATCCAGTCACAGTTCAGCTGGATCCAGAATGCCCGTCAACGCTTGTCGCGGAATGAAAAACTGGCGGCACTGGGCCAGCTGGCGGCGACCATTTCGCACGAAGTACGGAATCCCCTGGCCATCATTCGTTCCGCCACTCAGAATCTGTCGGAAATGTTCACCGAAGATCAGAAAGATGCCAAAGCAAACACCCGATTCATTCTGGAGGAGATTGACCGGTTAACCCGGGTGACCGCGTCCATCCTCAGTTTTGCCAAGCCGTTGACAATTGTGCGCAAGCCGGTGAATATTGATCTGCTTCTGGAAAGAACCCACTTGCTGGCCAATGCGTTTCTCGATGATCATGAACTCGCCCTTCAAAAACCGCCTGCTCCATCACCGGTGGATGTTTGGCTGGATGAGGATCTGACCTGCCAACTGCTGCTGGGGCTCATCGCCAATGCCGCTGCCGCCAGCCCGTCGGGCGAGAGCATCCTGCTGGATGCGCATGTTGAAAATGATACGATTGAATTCTCTGTGATCGACCATGGAAAGGGCGTCTCTGACGAGTTGAAAACCCGGATTTTTGAGCCTTTCTTTTCAACCACCAAAGAAGGCACCGGCCTGGGCCTGCCGATTATTAAAAAGATTGTGGACGCCCACAACGGTGATATACGAATATCGAAGACCCGATCCGGAGGCGCCTGTTTTACGGTTTCTCTACCATACGTTTTCAGTGAAAAGGCGGTTGCATGATCGCAACGATTCTGATTGTAGATGACGAAGCCAGAATGACCGAAGTGATCGCGCTGGCACTTCAGTCGCAGGGGTATCAAACCCGAACGTTTGTCTCTGCCCGTAAGGCGCTGGAAAGCGCCCGCACCGATGGCGCCGATGTGGTGGTTACGGACTGGAAAATGCCGGAAATGGACGGGATGGAATTGATGAAACAGCTTCATCACCATATTCCGAAACTGCCGGTCATCATGATTACCGCCCATGCGGATGTCCCTTCGGCAGTAACCGCTATGCGAGAAGGGGCCTTTGACTATATACTGAAACCCTTCGACAACGACGAGCTGAGAAATCTAGTCGCCCGAGCCCTGGAAGTCAGTCGGCTCAAACGAGAAAACCAATATCTTCGCCAGGAAATCGCCAGCCGGTATACCCCGGAAAATGTCGTGGCGGAAAGTACGGAAAGTAAAAAAGTACTCGATCTGATCCGGCGAGTCGCTCCTTCGGACGCATCCGTTTTGATACAGGGCGCCAGTGGTACCGGGAAAGAAATGGTGGCCAGACTCCTTCATTACTGGAGTGACCGGGTGGGCAAACCGTTTGTCGCCGTCAACTGCAAAGCCTTCGCGACCGGTGTACTGGAAAGCGAACTTTTCGGCCATGAACAAGGAGCCTTCACCGGTGCCATCTCAAGCAAAAAGGGATGTTTTGAGCGGGCCAACGGAGGGACCCTTTTTCTGGATGAAATCGGAGAAGTGGATAATGATTTCCAGGCCAAACTGCTGCGCGTTCTGCAGGACAAAGAAGTCCTTCGGGTGGGGGGCGGTCAACCCCGAAAAATAAATGTCCGGGTGGTTGCGGCCACCAATCGAAAGATTCAACAGGAAATTGCCCAGGGACGTTTTCGGGAAGATCTCTTTTTCCGGATTAATGTGATCCCGGTTCAGCTTTCTCCACTGACCGAGCGCAAAGAGGATATTCTCCCCCTGGCCAGATATTTTTTATCCAAACACACTGTGGAACTCAAACGGGAACTCCGCATCAGCGATGAAGCGGAAAAATTGCTGGAAGCACATCCCTGGACCGGAAACGTGCGGGAACTTCAAAACGTCATCGAGCGAGCCGTTGTGCTGGCCAGAACAAACGTGATCACCTCGGAAGATCTCCTGCTGGAATCATTTGAATCCGATCCGGCAGCCGCGCGTCCGGCCTCTTCCGGAGGAACACTGCAGGAGTTTCTGGATCAGGCCGCTAGAGAGCGGATTCATGCCGCCCTTCAAAAACATCGCGGCCACCGCATCGATGCTGCCGATGAACTCGGCATTGACCGAACCACCCTCTACCGATTGATGAAACGCCTGAAAATTTAATGCCATGCTTGCTTGTTCCTGATCACCCCAATGATTCCTTCATGGAAGAGAATAGCAAAAGTAATCTCGTACTGTCGGACAGTTGTTTAGGCGTTATTGCCAACTTCGCATGATATCCGTTTGTTCCGGTTATTCTGTCTTATCCAAAGCGCCGGTCGCCGTATATGTCCCTTCAGCACCATTGCTACGAGAATAAGCGGCATCCACGTAGACATTTATACTTGTCTTCGATAGAAAACTACCGGAAATATCAAACGTGGAGTTGTCCGTTTCGGTGTCATGAACTCTGTTTACGCCATAAAGTGTCCCACTGATCTTTCCTGATTGCGAAACACTTAGCGTTCCGCTTATCGAGACGAAATCCTCTGGAAGCACCCCTAACCATTCGGTGACGTTTCCTTTACCGTCAAAGGAAAATCCGCCCGTTTCAACATGATTGCTGCCATCCGGATACCGTAAAATTATATTCCCAAGCCATGAGCCTTCAAGATCGCTGGCGGAATATTCTCGGATTCTTTGAAGGTTTCCGGTTACAGTATAAAAATCCGTATTCCCCGCGCTATTTGTGGATGAACCATCTCCCGAGTATTCAATATAATCCGCAGAAATGAGTTTGCATGTAATGGTTTGTTTGTGGTCTGTTTTATTGCCATCCGCGTCCGTCATTGAAAAAGTGAAGGTTCCTGTAAATTCACCATTTATGGAAACACTTCCAAATTCTCCAGAGTAGGGCCCGAAGTCAGCGTTTTGTGTTACGTTATCAACAATGTTGCCTTGAGAATCAATGGTTAGCACGGAGGATTCGATGTGTGCTTCACCATCCGCTTCGACTGTTACTGTATTCTGCCATGTCCCCTCAAGGTCTGTTGTGGAATATGTATTTCCCTCCTTATTCAGTGTTCCTGTCACGGTGTAGGATCCTCTGCTACCATCACTGCGCGTAAACTCGCAGCTGACATGTATACTCAGACTTGTTTCCGAGGTGAAATTGCCATGAACCGTCATCGTGGAATTCTCTTGGATATTTTGAGCGCTATCACTGATATGCGCTGTATAAATTGTGCCGGATATTTCGTTTGGTTCCGACACGTCAAGCTTTCCGTTTACTGTGATGACTTCGTATGGGATTAACCATTCCAATGCATTCCCCAAGTTGTCAAAACGAAAACCGACGTTATCGAGCGTGGTCTCACCGTCTGTACCTGAAAGATGTAACTCTCCTCGCCAACTTCCTTCTAAGCTATGAGCAACGTAAGGCACTGGGATACAATTGGTGCAAGGTGGCTCGCCACCGCTATTGCTACTGCCGCTGCAACCGAAACAATTAAATAATGCTACGATAATAATCGTAAAAATAATGTGTTGTGATGTATGTGTCATTGTTCTTCTCCATCCCTCGGTTGCAATTATTAAAAATGAAATGTTGGTTCATGCTCCAATTGAAATGAATCATATGTGTGTTTCGAACAATGGTTTAGATACTGTTTCGCCAAGACCAACGATTCTGGCTTGCGAAATAAACAAATTCGGACGCACCGGCAATCGTATGGGGCCCAGTGCTTTTTCGTATCGGATTGAACGCAGTTTCTTTTTTTTATATGGTCTGTTTGTCCCAATAGAAAACCAATTAGCGGATTATCCATCTTAACGTCAATATATATATTCTTTTGGGTTTCATGTGGGAGCGGCATCCTGCCGCTCCCACATAGGATTTCAATATGATTTCATGCAAACCCGAAAGTTGCGTGATAACCATCAGAGAGCGGTTCGGGAAAAACTGGACAGGTGCATAAGTGTGAAAACTGTTCTACAATGACCTCAAGGAGGATCGACGTATGAGCAAACGACCAAGAAGGAACCATGCACCGTCATTTAAGGCAAAAGTTGCCTTGGAAGCC
>JBGSLR010000100.1:0-20844 GCA_041740615.1 Desulfobacterales bacterium
CCATCTCAAAAAAGTCTTTTGCCCCCATCTCTTTGTTGGATTCGGGTTTCAAATCCTCGACATACAAGCGTATGCCTCCGGTTTGAAACTCGAATCCGCCTCGATCTTGAGCCAAAATCCTTTTTTTGAGATGGCTTGTAATATGAAATCGACCAGAGATCCCGGATGAACATCCCGACACGCGAAAAAGGAACAAAACGATGATTATCAGCGTAGCAAGCGGCAAGGGGGGTACGGGAAAGACGACCATTGCCACAAACCTGGCGCTTTCCTATGGAGGCGGGGTCGTACTTTTGGACTGCGATGTGGAAGAGCCCAATGCGCATCTTTTTATCCGGCCCGATATTCGCGAAGTAGAAACCATTACCACCCCTGTTCCGGAAGTGGACATGGGGAAGTGCACCCTTTGCGGCAAATGCGCTGAAATATGCCAATTCAAGGCCATTGTGGTCATCGGCGAAACCGTGCTGACGTTTCCCGAAATGTGCCATAGCTGTGGGGGATGTATGGCGGTCTGTCCGGAAAAGGCCATCACCGAAACCGGACGGGTACTTGGCGTCATTGAAAAGGGCGGAAGAAACGGGTTGGAATTTGTCCATGGGAAACTGAGGGTCGGCGAGGCCATGTCTCCCCCCTTGATTCGAAAAGTACGGGAATTTGAGCGCCCGGGCGTGCTGACCATTATCGATGCACCGCCCGGAACCTCTTGTCCCGTCATCGCATCCATGAAAGGATCGGACTTTGTTCTCCTGGTGACCGAACCCACCCCGTTCGGCCTGCATGATCTCAAATTGGCCGTAGGGGCTGTGAAAATTCTCGGGATACCCTGCGGACTGGTCATTAATCGCTCGGATATGGGTGACGATCACGTCAGGGAATACGCAAAAGAACAGGGCTTGGATATCCTAATGGAGATCGGTTTTGACAGGCGTATCGCAGAAGCCTATTCAAAAGGCGAGATGCTCGTTACCGTGATGCCCGAGTGGAAAGAACGGTTTTTGAGCCTGCTGCTGCGGATTGAGGAAAGGACTTCTCATCCGCATGTCAAAACGTCTTACTAAAAAAGAGAAAAACATGAAAGAATTGGTCGTCATCAGTGGAAAAGGTGGAACAGGCAAAACGAGTTTGCTGGCGGCTTTTGCTTCGCTGGCGGCGGATAAGGTTCTCTGCGATGCGGATGTCGACGCGGCGGACCTTCACCTGATCATGAATCCTCGGATCCGGGAACGCCATGATTTTGAGGCGGGCCATAGAGCATCGATTCTTCAAGATAAATGCATTCAGTGCGGTCTTTGCAGAGATTTATGCCGGTGGGGAGCCATTAGCGAAACCTTTGTGGTGGATTCCATCGCCTGTGAGGGATGCGGTGTCTGTTATTATTTCTGTCCTGAGAAAGCCATTGACTTTTCACTCAACAATTGCGGCGAATGGTTTATCTCCGACACGCGCTTTGGCCCCATGGCCCACGCCAGGCTTGGAATCGCGGAGGAGAATTCCGGGAAGCTCGTGACCCGTATCCGACAGGAAGGCAAAAAATTGGCCGAACAAAACAACCTGGACCTGCTTCTAACCGATGGCCCCCCGGGAATTGGATGTCCGGTGATCGCTTCCATGGGCGGGGCCACGGCGGTGCTCATCGTGTCTGAGCCCACAATTTCCGGAAGACACGACATGGAGCGGGTGGCGGAACTGGCTGCCTTCTTCAAAATTCCGACCATGGTTTGCATCAACAAATTTGATCTTAACCCTGACCAAGGTCAACTCATGGAGGCGTTTGCAAAAAAGAAAAACATAGCCGTCATGGGCCGGATTCCTTTTGATCCGGTATTTACCAGGGCAATGGTCCGCGGCAAAACGATTTTTGAATTTGATGGCCATTCCGACGGCAGCAGGGCAGTGGAAAAAATCTGGCGAGATCTGGCGCAGCGCTTGGAGTTACACAATACCGATACGAAAGCATGAACGCGGACACACCGACAAATACCCATCAAGTACGGCTGACGATATTGGTCGATAACCAGGCCATGTCAGGGCTGACGGCTGAACACGGACTTTCCTTTTGGATTGAAACCGACGGCAGGCATATCCTCTTCGACACGGGCCAAGGGCAAGCGTTGGAACCCAATGCCCGGGCGCTCGGTGTGAACCTGGCGGAAACCGACATACTGGTATTGAGCCACGGCCACTACGATCACACCGGCGGGCTTTCCACTGTTTTAAAGTGCGCCAAGCAGTGCGTGGTGTATTGTCATTCGGGAGTCGTCAAGCCCCGCTACAGTATCGCCAACGGAATTCCGAGGGCGATTCAAATGCCACGAGAATCCATGATAGCCGTTGACAAGCTCCCCGCACAGTATCTTCACTGGGTTTCACGCCCCATAACCTTATCTGAAACCATTGCCATCACAGGCCTCATCCCGAGAGCAACCCGTTACGAAGACACGGGCGGGCCTTTCTTTCTCGATCCGGAAGGCAGCCGCACGGATGCCATCGACGATGACCTCGCCTTGTGGATTCGAACAAACTCCGGGCTGGTGATTTGTGTGGGTTGCTGCCACGCGGGCGTGGTGAACACCCTGAACTATATCCGACAGTTGAGCAACGGTGAGAGAATACGAGCCGTTATCGGCGGATTCCATCTGATCAATGCGGGCAGCCGACGGTTGGATGAAACCGTTATGGCGTTGCGACTTATTGAACCTGATGCGGTCGTCCCTTGTCACTGCACCGGCGAACCCGCCGTTGAACGGCTTCTGGAGACCCTGGGTGAACGGGTATCGCCCGGAGCGGCGGGCATGACGTTTCAGTTCTGAGAGCCGATCATGTTTCCGAATTTCAACATTACGAAGGGAAATTAAAATGGCATTTCGCGTATCTCCACTTTGGTGGCCGCTTTTGGGTGTGGCATCCCCATTGATCGTTCCGATGCTGATGAAAAAAAACCGGCGCTATAAAAACAACCGGCTCCGTGCCGCCCAATCCAATCAGGAGCGTATCAAACAAGCCGGCACCATCGAACTTCCCGAACTTGACTTTGTCGAACTGACCGTTCTGGTAGAGGAGGAATGCGCGGACGGTTATATTGGCGATGCAGCTGTTTCCTATCTTTTTCGTTCCAATCTGGGTAGCCTGCTCTATGATATCGGCTTCGGAGATGACCGCCCGGCACTGGCGCATAACGCCGCTCGGCTGAATGTCGGTTTTGACAAGGTGGATGCGTTAGCCATTTCCCATCTTCACCCGGATCACATGGGAGGGATGAAGGCCACTCGATCCAAATCCGTTGCTTTTCCCCAAAGGCTGGGATCACCAGGGAACAAGCCGTGCTTTCTGCCGGATACCGCCACCGCCGATGGGTTTAAAACAGAAATTGTGAGCGCGCCGAGACTCCTACCCGGCGGTTTTGCCACAACCGGTCCCCTTGCCCGAAGCCTTTTTTTCTTCGGTTTGACGGAAGAACAGGCGATTGTAGCGCGCATCAAGAATAAAGGGCTGGCTGTGTTCACCGGCTGCGGCCATCCAACCATTGAGGTTATCCTGAGAATGGTTTCCAGTATGTCCAGAGAACCCATCTATAGCATCGCCGGCGGACTTCACTTTCCAATTGCGCACGGAAGAGGCAATCGCCTGGGTATTCAGTTCCAAACCTTTATCGGCACGGGATATCCACCATGGAGGCGTCTACAGGACGAGCATTTGAGCCAAACGATTCAGGTCATTAACGAGACCGCTCCCCAAAAAGTATTCTTATCCGCCCACGACACCTGTAATCATGCACTGGAACGCCTGCAAACCGAATTAAAAGCGGAAACACAAGTGCTAACAGCTGGAGAAACCTACATTTTTTGATCACATCATCCGCATGGCTATTATTTTCCTCAGTGATTGGCAGTTGCTTTCCGCCTTATCGTTTGTCGCTGGCATACCCTATGAGTAACTTGCTTAGTCGGCCGCCGTAGGGGTTTCAAACCAGAGAATACCGCGATCCTGCTTGCACCTGGACACCCCACATGAAGCCGCCCAAGAGAGTGCGAGGCAAAGGGAGACCACAAATAACTGAAAAGGGAATGTTGAATTTTCGCCGAAAGGGCCGGTTCAGTTTCGTTTCTGTGTAACTATTTTTTTCAACATCCGTGTTTCATCCGCGGGGTCGATCCAGCAGCCATGCGGATTTTAAATGAAAAAATGGGATATTCCCATGAGCAACGCCGTTCCGAATACCGAAGAAACCCACGACGCATGACCTTGTAAACTTTCGCAACACGGATGTAACTTTCCGCAACGCATTGACAACAATTTGTTTTAAAACGGATTTCAAAGCGAATCGCCAATCTTCACCAACGAACCTGTAGCCATTGGCATCATGTTGAACACATTGACGCCATCTTCCTTCCGACCTATTGCCGATCCGGCTGACGATTCTGCTCCCGCTCGCCAGGCGGCATGGAAAGACAAATAAAAACTCGATTATGCTGGCATTGATGTTGCGTAGGGATCGAAATACGGCGGGAGAACCCAGGTGTGTATCATCATCGATTTTGCTTTTCCTTCTTAATCAGCGAGGTATTCCAAGTGGATCATAAAAAAAAACAAACCGTCCCCGTGAAAGTCACGGGTTTTCAGGTTCTGGAAAACGAGTGCATCTGGATGAAGGCGGGGGTCGTCAATTTTCGGTTGTGCGACAATGCTTATCATTGCATGACATGCGCGTTTGACAAGGGGATGCAGAAAGCCATGGGCGGGAAACCGGAGAATCCCGAAGGACCAAGGAGCTCGCAATGGGCCTCGCGAATGCGGCAACGTTCTCCCAAAGGCACCCGGCCTTGCCGCCATGTGTTGACCGGACGTATCGAAGCCCCCAAAATCTGTCCGAACAATTACGAATGTCACCATTGTGAGTATGATCAATGGCTGGATGAATACGATATGGCTGAAGGCGCCGGTGAGAACCGTTTCCGCTTCGCTGCAGGGTTTCGAATGGCAGATGATTATTACTATCACCACGGTCACACATGGGTTTCCTTTGAGCATGGCGGGCTAATCCGCATCGGATTTGATGAGTTTCTCGTTAAATTGTTCGGCCCCATGAATAACGTCACCATCAAACCCTTAGGCAGTCTTTTGAAACCGAATCAAGAAGTCATCCGCTTCACAAGAAATTGTCGCACGGCCTCCGTGTTGTCACCCGTATCTGGAACGATGCTGGCGGCAAATCCGATATTGACGCAGCATCCGGATATCCCCCATATGGATCCGTATCGTAAAGGCTGGGTATGCATCATCGAACCGGAGATGCCGAAAAAAGACGGGAAAAAACTGATGACCGGATCCGATTCCATCACATGGATGGAGACGGAGGCCCAAAAATTAATGGACATGTTAGGGGCTGATTATGAGAAACTGGCGGCCCAAGGAGGAGAACCGGTCAATGACATTTACGGCGCATGCCCGGAATTGGATTGGACCACATTGACCCGGACATTCCTGGGTGCGAAACCCTGACGCAACCTGAACACACCCCTCTGGAATGCGCGATCGACATATCGGTCATCTGGACTTGTTTCGATTCGAAATCAGAGCAACCGACGGCTGTGAAAGTCGGCGTAACAATATCGGCAGAATTGAATCGGTAGTCGATCGAGCGTCAGCGGACTTCCGGAAAAATGCATCAAACACCGGTCGTCTTCACAATGGCGCAAATCAAAAAGATGGCCCATTTCATGAATCGCAACCTTTACACATCGCTTGTATAAGGATTCAATGGGCGTGTCGGCAGGAAGCGAATTGTGCAGCCTGAAAAGAGAGACCACGGCATATCGCCCGCCTTGCCTCGCTTCTCCCAATACATGTGTAAAAATCGGTACGAAAATATCCTGATCGCAGACACCGATGACCTTGTGGATTGGGGCGTGAAACCGATCCGCCATGACCTTCAGGATAAGAGCTGCGTCATACTGCCGGCGATGAACATTGTAAGCATCTACCGGCATGGGGATGGCTTCAAGGATTGAAACGGCGGATTGAAAAAAGCTACCGATATGGGCAGCCATAATTTTGGGCACCACATCCGGCACCTGACCGATGGCGATGATGCCGATACCATTTTTAATTTCCTCCATTCAGCCACCTGTTGAAAGCGCTTCAGATCCCCCTGTCCGTCAACTGAAACCGTTTCATCTTCTTATGGAGCGTTACGCGGTTAATTTCCAACACTTTGGCGGCCCTGGTGATGTTCCCTTCGCATTCCTCCAATATTTTCCGAATATACGCCTTTTCATTTTCTTTGAGGGAGGGTTTGTCCACTCGCATCGAAGGCGCAGTGCGCAGAAATGAAAAATCGTCCTGCTTGAGCGTCCGTGATCTGGATAGCACTACCGCTCGTTCAACGGCGTTTTCCAGTTCTCGGACATTGCCGGGCCAATCGTACTGCTGCAAAAGATGCATGGTATCGCTGGATATGCGATCCACCCATTTATTCGTTTCCTGGCTGTACTTCGTTAGAAAACAATCGACAAGCAGCGGGATATCCTCCTTGCGTTCTCGCAGCGGCGGTATTTGCATCACAATGACATTGATCCGATAAAAAAAATCCCGACGGAATCGGTTTTCAGTTATCCTTTTTTCGAGATCACGCCGGGTTGCGGATATCAATCGGAAATCCACATCAAGCGGCTGACAGCTTCCAATGCGGGTTACTTTTTTTTCCTCGAGAACACGCAGCAGATCCACTTGCATCTTTTGACTGATTTCTCCGATTTCATCCAGAAACAAGGTGCCGCCGTGAACCACCTCCAGGTATCCTTTGCGAGCATGGTCGGCGCCGGTAAAGGCGCCTTTTTGGTGTCCGAACAGTTCGCTTTCAAGAAGAGTATCCGGAATAGCGCCACAATTGATGGTAACATAAGGAAAAGAGCGGCGCGGACTTTTGGCATGAATCGCCTTGGCGATCAATTCCTTGCCGGTACCGGTTTCACCCACGATCAGCACGGATGCGTCACTGGCCGCCACTTCCGGAATGAGTGCAAAAATCGATGCCATGGGCTGCGATGCGCCGATAATGTTGTCAAACCGTACGGCCTTATCCAGTCGGCCCCTTAGATATCGGCATTCGACTGCCATTTTCTCCTGCTGCAGGATCTTTTCCACGACCAGATTCAATTGATCCGGATTGAAAGGTTTGAGCAAATAGTCCGCCGCACCGATTCTCATTGCTTTTACGGCAGTTTCAATGGTGCCGTAAGCCGTGATGATAACGACCATCGTATCGGGATATTCCATTTTCAATCGCTCGAGCAGCTGCAGGCCATCCATTCCGGGCATGCGAATATCCACAAACAGCAGATCAAAGGGGACTCGCTCCATTTTTTCCAAGGCTTCTATTCCGGAGGCGGCCGTTTCACTGAAATGCCCCGATTTCTGAAACCAAAAGTGGAACGATTCCCTCACAATTTTTTCGTCGTCCACAATTAAAATGCGCAATCTGCGATCCATTCCGTTCCCCTTAAAAATATCGTTAATCCTGCACCGCACTGAAAGACGCATGGATCGGAAAATGCAGGATGAAAGTGCTTCCCTTGCCGGGTTCGCTGCGGACGTGGATATCGCCGCCATGACTTTTCACGACGCCGTACACAATGGAAAGACCAAGGCCGGTGCCCTCTCCTTCGGGTTTTGTCGTGAAAAAAGGTTCGAAAATATGGGGAAGGTGTTCTTCCGCGATGCCAGAACCGCTATCCCGTAAGGTGATACAGGCTTTTTCTCCGGCATGATCCGTTTCCGCCGCCAGCGAAATCTCTCCCCCCTGGGGCATGGCCTCCATGGCATTGAAGATAAGATTCAACAGACATTGCTGCAACTGGTGTTTATCCCCCGTAATCATCATCGGCTGCGGGACAACACGAACGGTCGCCCGAATATTCTGCAGCCGCAAACGATGCCGGATCAAAGCCAAGACCGCCGAAATCACATTATTCAAGCAAATGTCATGATAGGTATTCGGCGTTTCCCGTGCAAACGAGAGCAAACCCGATATGATGGTACCGCAACGCGCCAGCTCTTCCGCCATCATTATGGAAAATTGTTTCAACTGCGCCAGGTCTTCCGCGGGCACCACCTCCTGCGATACTGTCTCCTTCATGAGATGACTGATGGTCAGCAGACCCTGGATGGGGTTGTTGATTTCATGAACGCAACTGGCGGCAAGCTTCCCCAGCGACACCATCCGATCTTCATGGACCATGCGATTCAAATCGTCTTTCAGCGCTTTTGCCCGTTTTTCCCAGTTGGATAAAAAATCCCGGGTGATATCCTGCCAGATCTCGATCACCTTCATCACCTGACCGGCGGCATTCGTAATCGGATAGGAAACCACATTGGCAAAGGAAGTCCCTTGTGAAGAAGGCGGCGATTCATGGATCACATGGGCTGCCTCTCCCGTGCGCAGCGTTTCCAGCATGGGGCACGCCTTTTCGGGATATGCGCCGGGACAGGGGACATCATACTCGTAAATCGTCTTGTAACACAACTTCCCCACCAGCGCGGCCCGCGACTTTCCGGTTGATTTGAGAAAGGCGTCATTGACATCCGCGATCGTAAAATTCGGATACAAAATCAGTATGGGATCGGTGGTGAACCGCATGAGAAAATCGGAAACCGTTCTTTCCAGGACGATCTCCTGCTCTGCGGATTCCAGTTTTTTTTTGCTGAAATGCAATTGCCGGAGTAGCGTACGGCCTTTCTGTTTGCCGCCCGCAATGGGAATTTGCAATCTATTTGCTTTTCGTTGCCGTTTCACGAATACTCGAGACCGTATCTCAACTTTCTGCAAGCCATTGCGCATAGTCATGATCCATCAAGATAAACGCTTGGTCATTCGAGCATGCCGATCGACGTCGGCCTCTGTATGGCTACCCGTTCACGCACACCCACTCGATGGGGCTTTCTCCTACGGTGATCGAAGCCACATGCTCGTCATAATAGAAATGTTCCACGCGCCATCGCCGGTTCCGGAATTCGATCCACAAATATCGATCATCGGTGATCGTGGTGATCCGACATTTGGAGAGCCCCTTGAGTCCTTCACCCGCGGCTTTCAGAACGGCCTCCTTGGCGGTCCAGAAACGGAACAGCAACGCGGCCTGCTCACCACTGCAGAGGGCCCACTCCCCATCCGTTGCCACCTTGCGCTGCAGTCCTTCCCGAAAGGGCCTGATTTTTTCGATGTCGATGCCCACGGGTTCCCGGCTCACCACACCCGCAACATACTCCGGTTTATGGGAAATAGACCAGAAGAGTCCGTCCAGTGCCATGGGGACACCGGCGGCATCCTTGGCCGGCCACCCCGGCGGCGTAGACACCCCGTATTTCCGAGCGGAGAGCGTCAGGGCGCGGCGGGCGTGCTGACTGAGAAAAGTCACCAACGCCCGTCCTTTGCTTTGTCGCTCCGCATCCGGAACCTGCAGAATGACCGGATAGAGGGCCCGCATGTTACTTGGTAACGGCTGCAGGATCGAGGATGATGCGCACATCGGCCACCATGGCCCCCTCCCCTTCCTTGTAGACCAACAAGGGATTGATGTCCAGTTCCTTGATTTCCGGATGGTTGCTCACCAGGTCCGATAGACAGACCAGCATCTTATGGATACATTCAATGTCCGCTTTGGGCTTGTTGCGGAAACCGTTCAGGAGGGGAAAACTTTTGATGCTGCGAACCATTCGCCGGGCATTGTTCCGACCCACGGGCGCCAGACGGAATACGACGTCCTTGAGCAATTCCACGAAGACCCCGCCCAGACCGAACATGATCAGCGGCCCGAATCCGACATAACGGTTCATCCCCAGAATCACTTCATTGCCCGCGGGCGCCAATTTTTGAACCAGCACGCCCTCGATTTCGGCAGCGGCATTGTAGTTCCGGGCGTTGGCGATAATTTTAGCGTACGCCGCCCGCACGGTTTTGGAGGTCTTGAGTCCCACGATGACGCCGCCGGCATCGGATTTATGGATGATCTGTGGCGAGACGATTTTCAGGACCACTGGATATCCGATCCGTTCAGCGATATCCACGGCGTTTTCCTCGCTCTTGGCGAGTTCCATGGGCAGGATGCTGAACCCATAACATTTCAATAGACCAGTTCCATCGATCTCACCAAGATACGTCTGGCCTTTGGCAAGACATTTCCGAATAATCTCGGAGGCCTGATCCTTGTCATGCTCCAGCACGAATTGAGCCAGACGTTGCCGGTCGAGCCAGCGCCGGGCTGAATAGAGTTTACCCATGGCCTTGGCGGCGCTTTCGGGAAACCGGTAGACCGGGACATGATTCTCCTGAAGAAATTTCACACCGGCAGAAACATCCACGATACCCATGAAGCTGCAGACAATCGGTTTGGCGGTTCTTTTGGAAATCCGGACAATGGCCTCCGCCGTGCCGATGGCGTTGGTCATGGACTGGGGCGTTAGAATCACGATGGCCCCGTCTACGTTCTCATCCTTGATAACCGCTTCCAAGGCGTTTTCATACCGATCCTGGGCCGCATCTCCGATGACATCCACGGGATTGTGGATATTGGCCGTAGGCGGCAGATGACTGGCCAGCACTTCGATGGTCTCTTCATCAAACTTAGCCAGTTCCAGACCGGATATCACGGTCACATCGGTAGCGACGATGCCCGGGCCGCCGGCATTGGTGACAATGGCGATCTTATTGCCGCTGGGTATTTTCTTGGCCGCAAACGCCGTGGCGTAATCGAACAACTCGTTGACCGAGTCCACCCGGATAATGCCGGCTTCATCGAAAATCGCGTCATAAACCGCTTCGGTGCCGGCCAGGGATCCGGTGTGGGAGGCGGCGGCCTGGGCACCGGCTACGGTACGACCTGATTTGATCACCAGAATCGGTGTGGGGCGGTCACCGGAAGTGATCTCCTTGACCGTATTGATGAATGACTGACCGCCGTGCCGCAATTCTTCCATATAAATCATGATGACTTCGGTATACTGGTCCTCATGCAGATAGCGCAACAGATCCAGTTCATCCACGTCGGCCTTGTTGCCGATGGAAATGAATTTGGAAAAACCGAAACCCCGATCTGCGGCGAAATCCAGCACCGCAGTGCACAAGGCGCCGCTTTGGGAGATGAAGGAAATATTCCCTTCATCGGGCATGCGGGCCGAAAAACTGGCATTCAACCGGATGTCCTTGTGGGGATTGATCACTCCCAGACAGTTGGGCCCCACCAAGCGGATTTCGGCTTTACGGCAGATCTCCACAATTCGGTTTTCGATCTCGAGCCCTTCCCCGCCCACTTCCCGGAAACCGGCGGATACGATGACAATGCCCTTGATCCCTTTGGTAACGCAGTCTTCCACCGCCGACAGGGCGATTTTCGGCGGCAGGATGATCATGGCCAGATCCACTTCGTCCGGAATATCGAGCACCGTCGGATACGCCTTGATACATTGGATGGATTTGGCCTTTGGATTGACGGGATACAGGGTGCCCGTGTATCCGCCTTTTAATATATTCTGAAAAATATCATGGCCGACCTTGCCGGGAATAGCCGAGGCCCCCAGAACCGCCACGGATTTGGGGGAAAATATGGCGTCCATTTTATTGGTCATTGGTGAGTTCTCCTTTTATTTTCATAACCTGTTCATAAATTTTCTTTTTGGGACAATTGTATTTTGCCGCAATCCGCTGGACGACTTCCGAAGGTCGAACCCCGGGACTCCCAAGGGCTTCCAACAATTCCGATTCAAGACATTCAGGCGCAGGCGGTATCCCGTCGCTTTCGCAACCCGCCACCAGCAAGGTACACTCTCCTTTTATCACCGGCCGCTGCGCCAGTCGCGGAATGATTTCCGACAAACGTCCCCGCTGGAACTCTTCAAAACTTTTGGTCATCTCCCGGGAAAGAACCGCCTGCCTGTCTCCAAAAATCCCGAACAATGCGTGCAACAGTGTCATCAGTCGCTTGGGGGATTCATAAAAAATGACGGTCCGCGGCTCCCTGGCAAGGGCCTCCAGTTGTTGGGTTCGGCGACCGGCTTTTTTCGACAGAAAGCCGACGAATACAAATGAATCGGTCGGCAATCCGGCAACGGAAAGGGCTGCGGTTACCGCCGAGACGCCCGGAATCGGAACGATATCGATATGGTTCTCAATCGCTGCCTGGACTAGACGAAAACCCGGATCGGAAACGGACGGCGTGCCGGCATCTGAGATCAGAGCGATATTCAGTCCGGATTTAAGTTTGTCGATGAGGGGACCGCAACGCGCGATTTCATTGAATTCATGATAGGAAACGAACGACCCGTTGATTCCGTGGTGCGCCATGAGCCGACCGGCTTCCCGGGTATCCTCGGCGGCGATCAGATCCACTTCCTTGAGGATGCGTATGGCCCGGATGGTAATATCCTCCATATTGCCGATGGGTGTGGCGACCACATAGAGCACCCCCACCCCGCGGGAAGAGTCGGACTTATGTGAAGGCGAGGGAAAAGGCATTTTGCACGATTTCAACTGAGGGCGTTTCCCGGCTTGAATCGATGGCTACAACGTCGAATCTTGCGCGACCGCTCATTCGGCCGGTTTCTTTTAAAAAGGACAACGCCACCAACGATATTTTTCTCTGCTTGTCGGGCGTGACCGCACATTTGGGGTTACCGAACCGATGAGAGCGCCGGGCTTTCACTTCCACAAACACGACCACATCGCCTTCCATGGCGATGATGTCGATTTCCCCCAAGCGGTTGCGATAGTTCTGAACCAGAATGCGATAGCCGCGGCGCTTCAATGCCTTCACCGCCAGCGACTCCCCTTTGCAGCCGAAAATCTGTTGTTTGTTCAACATGATCAGGCACCATGATCATTCGCTATCCGCTGTCAGCTGGTTGATGTTGCCTGGTTGTTATGCCACTGTTTCATTGCTGCGAACGGTTAATCGCCATGCGACTGCTTTACCCCCTTGAAACTCCGTCGGTGAATGGGGCAGCAGCCGAATTGTCGAATCGCCGCTTTGTGCACTTTCGTAGGATACCCTTTATGGCTGGAAAAACCGAATTGGGGATAGTCCTGATCGTACTGCCCCATCAACCGATCGCGGGTGACTTTGGCGATGATGGAAGCCGCCGCAATGGAGATGCTCAGCGAATCACCTTTTTTGATCGCCTGCTGGGGTATGGCCGATTGAATCCCGAACGGTCCGTCGATCAGTAAATGATCCGGCGGCGGTGAGAGATGGCGGACGGAGATTTCCATTGCGCGCAGTGACGCCTGCAGAATATTGATCCGGTCGATCTCAAGGGCGTCCACGATTCCGATACCAATGGCGGTAGCATGCTGGTATATGGCCGCAAACAACCGTTCCCGTTGCCTTGGCGTCAGCTTTTTCGAGTCCTTCACTTCGTCAAGGGCAACGGAATGGGGCAGAATCACAGCGGCGGAAACTACCGGGCCGGCCAAGGGTCCCCGACCGGCCTCATCGATTCCCGCGATTCTGGAAAAACCTCGCTCTCGCAATGCCGTTTCGAATGTCCACATATGCGGTCCCGTCCGTTGTGTTATTTCCCGTACAAGACGGACCCGGATCGTCACGGATTCCCAATGGGCTTTTTAATAGCGGCGTTCCTTAATTCTGGCCGCCTTGCCGCGCAGGTTTCTCAAATAGTAGATCTTCGAGCGCCGGACACGTCCGCGGCTGTTGATTTCAATACGGTCGATAACCGGCGAATGCAGCGGAAAAATTCGTTCCACCCCTACGCCGTAAGACACTTTCCGGACCGTAAAGGTCGCATTGGTCATCCCCCGACGCCGGCTGATCACGACGCCCTGGAAGGCCTGAATTCTCTCTTTTTCACCTTCTTTGATGCTTACAAATACGGTAATGGTATCTCCGGGAGCAAAATCAGGATGATCCATCCTCATCTGCTCACGTTCAATTTTCTGAATCAATTGCATCGTCTTTTCTCCTCGTAATCTATTCTTTTACAATCAGTTTGGTTACCATAACGGACGTCCGTTTTTATCTGTTTTCTCCCAGCAAACGATCGAATACGATGGCTACCGCCGACCGTACCGAGAGATGATTATATCCCGTTCCCCCCCTTACCGGATCCAAAACGACATCCGCCGAGTGAATCAGATCTTCCGCAAGCCCCCACGCAGTTCCGAAGAGAAACAGAAAAGCGCCGTTTTGCCCCAGACGGGATCGCATGTCTTCAAAACCGAGCGCACCCGGTTTGCGCCGGGCGCTGGTAATCACGGTTGTGAGATTCCCGTCGGTATTTCGCCGGATATCCGCCTTTGCGGCCGCCACTGAATCCATGATCCGAACCAATTCCAAGGCTCGTTTTCGGGCCGGATTCTTGTAAGCGGCTACGCCGCCGGACCAGTGGGAAACAATCCGCTTGACCATCGCCTGCTGATCCACCAGCGGCGTCACTACGTAAAAAGCCCCCAAACCGTAAGTCTTTGCCGTTCTTGCAATATCATGCAAATCCAGGTTGGTCACGGCGGAAGCGATAGTCTCACCATTTTTATTGACCACCGGATAATGAATCAGGGCCACATATACATCAGCTGGCGATGATCTCTTCAATCGTGCGGCACCATTTTTTCAATATTCCGATTTCCCGGTCATTCAAGGCTTTCTTTTTCAAAAGATCCGGCCTTTTTAATAGCGTCCGGATCAACGAGGATTCCAGCCGCCAAGTCTCAATCTCCCGATGATTACCCGCCAACAGCACTTCGGGGACATCCTCACCCCGGAACGCAGGCGGCCGGGTATACTGGGCGTGCCCCAAAAGCCCTTCCTCAAAAGAATCTCTCTCGGCGGAGCCTTCGCCCCCCAGCGCCCCTGGAATGAATCGCGTGACCGCATCGATAACGGCCGCAGCCGCCAGTTCGCCTCCTGTCAGCACATAATCGCCGATGGATATTTCCTCGTCGATCTGATCCAGAATGATCCGTTCATCCACTCCTTCGTACCGGCCGCAAACCAGAATCAATTGCGCTTCCGTTGACAAGGCGCGCGCCATGTTTTGATCGAACGACCTTCCCTGGGGAGACAACAGAACAACCCTGGCGGAAGGCATCCGGCATTTTGCGGCATGAATCGCACTGGACAGCGGCTCCGGTTTCATCAACATGCCGCAGCCACCGCCATAGGGTCTATCATCCGTCACGCGGTGCCGCCCCTCGGCAAAATCGCGGATATCCAACGCATCGACGGTGATCAGACCGCGCTCAACGGCGCGCCGGACGATCCCAAACCCTAAAAACGAGACGATCATTTCCGGAAAGATCGTCAGAACCGCGAAATTCATTTTTCTACAACACCACCTGTAGCGCGCACGCTTGGTTACAGTCCTTCGGGAAGATTCACCCGCATACGCTTCGCCTGCAAATCAACACATCGTATCACCGTTTGAAGAGCGGGAACCAGGGTTTCCTTGTCACCGTCGATCACCACATAAACATCATTGCTACCGGTGGGAATAATCTCTTCAATACGTCCCAGATAGGTATCGTCCTCCTCATAGACATGGAGTCCGATAATGTCGCACCAGTAGTAGGCCCCCTCTTCCGGTTCCGGCATTTGTTCTCTTGCCACGAGAATTTCCGCGCCGATCAACGCCTCTGCCTCGTCGCGACTGTCCAGTCCTTCCAATGCGAACAAGAGCATCCGCTTATGGGGACGTACCCACTTAAGAGTATGCATCCGTCGGCCCGTGCGCGGACAATCGATCAATATCCGCCCGCCGGGCTGAAAAAGAGCGGCATCCTCGGCGTATGAACGCACCCGCAGTTCCCCTTTGACACCATGGACACCGACAATTTCCGCCATGGTGATGAAACCATCCGTCATCATCAGCCTATTCGATAATCTCCAGGACGGTCCGTTTCTTTTCCTTTGCGGCCGCCGCACTCAATATGGTACGCATGGCGCGGGCCGTCCGGCCCTGTTTCCCGATCACTTTACCAAGATCCTCCTTGGCCACTTTCAGCTCCAGGACCGAAGTCTGATTTCCAGTCACCTCCGACACCGTCACCTCATTTGGATTATCCACCAGTGCCTGCGCGATGTACCTGATCAGATCTTTCATAGCCCCGCCTCCTTCATTGGTGATTGAGAAATTGGAGTTCCATCTCTATGCAGCTTGAGTTGCAGCGCTTTCCTTTTTCAACAGATTTTTCACCGTATCGGTGGGGACGGCGCCCTGATCCACCCAATATTTCAATCGGTCGTTGTTCAAATGCACCTCGGCCGGATCCGCCACCGGGTCGTACGTTCCGACGATCTCCAAAAAACGACCGTCTCGAGGGCTCTCGCTGTTGGCAACAACGATACGGTAAAAGGGTCTCTTCTTCGCGCCATGTCTGGCCAACCTGATTTTTACTGACATGCTTTTTTCTCCTTTAAAACGGCATTAACCCGCGACCGAGGGATCGCAAGCCGCCTTTATTGATTTTTTTAAACATTTTCATCATCTGCGCATAATTCTTCAGCAGTACATTCACATCCTGCACGCGAGTGCCGCTGCCGGCCGCAATCCGTTTGCGGCGGCTGCCGTTGATGATCGTGTACTGACGTCGCTCCTTGGGTGTCATGGAGTTGATGATAGCCTCCACCCGGACCAATTCGTGCTCATCCACTTCCATTTTTTTAAATTGTTTGTTGTTCGCCACTCCGGGAATCATCTTCAGCAGGTCTTTAATGGAACCCATCTTGCGAAGTTGAACCATCTGATCTCGAAAATCCTCAAGAGTGAACTCGCTTTTCCGGAGCTTTTTTTCCAGCTCGACGGCTTTTTTTTCATCCACCATCGTCTGGGCCTTCTCGATCAGGGTCAACACATCACCCATTCCCAAAATCCGAGAAGCCATCCGGTCCGGATGAAAAGGTTCCAGTTCGCTCAGTTTTTCACCAACGCCGATAAACTTGATCGGTTTGCCGGTGACCGACTTGATGGAAAGAGCTGCGCCACCCCGGGCGTCACCATCCATCTTTGTCAATATCACGCCCCCGATGTCCAGATGACTGTCAAAGGACTGGGCGATATTCACCGCATCCTGTCCGGTCATGGCATCGGCCACCAGCAGAATATCCGAGGGAGAGGTCGCCGCCTTGATGCGCTGAAGCTCACCCATCAAAGCCTCGTCAATGTGAAGACGACCGGCGGTGTCCAGAATGATGGTATCGCAACCGGATTGAACGGCGTTCTTCTTGGCCTGACTGCAAATATCGACCGGGTCCATCTCTGTGCTGGATGGAAAAACCGGAACGCCCAACTGGCTGCCCAGCTTGGTCAGCTGGTCGATCGCAGCCGGACGATACACATCGGCTGGAACCAGCAACGGTTTTTTGCCCATCTTTCTCAGTAAAATCGAGAGCTTTCCCGCCGTCGTCGTTTTACCCGAACCTTGTAATCCAACCAGCATAATCGCCGCCGGTTTGGTTCCGCCCAGTTGCAGCTCCTCGTGATGAGCCCCCATCAATTCCGTGAGGGTCTCGTTCACAATTTTAATCACCTGCTGTCCGGGAGTCAGGCTGGTCAGCACCTCGCCCCCCATGGCGCGTGATTTGACATCGGCAATGAATTGCTTGACGACTTTGTAATGGACATCCGCTTCAAGGAGGGCCATGCGAACTTCGCGCAGCCCTTCCTCAACGTTGTTTTCCGTCAGCTTGCCCTGCCCTTTTAATTTTTTAAATACCGAATTGAGTCGGTCGCTTAAACTATCAAACATCGAGGCAACACCCCTTAGTAAAAAACTAAACTCTTGAAATTAATATTTCAGTAATGGTATGTCAAGGGAAATAATCAACGATCAACAACCAGTAGCGACATGAATATCACGGATCCCGTTATCGACATAAAAAACATGAGCAAAAGCCAGTTAATTCTGTGGCTTGCGGATCAAGACATCCGTCCCTTCCGCGCCGAGCAGATCTTTAAATGGATCTATCTTCAGCAAGCCGACCATTTCGATCAAATGACCGACCTGGGGAAATCCGTCCGCAACCGGCTGTCTGCCGCCTTCACCATGGAACGATTGCGGATTGATCGGATCGAAACATCCCATGACGGCTCCCGGAAATATCTTTTCCAGCTGTCGGACGGCAACCGTATCGAGACCGTTCTGATTCCGGAAAAAAGCCACCACACCCTGTGCATCTCCACCCAGGTCGGATGCGCCCAGGGGTGCCGCTTCTGTATGACCGCCAAACAGGGATTTGTCCGCAACCTCGAAACAAGCGAAATCATTGCTCAAATCCGGGATGTGAAAAAAAACATGGATTCCCCCGAGCAATTGAAAAATATCGTCTTCATGGGGATGGGCGAGCCCCTCGCCAATTTAGACAATGTTATCCGCGCCATCGACACGATAACGGACAGCGACAGCGGGTTGAAATTCTCCAGCCGGCGGGTGACGGTTTCCACCGCGGGCCTGGTTTCCAACATACCGGCCCTTGGACGGGCGTCTACCGTCAATTTGGCCATATCATTAAACGCAACCGATAACAAGACACGAAGCATGTTGATGCCCATCAACCGAGCATTTCCCATCGAATCGCTCTTAGACGCATGCGCCCGCTATCCCCTTCCGCCCCGCAGGAAAATCACCATTGAATATATTCTGATTCGGGATATCAACGACTCACTGGAGGACGCCCAGCGGCTTTCGAGTTTTCTCCGCCCATTGAAGGCTAAAATCAACTTGATTCCCTTCAATGAACACCCCGGATGTGATTTCAATCGCCCGGATGATCGTAGAGTCTCGGCTTTCCTGCAATGCCTTCATGACCGGGGACACACGGCCATTATTCGACACAGCAAAGGCCAGGACATCGCAGCCGCCTGCGGCCAACTGAGCGCCAATGCATGTAAGGAAACCGAATATACCGCCTTTGTAAATGGTTGATTACCCTTGCAAAACCGACGACGCGTCATGACCGTGGGTTCGACCAAAAATAAAGAAAGCGCTTTTTATAAAAGCGCTTTCTTCCGTTGCTCAATGGATATATGCGATGATCAGCCGCGTACTCTCTTGATGGTCTGATTCGCCAGCATTTCCTGAAATTGCTGCAACAATTTTCGTTCATGGTCGTCAATCACACCGTCGCCATGGGCCTCCTCCATAATTTCGTCATATTCCCCGGGAGTGACCTCGCAATCGGCAATTGCTTTTTTAATCAATTCGCTTAACTTCAATCCGCTTTTCGTCTGCTTCATCTTTTACCTCCTCCTCTGTATCCATGGGCAGATTTTTCATAGCTTGGCAATCAGTATCACCACTATAATTCCTGTATGGAATTTGTCAATGAGATACCACTGGCGGGAAAAATCTAGGCGGCCGCCTCATCCGGAACGGGAGTATTGGGTGAGGCGCACAAACCGGATTCGCCCCAGATGTAACGGCCGTATTTCAGATATCCCTGAACATTGTTGAGCCGGGCGTCGATTCCTTTTTCCACCGGAATCACATTGCCGTTGATGAGGGGCTTCAAATGGGGCGCCAGTTCCGCGCTACCCCCGCCAGTCAGGATGATCGTATCCATGTCCCAGTCATCCGTCCACAATCGGTCGATATCATTTGCCATGGCCTCGGAGGCCTGCTTGAATACCTGGTCGCGGATCTTGGAGATGTCGTACTCCTGTCCTCGCATCTTGATGATACCGCTTTCAACCGCGCCATACAGCCGGTACAGTTCCACATTGATGCCGGTTTTTTCCTGCAGTTTGTTGGCGATAACCCGGAAAACCTTTGAGATCCCCGTATCCATGGTCGCGCTGCCGCGATCGATATACCGCAACCGATCGAAAATGGTATAATCCGTCGTGCGAAACCCGATATCGACCACACCCACTTTCTGGTGCGTCAGATCCATGTTGACGATCTTTCCCTTTTCATCCATCAACAAATTGAAAAAACTGCCCAGAGGCTGCGGCATCATCCGCACTTTCTTGATGTTGATTCGGCGCGTTACATCTGTACCATCCGGTCGATGATACACGATGTTATGATGCCCCGTCAGAATTTTGGCAAGTCGGACATTGTTGTCCTTGAAATAGGCCACAGGAAGACCCGACACGATATTCATGGGCTGTTCTTTTTCCGAAAACTTACCGGCCGCCGTCAGGGCGAGTATTCTCGCAAATTCGGTCAACAGCTTTTCCTGATCCAGGGTGAACTGCCGCACATTGGATTGCTGTTCGGCGTAGTCACCGACAAAATACGACTTCTCACCAATGGTCACATGCAGATTGCTCGTGAAGGCGCTGTTACCGAAATCGGAGCGAAACTGAATATCCACCGCCTCGCCGAAAATCGATTTGAACATAATGGTTTCTTTTCCGTTGGAGGCTTTGGTGAAACCAAATCCGATATCAAGTCCCAAGACGTCCATTGTTCCCTCCACAAGTTGTCCTGTATTTGATGGTTGGGTGAGAATGCGTTCGAATAAATCAAATGCAAATTAAATGCCACACACATAGGACGACATTGTTTTGAGTAAATTTCCCTTACAAAACGACCCATTCCATTCCATTACAACCAGTTCATTTATCAATCATCGTCATTTTCGACGAAATCTTGACCCTGGCGATGCCAATATTTTGGCTGTCAACCGGCCTTGATGGTGTTTCCGGCGTGGAATCGCCCGCCCCCTGCTCGGGTGTTGCATCATTTTTCACCACACCCAGGGCAATCGCACATCTTTTTTCAAGAGTTAAGGATTTTCAACATGTAGTTGTTTTCCCAGCCAGCTTTGAGTCTTTTTGTTTGGATACTGCCCTTGAACGTTTTTTCCTGTTTGATCATATTTATAACGATATGCC
>JBGSLR010000101.1:0-14837 GCA_041740615.1 Desulfobacterales bacterium
CAGCAATTCTAACTGAACAGCCAAATGGCCTAAGGCGGGACTGATAGGCAGGGGATGAAGCCTTGGACTGACGGATGGTACTCTGTTTTTCATCGTTCGGCGAACGAATTTTGGAAAAATGCAACAAAGATAGGGCGCGGAGGCAAGGCGATGGCAACAGCTCTACCTGTCGGTGATTACCGATCAGGTATCAGATGAGGTCTTGTCTGATTGGCTGTCAGTCAGGGGCCCAGATTTCATGCGGATTCGCCACATAACGCAACATGTGCTCAAAATCATGGAACATCATCAGTTTGATCGCTGCGCGCAGATTGTTCCAATACTCTTTGCGGGAACTGAACTTTGAACGGCAATGCTGATAGCCCGTGTCGCACAGCTCAAGGACCTGATGAATGAAAAAGGCCAGCAGGTTCAACACAAAAAAGTTGTTCGATAAATATTGCTGGCCGTGGCCGAAATTGTGTTCGAGATGGTAGCCTTGATTTTTGAGGGTATTGAACGTTTCGTTTTCAATTTTCCAGCGGGCCCGGCCGGCCTTGACCAGATCAACGATGTTTTGCTCGCTCACCGTTTGGTCGGTTACCCAGCTGTTATGATAGGTCACTTTTTGATCCACGGTGAGCCAGTATTCAAAGAAATTGACCTGATCGGCACCAGGGGTGCCGTTTAACGGTACCTGGTTCACCCAGCGGTAATGGTGGCGCCGGCCCTTTTGGTCGCAAAGCTGCATGTGTTCACCGCCACCTAAGCCATCGAGCTCTTCGATCCATTGGAACAAAATTTTGTGATCGGTGGGCTTTGCCACTAGGACAAAGGACATGGCGTGGGCTTTGAGCACATCGATAAACGGCTGATTAGAATAAAGACCATCGCCGGCGACCATGATTTTTAACTTGGGATGCGTTGCTCTGATTTTGGCAATCAGTCTTTTGCCGGCAGAGCGTTCACAGTCATTTTTTTCATTGCCATCTGCCTTGATGATCGGCTCAGGAGCAAGCGGTATCACCTGACGCACATCGGGATGAAGCATGACGGCCTGCAAAATTTGATGCGAGTAGCGCAGCTTACTTTTGGTTCCCTTGTAGGTCAAACAGCTCGGGCAATTGATTGCTTCGGAAGAAAAGTACTGCGAACCGTCAAGCGCGATAAGATAGTGGTCGCTATTCAATTTGTAGAGCAAAAGCTGCCTGCCTCGCTGCAGGTGTTCAAATAAAATCGAAAAGCAAGGATTGATAGTTTGGGTTTCAACGGCGTCCAGGGTTTTTCGTAATACTGCGTCACTTGGAATATCGTTTACCCCGAACATTGTTTTTAAATTACTGCACTGCATGCGCTCTTGCATACGGCGTTGAAATGAAAGCAGCGAAGGGTCTTGAAAAAACATCATCGCAAAAGCGCTCATGAGGCAATCGTGCAGGCTAAAGTTGATCTTGCCCGATTGCCGGTGATCATCGATCTGGTTGAAGATCCCACCGACCGATTTTCGCATTGCGCTGAAACTGAGATGCTTTTTTGTGTACACGACACCCCTATATATTGACCATCTAATGATATATATAACAAAATATAGGGGTTATGTCTAGGTGTTTTTATTTAACTAATTCAATGCGTTGTAAAATTTCAGTATTTGTCTTTGCGAAAAAAAAGTTCAATAAGCCCTTGAACCCTTGTCGGCTGCGATGAATGACATTCAGTTAAAACTGCTGGCTCGCGCCGGAACCGGTGGCAAACACAGACGGTCGTGACAAACAGGATTGTGAGATATCGGCCGGAAAACGCATTATCTCAAAAATCCGTGCAACCCATCCCAAGCTCCCGATCATCATCACGGCAGACGGTCTTTATTCCAAGCAACCTTTTATCGATACCCTCAAATCAGCCGGCATGTCTTACATTCTGGTGGCCAAACCCGATGATCACACCGTTCTTTTTCAATGGGTCAATGAACTGGGCGGCTTAGGCCATGGGGAGAAGCTGCAATTAGCCGAAACCAAAGACCGGGTGCATCATTATCGCTGGGTGAATGAAGTTCCACTCAACGGCAGCCCCAATGCCGACAACATTAACTTTATTGAATATTGGCTGAAAGTCGGACAGAAAACCACCTATCACAATAGCTGGGTGACCGATATCGTCGTAACCAGAGACAATGTGCAAGAGCTGGTCAAAGCCGGTCGCGCCCGCTGGAAAATTGAAAACGAAACCTTCAATACGCTCAAAAATCAGGGATACCATGTTGAACATAATTTTGGTCATGGCCAGCATTTTCTGTCGAATAATTTTTTCCTACTGAACCTTTTGGCTTTTTCAATTCATCAAATCCTGGAACTATGCGACAGGGGATATCAGTATTGCCGGAGTAAATTCAGTTCGCGAAAAGAGTATTGGAACAACCTGCGTGTGGCAATACGAATAATGTTATTCCGCGACTTTGAGCACCTCCTACGCAATGTGGCCGATCCGCCCGAGATAAGAGCCCCTGATCGGTAAACTTACAATCTGAATCTTATTAAAACCGCCATGTTGTTTGAATCCACTATCGGTGGAGCAGGCATCCTTTTGTCTTCGCTATGCCACGGCGACCGAACAGATGCCCACTTGTTTTGAACAAACTTTCATTCGCCAGTAGAAACTCGCTATGATAGATAAATATGTGGCTGTCCCCCCCCCATTTTTAAGGCCGACGCGTTCATTCTGAACTTTCACCGAGAATTGCTGCGTCTGAAATGGCCCTATGGTATATATGGCATTTTTTTGATATTAATGGTTATTTTTATTTTATCGCATCCAGCAACGTCAATGTAAGAGGGAATCGGTAATTCGGTCGTATTAAAGCTGCGCTGAAATAATATCTTATGATATAGGATGAACCTTTTGTTTAAAATAACAATCATATTTTACTCTTCCTAAAAAAGCGATCCTTTCCCAAATCATTTTCAACATTCGAGGCTTTCATGCTAAGCTATATAAGAAACCGCATCGCAGGTTCCATAAAAAACAGACTTTATCTTCTTACAGCCATTGTCGGTGTCATTATGCTTATGATGGTTCTAATCTTTATTTGGACAAGCAATACCCTTACAGTTATTACAGCCATTGCACGATTTGAAAGAACCCATACCATATCACGGGTTGAGGCCTTTCTTTTTTTTGATCGATATTTCCATCACAACAATCCGGCAGACCTGAACACTTTTAAAGAAAAATGGGCTATCACCCAGTCCTACAACCGGGTTTTCGGCAATCTTCTTGAGATGAGAACCCAAAAAACGAAAAAAGAATTCGCGGATATCGTTGAAAAAACGTATGCCGAAGCCGACAGAAATATATCCGAAATTCTTGTTAACAGAATACATTTGCTCTACTGGTATCCACTGCTGCGCCATATGGTCGATCTTGCCAGGCAAGCCCACAGACTCGGCCTGCAGGTGGATGTTCATTTTCATGAAGTGTTTGTCGCGGACGATGTATTGATAAAAAAGACGCATATCGAAAAAATTGAAGAAATTGAAAAATTATATAGAGAACTCGAAAATGATTTTTCTGATAGTTCAGATAGACTTGGTCGTAACATTTCCTTATTCATCAAATTTCTATCTATTGGAATACTGATCCTTTCCGTTGGGCTCACCGCAATTTTAGCCTGGTTGACGATACGCTCCATCACCGTTCCCATCAGAAGATTTATTTCATATTCAAAAGAAGTTGCCAGAGGGAACTTCGATGCGGAGATACCTGAAATATCCGGTCAAGAGCTCTTGGCTCTCAGTGAATCAATGGCTACACTGCTCAGACTCAATCAGAGACTGAAACAGGAGGTGGATGATAAAACCCAGATGGCGCAAAAACTTGTTAGAGCAAATAAAGAGATTGCCGAAAGCGAATTAAAGCAATCTGCCATGATATCAAATATTTCAGATGTTATTGGCATCATCGGAACCAATGGAAAGATAACCTATAAAAGCCCCAATATTGAAAAATGGTTTGGTTGGTCCCCCCAGGATATCATTGGAAAGGATGCTTGGATAACGGTTCACCCTGATGACCTTAATCAGGTTCAAAAGGTATTTTATGCACTTGTTGAAAAGGATCATGCAACACAAAAGTTGGAGTGCAGATATAGATGTAAAGACGGCTCATACAAGTTCATTGAACTAACTGCGACGAACCTTTCAAATGAACCGCTTATTAATGGCGTATTGCTAAACTACCATGACATATCAGAGCGAATAAAGATCGAAGCCGAAGCACGGAATCTCCAAAATCAGCTGGCACAGGCTCAGAAGCTTGAATCAATCGGCCGACTGGCGGGAGGCGTGGCCCATGATATCAACAACATGCTGAGTATCATCATCGGCAATGCCGAGATGGCGCTGGATTCTGTTCCAACTTCCGGGTGCCTTCAGGACAACATACAGGAAATCATTTCGGCAAGCCAACGCTCCACCAGCGTGGTTCGGCAACTTCTGGCTTTTGCCAGAAAGCAGACCATTGCACCCAAATCGTTGAATTTAAATAATTCTATTACAGATATCCTTAAAATGTTAAAACGACTGATTGGTGAAAATATCGACCTGATCTGGAAACCCGGCGATAATGTATGGCCGGTCAAAATGGACCCATCACAGATCGACCAGCTTTTAGCCAACCTGGCCGTCAACGCGCGTGACGCCATTCCAGATGTGGGGAAAATGACCATTGAGACGGCTAACGTTACATTTGATGAAGTATATTGTAAAGTCCATGATGGATTCAAACCTGGTGATTTTGTCGCTCTCTCCGTGAGCGATAACGGTTGCGGCATGGACAAAGAAACCCTGAAGAATATCTTCGAACCCTTCTATACGACAAAGGAGCTCGGTAAAGGAACCGGCTTGGGCCTGTCAACGGTATACGGTATCATCAAGCAGAATGACGGGTTTATCAACGCTTATAGCGAACCAGGGCATGGTAGCACCTTCCGGGTCTACCTTCCCAGTTGCCAATCGATAATGATAGAGGAAACCAGAAAAACAAGCGACCTAACTAATCCAGCCGGCGAGGAAACCCTTCTGCTGGTTGAAGATGAACCATCGATCTTGAACATTACCAAGGCCATGCTTGAAGATTTGGGTTATATCATATTGGCGACTCATTCACCGGCCGAAGCGATCCGGCTTGCCGATTTACACGATGGAGAGATTCAGCTATTGATAACCGACGTGGTGATGCCTGAAATGAACGGCCGCGATTTGACCAATCAGTTGATTCCTCGTTACCCGAAATTGAAAGTACTTTTCATGTCTGGTTATACGGCCAATGTCATTGCACATCACGGCGTTCTGGATGTGGGCGTCCATTTTATCCCAAAGCCCTTCTCCAAAAAAGAACTGGCCATCAAAGTTCGTGAGGTTTTAGACGGAAATTAAAAAGGTGTGCCTCTGAAAAAGAAAGCGCCATTTAAATGATAGAAAAAGTGAATACTTGATTTGTAAAATTTGTGGATCGGTATTTACGCTTATTCCGTTCAAAGTTAGAGAGCTACAAATTACACAGGTTGATCAGCATCATCGCTATTTATTTTATAAATCCGGAGTGGAGAGGATATATTCGATTGTAGTTTCCAGGTGATTTGGTTTTCCGAACTGGCATTTTTGAAAAATTCGATTTTCATGTGATTCTTTCCAGATACCCATAGCCTTCTTCCAAAAGATCGAACACGGATATGTTGAAGCCATACCAGGTTAAACAAATTTGACACCGGAGTCGCCGAAGTGATAGAAGTGCGGGATGGCTGAAGCAATGTGTCTCATTTTTAATGAGTTGCACTATGCCAAACACTGGCAAGAAGTGTTCAAACAGTGGGAACGACTTTCTTTACCGCATGAAAATTCGCAAACGGTCGGTCCATGGCCGTAAAGTGCACTCGACGGCCCGATTACTGAAAGGCCTTTTCACCTCCAAATTATGATCCGGGGATAAAAAAAGATATCTTAAACGAAGTGTTTCTGAGTGTGATTTATGACACCGATACGCCATGAGTTCTTTTGGGCCGAGCGACATGGCGGCGCGTTTTGCAATGACCGGAAACTGTGCGTTTCTTCCGGCAACGATTTATCCTGCGGTTTATTGGCGACCGGCTTCCCTTACGATATCCAGGTGAGAAAGGACAGCAATTTGAGAATGAAAAAAAGGACGGCCTCGAATAACGGGACCGCCCTTCCGGATTTCAAGTTTAGTAGGGAGCGTTCATATCCTCTCCTGCCAGAGAGATGGAAGCCCCCGGTTTATGGGTAGGCACGCATTGATCAAAGTGCAGATTCGTTTTTGTCACTTTCAAACTTCCAACCAAATCACCACTCTGAATATTGTAGTCGTTGGTGAAATAATATTCTTTATCATCCGACACCGCCGGCCATGAGACATAGGCTGGATCCAGAAACAAGCCCATGGCCGTTGGCGCTTTCGTCAACCAGATGGGATAACCGAAGAAGTTATCCAGTGTAATTTTGCCTTCC
Organism: Desulfobacterales bacterium; assembly: GCA_041740615.1. Classification (GTDB taxonomy): domain Bacteria; phylum Desulfobacterota; class Desulfobacteria; order Desulfobacterales; family SURF-7; genus DYJD01. Next base: position 6,498 of record JBGSLR010000101.1, read on the forward strand.
TTGATGTTGATTTTTCCTTCGAAGATGTAGCCCTTCGTCACGTTGCTTTCTATCCTGATACCATACGGTAGGGTGCCCGATGGATTCGTACAGGACAAACCATTTGGACCGGTCGCCGTAAACGTATACGTCACTTTTGAGCCGGGCGCCGCTTTGAAATCGAATGCATCTGGTTGCTGCATTTCACCGCCTGCCTCATCCCGATAGGGATGCGCGTCGGCCCGGATATAAACATCCCAATTGACGGTCTGAACGAACGAAACCTGGTCCTTGGTTTGTTGAAAATCCTGCTTGAGCGTCCAGCGCCACAGGGTGAGATTGACGGCGTTGCTTTTGTGATCATCGATGGATACCACAACTTTGCCGGCAAATCCCGCATCGCCCGGGTCCATCGGCAAATCGCATTCGAGGTCTGAGATGTCGCCGTTGGCATCCTTGTTAATTTGAAGATTTTTCATTTCTTGATCGTTGACGGTCACCTTAATGGTCCGGCCGTTGGCGTTTCCGAAGTCGCCCTTGACGGTCAGTGTGCTCTGGTCCACCGGCTGGCCGTCATTTTCTTCATAGATGCGCTCTGAAACCTGAAGGCTTTTGATGGTGGGAACGAGCATGCCGCCGGTCGGGTGTTCAGGAGTCAGGGTCATATAGCGGGTGGTCTTGTCGCCCTTATCGAGGTTTCGCTTTTTGATTTCCGCGTAAACCTGATCCGGAGGGAACGGCCTTTGGTTGGGCGTGTTCGGTTGATACAGATTCATACCTAAAAGACGATCAAAGAAAACTTTTGCGGCAGGATAGCACCAGGTCCCGCTGGAACTGCCCCGCCAGGCAACGACGCAGCCAGCGCCGATGCTCAGCAAGGCCTGGCGAAACGCGATGGCCGGCTCTCCTCCTCCGGCCGTATCCCAGCCGAGGTAACAAACGTCGAAATAAACCAAGGCGTCTTTGGCAAAATTCCAGTATTGCAGAACGAACTCTTTGGTGACCCCCACACAGGTCAGCCAGACTTCATTGTCGTTTTTGTCGATGAAATTGGCTTCGCAAGGAACGATCAGGGGGGGCTCGGAAAAATAATCTGCGGCCATCGTACTGTTCTCTATTTTGTCCGGCCAGGGGGTTTGTGTCACCAAGGCAATTTGATTTTCGCCCACACAGGTGTGCATGTTCAGATATAAAACCGCCGGCCGTATGTTCTCGAGAGATTTGAGGCCCTCGTATGTGCAATTGAGCGAATTGAGCACGTATCCCGAGCGATCATGAGTCAGCATGTTGGCAATCTGCGCCATATGTGCGGTTGCCTTGGTATTGGGTTTGCTCGGATCAAATCCGGCCTCCTCCAAGACATCAAATCCGGCCGCCATGCAGACGCCTTTACGGTCGGGGATGTGGATGGCCTGTTCAAGTTTCCCGGAGACAGAGGAGGACGCGAACATGCTGTCCGGAAGCGTTATTGTTGCCCGGTCGTCAATTCCCGGTGTGCGGCCGAGTGTAACCATGTAAGGTTTGCCGTTCTCTTTGAATTCAGCATAGATGCAAACACCTTCCGCTAATACGGTCACATTTTGAAAGGCGGACATTCCGGCCATGTAATTGGCAACTTGCTGCGTCTTGGTGTCAACGTCAAGCCCCGCAAGTTCGGTCAATTTTGCATTGACGGCCGCCATGGCCTCATTCCGGGAGGCCTCGTCGCCGACATCATATCGGGGGGAGGGTGTTGCGTTTTCTCCTCCCCCACCTCCGCAACCAAACTGTGATAACAGCATAATCCCCGCCGCGCCTTTGGCGGATTTAATGATAAATTCCCTACGATCTATATTTCCCCAACTAACTTTCCAGTCCATAATTGCAACCTCCGACATCAATCAATTAGTTTCACAATCCGCAACGATAGAATAATCGTTGAAATCAAACCATACATGATCTGACAAACTGTTTTAGGTGATTTGGCAAGAAGAAATTTTATAAGGACTTTCCGGGTGGGCGGTCCGTCGAATTCGCAAAAAAAGTTGGGTTGCCGGGTATACAAAACCGGGCGGCTATTTTCAATGATGACGAGTTCGGAGGCGCCCATCAGTGAAGATTTGACGTCGGCTGCGGAATTGCCTACCGCATGACGGTAATTGACGTTTAAAGGTACAGACCGATCAAGTGTGGCTATCATATTGTATGGGACGTCGTCCGGATCGGCGTTTTCGTTGATGTTGATCGCGGTGGGGTGTAAACCAGACAAATGCCGTCTTCGATTTCATCCTCGCGCATTGCCTGACACACGACGGAGGTGATATCGATCATCTCAGTCTGGGCTCGTGTTTGCAGGGATATCTCTTTCATGTTGGACCTTTCCTATAGGGCACTGTCTTTAATCGCCGAATAAAGATAAGGTGCTTATTTAACTATATTAACTGCATGGCGAGGCCTGCCGCCAGGGCGCAGCCGCGCGGCGAGGACTCCTGTATAGGTTCTTCCTTGGAATATTCCTTTGAAACATCATTTTTCCCCGGTACTTTTTCCCAGTGTGTCTGGAAGTGTTACGACTATGCTGAAAATAGCAGCTTTGATAATGAAAAATAAGATCTTGCTTTTTTCGTATCGGACTATATGCGGAGCGCGTTTGTGTGTCAATGATATTGAGAATGCAACTTGTGGAATGAAGTCGTAAAAAGTCTACAAAATCCAAAGCGGAGGTCACAACATGGCGGCTATCTATACGCCACTCCAACCACTACCTTGAAGTTCGGAATGGCGTTTTCATTCTGTCTTGATTTTTTCATGGTTGCCATATGCCGGAACAAGAATAGGGCGGCAGTGGCGGATATTGGGGAATCAAGCGCCGTGAAATGAATTTTACGCATTGTATTCTGGGGGAATTCATTTCTCAGAATCAGGGAGGATTGGGTTTTGTTATGGCGGGAACAAACCGTATTTTGTCATTTATGCCACTTGTAAAATGGCGCAGGCAATTATAATTAGGGATACAAACCTCAATAAAAGGGGACGAGTGCATGCTGCATGTCTCGCTGTTTGCAACCGATACGATTTCTTTGTCCTTGCTTTCCGGTTTTGCCGATGCCCTTGGTATCGCCAATGATGTTCACCAATTTACAAATCCAAACGCTTCCCCATTGTTTCACCATGAGATCGTTACCGCTACAGGGAAAGCGGTCACTTGCCGGGGTAACATGAAAATCGAAGCGCATCAGGCGATTGCGGATGTCGCCGGCACAGACTTGGTGGTCATTCCTGGGTTTATCGGCAGCATGAAACCCGCATTTGAAATAGACGAATCCGTCCTTAAGTGGTTGCGGGCCATGCATGCAAAGGGGGCCTCCCTGGCAGGATTATGCACCGGAACGTTCCTATTGGCCCGCACGGGGTTGTTGAACGGACGGGTGGGAACCACCAACTGGCTGTACGCGAATCAGTTTCAACAGGTATTCCCGGAAGTGAAACTGCAGACGGAGCGACTCTTTACGGCCGACGGCGGCGTATATTGTTCCGGGGCCACGCTGGCCTGGGTTCAATTGTTCCTCCATCTTCTGGAATCGGTCAGTTCGCGGTTGGTTGCCCGCCGTGTCGGAAAAATTCTGCTGGTCGATGGGGACAAGGTATCCCAGAATCCGTATATCATGGAAACATTTCCAATCGCCCATGGGGATGAACCGGTTCTTCGATCCCAGAAATGGATGGAAGCGAAAGTCGCGGAACCGCTTACGATGGATGACGCCGCGTCGGTGGCCGGTCTGAGCGAGCGGCATTTTAAGCGCAGATTCAAAAAGGCAACCGGAGATACCCCGATCAAGTACCTGCAGAAGTTACGCATCGAAAAGGCCAAATTATTGCTGGAAACCACTCGAAAATCCGTTTCGGAGATTGCGTGGGAGGTCGGCTACGAAGATGCGAATTTTTTGCGGAAATTGTTTCGCCGGGTTACCGATATCACGCCCAACGCCTATCGGGAAAAATTCTTTGTTTCAGCGTCGCATGCCTGCAGCGACTTTGGGCACAATGAGACGAGGGTAACGAATACCCGTGAAATGGGACGGGTCAATAAGGAGGGGATATGAACGGATGGCATAAAACCGGATGTGTGTTGTGCGCCCAGAATTGCGGGCTGGAAGTGCTGGTGGAAAACAACCGGATGGTCAAGGTTCGGCCGGATCAGGAGAATCCGCGCAGTCAGGGGTATGCCTGCCGCAAAGGGCTCAACGTGATCTACCACCAATACCCCGCGGACCGTCTGACCGAACCCTTGAAACGAGTGGGCGAACGCCTGGAACCCGTATCCTGGGATCAGGCCATTGGGGAAATCGCCGATAAAATGCGCGCTCTGGTGGACCGACATGGCCCGCGCTGCCTGGCGTATATGGGCGGCAGCTCCCAGGGCGGCCATATGGAGGCGGCTTTCGGTCTGAACATTCTCCGAAACATGGGCTCCCGTTACTATTACTCCTCCGCCGGCCAGGAATTCAGCGGTATCTGGTGGCTCCTGGGCCGCATGCTGGGCCGGCAGTACAATGTGGCCGTGCCCGACGAGCATGCATCGGAAATGCTGGTTGGCTGGGGCTGGAACGGCATGGAAAGTCATCAGATGCCCCAGGCGCCAAGGGTGCTGAAAGCCTTCAGCAAGGACCCGGAGCGTCTGCTGGTGGTGATCGATCCGCGTCGGACCGAAACCGCCGCCATCGCCGATATCCACCTCCCGGTCCGTCCCGGCACCGACGCTCTCCTGATCAAGGCCATGATCGCCATCATCCTTGCCGAAGGATGGGAGAATGCGGACTACATCGACCGGCATGTCGAGGGCTGGGACCGAATCCGGTCCTGGTTCGTCGGTTTCGACAGCCGCGCCGCCATCACGGTCTGTCAGCTCGATTACGATGCGGTGTTCCATCTCTGCCGCTTGATGACCACCAAACGCTGGTGCATGCACCCGGATCTCGGTATTTATATGGGGCGCCACAGCACGCTCAACTCCTACTTGATGAATATTCTGGGAGCCATCTGCGGTATTTTCGGCGTGCCCGGCGGCAATGTTATCCCCGGAATGGTGATGCCCATGGGATTCCATGCCGATGAGCGGGATCCGAAAACCTGGCGGACGGTAGCAACCAATATGCCTCCGGCCGCCGCCGGCTCCTTTCCGCCGGCGGTGATGCCGGAGGAGATTCTCAGCGACCATCCGGAACGGTTGCGGGCGGTGCTTGTCAGCGCCTGCAACCCGTTGCGATCCTACCCCGATACAACGGCTTATGAAAAGGCCTTCGCGAGACTCGACCTGCTGGTGGTCAACGACATCGTCATGAGCGAAACAGCCCGGCTGGCCCATTATGTGCTACCCTGCCGTTCCTTTTACGAGTCCTGGGACACTACTTTTTTCCCCTGGACCTTTCCCCAAGTCTATCTGCAGTTGCGGCGTCCCCTTGTCGATCCGCCGGCCCAGAGCCTGGAGGCCTCCCAGATCTTCACCCGGCTGGCCGATGGGTTGGGACTGATACCGGACATCCCGGTGGATCTGCGGCAGGCGGCCGAGGCCGACCGACTGACTTTCGGGGCCAAGCTCATGGAATGGGCGGCAACCGAGCCGAACGCGCTGCCCCGTATGCCCTTCGTGCTGGCCAAGACCTTGGGCGACGTTTGGGACAGCGCCGCGAAGGCCGCTATCTGGGGAATGCTCATGACGGCGCCCAAGACCTTCCGCAAAAATGCGGCCCGGGCCGGTTTTGAACCGGGAATCGATCAAGGGAATCGAATCTTTCAGGCCCTGCTGGACACCCCCCAGGGGCTCTGGGTAGGAAAGGTCGACCCCCATGAGAACCTGGCCGGTCTTCCGACCCCTTCGGGCAAGATCGAAGTATATATCCCCGAGATGGAAGAACAGGTCGTTCGGCTTGACGCCGCCGGTGAGACCGAGAGTCTGAAACTGCCCGATGAGTTCCCGTTGGTTCTGAATGCCGGTCGACATATGCGATATAATATCAATACCCTGATGCGAAACCCGGAATGGAACAAGGGGAAACGGGCCTGCACCATCGCGATCAGCCCTGCCGACGCTCAATCCATGGGATTGGTCGACGGACAAGCGGCAAGGGTGACAACCGTGGCGGGAACTGAATGCGGAGAGATTCAGGTCAGCGATCAGGTCCGTCAGGGCACGGTTCTGATACCCCATGGGTTCGGTTTGAATTATGACGGTGAGGTATACGGTATGAACGTCAATCGCCTGACGAAGAATACCCATAGAGATCCCATGGGAACGCCGCTCCACCGTTTTGTGCCGTGTCGCGTGGAGCCGGTTTGACGGGCAGCGAAACCCGCCCGATCCTTCGGGTAACGCATCGTAACATGTGGGAGCAATAACAGTCATGGGACATACGAACACACAGCCCATTCCGGAAGAACGAGCCCGGAACCCGTTTTGGTGCCGGAATCATAAAGGGGAATCCTACACCTATGAAGCGTCTCTTGCGCTGATTCGGGAATTTCACGGTCACCCGGCGCCGGGGCTTGTCATCGGGGTGAAGATGGTGACCCTCGCCATGGCGCAACTGGACGAGGAGGTGCTGTTTGACGCCGTCTGTGAAACGCACAGCTGCCTGCCGGATGCGATCCAGATGTTGTCCCGTTGCACCATCGGCAACGGCTGGCTGAAAGTGACGGATTTGGGGCGCTTTGCCTTGACGCTGTATGATAAAGGGAGCGGCAAGGGTGTGCGGGTATTTCTGGACCCGAAAAAACTCGGAAAATGGCCGGAGTTTTATAGCTGGTTTTATAAACGCAAGCCCAAAAAGGATCAGGACTTCCCACGGTTGATGGACGAAATCCGGAATGCCGGTGATGCGGTGGTCGCCATGAATGCGGTTCGGATCAAATCGGAATATCTTGTTCGGAGGAGCCACGGCGAAATCAGCACCTGTCCGATGTGCGGCGAGGCGTACCCGCGCATTCAAGGCGGTATCTGCAGCGGTTGCCGGGGGGAATCGCCGTATGAAACAACGTGTGTGGCGGACACGCCCGAAGTCGCAGCGGGGCCGGTATTGGCGGTGGTCCCTGCGGAACAGGCGGTGGGGAGGCGTCTGCTCCACGACATGACACAAATCATACCCGGGCGTGAAAAGGGTCCGGCGTTTCGGAAAGGCCAAACCATTCTGCCCGGGGATATCTGTCGTCTTCAGAAGATGGGACGTCAACAGGTGTATGTGGATGACGATGCCGCAAAACCGGAAGGCTGGGTGCATGAAGATGAGGCCGCCATGGCGTTTGCGAACGCCATCGCCGGAGAAGGCGTCTGCTTCACGGGGCCTCCTCGCGAGGGCAAGGTCAGCTTTACCGCCCGGTATAAGGGGGTGTTATGGGTGGACACCCCCAAACTGGAGGCCTTTAACAGCGTGCCTGGCGTCATGTGCGCCACACGCAAACGCTACACGGTACTGGCTGAAAACGAAAAGCTCGCGGCTTCCCGGGCCATCCCGCTCTTTCTTCCGGAGCACGATTTCCAGGTTGCCATGGCAGGACTTTCAGACGGCCCCCTATTGAAGGTGCTGCCCATGCGCAGGGCGAAAATCGGTATTCTGGTGACCGGCACCGAGGTTTTTCGCGGTTTGATCCAGGATCGGTTTGTTCCCATCATTCGCTCCAAAGCGGAACAATATGGATGTGACATCGTCGACGCGATCATCACCCCGGATGATCGCGTCGCGATTCGGGAGGGCGTAAGGGCATTGCTGAACGCCGGGGCCGATCTTCTGGTGACCACCGCCGGGCTTTCCGTTGATCCGGACGACGTTACCAAACAAGGGCTTATGGATGCGGGTTGTCGGGAGATCATTTACGGGGCGCCGATTCTGCCGGGGGCGATGACCTTGATCGCCAGGATGGGTGATGCACAGGTCATCGGTGTTCCGGCCTGCGGGCTCTATCATGACATTACCAGTTTCGATCTCTTGTTCCCCCGGTTATTGGCCGGATTGCCCATCACCCGGCAGGATATGGCCGAAATCGGGCACGGGGGATTTTGTATGGAATGCAGCGTCTGCATTTTCCCGCAGTGCGCCTTTGGAAGATAGAAAATGGCGCATGCCGGATGTCCTCTATGCTCTTTTCAGAACCGGGCGGATGCCGGCGGCGCCCAGGCAGAAAAGGGCGATCAGCAGCATTCCCGCAGGCGAGAAACCCTCACCCGAGGAACCGATGAAGCAACCACCACCGCCGCCGCTTTCTTCCGCCGCCGGCGCCGGGGCGGATGCGGCCTTACGAACGACCGAACCGTTCTCACCTTCGAAGTCGGCGGGATCGGCGGTCAGGGCCCGATATGCATTGACCCGTCCGGAGGTCAGGTTGGCGTCG